>ONEW01000012.1 GCA_900316935.1 uncultured Selenomonadales bacterium
ACCAGTCGGTGCATAACAACTGTTGAAACCGCCGTGTACCGAACGGTACGCACGGTGGTGTGAGAGGACGGGGGCTAACCGCCCCCTCCTACTCGATCCCTGACAGGAAGCGGATCCTTTCCCTTGTCCTTTTCAAACGATCCTGATGTCCAGATCCATGCCGAACGTCTTCCGGAACCAGGGCTTCTTCTCTTCCAGCTGATGAAGTTCGATGACGGCCGGCCCGTCCGTGGACGTGATTTCCAGCACCGCCTTCTTGCCGTCGATAGAGGGGCTCACGCCAGCGATTTTGGCGCCTTCCGTATAGTCCAGGCATTCCGCCAGGCCCACCAGGACGGCCATGCGTCCGACCTGGTCCCACTCTTTGTCCGTCAGCAGGCTGCGGTAGGCATGGTTGCGGAAATAGCTCTTCGACTGGCCGTTATGCCAGGCGGCCACGACGGCGCACATCATCTGCTCCGCATGGGTGAGGCCGAATAGTTTGGCATTGAGGATCATATAGGCTGAATGGCGGGCGTGGCTGTAATAATTGATGGTGATGCCGATATCGTGCAGCAGCGACGTGACCCGCATAAGGCGGCGGTAGCGCCGGTTGATGCCCAGGGGGCTGCACCAGTTGTCGAACATGGTCATGGCCAGGTCTGCCACGTGGACGCAGTGCTCGATGTTGTTGGAATACAGGCGCAGCACATTCCACGTGCTTGTTTCCAGGATATCGTCGGCAATGAGCGGGACGAAACGCTGCCGGGCGTAGTAATCGTAGAACAGGCCTTCGCGCAGGCCGCAGCCCGACGTGATGATCTTCTTGCCGCCCGTCAGGTCAAGCAGGAAGCTGATGATGGCCATACCGCCGAGGATGATGTCTGACCGTTCCGCCGACAGGCCGGGAACCTTTTTCCTGTCCTCCAGGCTGAGACCGCGCAGCCGCTTGAACAGGGAACGTACGGTCGGGGCTGTGACGACGAAGTTATGGATCTTGCTGGCGGGGTAGTGGTGCTCCTTCTGGATGATGCGGGCGACCGTACGGGCCGTGCCGCCGACGCCGATAAGGGGCAGTTTCGTGTTCTTCAGCCAGCTGTACCGGTTGATTTTGGAGGCCAGCAGGTAGTTGACGTCGCTCAAGACGCTGTTCGACATGGTGCCGCGGATGTTGAACATGGCCGTTGTGTTGACGGCGCCAATGGGAATCGACACGGAATCAATCAGCTGGCGGTCACGGAACAGCACAAGTTCCGTCGAGCCGCCGCCCAGGTCGAAAAGGATGCCTTCCTTCACGTTCAGGGTGTTGATGATGCCCAAAAAACTCAGGTAGGCTTCGGCCGTGCCGGGCAGGATATGCAGATGGATGCCCGTCCTTTCCGCGACCTGCTTGACCAGCTCCGGACCGTTCGGCGCATTGCGGATGGCCGCCGTGGCGACGGCGATGATTTTGTCGGCCTTGCTCTGCCGGCACATGAAGGCGAAGGCCTGCATGGTGGACAGGGTCAGTTCGAAGGCCTTGTCGTCCAGCCAGCCTTCTTTCGTCAGGCGCTGTGAAAGGCGCAACGTTTCCTTCTGGTTGAAGACCATGTTATACGCGCCGTTGCTGTAGATTTGGCTGATGACCAGGCGCGCCGAGTTCGAGCCTATGTCGATGATGGCGATTCGCTGCATAACGTTCTCCTCCGGGCCTGCCGCACCGCTTCCGGTGCAGGGCCACACTGCTGTCCCGTTTGACCTTGTATCTCCATTATATACTATTTTACGGAACCGATGGGGAATTTACCCCAATTTTACAAAAATTACGGTATGATTAAGAGGATAAGATGTCCCTTTCCGTCCTGCCGCAAATGTTTTCGTCCGTTTGGCATCTTCCTGCAAGGAATTGCAGGAGCTGCCGTCGAATATTCCAAATAAGGCAGGATATAACTCGAAGAGGTGTGCAACAATGCCAAAACGAAAAACATACACGACCTTGGCGGTCATCCATCTGGGCTCCGAAATGATCCGCATGCAGATTGTGGAATTCCGCAGCCTGCGCCGCCTCAAGGTCATCGAACAATGCGATTATCCCATCCGCCTGGGGGAGGAATCGTTTAAGAACAAGATCATCCCCTTCCCCATGGTGGAGGAAATCTGCCAGGTACTGCAGGGCTTCCGCGAGCTGATGCAGGACTACGGGGTCGAGGTGTACCGGGCGCAGGCCACGACGGCGGTGCGGGAAGCACGGAACCAGGTCTATCTGCTGGACCAGGTCAGGCTCCGTACGGGCCTCACGGTCGAAGTCACGGAAATGCCTATGGAAATCTACACGAAGTTCATCGCCATCCGCCATACCCTGGCGGAGCAGCATATCTCGACAGGGGAAGGCATGATGCTCATCGACATCTCGTCGGGCGGTCTCGGCATCACCGGCATCGAGAGCGACAAAATCACCTTCCAGGAGAACTTCCATATCGGCATCATCCGCATCAAGGAAAGTTTCAACTACTACCAGCGCAGCAGCCAGCACTTCAACCGGGCATTGATGCAGTTCCTGGCCAGTACGACGGGGCCGGTCAAGGCGGCCCTGCGCGGGCGCAGTATGCGCTATCTGGTCATTTCCGGCACGGAGACGGAGCTGCTGCTGAAGATTCTGGGCAAGAAAAGCGCCGGTCCGGGCGGGCTGACCCACCTGACGCGGGACGAATTCATGGCTGTCTTCGATGAAATCCGCAACCTCAACCTGCCCCAGATGATCCAGCTCTTCCATGTGACGGAGGACGAGGCGGAAATCATCCTGCCGATGATCCTGCTCTATGAACAGCTGCTCTCCCTGGTTCCGACAGCGCAGGAGATCATCGTGTCCGACGAAACATTCATTGACGGCATGCGGCTGCGCTACATCGTGCAGCAAAAGGAGCCGGAGTATGCGGCAGGCCTGGAGGAAGAACTCCTGAGCCTGGTGCACCACGTCGGGGAAAACTACCATTACGACTTTAACCATGTCAGCCAGGTGGAAAAGATTTCCCTGGCGATATTCGACAAAATCGGCCGGCGCTACGGCCTGAACGACCATCACCGCCTTCTGCTGCGGGCGGCGTGCGTCCTGCATGACATCGGCAAGTATGTGTCCATGCGCAGCCATTCGCTCTATTCCTATCAGCTGATCATGGGGACGGACATCATCGGGTTTACGGAAGAGGACAAGCAGATCATCGCCCTGGCTTCGTACTACCACGCCCATAACGTGCTGGAAGGGGATTTCGGGGACCATTCCCTCGTCAAACCGCCGGTCCAGGCGGAGATCCCCCTGGTCGCCAAACTGTCCGCCATCGTGCGGCTGGCTGATGCCCTGGACCGCAGCTACCTGCAGAAGATCGACAAGGTGAAGGTGCAGATCCAGAACCGCGAGCTGGTCCTCAAAGTGCACAGCCGGATGGATCTGGACCTGGAAGAGTGGGTGTTTGCCTCAAAAGCGACCATGCTGGAAGAGGTATACGGTATAGAAGTGCGTCTGGAACGGGAGTTGTAAGGAATGACTGATACAAAGGAATCCATTGAATCCATCGTCAAGAGGACGAGCAGGACGGGCCGCGCCCTGCGCAGGAAAGCGGCCGGCAAACCGGCGCAGGAGCCCGTGCAGGCGGAGCCGGTCCGGGACCTGGACCGGCCGGAATATTTCTTCAACCGGGAACTGAGCTGGCTGAAGTTCAACCTGCGTGTCCTGCGCGAAGCCGAAGTGAAGACGACGCCCCTGTTGGAGCGGCTGAAGTTCATCGCCATTTCGGCGTCCAACCTGGACGAGTTCTTCATGGTCCGCGTGGCCGGGCTGTGGGACCAGCTGGAAAGCGGCGTCAAGCGCCGGGATCCGTCGGGCCTGACGGTGCGGGAACAACTGACGGAAATCTCCCTGGCGGCGCATGATATGATGCGCCTCCAGTCCCGGATGCTCGCAGGCCTTTTGAAGGAATTGAAAAAGGCCGGCGGCCCGGAAATCAGGAAATACAGTGCCTGCTCCGAGGCAGGCAGGGAATGGCTGGAAAACTATTACCGGGAAGTGGTGTACCCCGTCCTGACGCCCATGGCCGTCGATGCATCGCGTCCTTTCCCGTTCCTTGGCAACAAGACGCTGAACCTGGCCGTACAGCTGATTACGGCCAAGGGCGAAGAGAGTATGAGCGTCGTCCAGGTCCCTTCCGTGCTGCCGCGCCTTATTGAAGTGGTGCCGGAACGGAACCGGACCTTCCTCTATTTGGAAGACCTGATCACGGAACACTGCGACAGCCTCTTCTCCGGCTGCAAGATCCTCGACGTGGTGCCTTTCCGCATCACCCGCGACAGCGATCTCGATGTGGATGAGGACGATATCG
The DNA here is from genome assembly GCA_900316935.1 of uncultured Selenomonadales bacterium. GTDB lineage: Bacteria > Bacillota > Negativicutes > Acidaminococcales > Acidaminococcaceae > Succiniclasticum. Next base: position 4,332 of record ONEW01000012.1, read on the forward strand.
ACGACCTGCTGCAGGAAATCGAAAAATCGCTGCGCCAGCGCAAACGCGGCGTCACCCGCCGCATGGAGATCGCCCGGACGATGAACAAGAAGATTGTGACGTTCCTGGAGGAGAATCTGGACCTGACGAAGGAAGAGGTGTACGAAATCAACGGCCCCCTGGATGCCACCTGCTTCTTCGCCTTCATCTCCCTGGACAACATGTGGCCCTGGCTCCATGAGCCCTTCGTACCGCAGAAACCGGCGGAACTGCCTGAATACGGCAACATCTTTGACAAGATCCGCGAAAAGGACATCCTGCTCCATCATCCCTACGAGAGTTTCGACCCCATCGTCAGTTTCGTCAACCAGGCGGCCGACGATCCCCAGGTCCTGGCCATCAAGCAGACCCTGTACCGCGTCAGCGGCAATTCGCCCATCGTAGCGGCCCTGGCCCGCGCCGCTGAAAACGGCAAGCAGGTCACGGTCCTGGTTGAACTGAAGGCCCGGTTCGATGAGGAAAACAATATCATTTGGGCCCGGCGCCTTGAAAAGGCCGGTGCCCATGTGCTGTACGGCCTGGTGGGCCTCAAGACCCATTCCAAGATCATCCTCGTCGTGCGCCAGGAGCCCGACGGCATCAAACGCTACGTACATCTGGGCACAGGCAACTACAACGACAAAACGGCGAAACTGTACGTCGATATGGGCATCATGACGGCCAACGACCAGTTCGGCATGGACGCGTCGGCCTTCTTCAACCTGCTGTCCGGCTATTCCCAGGCTCCGATCTGGAACAAGCTGACCATGGCGCCCCTGGGCCTGCGGGAAAAGATTTACGGACTCATCGATAACGAGATCCGCATTGCCAAGGCAGGCGGGGAAGGCCATATCGTGGCGAAAATGAATTCCCTGCTGGACAAGCCGGTCATTCAGAAGCTCTACGAGGCTTCCATCGCCGGCGTCAAGATCGAGCTCATCGTCCGCGGCATCTGTACGCTGCGCCCGGGCCTGAAAGGCATCAGCGAGAACATTTCCGTCCGCAGCATCGTCGGACGCCAGCTGGAACACAGCCGCATCTTCTGGTTCCATAACGGCGGCGACGACAAGGTGTTCCTGAGCAGTGCCGACTGGATGCCCCGTAATCTGAACGACCGCGTCGAATTGTTCTTCCCCGTCGAGACGGAAGAGCATATCCGGCGCCTGCAGGATATCCTGAACCTGTATTTGGCGGACAATGTGGGCAGCCACATCATGCAGTCCAACGGCAATTACCGCCGCTCCACGCCAGGCCGCGGCAACCCGGTCAGCTCCCAGAGCATCCTCTATGAACAGGCGCAGCTGGCCGCCATGGCGTACAACCGGCAGCAGCGGGAGAAGGACCGCCTCGAAAAAGGGGTCCGGTTGAAAAAAGAAGGGAACGTATAGCTATTGAGAATTTGCCTGATTCCTGTTATAATGAATTCAATTATCGAGGAGGGGCAAAATTATGAGCAAGTACGCCGTGACAATCAATTTTCACGCGCATTACGGATATATCGAATACGACCCGGACACGAAGCGTGCCAGCGTGGTGCTCGATGACGAAGCAGCCGCCGCCAAGACCGCCGTGGAAAAATACCTGTCTGAACCGCATACCTTCCGCATTGCCAGCGGGGAAACCATCCGTGATTTCAAGGAAGTCACCCTGAATCCTTTGGACAGCCTGGAAGCGTTCCAGCAGTGCCTGACCCGCATGTGGGTGGCAACGGACGTCCGCGTCGAATGGAGCATGCCTCCCGGAATGGCGGAAACCTGCCAGGAAGGCCTGTGACAATCCAGTATCGCGCAGAACTGGAGAGTGCCGTTTGAAGCGGCACTCTTTTTTGTTATCATGCGTACCATGAATACCAGCGTGGCATTCCGAAGGCGGAAGCCGCGCTTCGGGGAGGTCTTCCGTTGAACACCAAAGCTGTGAGGAAAGGCTCGGCACTGGCCCTGCTTCCGTTCGTCATCTTCATCGTCATCTATCTGGGTGCGGGCATCTATTTCCAGATGCACGGCGTCAAGATGGCCTTTTACCAGTTCCCGTCCGTGACGGCCATGTTCCTCGCCGTCCTGTCCGCGTTCTGCATGGGACGGGAAACGATCCGCAAAAAGTTCCGCATCTTCACACGCGGGGCGGCCAATGAGAACGTCATGACCATGCTCATGATCTACATCATGGCCGGCGCCTTTTCCGCCGTGACTGCGGCCATGGGCGGACGCGACGCAACGGTCAGCCTGGGCATCAGCCTCATTTCGCCCCAGTACCTGACCGTGGGCATCTTCCTGATTTCCGCCTTCATGGGAACGGCGACAGGCACGTCCGTCGGCACCGTGGCGGCCATTGTCCCCATTGCCGCCGGTATCAGCGCCAAAAGCGGCATCCCCGGCGCCCTTATCGTCGCAGCGTGCGTGTCCGGCGCCATGTTCGGCGACAACCTGTCCATGATTTCCGATACGACCATTGCCGCCACCCGTACCCAGGGCTGCGGCCTCAAGGACAAGTTCAAAGTCAATTTCCTCATCGCCATTCCGGCCGCCATCCTGACGGCGGGCATCTACCTCTTTTTCGGCACGGCGGGCCTCGATGTCACGGCCGTCGCAGAGGACTACCATTTCATCAAGGTCGTGCCGTATCTGGCCGTCCTGTTCCTGGCCCTCATCGGGGTCAACGTCTTCCTGGTGCTCACCATCGGCATCTTTCTGAGCGGTATCATCGGCCTGTCGGGCGGCGACCTGACACTCATCGCCTTCGCCCAGGACATCTGGAAAGGGTTCAACAGCATGAACGAGGCCTTTTTCCTGGCCCTCTTCTGCGGCGGCATTTCCGCCTTGATCAGCCATTACGGCGGCATCCGCTGGCTGATTTGGAAACTCCAGGGCATGGTTTCAGGCAACCGCAGTGCCCAGATCAGCATCGCCGCCCTTGTTTCCCTTATCGACTGCGCCACGGCGAACAACACGGTGGCCATCATCATCGTGGGCGATGTAGCGCGCCAGATCAGTGCCAAATACCGCGTCGATCCGCGGCGGACGGCGTCCCTGCTTGACATCTTCTCCTGCGTCTTCCAGGGCATCCTGCCGTATGCGGCGCAGCTGCTGACCGCAGCGGCCCTGGCCACGCAGAACGGTGTCCTGCTCAATACGCTGGATATCGTGCCCCATATGTGGTACTGCTTCATGCTCGCCCTGTTCGGCATCCTCTCCATCTTCATTCCCTTTGCCGACGGCATCTGCCGGCGCCATCCCTGGGTCTGGAAAAAGGAGGCCCTGTGACCGTCCGGGCGGCGGCCCTGAAATTTCGGACAAACAGGATTTTTTGTGGTATAATGACTTTATTGCGGCCCCGTTGCACAGCTGGATAGTGCGTTCGCCTCCTAAGCGAAAGGTCGCGCGTTCGAATCGCGCCGGGGTCGCCAGAAAAAAACTACGCCGCAGTCGGAGAGACTGCGGCGTTTTTTGTCCCCTTCACTTCAGGTACGTTTGGACAAGATGGATACCGCCCTTCCACAGCAGGAAGAGCACCGTCACAAGGACGAGGATGTAGATGGCCAGGCAGGCCGCCTTCTTCTTTTTGCTGCCTGTGATTTCCTGGTTCGACGGCTGCTTCAGGATTTCTTCGCGCAGGGCCGCCTTGCCCTTCTTCGGGACCGCTGCGGCAGCTGGTGCCGTGGTCTTGCGCAGTTTGTCCTGTTTGGCCGCATTGCCCTTTTTCAACCTGTTTTTACCGTTCTTCATGAAATTGCCTTCTTTCACGCTAATGATACAGTGCCGTTCCGCTTCTTCCGGTCTGCCTGTTCCCGGGAAGGAAGGCAAGGGGGCAGGAAGCGGGAGGATATGTTATCCCTGCCAGAGGATCTTGATGAAGAGCAGGACGAGGACGATGATGATGATCGGCTTGATGATGCGGCTCGCGTCTTTGAGGACCATGCCGGACCCGATGTAGTTGCCGCAGATGTTGGCAATGGCGCCGGCGATGGCCAGGGGAAAGTACACGTTGCCGGTCAGGAGGAAGGTGGCCAGGGCCGCCACGTTCGACGACAGGTTGGAAGCCTTGGTCAGGCCCGCTGCGGTGCGGATGCCCAGCCTGGCCCAGCCGGTCAGCACGAGCAGCAGGAAGGTGCCCGTTCCGGGACCGTAGAACCCGTCGTAACAGCCGATGACGAGGCTTGTGACAGCGCACTTGAAAGGAGCTGTGCGGTCCGGTTCCGGCTCGCCTTCGTTCATCTTCTGGGTCAGCTTCTTGTTGCGCATGACATAGAACGCCACGACGGGGAGGACGACGAGCATCATCTTGGAGATGATGTCCCCGTCTGTCAGCAGAGCCAGACGGGACCCGATGCTGGACCCCGCGATGGCGCCCACGATGCAGATGCCCGCCAGGCGGGGGCGGATGAAGCCGTTCATGGCGAAACGGATGGTCGCGATGGTCGTGCCGCAAGTGGAGCTGAACTTGTTCGTGCCCAGGGCCAGATGGGGCGGCAGTCCGGCCAGGAAATAGGCCGGTAGGGAGATCAGGCCGCCGCCGCCGGCGATGGAGTCGACGAACCCGGCCAGAAAGAGCAGGGGAATGACGATGATGTAGGGGATTAAGACATCCATAAAAAACCTTCTTTGCTTAAAAGTAACCCCATTATACCAAAAAACGGCAGTCCTTGCATGGATTTTCCAAGGTTCCCCTCCGGCAGCGGAAACAGTATGTTATAATGATTACAAACAAGTCCTGAATGAGGTGACGCGTATGGAAGACAACGTAAGGGCCCGCATTGCGGCGGATATCGCCACGGCGGAAGGCGTACGGAAAGCCGACCTGGTCCTGAAAGGGGGACAGGTCTTCAACGTATTCACGCAGTCCTGGGAGACGGCCGATGTCGCCATCCGGGGCAGCCGCATCGTCGGTATCGGGGAGTATGAAGGCGGGCGGGAAATCGATGTGCACGGCAAGTATGTGACGCCGGGCTTCATGGATGCCCACGTACACCTGGAAAGCTCCATGCTGGCGCCGCGCGAACTCGCCAAAATCCTGTTGTTGAACGGGGTCACGACCGTGTTCGCGGATCCCCATGAAATCGCCAATGTCCTCGGTGTTTCGGGGATTGAGTTCTTCCTGGAGGAAACGGAGGACATGCCCCTTTCCGTGTACATCAACGTGCCGAGCTGCGTACCTGCGACCAATCTGGACACATCGGGCGCGATTCTGACGGCATCCGACATGAAGGCGGTCCGGGAACTGAATCCGCGCGTGCGGGGACTGGCGGAAATGATGAACTATGTGGGGGTCGTCACGGGCCAGCTGGAGGTCCTGGACAAGCTGGCGGCGTTCCAGGACGGCGTCATCGACGGTCATGCACCGGGACTCACGGGCCGGGACCTGAACGCCTATATCGCCGCCGGCATCACCAATGACCACGAATGTATCACCGTGGCAGAAGCAAAGGAGAAGGTGGCCCGCGGCATGTACGTGTTCCTGCGGGAAGGCAGTGCCGCCCACAACCTGGTCGACCTGCTGCCCGTCCTCCAGGAAGTGGACAACCGCCGCTGCTGCCTGTGTACCGACGACCGCCATGTGGATGACCTCATCGGGCAGGGCAGTATCAACTACCTGCTGGAAATCGGCGTCACCCAGGGCTATCCGGCGGAACAGCTGCTGCCCCTGGCGACGCTCAATACGGCGGAATGTTTCGGCCTGCGCGGCGTCGGCGCCGTGGCGCCGGGGTATACGGCCGACCTCAACGTGTTCGACGACCTGGAAAGCTTCCAGCCGGTCCATGTCCTCAAGGACGGCTATCCCGTCGTCTATAACGGCCGCCTGAATTGGACCAGCCGGCCTGTGCGGAGCCAGGCCGTGTTCACCATGAACATGCCGCCCTTGGATCCGTCCGCCTTCCGGATCCCTGTGGAAGAAGGGTGCCGCCTGCGTGTCATCGGCCTGTCCCAGAACCAGCTGGTGACGAAGGAACTGCATAAGGCGCCCTCCGTCCTCAACGGCGAAGCCGTCAGTGACACCTCGCGGGACATCCTGAAGATGGCTGTCTGCGAACGGCACCACGGGACCGGAAACATCGGCCTGGGGTTCGTCCGCGGCGTGCAGCTCAAACGGGGCGCCATCGGGACGACGGTGGGGCACGATTCCCATAACCTGACCCTGGTCGGGACCAACGACGAAGACATGGCCGTGGCGGGCAACAAGCTCCGCGAAATCGGCGGCGGCCTCGTCATCGCGGCCGACGGCGAAGTGAAGGCCACCCTGCCCCTGCCCATTGCCGGCCTCCTGTCCGACCGGGCGGCGGACGTCGTGAACGCCCAGCTGAAACAGCTCCTCTTCTGGGTGCATGAACTGGGCGTGCCGGATGATTTCAGCCCCTTCATGGTCCTGTCCTTCCTGTCCCTGCCGGTCATTCCGGAACTGCGCCTGACGGACCGGGGCCTCGTCGATGTGACCCGTTTCTCCCATGTACCGCTGTGGGTCGGCGAAGAGTAACCTGTCCGGCATATCAAAACCCCTTGCCGTATACCGTTGGAACGATAGTACGGCAAGGGGTTCCTGTTTTTCGGCTTTTTACAGCGCATCCTTGTCCCGGTGCAGGTCCACGGTGCTTTCCACAGTTCCCCGGGTGTGGAGCGGTGTCTCGAAATAGAGGCTCTGGCTCGGGAAAGCGCAGCTGATGCCCTTGTCTTCCAGAATCTTCATCAGGGCCAGGTTGAACTGCTGGCGGTACGTCAGATACTGGCTGTAATGGTCGGCCGCAATATAGCAGACGATGCGGACGTTGAGGGAGCTGTCGCCAAACTCATAGAAGCAGGCCGAAATGTCCCGGTTGTCGATGTGCGGGTCCTGCTCGCAGTAATTGCGGATTTCGGTACACAGGGACTCCATCTGGTCCCGTGTCGTCCCGTACGTCACGCCCAGGCTGTACTGGATACGGAAACGCTTGCGGCGCGTGCAGTTCGTGATCGGCGTATTGGACAGCAGGTTGTTCGGCACGTAGACCAGTTCCTGATAGAACGTGCGGATGCGCGTGCTGCGGAACGTGACATCTTCCACCAGGCCTTCGATGTTGTTGACCTGGATCCAGTCGCCGATCTGGAAGGGCCGTTCCATGACGATGACGAGGCTGCCGAACACGTTGGCCAGGGTGTCTTTGGCGGCGAAGGCGAAGGCCATGGCACCAATGCCCAGGGAAGCGATGAAGGCGGAAATGTCGTAGTTCCACTCTTTCGCCACCATGACGGACGCCAGGGCCACGCACAGGATGTGGGCCAGCGTGGAGAGCAGGCCGGCCAGGGCCTGGTGCACTTCAACGTTGGCGCGGCGCATCAGGTGGAGGATGAACCCCTCCCCGGCGTCGCAAAGGTTATAGAGGCCCGCAAAGATGCAGATGACGAGGCAGCTGCGCAGGATCTTGTCGATGGACGGATGCTGCGAAAGGAGTGCGATGGGGCTGAAGATGCAGAAGGAATACAGCGCGAAAATGAGGAAGAAGGACTCGATCGGCTTGTCGAATGCCTTGAGCAGGTCGTCCAGGAAAGCGTATTCCAGCTTGTCCCGCAGGCCCCGCAGCAGACGCAGGATGCAGAGCTTGAACACCAGCAGGACGACGAGGACCATGCCGGCGGCAATGACGGAACTGCGCCACATTTCCCAGAGCAGGGCCGGGTTGCCGAAAGGAAAATACAGCATCAATTGACTCATACAGGTCTCCTATCAGGTTAATCAGATTCAGGGTACGTTTGTGGCAACGTGCCGGTTTGACTTCATTTTACCGCAATTTCACAATGTTTTCAAATCCTGGGGCCGCCCCCTGTGCTATAATGAGGCCGCAGAAACGGAAAGGAGGAAGGATATGGAACAGTTGATGATGTCGGCCGCCGGGCTGTTGTCTGACGGATACATGATGGAAGCCCTGCTGGCGGCCGTCTGCATTGTGGCCGGGCTGCTGCTGGCATTTTTCGGGCTGGGCGGCAACACCCTGCTCGTGCTTACCGGCCTGGGATTCGCTTTTTTTGACAGCGGGCGTTTCTTTGACGCGCGCCTTGTGGCGGCCATCATCCTGGTCTACGCCCTGGGCGAACTGTGGGAATTTTCGGTCTCGTTTTTCGGCATCAAGACCGAACGGGTACCCTGGTGGGGCGTGTTCCTCATCGGCTGCGGCACCCTGACGGGCAGCCTGCTGGGTACGATGGCCCTGCCGGTCTTCGGCAGCCTGCTCGGCGGTGCGGCCGGATCCTTCCTCATGGCATATGCGTACGAATACCATCGCACGCGGAACTGCAAGAACTGCGGCACCCTGGCCTGGGAAGCGGCCAAAATGCAGTTCATGGGCATGCTGGGCAAATGGGTGGCGGCCATCGCGCTGGCCATCCTGGTGGTAAAACTGATTTTTTTCTATGCCTGACCGGCAACCGGTACGGATACCGACACCGCCATCTGCTTTGGCGGTGTTTTTTCGTACCACAGCTTTCGGACAATTCCGACATAGTATATAATTAGAAACACAAAACCGTAAGGAGGAAACCATGGAATTCAAGTTCGCACACAATAATTTCAACGTCCTGGACCTGCAGAAGAGCCTCGCTTTTTACAAGGAGGCCCTGGGCCTGCAGGAAACACGCCGCATCGAACGGCCGGACTTCACCATCGTCTACCTGGGGGACGGCAAGACGCCGCACCTGCTTGAGCTGACCTGGATCAAAGACCGTACGGAGCCCTATGACCTGGGGGAAGACGAATTCCACCTGGCCTTCCGGACGGACGATTTCGAGGCCGCCCATGCCAAACACAAGGCCATGGGCTGCATCTGTTTTGAAAACCCGGCCATGGGCATCTATTTCATCACGGATCCGGACAACTACTGGCTGGAAATCCTGCCGCCGGTAAAATGAAGGAACGTTCCCGCATGTTGCGCAAAGGAGGATACAGAGCATGGATCTGACGAAGAAGAAGGTCATCTGCAGCGGCAGCATCCGCAAAGCGGCCCTGCCGTATCTGGAAGGCAAAGTGGATTTGAAGCTGTGGCAGCAGCACGGCCGTATTCCGGCCGAAACCTGGAAGGAATGGCTGCGGGATGCCGACGCCATCTATTCGGCGGGCAACATCCGCGTCAATGAGGAACTGCTTGCCCAGGCGCCGAAGCTGAGGGTCATTGCCCAGGCTTCCGTCGGGTACGACAATTTCGACCTGGCAGCCTGCCGGGCGCACAACGTGCTTGTCGGCAATACGCCGGGCGTCCTCGTCAACGCGGTGGCGGACCTGGCGTACGGGCTGTTGATCGATACGGCCCGGGGCATCGTCCGCGGCCATAAACATGTGGAAGGCGGCCTTTGGGGCGCCCGCAAGGCCCTCGGCCTGGGCACCGACCTGTACGGCAAGACCCTGGGCATCGTTGGCCTAGGCGATATCGGACAGGCCATCGCCCGCCGCGCCGAAGTGAGCGGCATGCAGGTCATCTACCACAACCGGCACCGCAAACTCAACGATACGGCCCTCCATGCCCGTTACGTGGGCTTCGACGAACTGCTGGCAACGGCGGACTTCATCGCCGTGGCTGTCACCTTGAATCCTTCGACGAAAGGTCTGTTTAACCGCGATGCCTTCGCCAAAATGAAGGACGGCGTCCGTTTCGTGAACATCTCCCGCGGCAAGGTCGTCGATACAGATGCCCTGTATGACGCCCTGAAGAGTGGCAAAGTGGCTGCCGCCGGCCTGGATGTGACAGATCCGGAGCCACTGCCGGGGGATCACCCGCTCCTGGCCCTGCCGAACCTCACCGTCACGCCCCATATTGCCTCGGCGACGGCGGAAACGCGTGATGCCATGGCCGTTGTGACGGCACAGAACATTTTGGCTGCTTTGGCCGGAGAGGACATGCCGAGCCGTGTCAAGTAAATGAGGCTTGGAAAAGGGATATGCGGAAGCTTTGTTTGCATGCCGTCCGCCTGGCGGATCCGGAACAGTTCACGGCCCGTATTGCGGCGCTGACAGGGACGCAGGCGGTCAAAGGGCGCATGCAGGAAAAATCCTGCGGGGACGGGCTGAGCGTCCGGTACCGCCGCTACAAGTTGATAGGGTCCCCCGGCGGGGAAACGGGACAACGTTACACCGTCCAGACCCTGGAAGGCGTCATGCTGATCCGCAGTGACCTGATTACGCTGTATGACGTCGTATTCCAGTACGGACCCGGCGGGGAAGCGGCAGTCCGGGACTTGGTGCAGCGCCTGCTGGCCGGGAAGGATGAGTATGTCCTTGCCGAGCCGGACCTGAAACGGCGCCTGGCCGCCATGGCGGGGCGTCCGTACCCGTGTCTGCCCCGCAGCAGCAGCTGGGAAGAGGCCGTGCGCCATTACCTGCCCTGGCAGCTCTATGGCATCAGCTGGTTCTGGTATCTGGTCCTCAGTGACCGGCTCCCCCGGCAGGCCGTGCGCCAGCTGCGGGTCAAGTTACGCCGCCTGCGTTCCTGTTTCGTGTTCTTTAAGGAGGGCCTGCCGACGGACAAAGTGCGAGAGTGGCAGCGCTATTTCCGGAGTGAGGCGGAGACCTTGTCCGGTCTGCGCGAACTGGATGTCGTACTGCAGCAGTGCCAGATGATCCAGGACCGGACCGGTCAGGACATGGGCTGCCTGATCCGCACCTTTACCGGTCTGCGGGAAGAGGCTGCCAGCGCCTTTTACGACGGGAACAACCTCAACGGACACACGTTGCGCCTGGCCGGATTCTATCTGTGGGCCGGCACGGCCCTGGACTGGAACCGGAGCGGGGAAGATGCCGCCCGATATGCCTGGCGGCGACTGGGCAGCTGGGTGGAAAAGCTGGCGGAACTGCAGAAACGGTATCCCGACTTCCATAACATGGAAGATCTGCACAAACTGAGGATTAAGGTGAAGCGTATCCGCTACGTGCTGCAGACTGTCGATGTCCTGCGTCTGCCGTCGTCCCTTGTCCGGCAGTTGAAGCAGGTCCAGGACACACTCGGGTTTCTGCATGACGACTACGTCAACAGCAACTGGATGGATGCCGTGCAGCGCCTTCATCCGGACGATGCCGCCCTGGACCGGCAGATCCAGGTTTTCCGCACCTCGCTGGATGCCCGCGTCGGACAATCCCTGGAGCAGGTCCCCGTCCTTTGGGAAGGATTCCTTGCCTCCCTGCAGGATGTCATGGCCCGCCACCGTGGAAACGGCCTGCGGCGCCGGTCCTGAATTTTTCGATTCCTGTTTGAAATCCTGTCCCCTTTAGGGTACAATAAAACAGATGCAGTCAGACAACCATTATGCTGATAGGAGGAATTTCTATGGCAGTCCTGAAAAAAGGCGAATTATCCAGTATCGTCCACAACAATGAAGTTTCGGACGAAATCGTAAAATGGGGGAATGCCAACGGCTATCCCCTGGAAAAGGCAAAACTGTTCAAAGCATTCGGAACGTATTGCGGCTTCAGCCCCAAATATTTCATCCGTGCCGACCGGCGTCCGCCTATCCCCGGCGGCTGGGACATCACGGTGGAGGACTTTGAGCCGGAAACCCGCATCATTCCGCTGAACGTCGATAAAGAAGGCAACGTCAACCGCTTCGTCTTGAAGATGGTGGAAGAATTCCGCAAAGAAGGCCTTGGTATGGAGCTGGCCGACAAATGGTACGATTCTTACGGCTATATGCTCCGGGACCTGTCCGTTACGGGCCATCCGAAACTGATCAATGATTTTGAGGACATCATTGAAAACATGCGGTAAAACTGCTTTTCAAGGCGGTGCAGCCACACCGGAACCAAACCTTGGACCCAATTTCCCCAGGCACTTGATACGCTTTGCTCCAGGTGTCCGGAAAGGTTCCAAGGTTTTTTTGTGTACTATGAAATACCCTCCTTACCGTGATTCAGTAAGGAGGGCCTGTGTCGTTGCGGAGCTTTTTTTGTTTCAGTCGTCGTAGTCGAGGGTGCTGTCGTAGAGTTTCTTGACTTCTTTGGAAGGTTCCTTCGTCAGGAGGGTCACGATGACGGCGGCAACGAGGCTGCAGAAGAAGCCCGGTGCCAGTTCGTAGATGCCCGTGCTGCTCAGGAACGTGAACCAGGCGATGTCGACGACGGCGCCGACGACGATGCCCGTTACGGCGCCATGGAAGTTGAAGCGGCGCCAGAAGAGGCTCAGCAGGATGGTCGGCCCGAAGGCGGCACCGAAGATGCCCCAGGCGTTCGTGACAAGGGCCATGATGGAACCGGAATCAGGAGCCGACGCAATCAGGACGGAGACGACGGCGATGGCCAGCACGACGAGACGGCCGGCCCACAGCATTTCCTTGTCGCTGGCCTTGTTTTTGCGGAAGACCGGTTTATAGACATCGCTGGCGAACGCGGAAGCGGCGGAGAGCAGCTGGCTGTCCGCGGTGCTCATGGAAGCCGCCAGGACGGCGGAAAGCAGGATGCCGGACATGACGCTCGGGAAGATGATGCGCACCATGTTGACGAAGACCAGGGAATCTTTCGTGACGGTTTCGTCCAGGCCCAGGAAGAGGCGGCCGACGACGCCGACGATGGTGGCGAAGAGCAGGATCAGGAACGTCCAGGTGATGCCGATGGCTGCGGATTTGCGCATGTCATGCTGCGACCTGATGGACATGAAGCGGATGATGATGTGGGGCATGCCGAAGTAGCCCAGGCCCCAGGCCAGGCCGGAAACGATTTCGCGCCAGTCCCGCATGGGGTTCCAGTAGCTGACGGGAATCGAGGCAGCGGCCGATGTATCGATCATGGAGGCTGCGAAAATCGGCGCAATCAGAAGGGCGCCGAGAATCATCATGCCTTGGAAGAAGTCCGTCCAGCAGACAGCGGAAAAACCGCCGAGGAAGGTGTAGCTGACGATGATGCAGGCGCCGAGGTACATGGCCAGGGTGGCGTCCATGCCGATGACTGTGTGGAACAGGGTTCCGCAGGCCTTCATGCTGGAGGCCGAGTAAATGGTGTAGGCGATGAGGAAGACGATGGCGCAGATGACCTGCAGCACCTTGGAATTTTCCTTGAAGCGGTTTGTCAGGTACTGGGGAATGGTGATCGAATCATTGGCTACGATGGAGAACCGGCGCAGACGCGGTGCTTCCAGGATCCAGCTGATGGAGTAGCCCAGTGCCAGGCCGACGGAAATCCACACCTGGCCGAGACCCAGCGCGTAAATGGAAGTGGGCAGGCCCATGAGGACCCAGGCGCTCATGTCGGAAGCCCCGGCGGACAGGGCCGCGACCCAAGGGCCCATCTGGCGGCCGCCGAGGAAGTAGGTCTTTTCCCCGCCTCCCTTGCTCTTGAAGAAGAAGTACACGCCGATACCCAGCATGAACAGCAGGTATACGATGAAGACGATGACTTCGGAAAAATCCATGGTTGTATTCATAATGATTGCCCCTCATACCATATTCTGTTGCAGGATAATATTAAAGATAACAATATAATATAATAAAATCCGGAAATTGGCAACATGGTGTAACGGTTGACGGACAAGGAACCGGTAGAGTATAATATATCAAGTTATTTTTGGAATAGCAGAGCTGATTCCCTTATCGGACGAAGGATGGATCAGCTCTCCTTTGTTTATGGGATGTTCAGGGAAGGTTCGGTCCATCATGGAGGCACGTATCCGCGTATACAGCGAAGTGAAGAACGGGACGTCCGTCAACCGCTCCAATGTCGATACGGTGGGGCTGTTCACGGAACGGAACGGCTCTTTCTATGCCCGCTACGACGAACCGGAAGGGTCGGATCTGGCCGGCTGCACGACGACCGTCAAGTGGGGCGCCGGTACCGTCACGATTCTGCGTACGCGGCCTTATGGGCTGCGGGAGGAGTTCGAACAGGGACGGACTTTCGAGACGACGTACCACACGCCGTACCTGGATATTCCACTGCGCATCCGCACGCGGCGTCTGGCCGTGTTCCGCAAAGGACGGGGCTGGACAATCCGCCTCCGCTACGATTCGGAGTTGGGCGGCGAAGCGGGCCGCATCGAAGTCACGGTGGAGGTGGAGCCTGTATAGCGGCAGGTTCCGGTTGAAGCAGGACCGCGGAAATTAGTATAATGAAATGATTTGAGTTAACCAGTTGAGTTAATCAGTCCAACAGGGAAGGCCTGCCGGCCAGGTCTTCCGGAATTTCAGGAGGAAACCGTGGATATCAAGATGATTCTGGCTGAGGCCATCCAGGCAGCAGCGAAAAAAGCCATAGCGGAAGGTGTCGTGCAAGACGGCGCCCTGCCCGAAGTACAACTCGAGGTACCGCCGAAGAAGGAGTTCGGCGATTTTGCCAGCAACTTCGCCATGCAGTCCGCCCGTACGCTGCACTGCAACCCCCGTATCGTGGCGGCGTACGTTTCGGAGCATCTGGACTGCCCCTACGTGGATAAAGTGGAAATTGCCGGACCGGGTTTCCTGAACTTCTTTCTGAAACCGGACTGGATGTACGACATGTTCGCCCATATCGTGGAAGCGGGCGAAAGCTACGGGAATCTGCCGAAGGCGTCCGGCGAGAAGATCCAGCTGGAGTTCGTCAGCGCCAACCCGACAGGACCGCTGCACGTGGGGCACGGCCGCGGCGCGGCCGTGGGCAGCTCCCTGGCGGCCCTGCTCAAGGCCGCCGGCTACGATGTGGAACGGGAATACTACATCAATGACGCCGGCAACCAGATGAACAACCTGGCCCGTTCGGTCAACGCGCGCTACCTGGAACTGCTGGGCAAACCCTGTGAATTTCCCGAAGACGGCTACCACGGCCACGATATCGTGGAAACGGCGGAACGCATCATCAAAAAGTACGGCGGCAAGTACCTGCAGATGGACGAGGCCGACCGGCTGGAAGAATTCAAGACCCTGGCCTACAAGGAAAAGCTGGAGGCCCTGAAGGAGGACCTGGAACGTTTCAATGTCCACTTCGATGTGTGGTTCAGCGAAAAGACGCTGCATGAAGCAGGCAAGATCAGGGAAGCCTGCGACTTTCTGAAAGCCAAAGGCTGGGCCTACGAAAAAGGCGGCGCCCTGTGGCTGAAATCGACGGAATTCGGCGATGACAAAGACCGTGTCGTCATCCGTGACAACGGCGTGCCGACCTATTTTGCGGCCGATATCGCCTACCATACGGACAAATTCCAGCGTGGCTTCGACCGCGTCATCAACCTGTGGGGAGCCGACCACCACGGCTATATCGCCCGCATGAAGGCCGCCATGCAGTGCATGGGTTACAAGCCGGAGCAGCTGGAAATCCTGATCCTGCAGATGGTCCGCCTGATCCGCGACGGCGAGGAAGTCAAGATGTCCAAACGCACGGGCCAGACCGTGACGCTGAATGAATTGATTGACGAAGTCGGCACCGACGCGGCGCGCTTCTTCTTCGTCATGCGCTCCATTGACAGCCAGCTCGATTTTGACCTCGACCTGGCCAAAAAGAAGTCCAACGATAACCCCGTGTTCTACGTGCAGTACGCCCACGCCCGCATCTGCAGCATCCTGCGGCAGGTGGCGGAAGCCGGCATCTCCGTCGAAGGGAAGGGCAGGTACACGCTGCTCACGCATCCGGCTGAAGTCGACCTCATCAAGAAGCTCGGCGAATATCCGGAACTGATTGCCACGGCGGCCCGCGAGCGGGCCGTGCAGATGGTGGCACACTACGTATACGAACTGGCCGGCCTGTTCCATACGGCCTACAACCAGTGCCGGATCCTGGGCGTCGAGCCGGACCTGCAACAGGCCCGCCTGGCCCTGGTCCTTGCCGTCGGCCATGTTGTGCGTCATGCCCTGGGCATCCTGGGTGTTTCCGCACCGGAAAAGATGTAACCGTGGATTCCTTCCGCAAAGGCAGGGAAGCAGGGGTGAAATTATCCTTGTGTTTCCCCGGAATTCCTTTATAATTAAGATGAATTATTTTGTTTTCGAGACGTTTCATGACATGCGAGCGGTACCCATTCAGTGAGAGAGGAAAGGACAGTAACGATGGCAACGAAGTACATTTTTGTAACCGGCGGGGTGGTATCTTCCCTGGGTAAAGGCATTACGGCGGCATCCCTGGGCCGTCTGCTCAAGAGCAGGGGCTACAAGGTCACGGTACAGAAATTCGATCCCTATATCAACATCGATCCCGGTACCATGAGTCCCTATCAGCACGGCGAGGTGTTCGTCACGGACGACGGCGCCGAAACCGACCTGGACCTGGGCCATTATGAACGCTTCATCGACATCAACCTGTCCAAGAGCTCGAATGTCACGACCGGCAAAATCTACCAGGCCGTCATCAACAAGGAACGTCATGGCGACTACCTGGGCGGTACCGTGCAGGTCATTCCCCATATCACGAATGAAATCAAGTCCCGCGTGTTCCGCGTGGGCATGAACGACAACGCGGACTTCGTCATCACGGAAATCGGCGGCACGGTCGGCGACATCGAAAGCCTGCCGTTCCTTGAAGCCATCCGCCAGGTCAAGAAGGAAGTCGGCAAGAACGACGTCCTCTACATCCATGTGACCCTGGTGCCGTACATCGGCGCCGCGGGCGAACTGAAGACGAAACCGACGCAGCACAGCGTCAAGGAACTGCGCAGTATCGGCATCACGCCGGACATCCTCGTCTGCCGCAGCGAACGGCCCATGACGAATGACATGATTGCCAAACTGGCCCTCTTCTGCGACGTCGATAAGGAAGCCGTCATCCAGAACCTGACGGCCGAAAGCATCTACCAGGTCCCCATGCTGCTGGAAGAACAGCATATGGACGACATCGTTCTGAAGAAACTCGACATGCCGAACCGGCCGAAGGATATGGCCCCCTGGCATGACATGGTGGCACGCATCCTGAAACACTACGACCGCAAGGTGACCATCGCCGTCGCCGGCAAGTACGTGGAACTGAAGGACGCCTACATCAGTCTGACGGAAGCGTTGAAACACGCCGCCGTCCATAACGAGACTGAAATCGACATCCGCTGGATCAACACGGAAAAACTGGAAGCCGAAGGGACGGACACGGACAAGGTCTTCGCCGGTGTCGACGGCATCCTGGTGCCGGGCGGCTTCGGCAACCGCGGCATCGAAGGCAAAATCGCTTCCGTGCGCTATGCCCGGGAACACAAGATCCCCTTCTTCGGCATCTGTCTGGGCATGCAGTGCGCTGTCATTGAATTTGCGCGCCATCGCTGCGGCATCGTGAATGCCAACAGCTCCGAATTCGATGAGACCGTACCGGCTGTCATCGACCTGATGCCGGACCAGGTCGACGTGGAGGATAAAGGCGGTACGATGCGTCTGGGCCTCTACCCCTGCAAAGTATATCCGGGCACGCTGACCGAAAAGGCCTACGGCGAACCCCTGATTTACGAACGCCATCGCCATCGTTACGAATTCAACAACGAATACCGCGACACGCTGACGAAGAACGGCCTCATCCTGGGCGGTACCTCGCCGGACGGCCGGCTCGTCGAAATCGTCGAACTGCCGCAGAGCGAACATCCCTGGTTCCTGGGCTGCCAGTTCCATCCGGAATTCAAGTCCCGTCCGACCAAGGCGCACCCGCTGTTCCGCGACTTCATCGCTGCGTCCGTGCAGTACGGGGCCGCGAAGGGATAAGCGGCTGCAAAGCGGACAAATCAACAATGACGGAGAAAAATCTGGAGCAGAAGACCCGAAAGGGTTTCTGCTCTTTCTTTTATTGCGGAAAATACACAAAAGTGAGATAATTAAAGGGAATACAAGGACGTCCGTCCTTCCTTCGGCTTTATGTGAAATGATGGAAATACAAAGAGGAGAAAGGTGGTAAGCGAATGAAAAGGGAACTTTCCATGGAATTTGTCCGTGTAACGGAAGAAGCAGCCATCGCCGCGGCCCGCAGCGTCGGCCGGGGTGACAAGAACGGTACGGACGCGCTGGCCGTGGACGCCATGCGCAGCATGTTCGACACGGTGCATATTTCCGGTACGGTCGTCATCGGTGAAGGCGAACTGGACGAAGCCCCCATGTTGTATATCGGGGAACAAGTCGGTGCCGGCGGGGATGAAGTGGATATAGCCGTCGATCCGGTGGAAGGCACGAACCTGGTTGCCAAGGGGCAGAACGGAGCCATCGCCGTCATCGCCATCGCCCCGAAGGGCTGTCTGCTCCACGCACCGGACATGTATATGGAAAAAATCGCCGTCGGCCCCCGTGCCAAGGGCTGCATCGACATCAACGCACCGGTGGAGGAAAACCTGGCCCGCGTTGCCAAAGCCTTGAAGCGCAATATCAACGACGTCACGGTCGTCGTCCTGGACCGGCCGCGCCATGCCGAACTGATTGAGCGCATCCGCAAGGCCGGCGCCCGCATCCAGCTCATTACGGACGGCGATGTGAGCCCTATCGTCAATGCTGCCATCGAAGGCACGGGTGTGCATATGTACATCGGCAAGGGCGGCGCCCCTGAAGGCGTGCTGGGCGCGGCAGCCCTGAAATGCCTGGGCGGCGACATGCAGGCCCGGCTGTGCCCGGAGAGCGAGGACCAGCTGGCCCGCTGCCACAAGATGGGCATCAAGGACGTGCACCAGGTCCTGACCATTGCCGACATGGTCAAGGGCGACGACTGCATGTTCACGGCTACGGCCATCACGGACAGCCAGCTGTTGCAGGGCGTGCGCTTCTTTGGCGGCGGCGTGCGCACCCACACGGTGTCCATGCGTTACAAGACCGGCACGGTCCGTTTTGTCGATGCCGTACACCGTCTCGATGTGGACAATTTCTCCGTCAAACTGTAACGACAGAAATCTTTTAAGGAAAATGGTGCAACCCTTCCGTAAAACTTTAGCAGAACGCTATGCTGCAACAGAAATTTTTGCTATAATGTAATATGTCATAACCAGAAGAGGTCATGGACTATTCCTGACCTCTTTTTGTGGTTTACATTTTACTGATTTGAGGAATTCCAATTCTATGAGAGACCAAATCCTTGCTCTGGTGGCCGCCGTCCGGGAAACCCGGGAGGCCGCCGCCTTATGCTGCAACCATAAAGGGGTGGCGTTGTCCGGCCTGGATGGCACGGCGAAGCCAGTCTTCCTGGCGGCCCTCCGCTCCCTGGTGGAGACGGCGGGCACGCTGGTTTTCGTTGTGTCCGGACGGGACGCCGTGCGCGAATACCGACAGGCCTTGTCGTGGCTGTATCCCGACCTGCCCATGCAGGAACTGTATCCCGTGAACCTGCCGCGCGTGCAGGCGGAGACGCAGAACCTCGAAGTGCAGGCCGGCCGTGCCGCTGCCCTGCGCCTCATCCACAACGAGGAGGCCGGTATCGTGTTCGTGACGGCCGAGGCCTGGATGCAGCGCCTGCCCAATCCGGAAGGGTTCGCCAAAGGAACCCTGGAGATTGCGAAAGGCAAGGACTTCGACCAGAGCGGGCTGATTGAAAAACTGACGGAAATAGGTTACGAACGGACCGATGAAGTGGACGCCATCGGTCAATTTTGCGTGCGTGGCGGAATCATGGACATCTTTCCCCTGAACAGCGACCGCCCCGTACGCCTGGAATGGTTTGACGAAACCGTGGACGATGTGCGCCCCTACGACCTGGACACGAAACGGTCCGTCGGAACCGTGGAGTCCGTGCGTGTGCTTCCGCTGCGCAAAGTGGGCGGGGACGAGGGGTACGGATCCAATCTGTTTGAATACGGCACCAAAGACACCCTTTTCGTCCTCGACGAACCAGCCCTTTTGCTGGAGACGGTGGAGCACCTGTACAAGGAGGCCGCCGATTTCCGGGGTGATGTATGGAGGCCGGAGGAGCTGGAAAGACAGGCGGAAGCAGCACAGGTCCTTGCCGTTTCGGCTCTGGAAGGGAACAAGTTCCCTTCTTACAGCCACCTCCAGGTGCCCGTGCGCCGGGCGTCCTCGTACAACCGCAGCATCAACCTGCTGGTCGAGGATCTGGGTAATCTTACGGCGGACGGCGTGACGCCCTACATCATGATGACGACGGCCCTGAAAGCCCGCAGTATCGCGGAAAACCTGCGGGAAAACGGCGTGCCGGCCCTGTGCCTGAACGATGAACCCGGAGAGCGGGGCAAAGCGAACTGCGGTGCCGGCGAACTCTTCAACGGGTTCCGGTTCTGGAACGAGGACTGGGTCCTGCTCACGGAAAACGACATTTACGGACTGCAGCGGCGCCACCGCTTCAAATCGAAGCATAAAGGGGCGCAGCTCCAGTATTTTACGGATATCAAGGGCGGCGACTATGTGGTGCACGATGTGCACGGCATCGGACGCTACATCGGTGTGGAAAACGTGGAGGTCGACGGCCTGCACCGCGACTACCTGCTGATCCAGTATGCTGGTACAGACCGGCTCTATGTGCCGGTGGACCAGGTCGGCCTGCTGCACAAATACGTGGGTGCCGAGGGCGTGACGCCGAAGCTGTCCAAGATGGGCGGCGCCGAATGGCGGCGCATGAAGAGCCGGGCTTCCACGGCGATTACGGCCCTGGCGGAGGAACTGCTGCGCCTGTACGCCCAGCGCAGGATCACGAAAGGCTTTGCCTTTTCGCCGGATACGGAATTCCAAAAAGAGTTCGAAGAAAAGTTCCCTTACGAGGAAACGCCGGATCAGCTGAAGGCCATTGCGGAAATCAAGGCCGATATGGAAAAGCCGGTCCCCATGGACCGTCTGCTGTGTGGCGACGTGGGCTACGGCAAGACCGAAGTGGCCCTGCGGGCGGCCTTCAAGGCCGTCATGGACGGCAAGCAGGTCGCCGTGCTGGTGCCGACGACCGTCCTGGCCCAGCAGCACTTGCTCACGTTCCACGAACGGCTCGATCCCTTCGGTCTGCGCGTGGCTATGATCAGCCGTTTCGTGGCGGGCAAGGAAATGGACGATGTCCTGCGCAGACTGGCTGAAGGGAACGTGGACATCATCATCGGTACGCACCGCCTGCTCCAGTCTGACGTGGTGTTCCATGACCTGGGGCTGCTCATCATCGACGAGGAGCAGCGCTTTGGCGTGGCCCAGAAGGAAAAGATCAAGCAGTGGAAACAGGGCATCGATGTGCTGGCCCTTTCGGCTACGCCGATTCCGCGGACGCTGCACATGGCCCTCGTGAACACGCGGGACATGAGCGTCATCGAATCGCCGCCGGAGGACCGCCTGCCCGTGGAGACCTACGTGGCCGAATACAGTGACGGGATGGTCAAGGAAGCCCTGGAGCGGGAATTGCGCCGGGGCGGCCGCATCTACTACGTACACAACCGCATTTCCGGCCTGGCCTCCATCGCGGCGCGCCTGCGCAGGCTGGTGCCTGGCATCAAGATCCGGGTCGGCCATGGCCGCATGAGCGAAGAGGCCTTGGAAGATGCCATGATGGACTTTTACGAGGGACGCTGTGATGTGCTCCTGAGCACAACCATCATCGAAAACGGCCTCGATGTCCCCATGGCGAACACGATCATCATCGAAGGGGCGGAAAACTTCGGCCTTTCGCAGCTGTATCAGATGCGCGGGCGTGTGGGGCGCTCATCCCGCCTGGCCTACGCCTATTTCACCTATAAAAAAGACAAGGTCCTGAGCGAGGTGGCTGCCAAGCGGCTTCAGGCCATCCGCGACTTTACGGAGCTGGGCGCGGGATTCAAGATCGCCATGCGCGACTTGGAAATCCGCGGTGCCGGCAACCTGCTGGGACCGCAGCAGCACGGCTACATTGCCGGTATCGGCTTTGCGGCTTACTGCGACATGTTGGAGCAGACCATCCGCCGGTTGCGCAATCATGGCAGGACGGAAGCCGTGGAGCCGGATCCGGTTCTGGAAATCCCGCTCAACGCCTATATCCCCGATGCCTATATCAGCAACCCCCGGTACAAGCTGGAACTGTACCGCCGCTTCGTGGATTTGCACTGGGGCGATGCGGACAACCTCATGGACGAAATCATCGACCGGTTCGGCACGCCGCCGGAAGAGGTCGAGGAACTGTGGCACCTGGCCCAGGTCCGTGCCCTGTGCCGCCGCATCGGGATCCTCCGTATCAGCGTGCGCAGCGGGATGATCCGCATCATCTTCCTGCCCAAAGCGCGGGCTGACGGGGAGTATCTCATCGGGCTGGTGCAGCTTCACGCCGGGCGCATGCAGATGCATTACGACCCGAAGGGGAACTGGCTGACCTACCGTACGGCGGGCCTGGAGCTGGAACCGCTGACATGGCTGGAAAAGGAGTTGCCGAGGTGGATTGTATGACGACAGTCCCCGGTTGCGGGTGCTTGTGGGCGTTTCCCCTTGTCACATTTGACAATATACTGTCTTCATTTTCGTTGTAAGGAGCGATTCCGTTGGGTAAAGACAAGTTTCTGAAAGGGGCCCTGGTCCTGACCATTGCCGGACTGCTGGTCAAAGTACTGGGTTCCGTCAACCGGATCCTTCTTTCGCGCATGCTGGGCGGCGAGGGCATCGGGCTTTACCAGATGGCCTATCCGGTCTACCTGCTCATGCTGTCCATCTGTTCTGCCGGTGTACCGGTGGCCGTTTCCATCATCGTGGCGGAAAAGGTGGCGAAAGAGGATTATGCCGGGGCGCACCGCATCTTCAAAGTGACGATGCGGCTCATGGGTGCTTTCGGGTTGCTCTTTGCCCTGACACTGTACGGCCTGGCAGGTGTCCTCGTCCAGTCGGGCATCATCCGTGACCCGCGGGTGTATCCTGCGTTGCTGGTCCTGACGCCGGCCGTGTTCTTCTCGAGCATCCTGGCCAGCTTCCGTGGCTATTTCCAAGGATACCAGATGATGGTGCCCCCGGCGGTTTCGCAAATCCTGGAGCAGTTCGTCCGGGTCATGACCATGATCCTTCTGGCCTGGTGGATGCTGCCGTACGGCCTGACCTGGGCGGCGGCCGGTGCCGCATTTGGCACGGTGCCGGGCGGATTGACGGGGCTGGTCGTCCTGACCTTCTTCTACCGCAGGGCGGCCCGGCAATGGCAGGCGCAAATCAACACGCAGGTGCGGCAGACGGTGGAAAGCACACGGCAGATCGCCAGGCGGCTGATCCTGCTGGCAATCCCTTCGTCCTGCGCGAACCTGCTGATTCCTGTGACGAGCGCCATCGACATGGTCCTCGTACCGAATGCCCTGGGTGCGGCAGGGTTCGCCGTGGCGGCGGCGACGACCCGCTTCGGCTACCTGTCCGGCATGGCCCAGCCCCTGATGATGCTGGCATCCATTCCGACGACGTCCCTCACGCTGAGCCTGGTGCCGGCTGTTTCGGAAGCCTTTACGTTGAACCGCCCCGACGAGGTGCGGCGGCAGATTGCCTTTGCCCTGAAAATCTGCCTGTTGATCGTCCTGCCGGCGGCCGTCGGGATGGCGGTCCTGGCGGCTCCCATTTCGGGCAGCCTTTACGGGACACTGAAGGCGGCCCCCGTCATTGCCCACCTGGCGCCGTCCATCGTCTTCCTGGGCATTTATCAGGTGACGACGGGTGCCTTGCAGGGAATCGGGAAAACGGCCGTGCCCATGTGGAACATGTTCGCCGGTTCCCTCGTCAAGGCCATCGCCGTCTGGTATCTGACATCCCAGGCCTGGCTGAACATTCTCGGCGCTGCCTGGGCGTCGAACATCAACTTCTTCGTCGTGGCCTGCCTCAACTTGTTCTTTTTGCGGAGAAACAGCATCGCCTTTCCCTGGAGGGAAGGCGTCCGCATCCTGGCGGCGTCCCTCCTCATGGGCGCCGGCGCCGCAGGGGTCCTGCATCTGCTGGCCGGATCCGGTCTTGTCCTGCGGCTTTGCGCAGGCATGGTGGTTTCGATTATAATATATGTAGTGACTATTGCCCTGATGAGGATTGTGACGGCGGAAGAATGCCGCCGGATCCCCCTTATCGGCCGGCTGCTGCATAAGTGATTTTTCGAGGTGCGATATGAGTAAAGGTTCCATTACGATCATCGGTCTGGGTCCCGGCCCGGCAGGGCTTCTTTCCCTCGAGGCGATGAACCTGCTGAAACAGGGTCCCGTCATTTTGCGGACCCGGGTGCATCCCTGTGTTGCCGGACTGGAGCAGGCCGGTGTGCGCTATACGGCGTGCGATGACCTGTACGAGAAGGGCGGCAGTTTCGAGGAAGTCTACGCGGGTATTACCGAACGCGTGCTGGAGGCTGCGGCGGCCCAGAACGTGGTGTACGCCGTGCCCGGCAGCCCCCTGGTGGCGGAGAAGACGGTGCTGCTTCTGCGCAAAAGCGCGGCGGAGCGGGGCATTCCCCTGATCATCAAGCCGGCCCTGAGCTTCCTGGATCTGGCTTATGTATCCCTCGGCATCGATCCCATCAACGGCTTGCGCATCATCGATGCCCAGGACCGCGAAGCCCTTGCCGACGCGGGACGGTATCCCCTCATGGTCACCCAGGTCTACAGCACCATGGTGGCTTCGGATATGAAGCTGGCTGTCATGGATGTGCTGCCCGACGACGCGGAGGTCTTCTTCCTGCGCAACCTGGGCCTGCCCGACGAGGAGTGCCGCCCTGTGCCGCTGTTCGAAGTGGACCGGCAGCCCCGGATCGACCACCTGACGAGCGTCTTCATCCCCGCCTGCCCGGACCTGCGCCCCGGGGAGGCGGAAACAGTGGAAGAGGAAGGCCCGCTGCTCACGGACGACGATCCCTATACGGACGAAGAGGCGCGGGAAGACCTGGAGAACGGCATCGGCGCCGAGTGGGCTTCTTATCCGCGTCTGCGGCGGAAAACGGCTTACGACATCCGGCCCCTGGCCGACATGATGCAGACCCTTCGCGAACCGGGCGGCTGCCCCTGGGACCGGGAACAGGATTTCAAGTCCATCCGCCAGAACATGATTGAGGAATGTTATGAGTTCATCGAAGCCCTGGACCGGGATGACCACGGCGGTATGCAGGAAGAGCTGGGCGACGTGCTCATGCAGGTCGTGTTCCATGCCCGCATGGCGGAAGAAAAAGGCTGGTTCAACCTGCAGGATGTCATCCACGAAGTGACGGAAAAACTGCTGGAACGCCATCCGCACGTGTTCGGCACGGTCCATGTGGACGGCAGTTCCGACGTACTGGTCAACTGGGACAAGATCAAGCAGAAGGAGAAACCGGAACGCAAACGTGTCCTGGACGGCATTTACGAGGGACTGCCCTCGCTGCTGCGGGCGCACAAGATCCAGCGCAAGGCCGCGAAGGTCGGCTTCGACTGGAATGACCTGGCGCCGGTGGAGGAGAAGGTCCATGAGGAATGGCGGGAATTCACGGAAGCCATGGCCCGTAAGGACCCGGCTGCCATGGAGAGCGAACTGGGCGACCTGTTCTTCGCCCTCGTCAATTACGGCCGTCACGCCGGCATCGAGAGCGAAACGGCCCTGAACGGGACGAACAACCGCTTCACGCGGCGCTTCAATTACGTGGAAGACTGCGTGACCCGGAGCGGCAGGGACTGGCAGGACTTCACCCTCGAAGAACTGGATGCCTTCTGGACGGAAGCGAAGAAAGCCGAAGCGGAAGACGGAACTGGTAAATGACAGGCGTATCAGAGCAAGGAGGACCTGCAATGGCTGTACCGGAAAAGAAACAGGACCGGGGCGGTAAAATCTTCCGCTGGGTCCTGGTCATCATCATCGCCATCTCGGTTGTCTACATGGGCCGTCTGGAATACAAGATCTATCAGCTGAAAAAGGAGACCGAGGCAACCCGCGCGCGCGTCGAAGAACTGCAGAAGGTGCAGGCCGACCTGGAAGCCGAGCGGCAGCGCCTCTACGATCCGAAATACATTGAGAAACTGGCCCGCGAAGACCACAACATGGTGGGCAAGAACGAAGTGCCGCTGTTCATCGTGAAGGACAAGAAACAGGCTGACGGCAAGGAAGACACGCAGGCAAAGGAGAAGGAGGACGCGGGGGGACAAGGTTCTTCGCAGGAGGGGAAGCAAGACGGTTCCGGCGCTTCTAAAAATTGACACTTTCCCGTTTTAAGGGTAAAATAAGGACATGACTTTTACCCCGCAGGGGCGGAAATTTATCCGGAGTTTTAAGGAGGATTTTTACTTTTATGGCAATCGAAGTTGGATCTATCGTCGAAGGGGAAGTGACGGGTATCACGAATTTCGGCGCATTTCTTCAACTTCCCGAAGGGAAGGTCGGACTCGTTCATATTTCTGAAGTGTCCAATGTCTACGTCAAGGATGTCCATGATTTTCTGAAGGAACACCAGAAGGTCAAGGTCAAAGTCCTTTCCGTAGATCCGAACGGTAAAATCGGATTATCCATAAAACGCCTGGAACCAGCTCCGGCGCAGGCAAGACGCCCGGAACAGGACGGCTCTTCCAATGAGCGGCGCGGTTCGGGCGACCGCCGGTTCGGAGGCGACCGCCGCTTCAACAATGAACGCCGTGCTGCCAAACAGCAGCCTGCAGGCCCGCTTTCGTTCGAGGACAAGCTGTCCCGCTTCATGAAGGAAAGCGATGACAGACTGCTGGATCTCCGCCGCAATACGGAGTCCAAACGCGGCGGTCGCGGCGCCAGTCGTGCAAGATAAGGGAACGGAAGGCACTTCGGAAGGGGTGCCTTTTTCTTTTTGCAAGGAACGGATGAGGTGGTTGGCATGAAGACAATCCGCGAAACACTGCCGCGCCGCCTGCGGCAGCTGCTGGACCCGTCGAAGACCTATGTGGCGGCGGTCAGCGGTGGTCCCGACTCCCTGGCACTGGCCGAAGGACTGTACCGGGCGGGGTTTCATTTCCATGTCTGCCACGTGGAGCACGGCATCCGCGGCAGGGCGTCCCTGGAGGATGCCCGCTTTGTGGAAACGTACTGCCGGGAGCGGGACATCCCCTTCCGGTGTGTGCACGTGCAGGCACTGGAGAAAGCCAGGGCCGAAGGTCTCTCCCCGGAGGATGCGGCACGCCGGCTGCGGTACGATGCCCTGCGCCGGTACGCCCGCGAAACAGGGGCAGACTATATCCTCACGGCCCATCAGAAGGAGGATCAGGCGGAAACGTTCCTGCTGCGCCTGTTGCGCGGGGCCGGTACGCTGGGCCTGGCCGGCATGCGGTTCCGGCGGGATGGCATCCTGCGACCCCTGCTCTCCTGCCGCAGCGCGGAACTGCGGGAATTCTGCCAGGCCTGCGGCCTGACGTGGCGCGAAGACGCCACCAACGAAGACCGCCGTTATGTGCGCAACCGCATCCGCAAGGACCTGCTTCCGTATCTCGGCGGCCATTTCGGCGGCGATATGACGGAAATCCTGAGCCGCACGGCGGAACACCTGCAGCAGGACGCTGATTTTCTGGAGACACTGGCCCGGCAGGCCCTGCCCGGAGTCACGGGAACCCTGCCGCTGGCGGAAGCGGTGCGGTACGCACCGGGCCTGACCCGGGACTCCGTCCCGGCCGGCTGTCTTGGCGGGCAGGTGCCGTACTTGTCGGGTGACGCGTGGCGGCAGCTGGATCCGGCCCTCCGCTTCCGGGTGCTCCGCCTGTTTATCCGCCAGGCAGGGGAACAGGAAGAACTGACGACCGTAAACCTGCGCAACGTAGCCGCTGTGCTGCTGCGCAACCGGACAGGTAAAAAAATCCCGTTGCCGGGGTGTTGGCAATGTACTTATACTTATGGTAAACTATTCTTATTACCGAAATCGATTAACGATGTCCCAGCGACACCGTCGCAGTGGGAGACCTCCCTTTCCTGGGAGGACCTGCTGGCCGCTCCGCGGCAGGTGGTCCTGCCGGACGGCCGGACGCTGCGTTTCGAGGTCCTTCGGGGACCTGTGGCGGGACTGCCGTTCCGATACCGGGACGAAGCGGTGTATCCGCTGGCGCAGGCCTGGCAGATGGCACCGGTCCTGACGGTGCGGTTCCGGCGGGGCGGGGAGGACATCGCACCCTTGAAGGGAATCGGCCGGAAGAGCCTCAAACGGTATCTGATTGATTGCCGGATGCCGGTGGCGGAACGTGCCTCGCAGCCTGTCGTGGCGGCGGGGGACACCGTGCTGTGGCTGCCGGGATTCGCCAATGCGGCCTGGGACGGACGCACCCTGGCGGAAGCCGGACGGCAGGAGGAAGAAATCCTGTGGCTGACAGGAAAGCTGCAATAAGGAAGGGGATACAATGGAAATCAACGAAGACATCAACAAGGTGTTGCTCACGGAAGAACAGATCCACCGGCGGGTGATGGAACTGGGCGCCCAGATTACAAAGGAATATAAGGGCAGAAAGGTCGTCATGATCTGCCTGCTCAAAGGCGCCGCCTACTTTGCCTGCGACCTGAGCCGCGCCATCGACATGCCGATCCGCATGGAGTTCATGGTGGCCTCTTCCTATGGCAGCGGCACGCATACTTCGGGCAGTGTGGCCGTCCATCTCGACATTAAGGACAATATCGCCGGCAAGGACGTCCTGCTGGTGGATGACATCATCGACAGCGGCCTGACCTTTGCCCGTGTGAAGGCCCTGCTGGAAACGAAGAATCCCGCCTCCATTAAGACCGTGGCCATGTGCGACAAGAAGGCGCGCCGCCAGAATGGTCTGGAAGCGGATTATGTGGGCTTTGAGATTCCCGATGAATTCGTCGTGGGCTATGGCCTGGATTATGCGGGGGATTACCGTAACCTGCCTTACGTGGGTGTCCTCAAATCCTCCGTTTACGGCCGTGCCTGATAACAGAGTAAAGACAGCGGAAGGAGGCACCGCTATTGGGTAAGTTTCTGAAGAATGTGATCTTATGCCTGATCGTCGTGCTGGCCTTGGTCGGAATCATGGATTATTCCGCCACGAAGACCAAGACCAATGACATCTCCTACACGGCGTTCATGAAACACGTGCAGCAGGATGAGGTCCAGAGCGTTTCCATCAAGGACAGCGCCATAACGGGAAAACTGAAAGATGGGCGCACCTTCTCGACCGTCGCCCCCCAGGACGCGTCGCTGATTCCGACACTGCGGGCCCGCGACGTGGAAATCAAGGCGGAACTCCCGCCGGAGCAGCCGTGGTGGCCGACCGTCCTTTCGACGGTGCTGCCCATAATCCTGATCCTGGGACTCTGGTTCCTGATGATGAACCAGAACAGTGGCGGCAGCCGCATGGTGAATTTCGGCAAAAGCAACGCGCGGCGTTATGATGATACGAAGAATCCCGTGAAGTTCAAGGACGTGGCGGGGGCGGAAGAGGCCAAACAGGAGCTGGAGGAAGTCGTGGACTTCCTGAAGCATCCGGACCGCTACAACACGCTGGGTGCTAAGATTCCCAAGGGCGTCCTGCTGTACGGGCCGCCTGGCACCGGCAAGACCCTGCTGGCACGGGCTGTGGCGGGCGAAGCGGGAGTGCCGTTCTTCAGCATTTCCGGTTCCGATTTTGTGGAAATGTTCGTCGGCGTCGGCGCGTCCCGTGTGCGCGACCTGTTCGACCAGGCCAAGAAGAACGCACCCTGCATCGTCTTCATCGATGAAATCGATGCGGTCGGCCGCCAGCGCGGCGCCGGCCTGGGCGGCGGGCATGACGAACGCGAGCAGACCCTGAACCAGCTGCTCGTGGAAATGGATGGGTTCGGCGTCAATGAAGGGATCATCATGATTGCCGCCACGAACCGGCCGGATATCCTGGACCATGCCTTGCTGCGCCCGGGCCGTTTCGACCGGCAGATCGTCGTGGACCGTCCGGATATGCGCGGCCGCGAGGCCATCCTCCAGGTCCATGCGAAGGGCAAACCCATCAATCCCTCCGTGGATATGGGTGTCATCGCCAAGGAAACGACGGGTTTCACAGGTGCCGACCTGGCCAACCTGGTCAACGAGGCGGCCCTCCTGGCTGCCCGCCGCAACGCCCCCATGATCAACATGGAGGACATGAATGAGGCGGCGGAACGCGTCGTCATGGGTCCGGAACGTCGGAGCCATGTCATGAGCGAACAGGAAAAACGCCTGACGGCTTATCATGAGACAGGCCATACGCTGGTGGGTCTGCTCCATAACGACATCAACGTGGTCCATAAGGTCACCATCATCCCGCGCGGCCGTGCCGGCGGCTATACCATGAGCTTGCCGAAGGAGGACCGCAGTTACACGACGAAGTCCGAAATGCTGGATGAACTGCAGATGCTCCTGGGCGGCCGTGTCGCCGAGGCCATCGTGCTGAAGGATATTTCCAGCGGTGCCAGCAGCGATCTGCAGCGCGCCACGGCGTTGGCCCGCAAAATGGTGACGCAGTACGGCATGAGCGACCGTCTGGGTTCCATGACCTTCGGCCATCCCGAAGAGGAAGTCTTCCTGGGCCGCGATATCGCCCGCGAGCGCTACTCCAACGAAGTGGCCGCCGTCATCGATGAAGAAGTGCGCCGCCTGATGGACGAAGCATACAAAGGGGCGGAAAAGCTCCTGCTGGAACACCGCGATAAACTTACCTTGATTGCGGAAACGCTGCTGCAGAAAGAGACCCTCGACGGCAAACAGCTGCAGGAACTCATGCACCAGGGCGGTTTGTCCGAAGACAAGCCCCTGCAGCCGCAGGTTGAGGCGTAAATCAGCACGAACGCGGCCGGACCCCGCCTCTGGACGGCTTTCCGGCCCCTTGTCACAGGAGGCATTTTGCATGCGAGCGGAAATCTTGGAATTGTTACGGTCCCGTACGCCGGAGCCGGTTTCGGGGGAGGAAATCTCCGCCAGGCTCGGCGTATCCCGGACAGCGGTCTGGAAGCACATCCAGACGCTGAAAAACCTGGGTTATGAAATCGAATCGGTACCGAAAAAGGGGTATATCCTGCGGAGTGCCCCGGACCTGCTGAGCCCGGAGGAAATCGTGACGCATCTCCATACGGACTGGGTCGGCCACCATATCCACTATATGAAGACAACCAATTCCACAAACGAAGTGGGTAAGAAGCTGGCTTCCGAAGGCTGTGCCGACGGCATGACCGTCGTGGCGGAAGAGCAGACAAGCGGCAAGGGCCGCCTGGCCCGCGGCTGGTTCTCGCCGTATGGCCGCGGTGTCTGGGTCAGTGTCGTCCTGCGGCCGCCCTTCCTGCCGGAAGAGGCACCGAAGTGCACCCTCATGGCGGCCGTCGCCGTCGTGAAAGCAATCAACAAATACAAAGGCGTCAACGCCCATATCAAGTGGCCGAACGACGTGCTGCTGAACGGCAAGAAGATGGTCGGCATCCTGACGGAAATGAGCGCCGAATTCGGCAAAATCAACTATATCGTCATCGGCACGGGCATCAACACGAACGTACCGCGCAGCATGGTTCCCGACGAATTGAAGCCCCTGGCCATCTCCGTGGCCGACGTGGCGAAGGAACCCATTCAGCGCGTGCAGATTCTGGCGGATTATCTGAAAAATCTCGAAGAGCTCTACACGGTAGCCTGCAAGGAAGGATTCAATCCCGTTTTCGATGAGTGGCGTAAATATTCCAACACCATCGGCCAGGCTGTTAAGGTCATCGCGCCGGACAAAACCTACTTCGGCACCGCCGTGGATATCGATGAAAACGGCCTGCTCATTGTGAAGCGGGACGACGGCATTACGGAAAAGGTCATTGCCGGCGACGTGTCCATCCGTCCTGCCAGTGCCAGGGGAAAGCTGTACTCCTGAGACCGGGGGCGAATTTCCAGTTGCACAATTTGCAAAGTCTGCTATACTATGATTGTTTGTTCTTCATAGTTAACAGGGAGGCAACTCATGTTATTGGTAATCGATGTAGGCAATACCAATACGGTAGCCGGTATTTTTGACGGAAAAAAACTGATAGATAACTGGCGCTTTTCTTCGGACCGCTCCAAAACGGCCGATGAATTCGGCATGTTCATGACGAGCATGCTGCGTTTTGCGGGACTGGAACGTTCCGATGTCTCGGACATCATCATTTCGAGCGTCGTTCCGCCGGTGCTGGTGCCGTTGTGCCATATGTGCGAACGGTATTTCAACAACAAGCCCCTGGTTGTCGGCCAGGGCCTCAAAATCGGGCTGAAGCTCCGTTACGAAAACCCGAAGGAGATTGGCGCGGACCGCATCGTCAATGCCGTTGCGGCCTATGAAAAGTACGCGTCCCGCAAGAAACCGATGATCATCATCGATTTCGGCACGGCAACGACGTTCTGTGCCCTGCTGCCCACGGGCGAATACCTGGGCGGCGCCATCTGCCCCGGCATCGGCATTTCGTCCGAAGCCCTGTTCCAGCGCACGGCTAAACTGCCGCGCATCGAACTGCTGAAACCGAAAAAGGCCATCTGCGGCAACACGATCGACGCCATGCGCGCCGGCATCATGTTCGGCTATTACGGACTGATTAAGGAAATCGTGGCCCAGATGAAGAAGGAACTGGACAGCCCCGATGCACTGGTCATTGCGACCGGCGGGTTCGCCAACACCATGACGAGCGGTACGAACTGCATCGACATCGTCGACCCCATGCTGACGCTCGAAGGCCTGCGCCTGATTTTTGAAAAGAACAAGAAGAAATAAGTGACACTTATGATTCCTCGCGGCCCGCTTTCCAGCGGGCCTTTTTTTAGACTGTACGGTTCGTTCGGAACCGATGGGACGACTATCTATGAAGATTGGGAACATTGCCTTGGATGCACCGCTGGCCCTGGCCCCTATGGCGGGCATTTCGGACCTTCCATACCGGGTCCTCTGCCGCCGTTGCGGCGCTGGCCTGACGGTTTCGGAAATGGTCAGTGCCAAAGGCCTGCTCTATAAAAATGAAAAGACATTCGCCATGCTCGCCGTCAATCCGGCGGAACGACCGACGGCCATCCAGCTTTTCGGTTCCGTGCCGGAGGAGATGGCGGAGGCGGCCCGTATCGTGGCAGCGCAGGGTGCCGACATCATCGACGTGAATATGGGATGTCCCGTTCCCAAGGTCGTCAACAACGGAGAAGGGTCCGCCCTCATGAAGACGCCGGAACTGGCCGGCCGGATCCTGTCCGCCATGACGCGGGCCGTGCGCATTCCCGTGACGGTGAAGTTCCGGTCCGGCTGGGACGAGGAACACCGCAACGCCGTTGAATTCGCCAAGGTGGCGGAGGCGGCCGGTGCAGCGGCCATCGCCGTACACGGGCGGACGCGGCAGCAGTTCTATACGGGCAAGGCCGACTGGGGCATCATCCGGCAGGTGCGGGAGGCTGTTTCCATTCCCGTCTGGGGAAACGGGGACATCTTCACCTGGCAGGACGGTCTGCGCATGCAGGAGGAAACGGGCTGCGACGGGCTGATGGTCGCCCGCGGCGCCAACGGCAACCCTTGGATCTTCGCCCAGCTGAAGGCGGCCCTGGCCGGGAAACCGGTGCCGCAGGTCACGGACGGGGAACGCCTGGCCTGCATCAAGGAACACGCAGAGGCGCTGGTGCGTTTCAAGGGCGAACCCATCGCCATCAAGGAAATGCGCAGCCACGCTTCGGCTTATTTAAAAGGCATGCCCCAGGCTGCCGCCTGGCGGGAAAAGTTCCACCAGGCGGACACGCTCGGAGAGTTGGAAGGATTGGTGGATGGGTACGCGGCCTTCCTGAAGGAATACAGAAAGAAATAATGGACTTGGAGAACAGGAAAGACAACGGCAACAGAAAAACGAAACGGGTCATCAGCATCAGCCTCGGATCCTCGGAACGCGATGCGGAGGGGTTCCTGGAACTCGGGGACACGGTCATCCGCCTTGAACGGCGCGGCACGGACGGCGATATGGAAAAGGCGGCCGCCCTGCTGCAGGCGTACGACGGGAAGGTCGACGCCATCGGCCTGGGCGGAACGGACCTGTACCTGGTGGCCGGCAGCCGGCGCTATGTTTTCCGCGAGTCAGCACGGCTCCTGGAGAACGTGAAGCAGACGCCGGTCCTGGACGGCAGCGGCCTGAAAAACACGCTGGAGCGCTTCATCGTGCGGCGTCTCGCAGCAGACGGCACGGTGGATTTCCGGGGCAGGAAGGTGCTCCTGACGTGTGCCGTGGACCGCTTCGGCATGGCCGAAGCCTTGTGCGAAGCCGGAGCCGACATCACGTTCGGCGACATCCTCTACGGCCTGGGCTTCAATATCCCGCTGCACAGCCTGTCCACGTTGGACAGGCTGGCTGCACTCATTGTGCCGGTCGTTACGAAACTGCCGATCCGCTGGTTTTATCCGACGGGAAAGGAGCAGACCCGTAAGGTGTCCCGCTATCCGGAATACTTTTTGCAGAGCGACATCATCGCCGGGGATTTCCTGTTCATCAAGCGCTTCATGCCGGACCGACTGGACGGCAAGGTCATCCTTACGAACACCGTCACGGCGGCGGACCGCGCCATGCTCCGCAAAGCCGGCGTCAGGACGCTTATCACGACGACGCCCCGCGTCAACGGGCGCAGCTTCGGCACGAACGTCATGGAGGCCGCCCTGGTCGCTTCGGTCGGTGCCCGCCACAGTCTGGAACCCGGTGCCTATGACGAACTGATTCGGAAATATCACCTGCATGCGTCCATCGAAACGCTGAACGGGCCGCGGCAGGAAGCATAGGGAAGGAAGGAACACGAATGGAGAAGTTTGCCTTTATGCTGCATCCGCTTTCGCTGGCGGACATGCAGCATGTGTCCCCGCTGATCCGCCTGGTGCCTGACGGGGTGCTCGAATTCGCCCTGCGGCACAAGAAACCCTTCAAGGTATCACACATCACGGGCGTGCGCAGCCCTTACGCTGAGGCGGAAGGCTGGTTCGTAGGCTGCCCTCTGACGGCGAAGCAGATGCTGACCCTGCCGGAAGAGTTCGTCATGGACCGCATTATCGAGACCGGCAGGATCGCCCAGGGGCTGGGCGCCAAAATCCTGGGTCTCGGGGCCTTTACGAGCATCGTCGGTGACGCGGGCCTCACGGTGGCGGAGAACCTGGACATTGCGGTTACATCGGGGAACAGCTATACCGTGGCGACGGCCCTGGAAGGAACGCGCAAGGCGGCCCGCCTCATGGGCAGGGACCTGCGCACGGCACAAGTCGCCGTCATCGGCGCAACCGGTTCCATCGGCGCTGTCTGTGCCCGTATCCTGGCCCGGGAAGCGGGCCATATCATGCTGGCGGCCCGCCATTCCGGTCCCTTGGAGGACCTGGCCCAGGAACTGGTCCGCACGTCGGACGCGGAGATCCGCGTGATACAGGATACGGCGGCCTGCATCCGCCAGGCGGACATCGTCCTGACCGTGACGAGCGCCGTGGATTTCCAGATTGATCCGGCGGACTTCAAATGCGGTGCCGTGGTCTGCGACGTGGCCCGGCCCCGCAATGTGTCCCGTGCCGTGTCGGCGGCCCGTCCCGATGTCCTTGTCATCGAAGGCGGCGTCATCGACGTACCGGGCGACGTGGACTTCCATTTCCATTTCGGCTTCCCGCCGAAAACGGCCTTCGCCTGCATGGCGGAAACCATGATTCTGGCACTGGAAGGCCGTTACGAGAACTTCACCCTGGGACGGGATTTGCGGCCGGAACAGATCGATACCATCGCCGCGCTGGCTGCGAAACACCAGTTCCGGCTGGCAGGCTTCCGGAATTTCGAACACGCCGTGACGGAAGAGGCCATTGCGGCCGTTCGGGAAACTGCCGGAGCGATGGCGGAAGAGGGGCCCGTTCCTGAAATTTGACAAGGCCCGGGCAAAAATTTATAATGTTAAATAGTATTTCTCGTTAAAGACCCGTAGTTTGCAGGGAGGAATTTTAGATGGATGAGAAAAAGACACTGTTGACCGCCGAAGGATTGGAAAAACTGAAAGCGGAACTGGAAGAACTGCGTACCGTCAAACGCCAGGAAAATGTGGAACACCTGGCCGAAGCAAGATCCCACGGCGACTTGAGCGAAAACTCCGAGTATGATGCTGCCAAGGACGAACAGGCACGCATCGAGGGCCGTATCCAGGAAATCGAGCAGATGCTGAAGACGGCCGAAGTCATCGATAACAGCAAGAAACGCAAGACGAAGGTCGAACTGGGGACCACCGTGACCATTGAGGACATGGCCCCGGAATTCGAAGAGGACAAACTGCAGCAATACACTGTCGTCGGTACGACCGAAGCCGATCCGTTCGAAGGTAAGATTTCGAACGAATCGCCAATCGGTATCGCCATCCTGGGCAAAAAGGTCGGTACGGTCGTCACGGTCCGTACCCCTGCAGGAGACCATCAGTTCAAGATCATCAAGATTAAATAATCAGGGGAGTCAATCAATATGGCAGAAGCAACCCAGGTCGCCAACGACCAGCTCATTGAGAACGAACAGGTACAGAACCGCATCGAGAAGATGCACAAGCTCGAAGAACGCGGTATCCTGCCCTTCGGACACCGGTTCGACTGGACGCACCACAATACAGACGTACATGAACATGCAAAGGAAATGGAAGAAGCGGGGACGGAGGTCAAGGTGGCCGGCCGCGTCATGGCCATCCGCGGCCACGGCAAGACCTGTTTCATGGATCTGCACGACAAGACGGGCCGCATCCAGCTGTACCTGCGCAAGGACGTGCTCGGGGAGGACGCCTATTCCGTTACCAGGCTGATGGATATCGGCGACATCATCGGCGTCACGGGCACGGTCTTCCTGACCCATACGGGCGAACCGTCCATCCGCGTGACGGATCTGCAGTTCCTGTCCAAGGCACTGAAGCCGCTGCCGGAGAAATTCCACGGCCTGAAGGACATGGACCTGCGCTACCGCCAGCGTTACGTCGACCTCATCATGAACCCCGAGGTCAAGGACGTCTTCGTAAAACGCACGCAGATCATCAAGAGCATCCGCCGCATTCTGGATGAAGACGGTTTCCTGGAAGTGGAAACGCCGGTCCTGAACACCATTTCCGGCGGTGCGACGGCACGTCCCTTCATCACGTACCATAATGCCCTGAACATCCAGCTCTACCTGCGCATTGCTACGGAGCTGAACTTGAAGCGCCTCATCGTCGGTGGTATGGAACGGGTCTATGAACTGGGCCGTGTCTTCCGCAACGAAGGCATGGACATCAAGCACAACCCTGAATTCACGACGCTGGAGCTGTATCAGGCTTATGGCGACATGGACACCATGATGGACATCACGGAAAAACTGGTCAGCCAGACGGCACAGAACGTGCTGGGCACCATGAAGATCACCTACGAAGGCCAGGAGATCGACCTGACGCCTCCGTGGCCCCGCATGACCATGATTGACTCCATCAAGGAATTCAGCGGGTACGACTTCAATGGCGTCAAGGACCTGGAACAGGCCCGGGCCATGGCGAAGGAAGCCAAGGTGGAATTTGAGGAATCGTGGGGCGTGGGCAAGATCATCAATGCCTTCTTCGACGCGTTCGTGGAAGAAAAGCTGGTTCAGCCCGTGTTCATCTGCAAATATCCGAAAGAGATTTCCCCACTGGCCAAGAGCAGCGTCGACGATCCGGAGATTACGGACCGTTTCGAAGGCTTCATCTACGGCCGCGAACTGTGCAACGGCTTTACGGAACTGAACGATCCGCTGGACCAGCGCGAACGCTTCGTCAGGCAGATGGAGGAGCGCGCCAACGGCGACCTGGAAGCCGGCATGATGGACGAGGACTTCGTCAATGCCCTGATGCACGGCCTGCCCCCGACGGGCGGCCTGGGTATCGGCATCGACCGACTGGTCATGTTCCTGACGGGCGCCACATCCATCCGCGACGTGCTGCTTTTCCCGACCATGAAGCCGCTGCCGCAGGACAAGGCGGAACTGGACGCCGAAGAGGACGCTGCCGCAAAGTCCGCGGACGGGCAGGAGGAAAAGTGATTCCGTACCGCCGTTAAGCATGTAGGACAACAAACAGACACACAAAAGGCATTTTCCGGATCAACCGGAAAATGCCTTTTTGCATTCCGTCCTCTTTTCCTTCAGGCTGCTTTTCCGGCTTTTGGGTAAAATCGTCTTGAGGGACCCCTCGGAATTTCGTTATAATGTAGGCAGAGGCAAGCAGCACTCGGACGGAAAAGGGACGCGGAGGTCCCGTACAGACAGGAGGTCATGATGACGAACGATGCGAAGGTGAAACTGATGACGGACCGGTTGGCGGAATTCATCGCCTACACGGCCAAAAAACTGCCCGATGACGTAATCGGCAAACTGAGGGAGCTGCAGGCGCAGGAAACGGATCCTCTGCCCAAAGTCATCTACGAGACCATGTTCCGCAACCAGGAGCTGGCCGTGCAATGGGACAGGCCTTCGTGCCAGGACACGGGCGCCCTGCAGTTCTGGGTCCGTGCCGGAGCCCATTTCCCGCTGCTGGACGATTTGGCGGACCTGCTCCGCGAAGCCGTCATCAAAGCAACGCAGGAAGCGCCCCTGCGGCACAACGCTGTGGAAACCTTTGACGAATACAACACGGGCAAAAACGTGGGCAAAGGAGTGCCGACCATCTTCTGGGACATCGTGCCCCGTTCGGACCGGTGTGAAATCTACACCTACATGTCCGGCGGCGGATGCTCCCTGCCGGGGCACGCCAAGGTCCTGATGCCCGGAGAAGGGTATGAAGGCGTCGTGCGCTTCGTCATGGACCAGATGACGACCTACGGCCTGAATGCCTGTCCGCCGCTCCTTGTGGGCATCGGCATCGGCACATCCGTGGAAACGGCGGCCCTCAATTCCAAAAAAGCCCTCATGCGCCCTATCGGGTCGCACAATGACAACGCCAATGCGGCCAAGCTGGAACGCCTCCTGGAGGACGGTATCAACAACATCGGCCTCGGTCCCCAGGGCATGGGCGGCAAACACTGCGTCATGGGTGTCAATATCGAGAACACGGCACGCCATCCGTCGGTCATCGGCGTCGCGGTCAACGTAGGCTGCTGGAGCCACCGGCGTGGCCACATCATTTTCGACAAGGATATCAACTATACGGTGACAACGCATACGGGGGTGGCTTTATCATGTTGAAGATGGAAAATGGCAGAAAGATCCTCGTCACGCCGATTGCGGCGGACGATTTGCAAGACATCCATATCGGCGACATCATTTACCTGGATGGAGACCTGACCACATGCCGCGACGTGGCACATCGCCGCGTGGTGGAAGAGGGCCGCGGGATGCCTGTGGACGTGCGGCATAAGGCCATCCTCCACGCCGGCCCTATCATCCGTACGAACGATGACGGTTCTTACGAAATGGTGTCCGTCGGCCCGACGACGAGCATGCGCATGGAGAAGTTCGAATATGGATTCGTCAAGAAGACCGGTGTCCGCCTCATTGCCGGAAAGGGCGGCATGAAGGGCAACACGGAGCGGGCCTGCAGGGAATTCGGCTGCATCTTCTGCGTATTTCCCGCCGGCAACGCCGTCGTGGCGGCGGCGAGCGTGGAAAAGATCGTCGAGGCCCAGTAGCAAGACCTCGGTATGCCCGAGACGCTGTGGCACTGCAAGGTCAAGGAGTTCGGCCCTCTCATCGTCGCCATTGATGCCTATGGACGCAACTATTTCGAGGAAAAGAAAGCGGAATACGACCGGCGCAAGGAAGCGGAAATCGCCCGCATCCTGCCACAGGTCGGATTTATAAAATAAGTGACAGTTCCGGCCGCTTTCGGGTGGTTTTGCGAAAGTATACAGGATACTCGCCGTTTTCCCTTGACCTTTGACAGGCAAGGGGCTATAGTTAAGGCATTAGCGTACTATAAAGGAATATAATATACTCTATATATCCGCAAAGGCATTTACAGGGTACTGTGCTGGAAAGTCTTCCGCTCCGCCGGGGGAGGGAGCCTTTCGAGGGGGTGCGTGTCATGATTTTCCCGTTGTTGCTGTTCCTGGTTCCGCTGGTGACAGCTGTCTTGTTGTTTCTGAACCGCGGCCGGTCCTTCCGGAACCTGGTCGTCAAGACTGCGGCCGTCCTGACCGGCTGCCTGTCCCTGGCTACGGCGGTGACCTTCTTTGACCGTTCCGCCAAGGCTTCGCTGGGCGCCGGCTGGCTGCCCGCGGTCATGACGGCGGTCGATGTGGCGGCCCTGGCGACAGTGCTGTACTACGCCTGGAAATACCGCTACGTGCTGGTGGCGGTCCTGGCGGCCGTCCAGTTCTCCGTCATCTCGTATTTCGAGGTTTCCACCGGCCCCTCCATCCGTTCCGTATGGGACTTCAACATCGACAACTTCGCCCTCGTCATGGTGCTTATCGTGGGCATCATCGGCAGCCTCATCGCCGTCTTTTCCCTCGGCTATATGGCGCTCTACCACGAACACCATCCCGATGTGCCGGAGCGGCAGCCCTTCTTCTTCTTCGTCGTGTTCCTGTTCCTGGCGGCCATGTTCGGGATCATCCTGTCCAACAATCTGCTGTACATGTACACATTCTGGGAAGTGACGAGCCTCTGCTCCTTCCT
Organism: uncultured Selenomonadales bacterium; assembly: GCA_900316935.1. Classification (GTDB taxonomy): domain Bacteria; phylum Bacillota; class Negativicutes; order Acidaminococcales; family Acidaminococcaceae; genus Succiniclasticum. The sequence goes on from ONEW01000012.1 coordinate 44,591, forward strand.
GCTCATCGGGTACGCCCGCACGGAAGAGGCCGTGCGCAACGCCTTCAAGGCCCTGTGGATGAACCTGTTGGGAGGCCTGGCTTTCGCCTTGGCCATCCTGGTTCTGGGACAGCGGTTCTACACGGTGGAACTGGCCACGCTGGTGGAACTGGGACGCAACAATTTCCCGGTGGAGCTCGTTGTGGCGCTGCTGGTGTTCTGCGGATTCACCAAGTCCGCCATGATGCCCTTTTCCGGCTGGTTGCTGGGCGCCATGGTGGCGCCGACGCCGGTGTCGGCGCTGCTGCATTCTTCGACCATGGTCAAGGCCGGCGTCTTCCTGATCATCAAGCTGACGCCCCTTCTGGGCGGCAACCATCCCGGTGTCATGGCCATGTTCGTCGGTGGTGCGACCTTCTTCTTTGCATCCTGTGCCGCCATTTCCCAGTCCGACGGCAAAAAGGTACTGGCCTATTCGACCATCTCGAACCTCGGCCTGATTGTCTGCTGTGCTGGCACGGGCTCTTATGAAGCGGCCTGGACGGCCATCATGATCGTCATCTTCCATGCCGTGGCCAAGAGCCTGCTGTTCCTTACGGTCGGCACGGCGGAACAGCAACTGGGCAGCCGCAACCTGGAACGGTTCGACGGTATCTTCAATTCCATGCCGCGCCTGTCCCTGTGTATGGTGATCGGCATCTGCGGCATGTTCCTGGCACCTTTCGGCATGCTCATTTCCAAATGGGCCGCCATGAAGGCCTTCGTCGATGCGGCGCAGCCCCTGCTGCTGCTCGTGCTGGTCTTCGGTTCGGCCACGACCCTGTTTTACTGGACCAAGTGGCTGGGCAAGGTTACGACCTTCATCCCGACCGATGAAAACCGGGAAAAGGGAATCCTCCCTGTGGAATGGCTGGCGCTGAAAGGCCTGGCCGGCCTGACCCTCGTGGTCTGCGTCCTCTTCCCGCTGATTTCCAAATACGTCGTCATTCCGTACCTGCGGCTGACGTACCAGTTTGCCGGCGAGGTCATCTCCCAGAGCAACCTGTGGACCATGTCCCTCATGGTCTGCCTGCTGGCCATCCTGCCGCTGCGGTTCGGCAAGAGCCGTCCCAAGAAGCAGGTCGTTGCCAACCTGTCCGGCGAAAACATCGGCAGCAACCTGGCCTACCGCGGTGCCGGCGGCCGGATTGTACCGGTCACGCTGCGCAACTGGTACATGGAGCGCTGGTTCGACGAACGGAAGATGAAGTTCGTCGGCTACACCCTCTGCCTGGCCTGCGCCATCATGGAACTGTCCCTCTCGTTAGGAGGTGTGCTCTATGTCTGACCTGACGTTCCGTCTCACAGCCACCGTCCTCTACCTGGTCCTGGCGCCGTTCCTGGGGGGACTGCTCGCCGGCCTGGACCGCATCCTTTCGGCGCGCATGCAGCGCCGTGTGGGGCCGCCTCTCCTGCAGCCGTTCTACGACGTGCTCAAATTGTGGGACAAACAGCCTATCGCGGTCAACAAGGCCGTCAGTTTCTATATCGGCGGCTTCCTGCTCTTCGTACTCCTGACGGGGGTCTTCTTCTTCACGGGCGGCGACATCCTGCTGGCCGTCTTCACCCTGACCATGGCGAGCGTCTGCCTCATCATCGCGGGCTATGCCACGGCGTCGCCCTACAGCCAGGAAGGCGCCCAGCGCGAACTGGTGCAGTCCATGGCCTACGAGCCCATGCTGCTCATCGTGGCCCTCGGCTTCTACCTGTCGGCAGGCAGCTTCTTTATCCGCGACATCGTGCAGATGCCGTACATGAACTTCTTGCGCATGCCCGGCATCTTCCTGGGCTTCTGCTATATTCTGCTGATCAAGTTCCGCAAGTCGCCCTTCGATATCTCCATGGCGCCCGAAGTACACCAGGAACTGATCGGCGGCGTCAAGACCGAACTGTCGGGCCGCACGCTGGCCGTCATGGAGATTGCCCACTGGTACGAGAACGTATTCCTCCTGGGCATGGTGTTCCTGTTCTTCCTGAGCAGCGCCGCCTGGAGCCTGGCGGTGGGATTTGCGGCCTGTGTGGCGGTGTACTTCTTCAGTATCCTGATCGACAATTCGTGTTCCCGCATGAAATGGGAAAGCATGTTGGCCTCCACCTGGATGGTCACGCTGCTGGCCGGATTCCTGAATGTGGCGTACCTCATCTACTTCAAGTAAGATGTATCGGTCTTACAGGGTTCAAATGTAAAGGAGCAAGCGATGGCTTTTGAAACGAAATCCCCCTGGCTGATCCATTACGACGGATCCTCCTGCAATGGCTGCGATATCGAGGTGCTGGCCTGTCTGACGCCCTTGTTCGATGTGGAACGGTTCGGCATCGTCAACACGGGCAATCCGAAACAGGCGGACATCTTCCTCGTGACGGGCGGGGTCAATGCCCAGAATCTGCCGGTCGTGCGGCAGATCTACGACGAAATGGCGGAACCGAAGGTTGTTGTGGCCGTGGGAACCTGCGCCTGCAGCGGCGGTGTGTTCCGCGAATGTTACAACATGATGGGCGGCATGGACAAGGCCATTCCGGTCGACGTGTTCGTGCCGGGCTGTGCGGCCCGGCCGGAAGCCATCATCGACGGCGTGGTGAAGGGCCTCGCCCTGCTGGACGAGAAGCACCGGAACCTGAAGGCCAGCAAGACCTACGGCGTTTCTGAAGACGATCCCCGCACCATCGGCGGGGTCCGGGAGTGAACAGGAGGGACACCATGCAACAGCAGTTTATCGAAATCCAGCCGGATGGCCTGCCTGAACGGGTCGCCCGGTTCAAGAAGGAAGGGTGCCGCCTCGTGCAGATCCTCTGTACCCGTGTGGAAGGCGGGTACGAGCTGACGTACAGCTTCGACCGCAACTACTTCCTGTATCATCTGCGGCTGACGCTGCCCGAAGGCGCGTCGGTCATGAGCGTGACCACCATGTTCTGGTACGCCTTCGTCTGGGAAAACGAGATTCATGACCTGTTCGGCCTGGATATCCGGTTCATTTCCGAAGACGTGGACTACCGGGGCCATTTCTTCCATCTGGCGGAAAAGACACCCTGGCATGAGCTCCAGAAAGCGGCCCATGCCAAACAGGCCTTCAAGGTGGACCTGCGCGGCGGACTGGGCATTGATGCGGCGGCCATCCGCAAGGACGCGCCGGACGGAACGGATAACGGGAAGGGGGTCTGAACATGGCGGAAATCACAACGGTCCCTTTCGGTCCGCAGCATCCGGTCCTGCCGGAACCGGTCCATCTGGATCTGGAATTGAAAGATGAAAAGGTCGTCCGTGCCATCCCTTCCATCGGGTACGTGCACCGCGGCCTGGAAAAACTTGTGGAAAAGCGGGATTTCAAACAGTTCACCTTTGTGGCGGAACGGGTCTGCGGCATCTGTTCTTTTGGCCACGGGTGGGGCTATGTGAAGGCCGTCGAGGGCCTCATGGGCATCGAGGTACCGCGACGGGCTTCATACCTGCGTACCCTCTGGCACGAGCTGTCCCGTGTCCACAGCCATCTGCTCTGGCTGGGTCTGGCGGCAGACGCCATGGGGTTTGAAAGTCTGTTCATGACGGCCTGGCGGCTGCGCGAGACCGTACTCGACCTGTTCGAGGAAACGACGGGCGGACGGGTCATCTTTTCCGTCTGCAAGGTCGGCGGTGTGCGCCGGGACCTGACCGGCGCCATGAGGACGGAGATGGAGGAGAAGCTGAAGGGCATGCGCAAGGAGTTCCGTGCCATGAGCGATGTCTTCCTGCACGACGGCACCATCCAGAGCCGCCTGGCCGGAATCGGCGTCCTGTCCCTGCAGGACGCGCGGGATTTCGGCTGCCTGGGGCCTATGGCGCGCGCCAGCGGCCTGCCCCTGGATTACCGCTGCGCCGATGACGAAGGCGCCTACAAGGATCTGCATTTCAGGCCGGTCACGGAGCAGGCGGGGGACTGCCTGGCCCGTGTCAAGGTGCGGCTGGAGGAAATCGAACAGTCCGTCGGCCTGATCCTGGGTTGCCTGGAGAACCTGCCTGACGGTCCCGTCGAGGTGCCTGTAAAAGGGTTCCCTCCGGCGGGCGAGTACTTTACCCGCGTGGAACAGCCCCGCGGGGAAGCTGTCTACTATGTCAAGGGGAACGGAACCAGGAACCTGGAGCGGTTCCGTCTCCGCACGCCGACGAACGGCAACCTGCCGGGCCTGGTGAAGATCCTGCAGGGCTGCGACCTGGCGGACGTGCCGAACATCATCCTGACCATCGATCCGTGCATCAGTTGCTGTGAACGGTAAGGAGGCGGTCTGTCATGAGCTATCTGACCTTTATGAAACAGGCCTTGGGCAACCTGTTCAAAAAACCGGCGACCTCGCCGTACCCGCTGCAGCCGAAAATATTCCAGGAGGGCGTGCGGGGACACGTGGAAAACGACAGCTCCCGGTGCATCCTTTGCGGCATGTGCATGCGTACCTGTCCGGCCGGCGCCATCACAGTGGACCGGAAGACGGGCACGTGGCGCCTGGATCCCTTTTCCTGTGTCCAGTGTGCCGCCTGCGTGGAAAACTGCCCGAAGAAATGCCTGTCCATGAAACCGGAGTACACGGCCCCGGCCCTGAAAAAGGAAGCCGTCGAGCTCCAGGTCGCCCTGCCGGCGGCTTCGCAGAAACCTGCCCTGGCCGGGAGGAGTCCGGCCCCTGCGGCGCCTGCCGCGGCAGCATCTGCCGGCGCGATGGGCAGCCAGATCGTCAACGACGTCAGCCGCTGCATCTGCTGCGGTATGTGCCAGCGTAACTGCCCGGCTGGCGCTATCACGGTGGACCTGCGGGAACGGACCTGGCGCATCGACCTCGCGTCCTGTGTGAACTGCGACACGTGCATCACCAACTGTCCGCGCAAATGCCTCAGCCTGGGCAGCTACGAGGGCAACCCGGAGGAAGTCACGCTCCGCGTTCCGCGGCCGAAGGTGGGTAAGGCGCCGGCGCAGAAAGGGGCCCCCGATGCATGAGTATCCGGTCACCCTGGAAATCGTGCGTATTGCCTCGGAGACGGCCCGGGAAAAACACGGACGGGTCCGGGCCATCCATCTTGTCGTCGGCGAGGATTCAGGCTTCATCGGCGCGTCCATCCAGATGTATTTCGACATCATCGCCGAAGGAACGCCGTGCGCCGGCGCGACCCTCACCATCCGCGACGTGAAACCGAAGATGCGCTGTGACAAGTGCGGGCGCCTGTTTGAACGGAAACGCTTTTCCTTTACCTGTCCCTGGTGCGGCGGCGCCGGGTCGCCGACGGAAACCGGCAAGGAATTCTACATCGATACGGTTGATTTGGAGGTACCATAATGCATATGGTCAAAGCCGATGTCAAAATGGACATCTATTCCCACAACGACCACATTGCAGGACACGTGCGGGAATATCTCGGAAAACATGGCATTTACGCGGTGAACGTCATGGGGGCGCCGGGCGCGGGGAAAACCACGTCGCTGGAGCGGCTGATGAAACATCTGCCGGGGAAGGTCTACGTCATCGAAGGCGATATCGAGTCGGACCTCGACACGGAACGGCTCCGCCGCCAGAACGTGCCGGCGGCGCAGATCAACACTTTCGGTGCCTGTCACCTCGACGCACCCCTCGTCCACAACGCCGTCCACGCCATGGCGTTCCCCGAACCGGGCATCCTGTTCATCGAGAACGTGGGCAACTTGGTCTGTCCGGCCGAACTCACGATCGGGGAAAACAGCAAGCTCCTCATCGTGAGCGTCACGGACGGCAGTGACAAACCGTACAAATACCCCCTGGCCTTTGAAAAGGCGGACGTGGTCCTCCTCAACAAGGTGGATCTGCTGCCGTATCTCGATTTTGACGAGGAATTCTTTATGAAGGGCCTGCGCCACCTGAATAAGGTTGCGCCGGTCTTCAAGGTGAGCGGCAAGACCGGGGAGGGCTACGCCGAAGCGGCGCAATGGCTCACCCGGGCGGCTGCGTCCGCAGCCGGTCAATAAGAGGCCCTGTCCGTTCCAACCGCAAAGGAGGTGCCGCTGTGGAAAAAACCTACCTCATCACCGTCACGGGACGGGTGCAGGGTGTGGGCTTCCGGCCAGGCGTCTGCCGGCTGGCCGGGGCGGCGTCCCTGAAAGGCTGGGTGAAGAACCTGGGCGGCACCGTGGAAATCCGGGTAACCTGTGAGGCCGCGGAGCTGCCTTCTTTTTTGGACAGCTTGCGCCGCTTTCCCGCGCCGGCCCAGGTGGAAACGGTGCAATACCGCGAAGCGCCTCTGGAACGGTTCGACGGCTTCCGCGCCATTCCCAGCGGCGGCACGGCGAAGGAGCCCGTGTTTCCGGCCGACCTGGGCATCTGCCCCCGGTGCCTGGAGGAGCTGCACAATCCGTCCGTCCGGCATTATGGGTATCCCTATATTTCCTGCCCGGCCTGCGGCCCGCGCTACACCATTGTCCGGAAACTGCCCTATGACCGGGAGAACACGACCATGGACCGCTTCCCTTTCTGCCCGGCCTGCGGCCGGGAATATACCGATGCGTCCGATCGGCGCTGCCATGGGGAAACCATTTCCTGTCCGGACTGCGGCCCCCAGCTTTCCGGGCTGACGGGAAGGGACCACCTGGCCGGACCGGCGGCAATGGCGGAAGCCATCCGCCTTGTGCGGGCAGGGGCCATTATCCTTGTCAAATCCATCGGCGGTTACAATCTGGTCTGCCGCGGCGACTGTGAGACCCCGGTGCGGCAGCTGCGTCAGTTGAAACAGCGTGACCGGAAACCCTTCGCCCTTATGGTTCCCGATCTGACGGCAGCTTCCGCATTGTGCCGCCTGACGGAACAGGAACAAGAACTCCTGACGTCCGCCGTGCGGCCCATCGTGTTGGCCGAACCGCAGGAACCGCTGTATCTGCCGGCGGAAACGGCAGGGCACGTACCGCTCCTGGGCCTCTTTCTGCCCCCGTCGGGATTTTACGCGATGCTGACGGAAGGGGCAGGTGTCCCCCTGATTGTGACGAGCTGCAACCGGAGCGGCGAACCCATCCTGTTTCAGGACGAGGCAGCCCTGGCCTGGTACAGGGAACACCACGCGGTGGCAGGCTTTTTCACTTACGACCGGGAGATTCTGCGCAGTGCCGACGACAGCGTCGTCAAGGCGGCAGCCGGACGGGTGCAGGTGTTGCGCCGGACCCGGGGCTGGTTGCCGGAACCGGCCGTGCGGCAGGCCCCGGAAGGGTGTGTCCTGGCCTGCGGTGCCGATATGGAGCCGTCTTTCTGTCTGAGCGGCGGCGGGCGCCTCTATCCTGCTCAAATCCCTTGCGAATTGGACAACGCAAAGTCGGAACGTTTCCTCAGGGACAGCGAAGCTGACTGGGAGGCCATGCTGGGCATCACACCGGAATGCATCGTAACGGACCGGCACGAAGGGTACCTGTCCTGGCAGTGGGGACGGGAGCTGGCCGCGGCGCGCAGCATTCCCCTGCTGACGGTACAACATCACCATGCCCACGCCCTGTCCGTCCTGGCGGAACACCATCTGGACGGCCCTTGCCTGGCCTTTGTCTTCGACGGGACCGGCGCCGGCCCGGATGGTACGGTCTGGGGCGGGGAAATCCTGCGGTGCCATGGTGCGGCCATGGAGAGGGTAGGCCATCTGCAGCCCATTCCCATGCTCGGTGGGGATGTATCCATGAAGCAGGCCTGGAAAAGCGCCCTGTGCTACCTGGCAGCTGCCGGGATTGCGGAGGAGGACGTGGCGGATTCGCGCTATCCTGTTGTGCGGAACGCCCTGGCAGCCGGCGTGAACACCCTCGGCAATTCCAGCATGGGGCGTCTGTTTGATGCAGCGGCGGTCCTGCTGGGCCTGGCCACGGAAAACACTTTCAAAGGCGAGTGCCCCATGGCCTTGGAAGCCGCGGCGCAGCAGGGAATCCGGCATGGCACGGCACCGCTGCCCCTGGCTCTGGAGCCGGGGCAGGATGCATCCGGCCGGCTTGTCTGGAATGCGGCCCCTCTGCTGCAGAAGCTTTGGGAATGGAGCCGGCGGCCCCTGGCATCAAAGGGGCGGGAGGCGGCAGCCCTGGGGTTCCACCGGGCGGTGGTCCGGCTTGTGGCGGACAGCGCGGAATACTTCGGCCTCGCCGATGTCGTCCTGAGCGGCGGCTGTTTTGCCAACGGTATCCTGCTGGAGGGCGCCGTGACGGAACTGGAACGGCGCCATTTCCACGTCTATACGAATGAGGCCGTGCCCTGCGGCGACGGAGGCATCAGTCTCGGACAGGCTTATTACGGCTTGCTGCGGCGCGGCAAGAGGAAATAGAAAAGCAAGGAAGCGGAAAGGAGCAGGAAGATGTGCGTTGCATATCCCGGCAAGGTCGTTTCCCGCGACGGGACCCATGGCACCGTTGATTTTTCCGGGTCCCGGGTCCGCGTGAACCTGTCCATGGTTCCGGCGGCAGTCGGCGACTATGTGCTGGTCCATGCCGGTATGGCGATCCAGGTGGTGGAAAAAGAGGATGCGGAGGACTGGACCGCCCTCTTTGACGAAATCCGGGATGCTGCCGCGGAAGGACGGGAGGAAGATCCGTTATGAAGGAACGGGAACTGGCGCAGTGGCTGCGCAGTTACGACGGCCGGCCGCTCAAACTCATGGAAGTCTGCGGCACCCACACGGCCGCCTTGTACCGGAGCGGCATCCGGCAGATGCTCCCGCCGTCCATTACGCTCCTGTCCGGTCCCGGATGTCCCGTCTGTGTCACGCCCACAGCCTATATCGACCGCCTGGTGGAATATGCCCTGACGGAGAACTGCAAAGTGCTTTCCTTCGGTGATATGCTGGGCGTGCCCGGCAGCCGCATGTCCCTGGCCGGAGCGCGGGACCGGGGCGGCCGGGCGGACTTTTTCTACAACCCGGAGGATGCCCTGGACATGGCGGCCGCGGAACCTGGAATGACCTTCATCCTGGCCGCTGTCGGGTTCGAGACGACCGCGCCGGTCTGGGCTTCCCTCGTGCAGCGCGTATACAGGGAAAAGATCCGGAACGTCCGTTTTCTGACGGCGCTGAAGACCATGCCCCGGGCCATCCGTCTGCTGGCGGTCCGGGGAGACATCGACGGCTTCCTCTGCCCGGGCCACGTGGCCGTCATCACGGGCAGCGATGCCTATCGGGAACTGGCTGCGGTGTGCGGCACCACCATGGTCATCGGCGGGTTTACGCCGCCGCTCCTGTTGCGGGCCCTCGTGCGCCTCGTCCTGCAATGTGCGAAGGGCACGGAAGGGCTTTGGAACGAATATCCCGCGGTGGTGCGGCCCCGGGGCAACGAACAGGCCCGGGCGCTGCTGCGCGAAGTGTTCTCCCCGGGGAACGCCGTGTGGCGCGGTTTGGGCAGCATTGAGGAATCCGGCCTGTACCTGGCCGGTCCGTATAAGGAACTGGACGCCGGCAGTTCCGGTCTGACGGACGATGCCGTGCCGCGGGGATGTTGCTGCGGCCAGGTGCTGACCGGCCGGCTGGCACCGGTCCGGTGCCCGTCTTTCGGCAAGGCCTGTACGCCGGAACATCCGGTCGGGGCCTGCATGGTCAGTAGTGAAGGTGCGTGCTGCGTCACGTACCGGGAAGGAGGTCCCGCATGAAGATCGAACTGCGCCACGGCAGCGGCGGGGAAGAGACGGGCCGGTTGATTGCCGGTCTTTTTGCCCGACATTTCCATAATCCTGTGCTGGACCGCATGGAAGACGGCGCCGTCCTGCCTGTGTTGGACGGGAATCCTGTCCTCACCTCGGACAGCTTCGTCGTCAATCCCCTGTTCTTCCCGGGCGGTGATATCGGCAGACTCTCCATTTGCGGCACCGTCAACGATCTGGCCTGCATGGGTGCAGAACCGCTGTACTTGACGGCCTCCTTCATCCTGGGAACGGGATTGGACACGGACCGGCTGGAAAAAGTCGTCCAGTCCATGGCGGAGACCGCGGCGGAAGCGGGTGTCCGCATCGTCGCCGGGGATACGAAGGTCATTGAAGGCAACGGCGGCCTGTACATCAACACAGCCGGTCTCGGCGTCCGCCCGCGGGGTAGCCGCATAGGGGCCGCGAACCTGCAGGGCGGCGATGCGCTGTTGGTGACCGGAAACCTGGGAGACCATCACGCCGTCATCCTGACCCAGCGTCTCCACATGGAAACGGATTTGCGCAGTGACTGCGCTCCCCTCAACGGGCTGGTGGCGGACCTTCTGCATCACGGACTGGCCCTTCATGCCCTGCGTGACATCACCCGCGGCGGGCTGGCCACGGTGGCTTGCGAACTGGCGGCGGCCTCGGCGAAATCCCTCGTGTTTTCCGAAGCGGCACTCCCTGTCTCTGACCAGGTACGGGACCTGTCCGGCATCCTCGGACTTGATCCGCTCACCATGGGCAACGAAGGAAACCTGCTGATTTCCCTGCCTGCGGCACAGGCAGAGGCGGCGCTGGCCATTCTGCACCGCCATCCGTATGGTAAAAACGCGGCGTTAGCCGGCAAGGTGGAAGAAGGGCAGGGTGTGCATCTGGAAACCATCTATGGCGGCGTGCGGAAACTGCTTCCGCTCCGGGGTGAGGGACTGCCACGAATCTGCTGAGGGTGACTGTCCCTTAAAATGCAAAAAAAGATGAAAAAAGCTGTTGACAACGGTACGGTTTCGGTGTAAACTGTAAAAGCTGTCGAGAGACAGCAGGAACCTTGAAAACTGAATAACAACGAACCAGATAAATGTGCGGGTCATGTTTCCGGAAACGGGAACAGACCAGGTCATATAATTTCGAAACAACA
>ONEW01000001.1 GCA_900316935.1 uncultured Selenomonadales bacterium
CAATATAGGCTTTCCTTGCAGGCAGCATAAAAAAGTAACGAGACAGTAAAAACCATCTCGTTACTAAGGTCTAACTTTTTGGGGTCACATCACTGCCCATTCCTGCAAAGGCCTGACGGAATGGTGCTGCGTACCCGGCAATAAACCCTATATGGTTTCAGTGTTCGTTCGAAACGGTCTGTTCCGCTTCCTCCTTCTGGTGTTTGGCGAGGATCTCCGCAGCCGTGGTACCGCGGGCCTTCAACAGCTCGTCCACCTTGGCGGCCAGCACGGCTTTGTCTTCTTCCAGGCGGGACAGCCTGTCATTCATCCTGTGGTTCCTCCACATACCTTCGGCTTTCAGCTTCAGGCCCCAGATGAAGGAGATCAGGAAGCCGCAGATAGCGGAAATGAAGACGACGAGGACGAGGTTCATCTCGAAGCTCCACATCAAAAAGTTTATGTTCACCATCATGGAGTTCTGCAGGGCCAGGATGGCGACGAAGATGGCGATGATGGCGGTCACGATCATGTAAGGCATAAGGAATCCTCCTCTGTGCAGATGGCCATTTTCGTCCCTGATGCTCCGTGGTCCCGGGCAAAAACAGGGGGCCTTACAGAAATTGTAAGGCCCCCGCTTTAAATTGTCAATCGGATTACTTGCTTTCCGCCATAACGGCCTTGATGGCTTTGGCCATGCGCTTTATGCCTTCGATGATACGGTCTTCCGGCATATTGGAATAGTTGACGCGCAGGCTGCGGTCCGTCTTCTCATTCGGATAGAAGGCATCGCCGATGACGGCGGCAACCTTCATTTCGATGCACTTGTTGAAGACCTTCAGCGAGCTGACCCCCTTCGGCATGGTGACCCACAGGAACAGGCCGCCTTCCGGACGGGTAAAGGTGACGCCCTCCGGGAATTCTTCTTCCATGGTCTTCAGGATCAGTTGCAGGCGTTTGCCGTACAGTTCCTTGATCTCTTCCACATGGGCGTCCAGGTCGCAGCTGTCGATGTAGGCATCGACGATGCCCTGGTCGAAGTTGGATGTATGCAGGTCGGCACTCTGCTTGATCGTGACGAATTTTTCGACGATGTCATGCGGGCCGGCGATCCAGCCTAAGCGCATGCCGGGGCAGAAAATCTTGGAGAACGTGCCCAGGAAGGAAACCAGACCCTTTGTATCCATGGACTTCAGGGTCGGGTTCATTTTGCCGGTGTAGCGCAGCTCCCCGTAAGGATCGTCTTCGAAGACGGGCAGGTCGTACTTGTTGACGACTTCCATGAATTTCCTGCGCCGTTCCACCGTCCAGGACACGCCGGTCGGATTCTGGAATTCCGGAATGACATAAATGAACTTGACGCGCGGCGTCGTAGCCAGGATCTTATCCAGTTCTTCGGGGATGATGCCTTCTTCATCCGTCGGCACTTCCTTGAAGACCGGTTCATAGGCATTGAAGGCGTTCAGGGCGCCCAGATAGGACGGGCTTTCGCACAGGACCACATCGCCCGGGTCCAGGAACAGTTTGCCGCAGAAATCCAGGCACTGCTGGGAACCGGTGGTGATCAGGATGTCGTCCGGATCGATGCCGGGCGTACCATATTTTTCCGCCATGCGTTTGGCGATCTTCTGGCGCAGCGTCAGGCGGCCTTCGGTTGTAGCGTACTGCAGCAGCTGACGGCCTTCCTTGAGGACCAGGTCATGGGCGACTTTGGCAATATCTTCCACCGGGAACAGTTCGGGAGCGGGCAGGCCGCCGGCGAAGGAAATGATTTCCGGTTTCGTGGTCAATTTCAGCAGTTCACGGATTTCGGACGCTTTCATGCGGTCCATTCTTTTGGCATAGTTTCTTTGCATCAAAATTACCCCTTTTCCTATATCTTTATCTGATAAATATGATGTGCCGTCAGGGCGCATACAGACGTTACCAGCCTGTAAAGGAAATTTTATCACGCACCTATTTAAGTGTCAATCAAGCGCGGACATTTTGTGATATTTTCATACATTCGTCCACATTTATTGGACCGTCCTGCGATTCATGTAATCTTTGTAACAATTAGGACAGGCTGCCGGCCGACCGCCGAAGCGGCCGGCCGGACAGCCTGTCCTGCTTTGCACCTCAGCCGGCATGGTCCCTGTCAGGACAGGGCTTATACCGCCGGTTCAATACATTCCGCGGAACTTCATGGCCACGGCGATGCGCTTCAGGGCCGAAATGTAGGCTGCGACACGCATGGTGACCTTGTATTCCTGCGACAGTTCGTAGACTTCCTTGAAGGCTTTGACCATCATGTCCGTCTGTTTTTCGATGACTTCTTCTTCCGTCCAGAAATAGCGGTACAGGTTCTGTACCCATTCGAAGTAGGATACGGTGACGCCACCGCCGTTGGCCAGGATATCGGGAACGACGAGGACGTCGTGTTCCTTCAGGATTTCATCGGCATCGGGCGTGGTCGGCCCGTTGGCGCCTTCGCAGATGATGGAGGCTTTCACACCGGCCGCATTGGCCTTGGTGATCTGCCCTTCCATGGCGCACGGGAAGAGGACGTCGGCCTGAATGGCGAGCAGGTCGGCATTCGTAATCTCCTTGGTCCCCTTAAAGCCCTTCACGGAGTGTTGCGGACTCGTGGCGACATATTCGGACAGTTTGTAGGGGTTGATGCCCTTTTCGCTGTAAATGGCGCCGAAGACATCGGAAATGGCGATGACCTTGAGGCCGGCGTCATGCGCCAGTTTGGCGGTCCAGCTGCCGACATTGCCGAAGCCCTGTACCACGCAGGTGGCGCCTTTGGCCTTGATCTTCCTGACTTTCAGTGCCTCGATGGCAGCCGTCACAACGCCGCGGCCCGTAGCGGCCGTGCGTCCCAGGGACCCGCCCATGGACAGGTCTTTGCCCGTAATGAAGCCCGGCTCGAACCGGCCTTTGATCTTGCTGAACTCATCCATCATCCAGCCCATGATCTTGGCGTTCGTGTTCATGTCCGGTGCCGGAATATCCAGCTTTTCCCCGATGAAGGGGGCGATCTTGTCGATATAGCCGCGGGTCAGTGCTTCCAGTTCCCGCTCGGACAGTTTCGTCACATCGACGATGACGCCGCCTTTGCCGCCGCCATAAGGCAGACCGGCCACTGCGCACTTGCAGGTCATCCAGAAAGCCAGCGTCTTGACTTCGTCCATATTCACGTTCTGATGATACCGCACACCGCCCTTGGCAGGGCCCATGACCGTGCTGTGCTGGCAGCGGTAGCCCGTGAAGACCTGCGTCGTGCCATCGTCCATCCGGACGGGGATGTGCACTTCGAGGGTGCGTTCGGGCTGCTCGATGATGGCGGCAGCATTCGGATCCAGCTTCATGGCCTTGATGGCCGCATTCAGAGGAATCTGCGATTGTTCAAAAAGTCCCATGGTACAAGCCTCCTTCAAATCAAAACTGAACGGTTGAGAACAGCGGTGCTTCCCCTTTCTCATGCCTTTGACAAATACATTATATCGCAAATTATTTGAAAAGTCTATTAATTATACAGTGTACAGACCAGAGGCCCCTCATTCCTCGAACCATCTGTCACGGGGCTTGAACTGGTCGTAAATGCTGCCGAAATCGACGCCGCCGATGACGCGCCCCGTGTACTTCGCCTTCAGGTCGCGGATGGCGCTCGTCAGGTGTTTCGAAGAAATGCCGTGCTCCAGGGACAGGAACGCCTCGACGAAGGCCGCCAGGTGGTCGCAGCCCTTGAGGATCTCGCCGTCAATGACCTTGTGCACTTCGCCCCGGTGCGCCTCAATGGCGGTATTCAGCGCCTCTTCCGAAGCAAAGGTGGATATTTCGCTGCCGATCATGTACTTGTCGGCGAACTCGTTCTGCGTGTAATACTCGATGTCGTCGGCCCAGGAATCCGGCAGGAGCGGCAGGATCTTCTCATCGACCTGCTTGCGCTCGATATCCTTGATAAGCTTGTCCAGGCCCGACACGGACGACTTGACCGGCGATATGATGTCCCGTGTCAGGACTTCCGGCAAATCGTGGAAGAGCCCGCAGAGGAAGTTGTTCACCAGGCGGTCGTCGTCCGCACCGATACGGACGCTGCAGAAGTAGGCCAGGACGGCCACGATGAGCACGTGTCCCATGACGGAGGTCTCGGGGACGCGCGGCGACTGGGACCAGCGCTTCTGGAAGCGCAGCTGGCCCACCAGGTCGACGAATTTGCTCGTCTTGCCGCGCAGCCTCAGCTTCTGCACGCCAGCCAGGTCGTAATGATTCTCAATCTCGTTGTTGATTTCCTCTTTCGTCTTCTCGATGCCGTAGATGCCTTTATTGAACGGATAAATGATATTGAACTCCCACTGGCTGGCCATGTAGTGGGCAGCACGCAGGAGCCGCTTTTCCTTCGTCTTGTACGTGTGGTTGTCCAGGTAGCGCTGCATGGCGGGCAGGAATGCCTGGTCAAAGCCGGGGATACGCTCCGACAGCTGTTCATACACCCACTGGTTCAGCTCGCGGCCGTGATATTTCATGAGCTGGTGAAACACGGGCGGCTTGATGTCCGTCAGGACGATGCGGTGCAGGAATTCCGCAATGCCGCCCTCGATGAGGGCGCGCCAGTCGAGGGTCACGCCGTGGTCTTCTTCCTCATACCGGGCCAGGATGTAAAGGATGATCATCTTGTGGGCCTGCTTATCCAGCTCCGTAAAGCCGTGCGGCCGGATATGGTCGTTCCAGCGCTGGATATGGGCCGCTTCGTACAAAAATTCAATCAATTCTTTGTTCAACATGGCTTTCAGGCTCCTTTCCGGTATCACGGGTGCAATACATCCGCCACCGCGGACAACGGGTCCCTTTATTTTTATTGTAACACACGGCACGGACGGACGCAAAAGCCAGGCCGGCCGTTCCCCCTTACGGAAATTTTACATGCCGGCCCCGTTACGCGGCACGGAGTATGTTACAATAGATAAGGGAAGGAAATATGCAAAAGGAGTGAAGACAGGAGGAATGGAAATGTCTGATAAGGAAACAGGGACGCCGGATCTGTCGGCCATCCGCAGTAAAAAAGGATTCATCATCGATATGGACGGCGTCATTTACCATACGAACGTGCTGCTGCCGGGAACCAGGGAATTCCTGGAGTGGCTGAAGCAGGAACACAAGCAGTTCCTGTTCCTGACGAATTCCAGTGAGAAATCGCCCCTTGAACTGCGCCACAAACTGCTGCGCATGGGCATCGACGTGGAAGAAGGCCATTTCTACACGAGCGCGCTGGCGACGGCGGCCTTCCTCTCCCAGCAGTCGCCGGGCTGCAGTGCCTATGCCATCGGGGCGCCGGGTCTGGTGAATGCCCTCCACGACGCGGGCATCACGTTCAACGACATCAACCCGGATTACGTTGTGGTCGGCGAAACCACGGCCTATAATTACGAAATGATCGTCAAGGCGACGCAGCTGGTCAACAAGGGAGCGCGCCTCATCGCGACCAATTCCGATGTCACCGGCCCCAGTGAAAACGGCATCATCCCGGCCTGCCGCGCCCTGGTGGCGCCCATCGAGATGGCGACGGGTGTGGAAGCCTACTACATCGGCAAACCGAATCCCCTCATGATGCGCACGGGCCTGAAGATCCTGGGGGTCCACTCCGGCGAAACCGCCATGATTGGCGACCGCATGGACACGGACATCGTCGCCGGGGTCGAGACCGGCCTGGAAACGGTTCTGGTCCTGACCGGCGTGTCGACGCGGGAAACGGTACGGCACTTCGCCTACCGGCCCCGGTTCATCCTGGAAGGCATCGGGGACATCGTCCCGGAAACGTGAAGGATGCGGCTCGGGAAACCCCTTGCCAACCCTATTGGGAATGCGGGGTGGCAGGGGGTTGAAATTTATCAAAAAACAGGTTGCCATGGGGGGCAAAGTACATTATAATGACAGTGCAGTGAAAACTTTGACATATATTAGTAAAGAAACGACGGGCCCCGCAGCCCTTGCATCATGTTCGTCCCCCATCGGGAAAATACGGCAGGAACCGCGCGGGAACGCCTTTTCGCTTTTTATCGCTAGTATTTGCCGCACAAGCCCCTGCGGGCCTGCGGAAAGAAAGGTCGTGACATGAGAGAGATGGAAGATTTAATCCGTTTGGAAGGGATCACCAAGAAATTTGGGGATCATGTCATCATTCCCTCTTTGGATTTGACGATAAAGGATGGTGAGTTCCTGACCCTGCTGGGTCCCTCCGGCTGCGGCAAAACGACGCTGCTGCGCATGATTGCCGGCTTGGAGACGCCCACGACGGGCAAGGTCGTCCTCGACGGCAGGGACATCACAAAACTGCCCCCCTACAAACGGGATGTCAACATGGTTTTCCAGAACTATGCCCTGTTCCCCCATATGACGGTGACCGAAAACATCCGCTTCGGCCTGAAGATGAAGAACGTGCCTGACGAAGAGGCGGAAGAACGCATCCGGCAGGTCCTGTACCTGATCCAGCTGGAAGATCTGCGCGACCGGTATCCGTCGCAGATGTCCGGCGGCCAGCAGCAGCGCGTGGCTATCGCCCGCGCCCTGGTCAACAACCCGAAGGTGCTCCTGTTGGACGAACCCCTCGGCGCCCTGGACTACCAGCTGCGCAAAAAACTGCAGATTGAGTTGAAGAACCTGCAGCGCGGCCTGGGCCTGACCTTCATCTTCGTCACCCATGACCAGGAAGAAGCCCTGACCATGAGCGACCGCATCGTCATCATGAACGGCGGCGTCATCCAGCAGGATGGCGACCCGAACGGGATCTACCATCATCCGGTCAACACCTTCGTGGCCCGTTTCATCGGCGAAAGCAATTTCTTCGACATCGGGACCGATACCTATGCCCTGCGCCCGGAAAAACTGAACCTCTGTGAAGAAGAGGAAGAAGGCGCCGCGCATCCGGCACCCCAGTTCTTCGGTACCGTCGTGGACATCGTGTTCTACGGCACCATCGACAAAGTCTTCGTCCGCCTCGACAACACGAACCAGACCGTTATCGCCTACCAGTATTTCGACGACGCGAAACGCTGGAAGACCGATGACCGTGTGGGCATCTGGTGGTACGACCGCGACGCGGTCAAGGTGGATAAGGATCACTGAGAGGGTACGCCTTATGAATAAGAACGGAAAATTCCTGATAGCGCCGACGCTGCTATGGCTGACCGTGTTCTTCGTGGTCCCCATGCTCATCGTCGTCGCCGTATCTTTCGCCAGCCGTACGCCCTACGGCCAGGTCGTGTTCAACTGGACCCTGCATAACTATGGCCGGTTCCTGGAGCCGCTGTATCTGTCCATTTTCGGCCAGACCCTGGTGGTGGCCTTCGTCACGACGGTCGTCACGGTCCTCATGGGCTATCCCCTGGCCTACTACATCGCCCAGCTGCCGAAACGCTGGCAGCAGCCCGGCCTGATCCTGTGCATGATCCCTTTCTGGATCAACTTCCTGATCCGCTCCTATGCCTGGGTCATCATCCTGCGCGCCCAGGGCGTACTCAACACGCTGCTGATCAAGGCAGGCCTCATCGGGCAGCCCCTGCAGCTGCTCTACAATGAAGGCGCCGTCATGCTCGGCATGGTCTATGCCCTGCTGCCCTTCATGATCCTGCCCATCTACGTATCCATAGAACAGCTGGACCACCGTCTGCTCGAAGCCGCTTCGGACCTGGGAGCCAAACCGCTGACGGCCTTCCGCAAAATCACCCTGCCCCTGACGATGCCCGGCGTGGCGGCCGGCACGATCCTCGTGTTCATTTCGTCCCTGGGCATGTTCGTCGTCCCCGACGTCATGGGCGGCGCCAAATCGGCCCTGGTCGGCAACCTGATCCAGAACCAGTTCCTGTCGGCCCGCGACTGGCCGTTCGGCTCGGCCCTGTCCATCATGCTGGCCGTCCTGTCCCTGGTACTGATCATCCTGTACTACCGGACCCTGCAGATTCAGAAGGGAGGCGCCGACAATGCAAAAGACGTGGCGTAGCCACCTGCTGCTGGCCTACTCGCTGGCGGTTCTGGCCTTCCTCTATCTGCCCCTGGTCATCCTGGCCATGTATTCCTTCAACGACTCCCGCATCAACGCCGTATGGACGGGGTTCACCTTCAAGTGGTACGAACACCTGCTCCATAACCGCCGCGTGCTGGAAGCCCTCATCAACACCCTCATCGTGGGCAGCATTTCCACCGTGGTCTCCACCTCGCTGGGCACCATTGCCGCCATCGCCCTGCACCGTTACAAATTCAAGATGCAGAGCACCATCAACGGCCTTCTCTATCTGCCCATCCTGATTCCGGAAATCGTCATGGGCCTGTCGCTCCTGGTCCTGTTTTCCCAGACCCGCCTGCCGCTTGGCAAAGCGACGCTGATCCTGGCCCACATCACCTTCTGCCTCAGCTTCGTCGTCATCACCGTCGGCGCCCGCCTGGACGGCATGAAGGCCGATTACGAGCAGGCCGCCAGTGACCTGTATGCGACTCCCTGGCAGTGTTTCCGCTATGTGACCCTGCCCCTCATCATGCCGGGCATCGTCGCCGGCGCGCTCATCGCCTTCACCCTGTCCATCGACGACTTCGTCATCAGCTTCTTCGTGGCCGGCCCGAACTCCACCACGCTGCCGCTGTACATCTACGCCATGGTGAAGCGCGGCATCTCTCCGGAAATCAACGCCCTGTCCACGGTCATGATGTGCGTCGAAATCGCCCTGGTGCTGCTTGCCGAAGCGCTGCAGCCCTCGCACAAAGCAAAGGAGCAGGCCGAATGAGGCCTGCCTCTCCCCTTGCCGGGTACGATGTATTGCCCGCTTTTGTGCCAATACATCTTCCCATAAAAATCTGGCTTATTGCCGGACAGTTGCCGACAATTTGAAACTAGGAGGCTTAACATGAAAAAACTCATCACACTCTTACTCTGCACCTTCGTCCTCCTGCTGGGCGGGTGCGGCGGCAGCGACAAGCCGCAGAAGACGGCGGCCGACGGGCAGGAGCAGGTACTGAACCTGTTCAGCTGGGCGGACAACTTCTCGCCGAAGGTTCTCGAAGACTTCGAAAAGAAGTACCACTGCAAAATCAACTACGATGTGTTCGCCAACAATGAGGAGCTGCTGGCCAAGATCCAGGCCGGCGGTTCGCGGTACGATGTGATCCAGCCTTCGGACTACATGGTGGCGACCATGACGAAGCTCAACCTGCTGGAGGAGCTCGACCACAGCGCGCTGGACAATACGAAGAACATCCTGCCGGCGCTGCAGCATCCCGCCTATGACCCGCAGGGCAGATATTCCGTCGTGTACACCTGGGGTGTGACGGGCATCGTGTATAATAAAAAGTACGTAAAGACTCTCCCGGCTTCCTGGAATGATTTGTGGAATCCGGCCTACAAGGGCCGCGTCATCCTGCTGAACGACTCCCGCGAAGTCCTCGGCATGGCCCTCAAGAAGAACGGCTATTCCGTCAACAGCAAAGACAAGGCGGAACTGGAAAAGGCCGTCCAGGACCTGCGCAAACTGTCACCCAGCGTGCTCGCTTACGATACGGACACCATCAAGCAGAAGTTTATCGCCGAAGAAGCGTGGATCGGCACCATGTGGTCCGGCGACGCCTCTTTCGCACACAAGGACAACAAGGACCTGGCCTTCGTGATTCCGAAGGAGGGCGCCGTCATCTGGGCCGACACCTTCGCCATTCCGAAGGGAGCCAGACACAAAGACCTGGCGCAGAAATTCATCAACTACCTGTATGACCCGAAAGTCAGCGCCGCCAATTACGAATACATCGGCTACAACGATCCCAACGCCAAAGCCGAAAGCTACCACAGCGAAGCCTTCAACAACGATCCGATGCTGAAAGCCGCCAAGGACTACATTTCCAAGGGCGAATGGATCGAGGATATCGGAGAAGCCCTGACCATGTACGACCGGTACTGGACGGAGCTGAAGACTGGCAAGTGACTCCTGGAAAAGAGGTTGATACCGTTTGAAACACTGGCAACGCATCCCCCTGATGCTCGCTGTCATCGCCTGCTTCGCCTTCCTCACGGCGGGCTGCGGCGACGAGGACAAGAAAGAGGTACTGAACATTTACAGCTGGGCCGACTACTACGACCCCGAGGTCCTGTCTGAATTTGAAAAGAAGTACAACTGCCGTGTCAACTACGACGTCTATTCGAATAACGAAGAACTGCTGGCCAAACTGCAGGCCGGCGGCGCCCAGTTCGACATCATCCAGCCGTCGGACTACATGGTGACGACCATGATCAAGCTCAACATGCTGGAAAAACTCGACCCGGCCGCACTGACCAGCAGGCCCCAGCTCGTCAAGGGCCTGCAGGCGCCGGAATACGATGCGGAGCACGTCTATTCCCTGCCTTATGTGTGGGGCCTGACAGGCATTGCCTATAACAAACGGTATGTAAAGGAGCCGCCCACCTCGTGGAGCGACCTTTGGAAGCCGGAATACAAGGGACACGTGATGTTGCTGAACGACTGCCGCGAAGTCTTCAGCCTGGCCCTGAAGCGGAACGGCCGCTCCAACAACACGGACAACCAGGCCGAAGTGGAGCAGGCTTTCCACGATTTGAAGCAGCTCAATCAGAATGTCCTGGCCTACGATACGGAAAACAACAAGCAGAAGATGATTTCCGAAGAAGTCTGGATCGCCCAGATGTGGTCCGGCGACGCTTCGTACTCCAATACGGAAAACCCGAACATCCAGTTCGTCATTCCCAAGGAAGGGACCGTCATCTGGGCCGACAACATGTGCATCCCCAAGGGGGCGAAACACAAAGACCTGGCCATGAAGTTCATCAACTTCATGTACGATCCCGACGTTTCAGCCCGCAACTTCAACTACATGCGCCTGCCGAACGCCAATGCGGCGGCCCTGCCGAAGATGGACCAGGCCATCGCCGGCAACCCCATCCTGAAATACGCGGACACGCAAGGCAACAAGGGGGAATGGCTCCGCGACATCGGCGACGCCATCACCATGTATGACCAGTACTGGACGGAATTGAAGACGGGAAAATGACCGCACAAGAAAACGACAGCCTCATGGCAGACCTGTCTGGAACAGGTGCCGTGAGGCTTTTTCTTTGGCTGCGGAAAGGGCTGCAGGGGCACTGCGGGCGGAGGTCCCCCTCACAGGTACCCCAGGTGCTCCAGCAGGATCTTGATGCCCAGGAGGCACAACAAGACACCTCCGACGCTTTCGGCACGGCTGCGGAACCGTTCCCCCAGCCGGAAGCCGATGAGCCCGCCGGCAAAGGAGAAACAGAAGGTGACGATGCCGATGAGCAGGGAACTTTCCAGGACCCGGACGCTCAGGAAGGCAAAGCTGATGCCGACGGCCAGGGCGTCAATGCTCGTCGCCACGGCCAGGGTGAACATGCGCCGCGCGCTGTAGCTGTCCACGAGTTCGCAGGCTTCCCGGCTTTCGCGGATCATGTTGAAGCCCAGGTACAGGAGCAGGAAGAAGGCGATCCAGTGGTCGTAATCGCGGATGTAGTCAATCGCCCAGGAGGCACAATAAAAACCGACGACGGGCATGAGGAACTGAAAAAAGCCGAACCAGGCACCGAAGCGGACGGCTCCCCGGAGACGGGACGCCGGCGCCAGGGCCAGGCTGCCGCAGACGGATACGGAAAAAGCATCCATGGACAGGCTTACAGCCAGCAAAAACAAATCAATCAGGTTCATGCTTCCTCTTCCTTTGTTTTTTGTTCTTCCGCTTTCTGCAGGGTTTCCCGGGCATGGCGGCGGTTTGCCATCTCTTCCCGTTCCGAGGCGGCGTTGCGCGCCTCTTCCTCCTCCGCCGTCAGTACGTACAAGGCCGGGCTCCCGGAGGTTCCCAGGCGGTCCTCGGTCTTGTAGCGGGCCAGGTCATGGCTCTTCTTCAGGGCGCGGAAAATGCCGCCGACCATCATGATGCCCAAAGCAATGGCGCAAGCGTCCATGACGGCGCTCAGGAGGATTTCCGTGCCGTAGCTGCCGGCATTTTCCAAAATATAGTACATGCCCCGGTACATGCCGAGTCCCGGCACCAGGGGAATGACGGCCGGAATATTGAAGACCGTCACAGGCTGATGGAAGCGGCGCGCCGCCAGTTCGCTCAACAGGGCTACGCAGACCGTCGCGGCGAAGTTGGCCGAAAAGGAGCTGACGTCCTGCCCTTTCAGTCCGGTGAAGACCACCCAGCCCACACCGCCAATCAGGCCGCCGGGCCAGAGCATCCGTTTCGGACACTGGAAAAGCACGCCGAAGGAAACGGCAGCCACGAAGGCGAAGAAAAACGCTTTCAACCAGATCATCGCAGGCCTCCCCAGGTCCAAACCTTGACAGCGAATGCCAGGCCGACGGCAATCGACAAGGCGAACAGCACCGCTTCGGCAATGCGGGAGTTCCCGCTCAGCAGGTCGCCGCCGATGTAGTCGCGCACGCCGTTCGTGAAGGGCAGCCCCGGCAAAAAGGGCATGAGGGCCCCGACGATGATGTTCTGCATGGTGCAGTTCCGGTCCGCTTTGCAGCAGGCCAGGGCGATGAAGCCGATTACAAGGCCGGCGATGAAGTTTTCCCAGAAGGCCGTCGGATGGAGCTTGTTCAACAGTTTGAGTACGCCCATGGCGGCGAAACCACAGAGGAAGGCCGCCACGAAATCGTGCCAGTTGCCGCCGAGCAGCATGGCGAAGGCCGCGCTTCCCACACCGGATGCAAGGGAGACGAGCAGGTTGCCGTAGGGGTGGGAACGGCGGATCCGTTCGCGCATCCATTCCTTGGCTTTGCCATACGTCATGCCCCATGGTTTGAAGTTGTAGGACAGGTTGTTGATGTCCATGATGAGGCCCAGGTCGATGGCACGCCAGCGCACGCGGAAAACGCGGCTCTTGCCATGGGCGCTTTCGTCCCCGAGGATGATGACCGTCGGCGTGCAGAAGACATTGAGGTCATAGTAGCCGTGACTGCGGCAGAAGCGCATCATGGTGTCTTCGACGCGGCTCGTTTCAGCGCCGCTCTTCAACAGGATGCGCCCCATGTCCATGGCGATGTCCATGACCTGGCTCTTCGTCATGCCGTTCCCACGGGTGTCCAGGATTCCGTCCGCCATGGAAATCACCTCCGGAATAATGCGGCGACAGCCGCCTTGAACCGGTTGGCCCCGCCCATAGAGGGATGGGGCACACAGTCACAGGGGATGCCGTATTTCTGCAGGGTCTGGGCCGATTTCCGCCCGATGGCCACGACCTGCGCCTGCGGCAGCAGTTCCATCAATCCGCGGGCGTAGATGATGCCCGCGCCGAGTTCCCTGCCCTCGGGCGTGCGGTTCGTCAACAGACCCTGTTCCTTATAGGGATGGAAGGGAAAGATGTTCCACAGGACGGCATCGAAAGTCCCCAGGTGTTCACGGTGCAGGCTGCCCCACATGACAGTGGCCGTCGGCTCGTTGAACCCCAGGGCGCGCTGCGTCCCTTTCAGGAGCGGCGAATCCGGATTGCTCGTGCGGCGGTAGTCCCAGCCCGGTCCCAGCACTTCTTCGGGCCGGACTTCCGGATGATGACCGAGCAGGATGCGTTCGCTGGTCATGGCCATGCCGGAAAAATGGCCGCCCTGATACCCCAGGCCTTCGGCAATGAACAGGTAGTGCGCCTGCCGCCGCAGCTCCAGATAGCGCTGCAGGTTCGCATAGCGGATGCGCGGTGCTTCCGGCCCGATATCCAGACCCGGTCCATAGTCCCGCCAGGGATTGAAGACCCGCGGTGCCTCATAATCCAGCAGACGGTCCATAAAGGTTTCTATCGTAACGGACATGACATCTCCTCCAAAACGCACTGACAGGCGTCCATATAGGCACATTATAACACGGAATGACGTAAAAAGGACAGCGGAACGCCGTCCGATATGGTAACATAGAGGAAGATGGAAAAGTACACTGGAACCGGAAAACGGGGTGCGGATCATGGCATATTATGTGACAATCGATATCGGAGGGACCGCCGTCAAATACGCCCTGGCGGATGAAACCGGGCGGTTTTGGGACAAAGGCGAGACGCCGACGGGGCTGCCGGGCGCGGGCATCCCCCACCTGCTGAGCTTGCTGGCAGACATCGTGCACCGCTATCAGGCGCGCTGCAAGGTGGAAGGTGTGGGCCTCGACACGGCCGGTGTCGTCGATGCCGAAAAGGGCACCATCCTCCTGGAAGCCCGCAATTTTCCCGGGTATACCGGGACCGGCCTGAAGGCGTGGATAGAGGACCGGTGCCACATTCCCTGCACCGTCGAAAACGACGTGAACGCGGCAGCCCTGGGGGAATACTGGCTGGGCGCCGGGAAAGGCGCGCGTTCCCTCGTCTGCATCACCGTGGGGACGGGCATCGGCGGGGCACTGCTCCTGGACGGCCGGCTGATCCACGGGGCGTCGGGCAGTGCCGGCGAAGTCGGCTATATGCACATTGAAGGCGGGGAACGGGACCTGGAGGCTTCGGCCCGCGTGCCCTGGCTGCTGGAAACGGTGGCCCGCGCCAAAGGGATGGATGTCACGGACCTGGACGGACGCAAAGTCTTCGACCTGGCGGAACAAGGCGACCGGGACGCGGAACAGGCCGTCGCCACCATGCTGCACCGCCTGGCCCTGGGCATCGGTAATGTATGCTGCGTCTTCAATCCGCAGCGGATCCTCCTGGGCGGCGGCATCATGGCCCGGCAGGCCTACATACGGCCCAGGCTGGACGCGGAGCTGGAGCAGCTCGTCGCCCCGGCCCTGCGGGTGAACACCCGCATCGGCTTTGCCGCCCTGGGCAATGACGCCGGCATGATCGGCGCCCTGCGGAACCTGCTGGACAAGGTGGAAAAGAAAGGACGGATTGGATGAAGACCTGTCGTTTCGAACTGTATCGTTCAAAAAGGACGAAGACGCTTCCAAAAAATTCTTGACAACAAGGGGTTTTTCCCTTATACTAGAGGAGCTACGGAACTATAGCTCAGTTGGTTAGAGTACTACCTTGACATGGTAGGGGTCACAAGTTCGAGTCTTGTTAGTTCCACCATTTAAATGCACTGACCGGGAATGTTCGCAGGAACATTCCCGGTCTTGTTTTTCCCTCAACCGCCGAAACGGCAAACGGGAGCAGGAAGCATAGGCTTCCTGCTCCCGTTTCTTAATGCCGGCCGCCCCGCTTTTTCCGGTCCTTGCGGATGGGGTCCAGGGAGTCACTGGAAAAGCGGCCCTCCTCGCGGAACATTTTCAACGCATCGCCCATGACGCGGAAATTCAGCTCCGTCCCTTCCTTATCGGCCACATAGTCCGCCGCACATTCCGGCCCGATCCCGAACTCTTCGGCCGTCGCGACGGCATCGATGTTGGCCCCCAGGAAGACGAACTCCCAGCCGTATTCCGACTTCTGCCGTTCAATCATTTCCTTGATCTTCCGGCCGGTGTACTCGCGGCTCGAATTCTCCTCCCCGTCCGTGATGATGACGAACAGCACGTGGGACGCCCGGTATGCGCCGGCCGTATGACGCTGCACCGCCCCGATCTTATGGATGGTGCGGCCTATGGCGTCGAGCAGCGCCGTGGATCCGCCGGGTTCGTAGTCCTTGTCCGTCAGCGGCTGGACAGCCTGCAGGTCAATGCGGTCGTGGAGCAGTTCGTAGCGGTTGTCGAACAGCACCGTCGTGACGCGGCACCCGCCGTCCACCTTCTTCTGCTTTTCCAACATGCTGTTGAACCCGCCGATGGTGTCCTTTTCCAGGCCCGTCATGGAGCCGCTCTTGTCCAGGATGAAAACCAGTTCCGTCAAATTCTGTTTCATAAGAAATCCCTCCTTCGTTACCTCAATGATAACGCAGGAGGGACAATCCGTGGTCGCCTGCAAAGCGACATCCGCCTCTTCCGTTTCCCTGCTTCAGTCACGGGATCCCAGTAGCGGCTGGTCGTAATGGAACAGGACCTCGTTGACGGCATAGATGTCGTAATTTCCCTGCCGGATGAAATATTCAACGATCACATCGGCCTTGATGCTGTGCGACAGGGCGTACCCCGCCTTCATCAGCAGGGTCTCCGTTTCCGCCAGGGTCAGTTCGAGGGCGATGGCCAGGGCCAGCACGGTCCGTTTGCCCGGCATGTAGCCCTTGCCCGTCCGGATCTTCGAAAAGAGCTTGCGGTCGATGTTCGCCTTTTTGTACACCTCCGCGTCGGTCTTGCCCCGGGCATCGATGAGCCGCAGCAGCGTCACATTGAAGGGCTCATCCAGGTTACCGATGACATCTTCCAGTTCCGCCGGGGCAGACCCGTACTCCGTCTGAAAGGCCTGCACCTGTTGCAGCGCCTCCATGTCATACTGGTTCATCTCCCGCTGCCTGGACAGAGGCAGGATTTCATAATTCTCGTCCAGGTAATTCTCCACTTCGCCCAGCAGCTGCCTGCTGACGACGAAGGATTCCCGGTCGAAGACGGTCAGGACGATGTCCAGGTCGTGCTGCCGCAAAAAGTCCCGGAAGACTTCCACGGCCACCCGCAAGGCAGCCTCCTTCGGATACCCGTAGATTCCGCTGGAAATCAGTGGAAAGGCAATGCTCGCACAGTCATGCTCCACGGCGAGCCGCAGCGCAGACAGGTAGGCAGAACGCAGCAGCCGTTCGCACGCTGCCGCCTCCTCCCCGCGGTAGACCGGCCCCACCGCGTGAATCACATATTTGGCCGGCAAGGCGAAGGCCGCCGTAATGGCTGCCTCCCCCGTACGGACCGGCGCCACCTTGCGGCAGGCCTCCTCCAGCTTTTCCGCGCCGGCGGCCCGGAAAATGGCGCCGCACACACCCCCGCCCCTGGCAAGGCCTGTATTGGCGGCATTCACGATGGCATCCACAGGAAGTTTCGTAATATCCTGCCGTAAAATCGTAAAGGGCATCTTATCCTCCTGCGGCCCGCAGCTGCTGCGGGCCGGCTCTGTATTCTGTATTCGGAAAAAAAAGGCTGCCGGAGCATGCTTCCTCCGGCAGCCTGTAGCAGACGGTCATGCTTCCCTGGCCGCCGTCTCCTTCAATCTTTCCGTATCAATGCCTTCGCCCAGGACTTTCCCTTCAGGGCATTTCTCCTTCGCGACGGACAACATCAGTTTCAACCGGTTCAGCTGGTTGACTTCCGAAGCGCCGGCATCGCAGTCCATGGCAACCAGGTTGGCATCCTCGTAGGTGCGGCGGATCTCGCGGAACACGCCTTTGCCCATGATATGGTTCGGCAGGCAGGCCCACGGCTGCAGGCAGACGACGTTACGGACGCCTTCCTCCATGAGTTTGGCGATTTCACCGGGCAGCAGCCAGCCTTCGCCGGCGATATTGCCCAGGGATACATGCTGCGAAGCCAGTTCGGCCACCTTGTAGATGGAACACGGCGCCGTAAAGTGTTTCGATTCCTCCAGGGCCTTGCGCATGGGGCTCAGGAAGAATTCCGCCACGCGGATGAACATCTTGCCGCCGGCCTTGCGGAGCCAGGAGCCGTCCAGCAGGTCGTGCTTGGAGATGCCGTCGAAGCCCATGTACATCATGAAGTTGGACAGTTCCGGCATGACGACTTCGGCGCCTTCGCGGGCAAGGACATGCTCCAGGTGGTTGTTGGCCACCGGGTGGTACTCAACCAGGATTTCGCCGACGACGCCGACTTTCGGCTTCCACAGGTTCGGGACCAGGGGAATGGCGTCGAACTCCTTCACCAGTTCGCGGATGGTCTTCTTATACTTGAAATAGCTGCCGTGATCGAGTTCGTCTTCGCAGCGGGCGATCCACTTGTTGTACAGGCGGTCCGTCGAGCCGGGAATCAGCTCGTAGGGGCGCATGCGGTTCGTCACATTCTGCAGCAGGTCCCCGTAGACGATGGCCTTGGCCACTTCGATGTAGCCTTCCGGGTTCAGGGTGAATCCATCCTTCTCCAGGCCGTAGCAGGCGAAGACCGGCACTTTCGGGAAGCCGGCATTCTTCAGGGCGCGGCGCATGAGGCTCATGTAGTTCGTCGCGCGGCATTCGCCGCAGGTCTGGAAGAGCACGATGCTCGTGCGGTCCGGGTCGTATTTGCCGCTCTTCAGGGCCGCCAGCATCTGGCCGATGACGACGATGGCCGGATAGCACATGTCGTTGTGGACATACTGCAGGCCCGCGTTGATGGCGTCGTTCCTGTCCGTCTCCGGAATGACCAGGTTGTAGCCGTAGCGCGTCAGCACGTGCTTGATGAGCTCGAAATGGATTGGAGCCATCTGGGGCGCCAGGATTGTATGGGTTTCCTTGCATTCCTGCGTGAAATGGGGGCGCTCCGGCAGAATCAGGGGCTCGAATTTCGGGACCGGGCGGCGCGACAGCACGGCCAGCAGGGAACGCAGGCGGATCCGGGCGGCCCCGAGGTTCGTTACCTCGTCCAGCTTGATCATGGTGTACAGGCGGTTATGGCCTTCCATGATTTCCCGCACCTGGTTCGTCGTGATGGCATCAAGGCCGCAGCCGAAAGAGGACAGCTGGATCAGGTTCACTTCGGGATGCGCCGCGGCAAATTCCGCCGCATGGTACAGGCGGGCATGGTAGCTCCACTGGTTGACGATGTACAGGTTGTCTTCCTGCACCGGCATATGGTAGACGGCATCTTCGGAAACGATGGCCAGGTTGTAGGACTGGATCATTTCCGGAATGCCGTGGTTGATTTCCGGATCGATATGGTACGGCCGGCCGACCAGCAGGATGACCTGCATGTTGTGTTCCTTGGCGTAGGCGAGGATTTCGGCGCCCTTCTTCCGCACGTCTTCACGATACTGTTCCAGTTCGTCGTAAGCGGCGTTCATGGCGTCGGTCAGTTCCCTGTCCGGAATGTTTTCCGAAGCGAACGCCTCCACCAGGCGCTGGCGCATGCGTTTCCTGTTCGCAATCGGCAGGAACGGCTCCATGAACTTGATGTCCTTTTCCCGCAGGATATCCATGTTGTTGCGGATGTTTTCTGCGTAGGAAGCCACGACCGGGCAGTTGTAATGGTTTCCCGTGCGGTTGACGTCGTCTTCCATGTTATACGGCAGGCAGGGATAGAAAATCTTCTTCAGGCCCTTCTCCACCAGGTCCATGATATGGCCGTGCACCAGCTTGGCCGGATAGCACAGGGAATCGGACGGAATGGTGGACATGCCCTTGTAGTAGATCTGCGCCGATGATTTGTCGGAAATCACCACTTCGTAGCCCAGCTTCGTGAAGAAGGTGGCCCAGAAGGGGAAATCCTCGTACATGTTCAGGACGCGGGGGATGCCGATCCGGCCCCGCGGCGCGTTCTGCAGCGGTTTATAATGGTTGAACAGGCGCTCGTTCTTGTATTCGTAGATGTTCGGCGCCTTGTGCAGGTTCTTCGGCTTGCCTTCGCCGCGTTCGCAGCGGTTGCCCGTAAAGAAGCGGCCGCCATCGGGGAAGGTCTGCATGGTGACCAGGCAATGATTGCCGCAGCCGTTGCAGCGGTAGGACCGCGACGTGACCTTGAAGGTCTCCAGCTGTTCGTCCGGGAGCAGGGAGGAAATGCGGGCCGGTTCGTCCGCATGGGCTTCCAGGGTCAGGATGGCCGCGCCGTAGGCGCCCATCAGGCCGGCGATATCCGGGCGGATGACATCCTTGCCGAGCAGTTTCTCCATGTTGCGCAGGACGGCATTATTGTAGAATGTACCGCCCTGGACGACGATGTGGTCTCCCAGTTCCTTCACGTCCTTGAGCTGCATGACCTTGAAGAGGGCGTTCTTGATGACGGACAGGCCGATGCCGGCGGAAATGTCCGCCAGGGCCGCTCCTTCCTTCTGCGCCTGCTTGACGCGGGAGTTCATGAAGACCGTGCAGCGCGTACCCAGGTCGACAGGCGTCTTGGAATCCATGGCCTTGTCGGCGAATTCCGCCGCCGTCATATGCAGGCCCTGGGCGAAGTTCTGGATGAAGGAACCGCAGCCTGCGGAGCAGGCTTCGTTCAACGTGATCTTTTCAATATTGCCATCGCGGATCTGGAAGCACTTCATGTCCTGGCCGCCGATATCCAGCACGCAGGTCACTTCGGGGCAGAATTCCCGGGCCGCGCGGTAATGGGCGAAGGTTTCGACTTCGCCGTCGTCGGCATGCAGGGCCGCCTTGACGATGTTTTCGCCGTAGCCCGTCGTCAGGGCGCCGGCAATCCAGGTCCCTTCAGGCATGGCCTTGTAGAGGCCGCGCACCTCGCGGATGACGACATCCAGCGGTTCGCCCTGGTTGCTGCCGTAATCCGTGTAGAGAATCTGTTTATCTTTGCCGATGGCCACGATCTTCGTCGTCGTGGAACCAGCGTCGATGCCCAGATACAGAGGGCCGCGGTAGGCGGCGAGGTCGCCCCGTTTCACCCTGTCCTTGTCGTGACGGGTCACAAAGGCGTCATATTCCGCTTTGCTGCGGAACAGGGCCAGCCGTTCGTCGCGGACGATGCCGTAGCTGCCCTGGGCCTTGTCAAGGTTCTTCACCAGGTCTTCGTAGCCCATCCCGCACGTCTCATTGGACAACGCGCAGCCGATGGCCACGAAATAGGCGCCGTCCTCCACGTCCACCACGTTTTCCGGTGCCAGTTTCAGGGTCTCGATAAAGCGTTTCTTCAATTCCGGCAAAAAGGTCAGGGGCCCGCCGAGGAAGGCCACGTTGCCCTTGATTTCGCGTCCCTGGGCCAGGTTGCCGATGGTCTGGTTCACGACGGCCTGGAAGACGGACTTGGCGATATCCTCCCGCGAAGCGCCGTCGTTCATGAGGGCCTGGATATCCGTTTTGGCGAATACGCCGCAGCGGCTGGCGATGGTATAGATGCGCTGGGCCTTGGCCGCCAGGTCGTTCAGTCCCTTGGCGTCCGTATTCAGCAGGGACGCCATCTGGTCGATGAAGGCCCCCGTGCCGCCGGCGCAGACGCCGTTCATGCGTTCTTCCGGCGCAGACCCGAAGTACATGATCTTGGCGTCTTCCCCGCCCAGTTCCACCATGGTATCTGTCTGGGGAATCAATTCCCTGACAGCCGTCGCCGCCGCAATGACTTCCTGCACAAAGGGCAGTTCCAGGCGCTGGGCGATGCCCATGCCGGCCGACCCGGTCAGGGCGAAGCGGAAACGCTCCCTTCCCACGACGTCCTTCAGTGCCTGCAGACTGGACGTCAACGCATGGGGAATGTCGGAGAAATGCCGCCCGTACGTCTTGTAGAGGATACGGCCGGCTTCATCCAGCACCACCGTCTTAATCGTCGTCGAACCGATATCGATTCCGACTTTCAAATCATTGGTCATGTGAACACCTCATCTATATAAAAAATGATACCTGCAGGTTTCCGCCGCATGAAAGCCTCTCCTGCGCACCTTCCGCTTCATTCCGCCGACCGGATGGAAGCCGTTGGGACAAGCCGGAAGTAGAAAGCCCGGCGCCTGCCGAATGGAAGCCCTTGCCGGATAGCGGCCGGTCCGAATGGGGACACTCCCGCTATTTAACAATACATTATATACCTATTTTGATAAAATTGCATCAGGTTTTACAGAATATCCGTTTCCGCCCGGTTCAGGGCCGTTTTCGCAGTTCCCCAAAAAAATTTATAAAAAATTAGCACTCAGCACTTGACAGTGCTAACAACATGTGCTAGGATATGCTTAGAAACAAAAGAAAGGCTTCCGAAAGAACCGCAAAGGTGCCGGACGGAGGCGCAGGGGAACGGCCGCGAGGCCGATTCTTTTGGAGCCGAAAGTCAAAAAGTCAACCGCCTTCCTGAGTTTCCAAAATCCACAAACAAGCAGATTCACATAACGATTGGAGGAATGTATTATGATGTTTCCGAGCATTTTTGGTGAAAACGTATTTGATGATTGGAATGATGACGCTTACGGCCTGATGAATCCTTCCGCCTTCTTCGGCAAAGGCAATCCCCTGTATGGCAAACATGCAGGCAACATCATGAAGACCGATATCCGCGAAACCGACAAGACCTACGAGATGGATGTGGACCTGCCGGGCTTCTCGAAAGAGAACATCCAGGTACAGCTGGAAAAAGGGTATCTGACCATTGTCGCTTCCAAAGCCCTCGATAAGGACGAAAAGGACAAAGAAGGCAAGTATCTGCGTCAGGAACGGTACAGCGGAACCTGCAGCCGCAGCTTCTACGTAGGCGAAGCCCTCACCAACGAGGAGATCAAGGCGAAATTCGAAGACGGCGTGCTGAAACTGAGCATCCCCAAGAAGGACGCCAAGGAAATCGACCAGAACAAGTACATCGCCATTGAAGGCTGATATACCCCCATCAAATGACGCACCCTTTCACGTTACCCCTTAAAATTCTCAAACAACCCCTCAAACAACACTTCCCAAATGTTTTTCTCCCCTTTGAAAAAGCCGGTCACGCAAGTGACCGGCCTTTTTTTATGCAGTTACATGTCATGCCGTCAATCCGGCTGCCGCCCGAGGACGAGGACACCGACGGTCCGGCACCGGGCCGCCAGGGCCTGGATCACCATGCCCGCCGCCAGGGATGACACGAGCACCAGGACATAGAAAAGCAGTACAGGGACCTGGGCGAAGGCAAATCCCAGATAGCCCAGGGCGCTATACCAGAAATTGATGAACCAGGGATGTATCAGGTAGATGACC
The DNA here is from genome assembly GCA_900316935.1 of uncultured Selenomonadales bacterium. Lineage (GTDB taxonomy): Bacteria > Bacillota > Negativicutes > Acidaminococcales > Acidaminococcaceae > Succiniclasticum. The sequence goes on from ONEW01000001.1 coordinate 22,599, forward strand.
ATGGAATACGCCGAAAGCACCTTGAGGAAGAGCAGCCTGTACCCGGACAGGCGTTCCAGGAGGGCGCAGAAGAAGAGCAGCCAGCAGACCGTGTAGAGCAGCCCTTCCGGCGTGAGCTGCGTCAGGTGTTCCGGAATGGCGGCCAATTCCATGCCCCCGTCCAGATAACCGAAAAAGCTGTGCAGGTAGACGCCGCAGGACACCAGCAGCAGAGCCAGGGTGCTCCACAGGTGCGCCCGCAGCCAGTGGCGCACAGCGTCCTCGTGCACGGCGCAGAGCCCGCCCAGGATGAACACAAACCCGTAAAACAAAGGGATGTAGTTCATGCGCTCGTTCAGCAGGCGGATGATGACCTTATAATGGGCCGTCCAGGCCGGATAGCTCCAATAGACAGCGTTCCAATGGTACAGGACCAGCTGCAGGGCCGCCAGCACCGCCAGGCACAGGCCCGTCCCCGCCTTCGTCCCGCGGTCCGTCATCCGCACCAGCCAGCGCCAGAACGGCAGGGTGAAATAGAACCCCAGAAGGATCACGAGGAAGTAGATGTGGTAACAGCCCTCCCCCAGCAGCAGTTTGACAAGCAGGACCGACAAGGAAAAGCTGCCGTCGGGGCGGATCATGTCCTCCCGCTGCCACAGGGCGATGTAGAACAGGGACCAGACCAGGTACGGCACACCGACCGTGCGCAGATGGTGCCGCACGGAAGCCACATAATGGAAGGGCTTGTGCAGCGCGCCATTGCAGAAAAGGCCGTAGCCCGAAATGAAGAAGAACGCGGGCACGGCAAAACGCGTGAAAATCTGCAGCAGCAGAAAAATGTCCAGGCGCGGCGTCGAGGAATCGAGCACGAAGGTGCCGATATGGATGCCGACGACGCCGAGCATGGCCAGGCCGCGCAGATGATCGATGACGGGATTTCGTTTCAAGACCGGACACCCCCAGAAGGATGAATACAAAGGATAGTTTATTATATCACGTTGCCGGCCGCGGGCCTATAAAAATATCCTCCCCGGAAATCCGGGGAGGATACAGGCTGATCTGGAATCACGCTTCCTTTTCAACGGGGTACACGCTGATCTGGCGGCCGTCACGGCCTACGCGTTCAAATTTGACTTTGCCGTCCACTTTGGCGTAGATGGTATAGTCGCGGCCCATGCCGACGTTTTTGCCGGGATGGAACTTGGTGCCGTGCTGGCGCATGAGGATGCTGCCGGCAGTCACGACCTTGTCCTCGTGAGCCTTGATGCCCAGGCGCTGTGCATTGGAATCACGGCCGTTGTGGGAAGAACCGGTACCTTTTTTATGTGCATGTAACTGCAGGATGATCTTAAACATTCTTACTTTCACCTCCATGTTCGCGGACTCGAACATCTTTGGGACATTCTGCCGCCAGCTGCTGCAAGATCCGTACCATGGACCCGATCAGCAACTGGCTTGTTTCATCGGGCGCCTTCTTCAGCTGAACTGTCAGAAGACCCGATTTGGGATCCGCCGTATATGCGACGGGAAATTTCGCTTCGCCTTCCAAGCCGATAAGGGCCATCTGCGTCACCGCAGAAACCCAGGCGCATACCACACTCTCCCCCGCCGGCGCGTCGTTGGCGTGCCCTTTGGCGCGGTAGCCCGTGTAGAGGCCCGACTTGTTCTTGCTGACTTCAACCGTGATCATGGCGTTCCGGATTAAGCCTGGATGCCGCTGATCTTGACGGTCGTGAACGGCTGACGGTGGCCGGCGCGTTTGCGGTAGTTGGATTTGGCTCTGTATTTGAAGACCAGGATTTTGTCCGCTTTCCCCTGTTCCATAACGGTAGCGGTTACCTTGGCACCTTCGACTACCGGTTTGCCGACGGTCACTTCCCCGTCGTTCACGATAGCCAGGACTTCGTCAAATACGACTTCAGCGTCTTTTTCGGCATCCAGCTTCTCTACATTCAGGACATCGCCTTCCTGTACACGATACTGTTTGCCGCCGGTTTTAATGATTGCGTACATGTGTTGCACCTCCCTTATCGTATACTCGCCAATTTCGGTACTTTTCCGGGTGAAAAGTTTACGGGACCTCGTTGAGCGGTTGGGGACGGACTACGCCCATAGCGGGAATCGTCCATACTGAAAAATAATAGCATGCGGGACCGCATTTGTCAACAATTAAATCGTATAGAACCAGGTTTCGGCCTGTTTCAGGTCCTTGGGCTTGGAGTCCGGCTTGTTGTCCTCGTTGAAGTGGAGTTCCTGGCTCTTGATGCTGACGTTCGATCCGGGCGGTACGGACATGGTGATGAAGGTGTTGCCGCCGATGACGGAGTCATGGCCGATGACCGTGTCGCCGCCCAGGATGGAGGCACCGGAATAGATGGTGACGTTGTCCTCGATGGTCGGGTGGCGTTTTTTGCCGTGCAGCTTCTGGCCGCCGCGGGTCGACAGGGCGCCGATGGTGACCCCCTGGTAGACCTTCACGTTATTGCCGATGACCGTCGTCTCGCCGACGACGATGCCCGTGCCATGGTCGATGAAGAAATTGCGGCCGATGGTGGCGCCGGGATGGATATCGATGCCCGTTTTGCCGTGGGCATATTCCGCCATGATCCGCGGCAGCATGGGCACATTCAGTTCATAGAACTCGTGAGCCAGGCGGAAGACCATGATGGCGTACATGCCGGGGTAGCAGTAGATGATCTCGTCCTTGCTGAACGCCGCCGGGTCGCCGTCGAACTCGGCCTGCACCGTGGAATCGACCAGGTCGCGGATTTTCGGGATGCGCGACATGAACTCCAGGGCCAGTTCCTGCCCGCGGGTCTGGCAGGTCCGGTAATCCTTGTCGGCGTATTCCGGCAGGAAACGGATGAAGCGGGTGATTTGCTTGCTGAGGTTGAACAGGACATCTTCCACCAGAGTCTGCAGGTTGTTTTCTGCCGTGTAGTAATGGTAGGACTTGATGCGGAAATAGCCCGGGAACAGGATTTTCTGCAGCTTGTCCAGAATATCGATGACCGCGTCCATGTCCGGTCCGGAAAAGCCCGTGCTCTTATCAATCGTACGGCCTTTTGCGTAATCGGCGAGGATGCTTTCGGAAATCTTCCTGATGCGTTTTTCCATGTTGGCCATGAGTAGAACCTCCGTACAGTAATATCATCATTATACCAGACATCCGGGCAGTTTGGCGCAATGCCTTTACACTTTTTTGTATATTTCCCCGGAAATTTTGCCTTTTGACGCCGGTTCGTTGCAAAGGATGGGAAATTTGGTATAATAGGCATATATATCAGGATGTATCCCTTCACAGGGACCGCAAACCCGTCCCGGGTCGGCGGAAAGGCACTGAAATATCATGTCAACTATCATCAGGGGGCTGAACAATGCTGGAAAAACCGGAATTGAAGATTGCAGATGAAGAGATTTACAATGCCATTGAGCTGGAAAAGGACCGTCAGCAGAACAATCTGGAAATGATCGCGTCTGAAAACCACACGAGCGTTGCCGTCATGGAAGCCATGGGCAGCGTCATGACGAACAAGTATGCCGAAGGATATCCCGGACACCGTTATTACGGCGGCTGCCAGTTCGTGGATATGGCGGAAACCCTGGCCATCGAGCGGGCCAAAAAGCTGTTCGGCGCAGAGCATGCGAACGTGCAGCCCCATTCCGGCGCACAGGCCAACCTGGCCGTCTATTTCGCCACGCTGAAACCCGGTGACACCGTCCTGGGCATGGACCTGTCCAACGGCGGCCACCTGACCCACGGCAGCAAAGTGAATGCCTCGGGCACGCTGTATGATTTCCACGGCTACGGCCTGAATCCGGAAACGCAGCGCATCGACTACGACGCTGTCGCGAAAATGGCTAAGGAACTGAAACCGAAGATGATCGTCGCCGGTGCCAGCGCCTACCCCCGCACCATCGACTTCGCCAAATTTGCCGAAATCGCCCGCGACAACGGCGCCCTGCTCTTCGTCGACATGGCCCACATCGCAGGCCTCGTCGCCGCCGGGTACCATCCGAGCCCCGTGCCCTACGCGGACATCGTCAGCACCACGACCCACAAGACCCTGCGCGGCCCCCGCGGCGGCCTGATCCTGTGCCGCGAACAGTTCGGCAAGGCCATTGACAAGGCTGTGTTCCCGGGCATGCAGGGCGGGCCCCTGATGCACGTCATCGCCGCCAAGGCCGTCGCCCTGAAGGAGGCCCTGCAGCCTTCCTTCAAGGAATACGCCCACGGCATCGTTGTGAACGCCCAGGCCCTGGCCGACGAGCTGCTCAAGGGCGGCTGCAACCTGGTCACGGGCGGCACGGACAACCATCTGATCCTCATCGACGTCCGCAACAAGGGCATCAATGGCAAGCAGGCGGAAAAACTGCTGGACACGGTCCACATCACGGTCAACAAGAACACCGTCCCGAACGAGACGGAAAGCCCCTTCGTGACGAGCGGCATCCGTCTGGGCACGGCAGCCCTCACGACCCGCGGCATGAAGGAAGACGACATGCACGTCATCGGCAAGGTCATGGTCGATATCCTGAACCACCCCGACGACGAAAAAGTCACGGCCGACTGCAACGCCCGCATTGCGGAACTGTGCCAGAAACATCCCCTCTATCCGGACGTGGAATAAACGGGACTTCGGCAGGTACAACTTTCAACGGAACGTAAAAACCCCGCGCAAGCGGGGTTTTTCTTTGTCCAACGCCTGCACCTTCCCAGTATGCGGATTTGAGCATAAAAATACGGCCGCACCCATGAAGGTACGGCCTTTTAGATTGCTGCTGCCATTAACTTTTTGAATTGGCGGAGAGGGTGGGATTCGAACCCACGGAAGCTTTGACACCTCGCTAGTTTTCAAGACTAGAGCCTTAAACCGCTCGGCCACCTCTCCAGATGTTGACATTATACCACATTTGCGGCCTGAAGGCACCTTATTTGCCGAGTTCGCTGTCAACGGCGTCCAAAATGTCCTGCTCCAGGCTTGCGCCCAGGTCGCGGCAGGCATGCAGCCGCACTTCGCACTGGTACACGAAATCCTTGTCCCGGACCGGTTTCAGGTTGGCCGTGACATTGTAGGCAGCAATGCGCAGGCAGGCACGGGCCAGGATGGCCGAAGCGGCGCCGTCGGTCACCAGCAGACGGCTGCCTTTGCCGACCACCTTCTCCGCCAGGCGCAGGATGTCGATGCAGGTTTCGGACAGATGCAGGGACGCCAGGACGGCGATCTTGCTTGCCCGCTCGATTTCAGCCTGCCGTTTTGCCTGCTCGTGGGGCGTGCTTTTCGGAATCTTGTAGGCGTTCAGGATGAGGCCGAACATGTCGGCGTCCTCCTGGGCCATGGCCAGCATTTCCCGCTGCAGCGCTTCCGACGACGCGATGACGGATTGCATTTCCTCTTCCACATCGGCGTAACTTTTCTTGCCGACCGTCAGGTGGGCAGCCATTCCGGCCAGCGCGCCGGCCATGGCCCCCGCAAAGGCGGCAGCACTGCCGCCGCCCGGCGACGGTTTGGACGAATTCAGGTCATATACGAAGTTGCGGAATTGCTGATCCGCGAATTTCTCGGTCATACGGATTTCCTCTTGCAATCAGAATTTCAGGCGGCCGTCCCCTTTGTAGTCGACGGTCTTGGCATAGCGCAGGAAGAATTTGAAGAAGTCCTGGGCAGGCCCCTTGTTCCCGGCGTTTGCCAGATAGCTCAGGTTGTATCCGTCGGCACCTTCGACCATGCGGGAGCTTACGGCGACTACGTAGGTAGCGTCATTTTGCAGCTTCTGGCCGTTCTCCAGTTCAATCGAACCGATGCGGGAACCTTCCGGATTGTTGATACGGGCCGCCACACGGAGACCGGAGAAGCGGATCAGGCCCGTACCTGGATTGAGGCCGTGCTCGATGATGGCACGGATCTGGGAGCCCGTCAGCTGCCCCGTGACGATGCTGTCCTTGTACGGCATGACGGAGGTGATGGTTCCTTCGTTAATATCGCCGGCCGGGACGCTGTACCGGAAGGAGCTGCCAGGGTACAGGACGATGTCGCAGTTATAGGCTTTGCGGACCATGTCCGTAAAGTATTCGCCCAGCGTGGACTGCCCGCCAGGGTAGTTCGTCAGGGCCGTCAGGTTGTCCGCCAGCTTGGCGCCCTTGGAAGCGGGCTGCGGTGCTTCGTTGACGGATCCGTTGACGTTCTGGTAGATGCTGGTCTTGGACTGCTTGTCCTTCTTCTGGGCCGGCACATAGGACGGGGGCAGGTTCCCCAGCCGCGTGCCCGTGCCGCTCATGAGGCGGGTATAGGTCTTTTCCAGCTGTTTGTTTTCTTCATACGGCAGGGCCATCACATCCACCGTCTTGGCCACGCCGACGAGGACCTTCTTGTCCACGCGGTTATACAGGAAATGGATCTGGGCCAGCTGGGTGCCGAAGGGAGCCGCGGCCACGACAGGGATGTTCTTGTAGGTGCCGCGCACTTCTTTGCCTGTACCGGCCAGGAAGACGGCGTCAACGCCGGTCACCTGGTCGAGGAGTGCCGTGATTTCACCGGTGATCTTCTTGTCACCGATGCCTTCGCCCTTGAGGCTGGTCAGCAGGACGACGATCTTGGCCCCGTTATTGCGCAGTTCGTTGACGCACTGCTGTGCCACTTTGGCTGCCGGGACCACGTTGTAGCCGCGGGCTTTGGCAGGTTCGGCCACATCCTGGCCGACGAGGCCGATGACGCCGATTTCGGCACCGGCGCGGTTGAACAGCAGATACGGTTTATACGGCGAGGCCGTGTTGCCGTCGGCATCGACAATGTTGGCAGCCAGGTACGCAAAGTACGACGTGGCAGCCTGGTTCGCGATGTTGTAAGCCTGGTACTGGAAATCCTTTGCACCGGGTACGGTAGCGGAAATATGCATGGCGTTGAGCATCATGATGGTGGGGTCGCCCATGCGTTTGTCATTTTCGTCGGTACCGGCCATATTGTTGCCACCGCCGAAAAAGGCCGTCCCGTAGGGATTCTGTTTGGTCAGCGTATCCGCCGCGCCGGCAAGGCGCAGGGCACCCGGTTCCGCCGTACTGCCCGTGATATGGCCTTGGAAATCGTTGACCCCGTACAGGTCGATTTCGCACAAAGGCTTGATGGGCATGGCATTGCGGGCCAGGGCCGTGCCGCTCAGGACCAGCAGTGCCAGCAGCAGAAAAAGCATCTTCTTCATGTTCGCATCTCCTCTTTCTTGATTTCCTCCTGTTCCGCCAGGGCGGCCAGGTAACGGCGTACCTGCACCACGGCGGCGTATCCGTCCAGGGGTACCGGCGGTACCTGCAGTCCCAACGGGAGGAGGCGGCGCAGGCCCTGGGGCGGGTGGATTTTCCAATACAGGCGGCGTGCCTCCTCCGTGGAATGGGCTTCCCCGATTTCATGGACGGGCACACTGGGAAACAGTTCTTTGACAAGGTCGCATACGGGTCCGCTGTTCGTGCCGTTCCCAATGATGATTCCGGCCAGGACGCGGTGCAGGCTCCAGACATTGCCAGAAGCCAGACGTTCATCCAGGAACCCGCGGATGCTGCTCCGGAGGGAACTCGTCCGCACCACCTGCTGGCTGCGCAGGACGCCGTCCTCCCGGACCAGTGCCAGGCCTGTCTTGTCGCGGCCTGGATCAATGCCCAGATAGTACCGGGCGTTCGGTTGGCTTGGTTTCATCTTAGGCCTCCGGGTTACCAGCGGCGCATGGATTCATCCGCGGAAGCTACCTTTTCCGCTTCCAGGCGGATCTGTACAGGACCGGCCGTCATGATGTCGCCGTCCGCATAGGCCGTCAACATGACCTGGCCTCCCATGCGGCGCATCTTCTCCTGCACATCCACCACCGTCATGGCGCTGATGTTGCCTACCTTTCCCGTCATGGGGTCAGGCAGGACACCGGCTTCGACGGACAGGCGGTTGACTTCCTGCAGGTAGCTCATCATGACTTCTTCGGGCGATACGGACTGGTCTGCCACATTGAGGACCTTCTGGTAAATCAGCTGATTGTTATGGTACACGAGTTTATTGGGAATGACTTCGAACTGGCAGACGACAGGCTGTCCCACGACCGTGTTGGCCAAGGAACGGACGCGGACCAGGATCTGGCCGTGTTCCTTTTGGATCCGCTGTTCGAGGGCTTCGTATTCCGTCTTGGGAACCCATACCACTTCGACCTTTTCCTTCGGGTCGACGCCGATGCGGCTGAGGGCCGTATTGTTGGCCGATTCCAGGAGCCACTTCATCTGGTTGGCGCTTTCTTCCGGCGAACGACCGCCCTCGAGGACGCCGTTGAAGACGACTTCCCCGCTGCGGTAGACAAGCTGGTCTTCGCGCATGTGGAGCAGGCCTTCGTGCAGGAGTTTCGTGCGTTCCTGCAGTTTCGTGATTTCTTCATTCAGACTGTCACGGGCTGCCTGGAGGCCTTTTACCTCGCTTTGGGCCGCCACCAGTTCGCCCTGCGTCGTTTCATACTGGATACGGGCCGCTTCCAGCCCATTCCGGGCCGCCTGCAGGCTTTCTTCCGATTTCAGGCGCGCCGCGTCGGCGTCCCTGATCTTCTTGTCGAGGGCAGCGATTTCCTCGTTCTTGCTCCTCAGGGTATCCTGGAGGGATTCATATTCCTTCAGGGCCGTTTCCCGGTCCGCCTGCAGCGTACGGATCTCGTTCTGCAGCTTTTCCATGCCGAACAGGGCCGTACGGGCGCTGTTCGAGGAGACGGCCAGGATGAGGACGGAGCAAAGGGAAATGAGCACACCCGACAGGACCGTCAGGAGGACCGACGTATCGTGCGGACGGAGGCTGAAGACGGTCAGGCGCTTCTTCCCGATCTTGCTGCCCAGCTTGTCGGCAATGTAGGCAATGGCGCCACCCATGATGGCCAAAAGGATCATCAGACGGATTCCGAAAAGCATGGTACAGCCTCCTTTCCCCCCGGATGAACGCCGCGGGAGCCGAATCCCGCTTCCGGGCGTAAGATTTCAGGAATTCGATGACCGGTCAGTAATTGGTGCGTTTCAGGAGCCACAGACCGGCAATAAGGCAGATGATGTTCGACGACATGGCCGCCAGGGGCGCCGGAATGATGCCGCCTTTTCCCAGGCCCGTCGTAAAGGCCATGATGCCGTAGTAGACGAAGATGACGATGACGCTCATGCCCAGGCCGATGGACGAGCCGCTGCGCTGACGCTGCGTCCCCAGGGGGGCGCCGAGGAGCGCGAAGACGAAGCTTGCCAGGGGGATGGCGAAACGCATATAGATTTCCGTCCAGTAATAGGACGTAGGCTGTTTCTGCCGTTCGAGCACGGCGATATAGCCCTTCAGTTCGCCGAGGGTCATTTCATCGGCATCTTTCTGCTCCCAGCTGACTTCGCGGGGTTTGGTGTTCAACGGAATGACCTGGTTGGTGAAGGTGGCCTTGCTTGTCACGCCTTCCTTGTCGTCGATGCTGTAGACGATACCTTTGTCCATGACCCACTTGTCGCCTTCCCAGGTGGCTTTGTCGGCCGTCTGGACGCGGACGAGTTTGTTGTTCTGGAATTCTTCGATGGTCACCTTGTCCATGATGCCCGTCGACTCGTTAAAGGACCGGGCGTAGGTGATCCGCTGCGTGGACCCCTTCAGGGTCTTGATGACCACGTGTTCCTGGGTGCGCGGTTTCGTGTTGCCGCGGATTTCCTGCTGCAGGATGCGTTTCTGCTCCGCGTTGCAGGGAGGCACCACCTTTTCCGCCCAGATGACGGAAAACATGCTGACAACGAAAGCGACCACGAGGACCGGCGCCACAATGCGGTAGTAGCTGACGCCGCCCGATTTCATGGCGACGATCTCGCTGCTGCTGGACAGCTTGCCGAACGCCATCAGCGTGGCAAGCAGCATGGACATGGGGAAGGTGTAGTTGATGACCTGCGGCATACTGTACAAAAACATGCGTCCGACCGCCGACAGAGGCGCGTTGTACGTAGTGATGTACTGGACGATCTTGAACAACATGCTGCTGGCGATGAATATGCTGGAGAAGGAGGCAATGCCGAAAATGAACGGATAAAGCAGCTCTTTCAGCACGTATTTATCCAATAAACGAATATGCATCGGAATCCTCCTACATCTTGAAGTTTTCGCCAAGGTAATACTTTTTGGCGACGGGGTCGTTGGCGATGGCATCGCTGGTACCGTGAATCAGCACCTTGCCGCTGGCCAGGATATAGGCCTTGTCGACAATGCTCAGGGTTTCGCGCACATTGTGGTCCGTAATCAGGATGCCGATGCCGCGTTTCGCCAGATGGGCAACCATGCCCTGGATATCGGCCACGGCCAGGGGATCGATGCCGGCGAACGGTTCGTCCAGCAGGATGAAGGCCGGATCCGTCGCCAGGGCCCTGGCAATCTCCACGCGGCGCCGTTCGCCTCCGGACAGGGCGGTACCCTTGCTCTGCCGGATGTGGCCGATATGGAACTCCTCGATGAGGCGGTTCATCTTCGCCACCTGCTCTTCGTGCGTCAGGTTCGTCGTCTCCAGGATGGCCAGCAGGTTTTCCTCCACAGTCATCTTCCGGAAGATGGACGCTTCCTGCGGCAGATAGCCAATGCCTTTGCGGGCCCGTTCGCTCATGGTGTACCGGCTGATGTCCTCGTTGTCCAGCAGCACCTGGCCGCCGTTCGGCTTGGCGATGCCGACGACCATGTAGAACGTCGTCGTCTTGCCGGCGCCGTTCGGCCCCAGCAGACCGACAATCTGCCCCTGTTCAACCGTAAGACTCACGTCGTCCACGACCCGGCGGCCGCCGTACATCTTGACGAGGTTTTTCGTTTCGATAATCACGCTCTAGTCTCCTCCGCCGCTTCCAGCTGTGTCTTGATGTTCGGGCTCGGATTCAGGTCATGGACGTCATGCGCCATTGCGCTGGCTCCGGCGCCGAAAGCCACATTGTTGACCGGATTGCTGCCCTGGGAATAGTAGACGATCTTCACATTCCCCTGGGCCGTCGTATGGGAATCAGGGCCATTCGTGTTGGTGATCTTCAGGCGGTTGCCCGTCACGGTGTTGCCGTTCTGGGTGGCCCGCGCGTTGCCGATCAGTTCCACATAGCCCTGGCCGTCGGAATTGTAGACCGCCGTGTCGCCGGAACCGGTCATGTTCTGCGGCACGTTCGCCAGGTTCACACCGCCCGTGGCGTTGGCCACCTGGCTGTTCATATCATAGGTGATCTTCCCGGCCGTCAGCCAGCTGCCGTCGGTGGAATCGAGACGTGCCGAACCGCCGATGGTTTCGGCGAATTTCGAGTCATCATGATAATCCACACGGGGAGCCGTCAGCGTCTTGTCGCCTTTGGTCAGGCGGGCATCGCCCACGGCGGAAATGTATTTGTCGTTGTAGATGATGAGTTCGGCACTGCGCAGGTGCTGGTCCTCCCGGTTCGCCACCACGCCGCCGAAGAGATGGCCGCTCTTGTTTTTGCTGTTAAAGGTGGCGCCGCCCTGGGCGACCGCCGTCCCCTGGTCGTCCCGGATGGTCGTGACGCCCGTCGTCTTGCCGTCCCCCGACGCCATATCGTATTCGATGACGCTGGCATCGACGCTGTAGGTCCCCTCCGCGGCATACCCCGCGTTATGCAGGCGGAAAGGCAGTACAACGGCTGCAGCCGCCAGAACCACGGCCAGCGCCGGTTTTACGAAACTATTCTTCTTCCGCATAATGTCCTCCTCGCTCCACATGGGCCTTGTCCGACAACTTGAAATGGTTCAGCTTGCTCGTCGTTTCCAGTTTGCCGCCGGTGGCGAGCATGTCATCTTTCACGATACGGATGTCTCCTTCTGCCGTCAGCACGTCGCCTTTCTGTTTCCAGGCCACCTTCCTGGCCCGCAAAAAGCCGCCGTCCTTCAACCGCGCGACGACCCCCTCTTCCAGGGCGAAATCATTGTTCTTGATCTGGATGGTGCCAGCCGGCGCCTTGACGCTCAGCTCATCGCCGTCCTTCAGGTAGACGACGCCGTCCAGGTCCTTAGCCTTGATGAGGCTGTCGCTGACCTGGGTCGCTTCGGCCACCTTGATGCGCCAGAGGAGTTTGCCGTCCTCCTTGCGTTCCAGGACTGTGTTATGCACGGTGGCGCGGATTCCCGTATTGCCGTTCGATTTGTCCGTCGGGTTCGGCACCGAAGCGCCCAGGAACAGCCAGGCAAAGAGGCCGGCCAGCACGAGGACGGCGGCCGCAATGGCCATTATCAGATGTTTGTGCTCCTTCAGGTTCATGGCTTCTGTTCCTTTCTGCCCTTTCCCCCGTCCTGCCGGCCAGGGGCGTGATGCGCGCCCTTGCCGGAAGCGGCCTGTTTTTGGCGGCGCTCCATGGCCTCCTCGTAAGGAGTGTTCCAGCGGTGCTGGAACCAGAGCCAGTTTTCGGGATATTTCCGGATGATTTCCTCAACGGCTTCCGTCATTTTCCGCGTCAGACGCTCGTCATCCTCTGCCGGATGGCCTGTGTCCTCGTAATAGAAAGGTTCCTTGACGAAGACCTGGTGGCCGTACCCGTCGGGCTTGCGGACGATGAAGATGGGGATGCACGGGGCCTTGAACTTTTTGGCGAAATAGGCCGGCCCCGTGGGGGTCGAAGCCATCTTGCCGAAGAAGGGGACGAAGATGCCGTCCCAGCCGCCGTCCTGGTCCGCAATGAGGCCCAGCATACGGCCTTTGCGCATAGCCCGGACGCAGCCGAAGATCTCGCTCGTGCCGCGGGCGAAGATTTCCTGCCCCGCGCCGCGGCGCAGCTCATTCATAAAATCGGAATAGACACGGTTCGGCTGCGGCTTTTCCACGGCGCTCAGCGGAAACCCGTTCAACGCCAGGGCGGCCCCCAGCCATTCCCAGTTGTCCATATGGCAGGCCAGCATGACCACGCCCTTTTTCTGGTTCAAGGCTTCCCAGAGGATTTCCGGGTGGTCGAAAGTCACGAGGCCGCGGATGTTGTCTTTATTCAGGGCCGGCATATAGAGCATTTCCAATACCGTGACGCCCAGATTGACGAAAAGTTTCTTGATGATCTCGTGCGCCCGGGCTTCGTCGCAGCCCAACCGTTCCCGGATGGTCTCTTCGGCACGCACGCGCTGTTTCTTGGCGATATGCCAGTACAGGTGTCCCAGCCCCCGACCGACATGCACAAGCAGCTTATAGGGGGTGTGGGAACAGAGAAAGCTCAGCGTTTTCAGGACCGTATAAAGCATTATTGTCTGTCTCCCCGTCCCATTTCCACATATTCCTGCACAATGGTGTCCCATTGTCCTTTTGCTTTCCAGAGGAATTCCAGGAACTCCCTGGCGGCGCCGTCCCCGCCCTTATGGGCAGACACGAACTGGCACCGTTCCCGGACTTCCGGCACGGCATCGGCGGGACACGCAGCCAGGCCTGCCCGCGTCAGTGCCGGCAGGTCGTTGAGGTCATCGCCCAGGAAGGCGGTTTCCCGGAGCTCCAGGTGATGCAGCCGGGCCAGGGCCGCCAGGGCCGCCGCCTTGTCCTGCACACCGGTCATCACACCGCTGTCCACCCCGACTTCTTTGGCGCGGATACGGATGATACGGCTTTCCCGCCCGGTGACGATGGCGATCTTCAGTCCATGCCGCACGGAAGTGCTGATTCCCAGCCCGTCCCGGCAGTTGAACCGTTTGAAGCATTCCCCGTCATTGCCGATCTGGATACCGCCGTCCGTCAGGGTACCGTCCACATCCATCGCGACGAGACGGATGCCTGCCGCCAGCTTCTGCAGCTCCTCCGGGGTCCATTCCTTTTTCGTCATTGCGCACACGCTCCAAACCAGAATTCCAAAAAATCGGGATTAAAGAATATTATACCACACCTTGGCGTACCAGGTCGGTCATATGCAGCAATCCGATGACATGTTTTTCGGCGTCCAGGACCGGCAGCACCGTGATGGGTTTCGGCTTGTGGCTTTCCATGACATGCAGGGCCTCAGCCGCCAGTTTTTCCTTCGTGATGAATTTCGGTTCCTTCGTCATCAGCTCCGTCACCGGGCGGTTCAGGAACCCGATGCCTTTTGACAGGCCGCGGCGGATGTCGCCGTCCGTCAGGAGGCCGATCATGTGGTCTTCGTCATCCACGACGGACACGGCGCCCAGGCCCTTGTCCGTAATGACGAAAAGGGCTTCCGTCACCGTGTTCGTGCCTTTGACCACCGGGTTCTCGTCGCCAGTGTGCATGATGTCCCCCACCGTAAGGAGCAGCCTGCGTCCCAGGCTGCCGCCCGGATGGAAGACCGCAAATTGTTTCGACGTAAAGTGGTGCTTGCCCATGAGGGCCATCGCCAAGGCATCGCCGAAGGCGAGGGCCGCCGTCGTGCTCGAAGTCGGGGCCAGCCCCAGAGGGCAGGCTTCCCGTTCCACACCGACGTTGAGGACGACGTCGCTGTTTTTGGCCAGCGTCGATTCCGGGTTCCCGACCATGGCGATCAGTTTCGCGCCAATCCGGCGCAGGGAGGGCAGGATGTTCAGCACCTCCCCCGTCTCGCCGCTGTTGGACAGGGCGATGACCACGTCGTTGCCCGTCACCATGCCCAGGTCCCCGTGAATGCCTTCGGCCGGGTGCAGATAGAACGACGGCGTGCCCGTGCTGGCCAGGGTCGCCGAAATCTTATGGGCGATGATGCCCGATTTGCCCATGCCGGTCATGACGACACGGCCCGGACATTCCATAATCAATTTCACCGCTGCGTCGAAATGCCCGTCGACGCGGGGAATCAGATTCAGGATCGCGTCCGCCTCCATACGGAGCACTTTCTGCGCATCTGTTTCCATTGCATTCATTGGCATGCTTCCTCCTATTGTCGGAATAATCCGTCCCGTCATTCAGCCACGGACGATTTTGTCGATGGCGAGGACTTGTTCCAGAAGGGCCTCGAGCTGGTCCAGACGGACCATGTTGGGGCCGTCGGACAAGGCCTTGGACGGGTCATCGTGCACTTCCAGGAAGAGGGCGTCGATTCCGACAGCCGCCGCAGCCCGTGCCATCTGGGGCGCGTACTGGCTCTGGCCGCCGCTCGTCTTGCCCTGCCCGCCAGGAATCTGCACGCTGTGCGTGGCGTCCATGACGACGGGATAGCCCAGGCCGCGCATGACCGCCAGGCCGCGCATATCCGTGACCAGCGTGTTGTACCCGAAGCTGGAGCCCCGCTCCGTCAGCAGGATGTTGCGGTTTCCCGCCGCTTCGATTTTGGCGATGACGTTCTTCATATCCCAGGGTGCCAGGAACTGGCCCTTTTTCACATTGACGCAGCGGCCCGTCCTGGCGGCCGCGCAGACCAGGTCTGTCTGGCGGCACAGGAAGGCCGGAATCTGGATGACGTCCAGCACTTCCGCAGCCTTCTCCACCTGCCAGGTCTCGTGCACATCGCTGACGACGGGCACGCCCAGCTCCTTTTTGATGGCGGCCAGCTGCTTCAGGCCTTCTTCCAGACCAGGGCCGCGGAAGGAGTCATAGCTGGACCGGTTCGCCTTGTCGAAGCTCGCCTTGAAAATATAGGGGATGCCGAGCTTGCCGCAGATGCGTTTCACCTCCCGGCCGATGGCCAGGCTGTGTTCATAACCTTCGAGGACGCACGGTCCTGCCAGGAGCGCCAGGGGATGTCCCTGGCCGATTTCATAGGAACCTGCTTTTACGGTATGCATCATTTGCCTCCCAGTAATTTGTTGACGGCGTCCAGGTCCGCCTGCGTGTCGACGCCGACGCCCTTGAAGTCACTTTCCAGGACTTTGATCCGGCAGCCGTTTTCCAGGACGCGCAGTTGTTCCAGGCTTTCCACCTGTTCCAGCGGTGTCGGCGCCATGGCGGCGTATTCCAGGACGAAGTCGCGGGTGTAGGCATAGATGCCCACGTGTTTATAGACTTTGAAGAATCCGTCCTTATGGCGCGGATACGGTATCAGGCTGCGCGAAAAATAGAGGGCGTAGCCGTCCTTGTCCGTCACGACCTTGACGGCCGACGGATCATCGTATTCGCTTTCCTCCATGCGTACCTTCATGGTGGCCATCTTGAGGTCCGGCTCTTTTTCGAAGGCTTCGGCCAGGCGGTCGATGATCTCCGGCGGAATCATGGGTTCGTCGCCCTGGACGTTGATGATGACGTCCGCATCGGGATACTTGCCGGCCACTTCGGCCAGGCGGCTCGTGCCGTTCGGATGGTCCTTGCGGGTCATGACAGCCTTGCCGCCGAATCCGACGACGGCGTCATACACGCGCCGGTCATCGACGGCGACCAGGACTTCGGCCGGTTTCTTCGCCTTCCCGGCCTGCTCATAGACGTGCTGGATCATGGGTTTCCCCGCAATCAGCTTCAGCGGCTTGCCCGGCAGACGGGTCGATGCATACCGTGCGGGAATCACACAAAGGACTTTCATGGGTCATGTCTCCTTCCGAAGTTTTCCGGAACGGCACAGGGGATTCTGCGCGATCCGGGCAGGCATTCATTTTTTGCGGTGTTTCTTTTTGAGGGAATCCTTCACAGCGTGGCTGATGCCGTTTTCAAAGACATTTTCGCCTTTCGTGACCTTGATGTCCATGTTCAGGACATACAGGGGGATGTCGCGGTTGAAATAGATGAATTCCGTAGGGATCTTGACAGCGTCTTTGCCGGTCGTGATCATGGCGTCGGCATGGAGTTCCTCCGCCCGCTCGCCGATGTACTGCATTTCCAGCATGCCGTAATCGTGGTGGTCGGGGTAACGCACGGCCTCGAGGATCTCCAGGCCGCTGCCGGAAATGTTCTGTTCGAAAGACGACGGATTGCCGATGGCCGAGAAGATCATGACCTTCTTCCCCTGCAGCTCCTTCAGGTCGATGGCGTTGACCTGGATGCCCTTGTACCAGTCCGCGATTTCGACGAAGTTCATGGCGTGATGGATGCTTTCCACAATGGGGGCGCGTTTGTTGAAGCAGCGCACGTTCTCCACCAGCGTCGTGCGGGTCAGCTGCGAACTCTGGTCGCACTTGGTGAACAGGAACATGTCGGCGCGGTCCAGATGGCTCAACGGTTCGCGCAGGATACCGCGCGGCAGCAGGCAGCCGTTGCCGAAGAGGTTCAGCGTGTCGACGAGGACGATGTCCAGGTTGCGGGCCAGCTGCCAGTGCTGGTAGCCGTCGTCCATGATGATGACTTCGGCGTCCAGTTTCTTGACGGCGTAGCTGCCCGTCACGTAACGGCTCTTGCCGATGACGACCGGGATGCCCGGCATGGTCTTGGCCATCAGGTAGGCTTCGTCGCCTGCCTCGTAGGATGTCATATAGATCTTTTTGCCGTCGGAAACGACGCCCAGCGGCTTGTCCCAGTGGGACCGGTAACCGCGGTTCAAGATGACGACGCGGTAGCCCATCTTCTGGATCATCTGGGCGACGCGCTGCGTCGTCGGGGTCTTGCCCGTACCGCCGACGGTGATGTTGCCGATGGAGATGACGCAGCAGTCCAGCTGTTTCGTCGGCAGGAAGTGGTGCTGGTACATCCACAGGCTGGCCCGGGCGCCGAAGCCGTAAAGCCAGGAGAGGGCCCGCAGGAAGCCCAGGAGCAGGAAAGCGTACCAGGGGCGTTCCGGCGAATGGGCCATATGGAAAATGTACTGGATGATGGCGCCGCCGTGTTTCAGGCCGCCGCCGCCGGCATCGTTGAAGTTGCGCGTATTGATCGGATAGACCTGGGAGAAGGCCTTCGGAACGGAAGCCTCTTCCAAGAGTTCCGTCAGGTAATGCATGGTCTTGATGGCGGCACCGCGGTTCTCATGGATGACCTGGATGGAGGCCGCCCCCATCTTCTGCCGCAGCACGTCGTCCCCGGCGATTTCCCGGAATGCGGCCGCCAGGCCCTCCGTATCCTGGACCATGCGGCAGGCCCCTACCTTGCTCAGCAGGGAATAGGAATCCTTGAAGTTCTCCATGCTCGGACCGACCAGGATCGGCTTGGCGTGAGCCGCCGGCTCCAGCACGTTATGGCCGCCGTGATGCATCAGGCTGCCGCCGATAAAGACGATGTCGCCCACGGCGTAGATACGTCCCAGTTCCCCGATGGTGTCAATGAGGAGGACCGGACAGGCCGGACGCTCGCCCTGCATATCCTTCATGACGGAGCGGTACCCCGTCTCATAGCCGAACTTCGCGTCCAGGCGCCGGATCTCATCCACGCGTGCCGGTTTGCGCGGCGCGATGATGAGGCGGGCCCGGGGATATTTTTTACGCAGTTCCGTGAAGGCCGTCAGGACGGCCTCTTCCTCGGAAGGATGGGTGGACCCGGCGACGATGACGGGGAAATCCCCTTCCCGCAGGCCCAGTTCCTTTTTATAGTTCGCCAGATCCTCCGGCGTCACTTCGGCGTAGGTCTGGTCGAATTTCGTGTTGCCCGTGACGAAGATCTTGCCGGGGTCGGCCCCCAGGTGCGCGATGTAGTCCGCATCGATGCTCGACTGCATGCAGAAACGGCTCACCGTACGCAACATGTCGCGCCAGATGCTGAACAGGTACCGGTAGTTCTTCACGGATTTTTCGGAAATACGGCCGTTCACCATCATCACCGGGATGTTGCGGTTGCGGATGGCCCGCAAAAAGTTCGGCCACAATTCCGTTTCCACCGGCATGAAGATGCCGGGGTGCACGCGGCGTACCACCGATTCGGCCACCCAGGGCAGATCCAGCGGAAAGTAGATGATGGCATCCGCTTCCGGGATGATCTGCCTGGCCATATTGTAACCGCCGACCGTGAAGGCCGAAACAAGGACCTTCCGTTCCGGCATGATTTTCTTGATTTCTTTGACGAGGGGGCTTGTCGCGACGATTTCGCCGACCGACGCACCGTGGATCCAGATACAATGGCGCCCGATGACGTTCTCAAACTCGGAACGGCGGATCAGGCCCATACTCTGGCGGAACCGGGTCCCGAAGCCTTTTTCCCGTATCAGGCGGTATCCGTAATAGGGCAGGATGAAGAACAGGAACACCAGGATGCCCAGTAAGTTATAAAGTATATACATGATGCTGCTCCCTCATTCCTCTTTCTTGCTGCTGTACTGGATTTGATACAGATGGGCATAGAGCCCGTTCAACTGCATCAGCTGGCCGTGCGTGCCGTCCTCGATGAGGCGGCCGTGATCCAGGACGATGATGCGGTCCGCATTCTTGATGGTCGACAGGCGGTGGGCGATGACGAAGGCCGTACGCCCGATCATGAGCCGGTTCAGGGCGTCCTGCACGATGCGCTCGCTTTCCGTATCGAGGGCCGACGTGGCTTCGTCCAGGATCAGGATGCGGGGGTCCTTCAGGATGGCCCTGGCAATGGCGATGCGCTGCCGCTGGCCGCCGGAAATGTTTACACCCCGGTCGCCCAGCTTGGTCTGGTACCCCTGGGGCAGGTTGAGGATGAAGTCATGGGCGTTGGCCGCCTTGGCCGCCGACACGACTTCCTCTTCCGTCGCATC
This sequence comes from uncultured Selenomonadales bacterium, assembly GCA_900316935.1. Lineage (GTDB taxonomy): Bacteria > Bacillota > Negativicutes > Acidaminococcales > Acidaminococcaceae > Succiniclasticum. Next base: position 42,037 of record ONEW01000001.1, read on the forward strand.
GAGCCGGCCGTACTTGATGTTATCGTAAACCGACCCATTGAAAAGGAGCGTCTCCTGCGGCACGATACCGACCTGTTCGCGCAGGGAATCCAGGGTGACCGTGGCAATGTCGACGCCATCCACGCGGATGACGCCCGAATCCACATTGTAGAAACGGGGCAGCAGGCTCGCGATGGTCGACTTGCCCGCGCCCGAAGGCCCGACGACGCCGATGATCTGTCCCGGCTGAACGGACAGGCTCAGGTCGTGGATGACCTCTTCGCCGGGATTGTAGGAAAAGCTGACATGTTCAAACGTGACAGCGCCCTTGACAGGCGGCAGCGGTTTTGCACCGGGCATGTCCGTCACCTCCTCGGGCAGGTCCAGCACGTTGAAGACGCGCTGCGCTGCCGCCAGGGCACGCTGTATGTTGCCGATGACGCGGGTGATGCGCTTGATGGGGTTCGAAATGTTTACGGCATAGACGAGGAACGCGATGAGCGAGCCCGGCGTCGTTTTGCCGTCGATGACGTTGTGTCCGCCATACCACAGGATCAGCGTGACCCCAAGGGCCGCAACCAGTTCTATCGTCGGCGTCAGGGTCGCCATGTAACGGGAATTGCGCATGTTGGCCTTGAAGTTCGCCATGTTTTCCTGGTCGAACCGCAGGATTTCGTAGGCTTCCCGCACGAAGGACTTGACGACGCGGGCTGACGAAACGGATTCCTGCAGCACCGACGTGATGTCCGCCGTCGCTTCCTGGATCTGCCCGCCGGAGCGGCGGATCTTGCGGCCGAAAAAGTTCATGAACCACAGCACGATGGGGAACGTGCAGAACGTGAAGACCGTCAGGCGCCAGTCCAGGTAGACCATGGCGCAGATGGATCCGATGAGGATGAAGCCTTCCGTCACCAGCTCGATCGTGTTCTCGATGAGGGCGCCCTGCAGGGCATTGACGTCATTCGTCACGTAACTCATGATGGTTCCCGTCTTGTTCTTGTCGTAGAACGACATGGACAGGCGCTGCAGCTTGCGGAACACTTCGCCGCGGATATCGATGATGACATGCTGCCCCACGTAACTCATGAGATAGTTCTGGCCGAAATAGAAGATGCCGCGGAAAATGAAGATGACCACGATGCTGACGGCAATCATGTTCAGCATGAAGGCATCTTTTTCGGACAACACCTTATCCACCATGTCACGGATGATCCAAGGCAGGTACAGATTGCCCGCCGCCGCGAGGACCGTGCAGATGAGCGCTGCCACCAGCACTTTCGCGTACGGCTTGATATAGGCTGTAAGTCTCGTATACAGATTCATGGAGTCTCCTTGATATCCATTCCGCCAGGTCCGTCAAAGGACATTCCCGCCGGAGATTTATTTCCCGTGCGCCATGCGCAGGACCAGTTCGGCCACGCGGTGCAGGGCGCCGGGTTCGCCCAGCCGCTCCCGGGTTTCCGCCAGGTCGCGTTTCAATTGGGCGTAGCGTGCCGGTTCCATCAGTTCCAGGCTCACACGCGCCACCGTCTCCGGCGTGCAGGCGTCCTGCAGCAGTTCCGGCTCAATCAGCCGGCCTGCCACGATGTTCGGCAGCCCGATATTCGGGATTTCCACGACATGCTTCGCAATCCAGAAGCTGACGGGAGATGCCTTATACAGGATGACGCAGGGCAGATTGCAGAGGGCCGCCTCCAGCGTCACCGTGCCGCTCGTGGCGATGGCGAAATCGGCCACGGACATGACGTCGTAATTGCACCTGTCCGTAATCCGGATATCCAGGCGCGTTTCTGCAATGGCCTGATGCAGTTCCGTTTCCGGGATGGTGGAAGCCCTGAGCATGGCGAAATCCAAATCCGGGCGCCGGGCATGGAGGATCTTTGCCGCTCCCAGCATGACCGGCAGAAGCCGCTGGATTTCCATGGGACGGCTGCCCGGCAGGAGCAGGACGAGCGGATGCCCCGGCCGTTTGCCCGCTAATTTTTCCGCTTCCCTGCGCGGCAGGGACGGATGTACCGTGTCCACGAGGGGATGTCCCACAAACTCGATGTCCGCGCCATATTTTTTATATAGTCTGTATTCGAAGGGGAAAATCGACGCAATCTTGTCGACGACCTTCACGACGCCTGCCGCCCGCCCCGGACGCCAGGCCCAGGCAGATGGCGGAATAAAGGACACGACCGGAATATGACGTTTTTTTGCCAGTTTTGCCAGGCGCATGTTGAAGCCCGGATAATCGATGGTGAGCAGCACATCGGGGCGGCGGTCCTCCATGAGGCGGAGGAACGCCGTGCGCAGCCGCAGGATGTCCGGCAGTTTGCGCAGCACTTCCACGAACCCCATGACGCTGTGGTCTTTGATGTCGAAGACCACCTCGCCACCGGCCTGCCGCAGATTATCGCCGCCCATGCCGTACACTTCGGCATCCGGTTCGATTTTCAGGATGGCCCGGCAGATGGCGCCGGCATGCAGATCGCCCGACGCTTCCCCGGCAGAAATCATAATTCTAGTCATAATCCACCTATTATCATTTCCATTAAAGATAATACCAAATAATTATATCATATTGAAACGGAAAAAACGACTGAAAACGCTCTTTCAGCCGTCTTATTCCCCCATTATTTCACCAGAATCGTGATGTTGTGTTCATCTGCCATGGCAATGGTTTTTTCGCGGTCGATGATGAGGGTGCTTCCAGCCTCGATGACGATGCCTGTCGCCCCCGCATGGATCATGGACTGCATTGTGTCCGGCCCGAAACCGGGCACGTCGAACCGCTTATCCTGCTGCGGTTTCGCCGTTTTAGCCACGATGACGCCGCCTTTGCCCAGAAAGCCGCCGCGCAGGATGCACGCATCCGTGCCCTCGATGGCCTCGAGGGCCATGACGGCCTGGTTTTTCACGACGACGGTCTGGCCGACATCGAGCCGGCCCAGCTCCTTCGCCATCCGGAACCCAAACTCCATATCCTTCCGTTCCGCTTCCGTCGGCTTGCGTTTCGTCAGCACGCCCGGTGGCGGCAGCAGCGGCTGAATCAGCTTCGTCTGGTCCATGACCTTCATGCCCGCATCCTCAAGCAGTTTGACGATGGCGTTCATGATGGTGTCGTCTTTGCGGTCCGGCAGAGAAGCCAGCACGCGGATGGCCGTCAGGTCGGGAAGCACGACGCCCTTGCGGTACAACCCTTCCTTCGTGACCTTGCCGATCATGGTCACTTCCCGGACACCGTTCTGTTTCAGCGTGGAAATGATTTTTCCCGCCTTGCCGGGGTTGATTTCGTAATAGGCGTCGGCGCATCCTTCCAGGTCCTCGTCCGGCGTGGCGACGACGCAGATGATGACGATCCGGTAACCCAGGGACCTGGCCGCCCGCGCCACGTCGACGGGCAGGTGGCCGATACCTGCCAGGATTCCGATGGTCTCCATATCGATTCCTCCCATTGGGCGGGGTCCCCTCCGACCAGGGCCCTCCCCTGTACAACAAGAAGGGCAGCGGTTTGTCACTCGCTGCCCTTCCGTAATTTCCTTATTTACGGGTGTGGATGATGCCGCGTTCCACATTGCGCAGGAACCGCATCAGGTGTTCCACCGGCTCGCTGCTGTCCAGTTCCTGTTCCATGGTTTCCACCGCCTGTTCCAGCGGCAGGCCGCTGCGGTACAGGATACGGAAGGCCTTTTTCAGCTGCGAACGGATTTCCAGCGGCATACCGGCGCGGGCCAGGCCGACGCTGTTCAACCCCGCCACGAAGGCCGGGTCGCCCGAAACGAGCATGAACGGCGGAACGTCCTGGGAAATACGGCTCATGCCGCCCACCATGGCGTTACGGCCGATACGGCAGAACTGGTGCACTGCCGCCAGGCCGCCGATGATGGCGCGGTCTTCGACGACCACATGTCCGGCCAGCGTCGCCACGTTGGACATGATGACGTTGTTGCCTACGATACAGTTATGGGCCACATGGGTGTAGGCCATCATGAGGATGTCGTTGCCCAGGCGGGTCTCGTTTCCTTCGCCCGTGGCGCGGCTGACCGTGCAGCACTCACGGAATGTGCAACGGTCCCCGATGACGGTCGAGCTGTGCTCGCCCGCGAACTTCAGGTCCTGCGGTTCCCCGCCGATGGATGCACCGGGGAAGAAACGGCAGTCCTTGCCGATATACGTGTACGGATGGATGACCACGTGGGGTCCCACGATGCATCCGTCGCCCAGTTCCACATCATGTTTAATAACGGCGTACGGGCCGATCGTCACATTCTTGCCGATCACCGCGCCATTTTCAATTATGGCTGTATCATGGATTTTACACAATGGTGTAATTACCGATGCCATTTTGTCACACTCCCTGCCGTTCTCTGTCTCTGATCTTGTGGAAAACACGCATAGTCCACCTGTGATTATCTATATAGTCGGATTTCCATCCTGGTTTCAGCTCTGTATTTTCCCCGTTTTTCAGGGTTATACGCGTAAAATTCAAATTTACGTTCATTTTTCATGGCAATCTGACTGTTTTTCGCAAAATTTCTTTATATTTGGCAGGAATTTATTTCGTGGTTTCCTGGATGGCAAAGAAGCAGTCACATTCGCAGGCCACTTCGCCGTCCACCTTGCCTTCGCAGTGGATGACGCCCATGGTGCCGTGGATCTTGACGACTTCGGCACGGGTCACGAGCTGGTCGCCGGGAATGACAGGTTTGCGGAAGCGGACCTTGTCAATCTTACCGAACACGGCGATCTTACCGCGGTTTTCCGGAGGATACAGCATGGCTACGCCGCCGACCTGGGCCATGGCCTCAATCAGCAGGACGCCCGGCATGATCGGTTCGTCGGGAAAATGTCCCAGAAACTGCAATTCGTTGAGCGTGATGTTCTTCACGCCCACCGCCCACTTCATCGGCTCCAGGTCCAGGATGCGGTCCACAAGGAGCATGGGAAAACGATGCGGCAGAATCTTCTTTATTTCAGTGACTTCCAAACGAATGGCCATTTATTTACCCTCCCTGTATGCAATAATCTGTTTCGCTAATTTCGAATTATAGGCATGTCCCGATTTGACGGCAATGACATGGCCTTCCCAAGGTCCCAGCAGGAACAGGTCCCCCAGGACATCGAGAATCTTGTGCCGCACCAGCTCGTCCGGAAAGCGGGGTACGGACAGGCATTTCGTGTCGTCGTAGACAAGGGCGTTTTCCAGATTGCCCCCCAGGCCGAGACCCATCTTCTTCATCTGTTCCACTTCGTTCATGAACCCGATGGTCCGGGCCGGCGCGATTTCCTTAAGGAACGACTCCTCCGTCAGTTCCACATCCTTGTACTGCGTCCCCAGGAGCGGATGGGAATTGATGGATGTGAAGGAAACCCGCACGCCGTCATAGGGTATCATGACGATGTATTTATCCCCGTCGTAGACGCTGAAAGCACGGTCCACCTTGTAGACTTTGCGTTCCGCGTCCTGCTCCTTGCGGCCGGCCCGGAGGACCAGCTGCGCGAAGACGAGGCCGCTGCCGTCCGCCACAGGCGGTTCCGGCGAGTTCATCTCGATGCGGCAGTTGTCTACATGCATCATGGCCAGGGAGGCCAGCAGGTGTTCTACCGTGAAGACCTGGACCCCATTCTCGCTGATCGTCGTGGCCCGCAGGGTCGACGTGACCAGTTCGGCCTTCGCGTGAATCTCCGGTTTATCCGGCAGGTCCGTCCGGATGAAGACGATGCCCGTATCCGGAGCGGCCGGCTTCATCGTCATCGTGACGGGTTTGCCGGAGTGCAGCCCGTTACCGGAGTAGCTGATTGCGGCTGTCAGTGTTGTCTGCTTCTGCATTTGGATTCCCCTTTATCTGTTGATTTCAATCACAATCTGTCCGGCCCGTTCCGCCGTTTCAGCCTTGTTTCTTCTTGCGGAAGCGCTGCCGGCCGTCCTTCCAGCGGTCGTGCACCCAGAACCACATGGGCGGGTTGCTGCGGATTTCCTGCTCCAGGATGCCGATCAGTTTTGCCGTCGTATCGTACAGGTCCTTCTCTTTATCTTTTGTCTTAGCCGTGTAGATAGGCGGATAAATCTTCGCGCGGCACGATCCGTCCGGGTCGTAGTGCATGAAGATGGGCAGCACCGGGCACCCGAATGTGCGGGAGAACACAGCCGGCCCGCCGGGCGTCACAACCTTTTTCCCGAACAGGTCCAGCGTCACACCCGTGTCATTCGTGTCCTGGTCGAACAGGATGCCCAGGAGGTGCTTCTGCTTCAGATAGCGCCCCATGGCGAGGACGCCTTCCTTGCCGCGGTTGTAGGCTACTTTCTGGCCTACCATCCCGCGGTATTCGTTGATGAAACGGTCCATGGCACCATTGTTCTGTTTCCTGGCGATGCTCAGAATGGGATAGCCGTGCATGGCGACTGTCGCCCCCAGCAGCTCCCAGTTCCCGAAATGGCCTGTGCACATGATGACGCCCTTGCCCTGCGCATACGCTTCCTCCAGATACTCCAGCCCGTCGGTCTTGACGACGGACCCGATTCCCTGCTTCTTCAGCAGAGGGAAGCGCAGCACCTCGATGATCATGCGCCCGAACTTGACGACGCTCTCCACCACCACGCGGCGCGCCTCTTCCCGGGACAGTCCCAGACATTCCTGCACATTGGCCGTCGCCATCTCCATGCGCCATTCCGGCACGAAGTGCAGAGCGAACCGGCCCAGCCAGTTCCCGAAGGCCAGCCCCCAGCTTTTCGGCAGGATACAGAATATCCTGCTGATGAGCTTCATCAGATAATAAACAAACATAGACACACACCTGACGAGGTCCCCTGCAGGGAACCCCCGTTATTTTCCCTCTTTGGCGGATTCCAGCTGCGCTTCGAGAGCCGCCATCTGTTTCTTCAGTTCCTTCATGTTCTTCGTGATTTCCGTAATCTTGCGCAGTTTGGACTGCTGGCGCAGCCATTCCAGATGCGGCATGGACGGGAATCCGGCCAGGACCTGGTTGTCCCCCACGTTGTTGATGACGCCGCAGCGGCCGGCGAAAGTGTTATTGTTGCCGATGGTGATATGGCCTACCGTAGCGGCCTGGCCGCCGAAGGTGTTGTTGTTGCCGATATGGACGCTGCCAGGGATGCCGACAAGGGCGACGAACAGGTTGTTCTCGCCGACGACATCGTTATGGCCGAGATGGACCAGGTTGTCCATCTTCGTCCCGTTGCCGACGATGGTGCTGTCCACCGTCGCGCGGTCGATACAGGTGTTGCAGCCGATTTCCACGTCGTCACCGAGCACCACGTTGCCTGTCTGCAGCACCTTGTTGTGCCTGCCGTTCATGGTGACGAAGCCGAAGCCGTCGCCGCCGATGACGCAGCCGGCCTGCAGGATGTCCCGGTTTCCCACGACGCAATTTTCCCGGATGGTGACATTGGGATAAATGATGCAGTCCGAACCCACGCGGACATGGCGGCCCACATAGACATGGGGATAGATGACCGTGTTGTCCCCTACCTCGGCGCCTTTATCGATGACGGCAAAGGGCATGACGGCCACATTTTTACCGATTCTCGCATCGGCCGCGATACAGGCCAGGGGGCTGATGACGCGTTCCATCTCCTCGCGGGGACGGAACAGTTCCAGCAGCTCCGCAAAAGCTTCACGGGGATTTTCCACCCGGATGACCGGCCGGTCCTTCAGCTCCCCTTCCCCGTGCGCCAGGATCATGGCACCGGCACGGCTTTTCCCGCACACCTCCACATAGGGCTGTACGGCAAAGGAAATCTCCGTCGGTCCCGCTTCCGCCAGGCCGTTGACACCGGTAATCTTCAGGTCCGACCCGTTTTCGAGCGTTCCGTGAAGCAATGCTGCCAATTCCTGCAATGTTTTTTCCATATCCCTATCCTCCAAAATAAGCGGACGATCCGACCCGGTCCGTCCGCTTAGGCTCGCCTAAAAGGTACGGTGACAAAGGGTTGCCGGAAACTGCCGCAAGACTTGTTCCCTGCCTTCGGGCTTATTTCATTTTCGCGATGATGTCTTCCGTCACATCGACGCCGCCGGAAGGAACGGCGTCCTTCAGCAGGATGGCGCTCAGCTTCTTCTCTTTGGAAACTTCCTGCATGGCCGTATCCAGGCTGGCTTTCAGCTTGTTCTGGGCCTCCGAGGAAGCGACCTGCATCTGGGCGGATTTGTCGCGGGCAATCTTGTCCTGTTCTTCCTGGCTCTTGCCCTCGCTTTCCTTCTTCATATCTTCCTGGAGCTGCTTGGACTTATCCTGCAGTTCCTTCTTCACGTTCTGCACAGCCGTCGACTGCTGTTCCACCTTCCGCATATCCACGACGCCGAAAGCGGCGTTACGGCTGGTGCAGCCAAAGGCCAGCAGGGAGCAGGCGATCATGAGGCAAGCTAATAATTTCTTCATAGGTATTTCATCCTTCCTGATTTCATTGATTTGCAATCCGGGTTCACTTGGCAGCCTGACCCCGGACGGCGGCTTCCGCGTCCGCCTTTTTGTTGAGTCCGTCGGCCAGCTTCCGGCGCTGCAGCAGTTTCTGCAGGTCCTGGATGACCGGCTGCGTGATGTCGTCGGCAGAAATGTTGGCCTTGTACTTATGGAACACGATGGTGTATCCCTTTTCCTTCGCCAGTTTCATGACAATGCTGCCGACATCCTGCTGGATGGACTTTTCCAGGAGTTCGATTTCCTGCTGCCGTTTATCCAGCTCGCGGTCCACGGAACCCAGCAGTGCCTGCAGGGACTCCGGGGCCTTCCGGAACAGTTCCTTGTCCTTCCGGGCCGCTTCGTCGGAACGATCGTCCAATCCGCCCTGCAGCTCCTTCGCATAGGCTGCCATGCGGTCCTGCATGGCCTGGCGGTCCGCCTGCATGCGTTCCGTCACCAGGGCCTGCTTGTGCGATTCTACGGCCATGCGGTCCCGGTCCCGTGCCAGCAGCACTTGTTCCAGTTCCGTATTGGTCCGGGCCCGTTCGTCCTTATTCAGCTTCAGGCCCTCCAGCTTCAGACGCAGGTTGAAGATGGTCAGGGCATATTTGTCCTCCACGGCCTGGCGCTCCGAAACCAGTTCCCGCTCGGCCTGTCCGGCCACCGCGGCCTCTTTCTCCGCCAGCTGCCGTTCTTCCTCGGCCTGGCGCTCCGAAAGGCGGACCATGTAATCCGCCGTTTTGTAACTGCGGCGGCTCGTTTCCTTGAGCTGGTGCAGCCGGGCCAGGCTCGCAACCTGTACCTTGCCGCGCGCTTCCTGTTCCTGCCGTTTTTCCAGGAGCAGGTTGTACTCTTCCTTCATCCGCTTGAGGCGGACCTGGTCCGGATGAGCTTCCAGCACCTTGTTCCAGTCCAGGACGGCAATCTTTTCAGCGCCGCTCTGCCTGAATCCGCAGGACGAACAAGCGAGGGCGACCAGCAGCAGGATGACCGTCAGCCAGCGCATATGTTCCTCCTCCGCGGTGTCGGACCGCTCCGGCCTGTTCCGCCGCCGGGGCAGCAGGGCAGCCCGGACACGGAACGGAAAATAAGAATGGAAAACGAGGCCCCGGCGGGAGCCTCATTCCGGTACAGCGTTATTTCTTTACGCTCTGCAGGGAGCGGGCCACTTCGTCCGTGATATCGGCACCGCCGTAAATGACGGAACTCTTGTCGACGACGACCTTCAGGCCTTTCTTTTCAGCCACTTTGCTGATGGCGTCGTTGATCTGCTTCAGCAGGGGTTCCATCAGCTCGTTCTGCTTGTTGCCCAGGCGCTGCTGCAGTTGCTGGTAGTAGCGGTCCTTTTCCTCGTTGTTCATGTCCTTGCTCTTCTCGTTGAACTCGTCACGGGTAGCCTGCACTTCCTTCTGCATGGCCGCACGCACTTCGTCCAGCTTCGGGGACTGGGATACGAGTACCTGGTAATTGACGACGCCGATGGCGGAGTCACTGCCCGCCGCACTGGCCACGCCGCCCAGGTTGCTGAAACCACCGGCGGTCAGCGCGATGGTGAAGCAGCCGATGACGAAGATGGCGGCAATGATCAGCGAAATCGTCTTCACGTTCTTGGGGTTACGCAATTTTTCCATCATAGTAACAATTACCTATCCTTTCATTCCACCCGCCTTCCGCGGATGTACCGGGAATTCCGTCAGGCAATGCGTATTCCTGCGGATTCGCCATAACATTATACCAATGAATGCACTTTCTTTCAACTTGCCAGGGGCTTCCGGCCCCGTTTTTTCACAGGTTTTTTTCACCTTTCCCCCTGCCGGCCGGCTTACAGGTTGCCGATGATGCGGAAATAGGATTTGTCCGTCGAGTAGACGTACTCGCCGCTCAGGAATTCATGGATACGGTAACGCACTGCGTATTCGTTGTCGCCCGTGTCGCCGAAATGTTCCACGCGGAACCGCCATTTCGGGGTAAAGTCGTATTCGGCCCGGTAGAGGCTCTTGTCATCGGGGAAACGGCGCATATAGGAGAAGGTCGCCTTGTTCCAGTGATAGGCAAAGCCTGGATCGAACATCCAGTCCACATTATCCAGATCCACGCTTACTTCGCCGAAAATCTCGTCCCGGGGAGCGATGTACTTGCCCAGATGGGCCTTGCCGGAAAGGTTGTGGTCATCGCGGCCTATATCGCCGTACCCTTCAAACCAGATACGGTATTCCTTCGATTCCAGGGTGATGTCCACTTTCGCGTCGCCGCCCGGCGACGGAGCAATGGTGATTCCCGGCGTCAGATGGTGGCGCTGGACCTGCTTTTCCGCCTTCAGTTCCTCCAGGAACAGGTCCTCCAGCTCCGTCCGGTTCTTCTGCACGTACGCCAGGGGCAGTCCCCGCAGGGCCTTCGCCTGGTCGGCGTACTTGTATTTGACTTTCATGAGCAGGATGTTCGGGATGGATTTGGAGACCATGCTGTATTCTACATCGCGCACCAAGGCGCCGACGGGATAGATGATGACCTGCACCACGGCATTCCCACCGCGGGTGGTCAGGTCCACGGCCGCCTTGAAGTCCGGCAGGGCCGCTTCCACCTGGTTCCGCACCTGGGCACGCACCACACTGCCGGCCCAGTCCGCAGCGTCGAGGGACGCGCCCTCCAGCGTCTGACGGAGCTGTTTTTCCAATCCGGGCAGCTTGTGCTTCAGCAGGGCCGAAGTCTTGGCGTCTATGCCGGAGAACTGCAGGTCCACATCGGTCTTCTGTACGACCTGGCCCCAGGGGGAAACGGAAAACCCGGCGATGGCCGTCGTGCCATCCGGCGTCTCGGCAATGCGCAGTTGCACCTCGTTCGTCTGGTAGCCCGTGATGACGCGGTCCGAAATTTCCGCCAGCAAATGCTCGTACCCCTCGCGGTCTGCCGCGATGGCCGCGGCGTCCCGGCCGTTGAAGAGCTGTTCCGCCACGACCTGCATGCTGCCGGCCATTTTATTCAGCAGGGCCCGGCTCGTCGTACCACGGCTGTCCGTAATGTCCACCCGTACCTGCGTGACCGGCGCCGCCAGCCCCGTGCCGCCGAAGAAGGCCGCCTGGCAGAGGGCCAGGCAGAGCAGGCTTAATATCGTCTGTTTCATATAGTTTGAAAGAAACCGGAAGGAGACAGAGCCGCCTTCCGGTATGGATTGATTGCCTTGGTTGAAAAAGTTACATCAGAACTGGCCGCCGAAGCTGAAGTGGAACTTCTTCTTGTCTTCGCCGATACCATAGTCCAGCTTGATCGGGCCCAACGGCGAGTTGATGCGGATGCCGAGGCCGTAGCCTACCTTGATGAGGCCCATGTCGAACATGGTCTCGTCCCGTTTATCCCAGGCATAGCCGGAATCCACAAACAGGACGCCCTGCACCTTCTTGACGATGGGCATGCGGTATTCCATGGTGCCGCGCAGGAAGCTGTTGCCGCGGAACTGGTCGTCCTCGTAACCGCGGAGCGTGTCGGCACCGCCCATGGAGAAGCGTTGCGACAGCGGCATGTCGCCCCAGGCGTAGCCGGCGCCGAAATCGAAGGCCAGCACGTTCTGGCCGCCAGCCTTCAAGTAGTAGCGGTAATCGACGCTGACCTTTTCGAAGCGGAAGTCGCCGCCAAGGCCGGCCCATTCGAACGTGTAGGAATTGCGTTTGCCCGCATGGGGATCATACACGTTGTCGCGGGAATCGTAGATGCGGGAGTAGGCTACGCTGCGCGTATCGCCGAAGTTTTCCTTGCGGCGTTCCGCAGCGGTCTTCCCGTAAGTTTCTCCCGTGTAACCCTCTTCGTAGTACTGCGTGCTGTAGCCGTCTTCCGGCCCTTCGTATTTATCGGAGCGGTTCTTCAGGGTCAGGACATTGCTGACATATTCGCCGGCGCGGCGGCTGAAGGACAGTTCCTGGCCGACACGTTTCTTGTCGTACCGCGCGATTTCATCGGCGTTACGGTTGTAGTCGGCGTATTCGTTCGTAAAGTTGTAGAGGGACAGCGTGGCCGCCGTCTCCTTTTTATCAATCCAGGGTTTCGTATAAGTGAAATCGTAGTTGGCATTGTCTTCGCCGCCGAATTCCCAACGGATCATGACGCTGTCGCCGGTCCCCCGGAAGTTCTTGTCGCCCAGGCTGACCATACCCACGAAACCGTCGGCATCACTATAGCCGGCGCCGATGCCGAAGGTACCGGTGCTCTGCTCGACGACGCTGATCTCCATTTCCACGGAGTTCGGTTCGCTGCCCGGGTTCAGGCGTACATTGACGTCCTCGAAGAAGCCCAGGTTGTAGATGCGCTGCATGGAACGCCGTGCCAGGTTCGTGTTGAACGGTTCGCCCTTCTTGAGGCGGATTTCCCGCAAAACGACGTAATCCTTGGTCTTGACGTTGCCTTTGACCTTGAAGTCCTCGACCTTGCCTTCGTTGACCAGTACGTACAACGTGCCGTCCGGCAGGACGCGCAGGTCCGTCACACGGGCCAGGATATAGCCCTCTTTCTTGTATTCCGCTTCCACTTGCTGGATGCGTTCCGTCACGGCGCGGATATTGATCATCTCACCAGGCTGGAGGCCGATCATCTTTTCAATGTCCCCGGTCTTGATCTTGGTGTTTCCTTCAATCCGGTAACCCGTAAACTGCGGATTCTCCATAACGTGGTATGTCACTTCGACCCCTTCGGGCACAGCCTTGAAGGTAGGGCGCAGGTCGTAGAACCAGCCCAGGGAATAGATGGACTGCAGATCCCGCGCCAGGGCGTCCTCGGTCAGTTTGATGCCCGGTTTGCTGATGACGGCGGTCTGGATGTCTTCCGTCTTGATTTCCTTGTTGCCCTCGATGACGATCTTCGTAATCGGTTTGTCGAGGAACGGTTTCAGTTCCGGGTCTACCTCTTCCACCGGGGCGGTCTCCGTAAGGGCTTCCTCTTCCCGTGCGCCCTCCGCAGGCGCCGCGCTCTGCTGGGGCGGCACCGGTGCGGATGCATTGCCGCGGGGGCCCTGGGCCACGGCTTCCGCCGCCCGTTTGGCCGCCGCTTCCTGCTCCGCCTCCAGGGACGGGGACTCCGTCACGGCACCGTCATTTTCTGTCGTGTTGACCGGTTTGCCTTTCAAGTCAACCGGCTGCGATGTACTGGCCGTCGTTTCGGCAAATACAGGCGAGGCCGTCAGCAGTGCGGTGGCAAGCACCATCGCAAGACGTGCCTTAAACGTATGATTCATAATGATATACCCTCCGGATCGATATGTCCTGCCCCCCCGGACCGGACAAGGATTTACGCTGGAACCACAAAATAAATAATATCAATTATACCACAAGGAGTGTCTGCTTACCAGTATCTGCTTCCCATGGAGGTTTGGCGGGAATTGTGCCGCCTCCCGGTGCGGGGTCAGCGGCCGTTTCCCAATTCCTGTTTTCCGGACCGGATCAGCTGCCGCATTTCCGAAGAAGAAAGCCGCACGCGGTTCCCGCTCTGGGGAACAGGGTCCGGTTTGACCGTCCTGGCACCTTCCGCAGGCTGTCCGGCCTGCCTGGGTACGGCCTGTTCCGGTGCCTTCTGCTCCGCTGCGGGCGCCGCCGTCGTCACGGCCTGTGTCGCCTGCACGCCTGCCACCCCGTTCTGCCTGATGCTGCGGGCCGAGGACCACCACCAGCCGATACCGCCGGCGGCTACGATCACAAGGGCGCTCAGGGCCGCAAAGCTGCGCCGCGTCCAGGCAACCCATGCCGGACGTTTCTGCCGCAGATTCTGCAGTTCCGCCTCCGCCAGCATCAGGTCCAGTTCCCCGCGGACCTCCTGGTTGTCATGGAAGCTCTTTTCCGCATTGTCCAGGCTGGCTTTGGCGTTCCGTATGCGGCTGTATACCGCATTGCGCTGCGTCATGACCGTTCACCTCGCTTCCCTCATTCTTCCTCCGCCGTTCCGCCTGACGGCGGTTCCGGCCTCTGTTCGGAAAGGGCATACTTCCCCCTTGCCCTGTTTTAAATTATAATCGGAATTCCTTTTTGCTTTTCACACGGTATAGGACATCCTATATCTTGAAAAATCAGGATTAGCTTCGTTTTTCGTTCTTTTTTCTATACAAAAGCACTGATTATCTTTCATTTTCGCAATAACACAATAAAAAGGAAGAAGGAACAGGGCCGGAACCCTGTGCCTTGCCTATGGTTTATCCTGACTCATTTGCGACTTATTTGCGGAAATCGGACATGAAGCGTGACAACATGCCGCGGACCCGCTGGACGCCCTTCTTTTCCAGGCGGTATATGTGGTTCGTGCTCACGTGGATGGAGTCGGCCAGATCCGCCGGCGTCCGGTTGTCAAGGAACAGGCCCCGCAGGACCTCCCGTTCCTTGCCGGGCAGGCGCTCCACAGCGCCGCACACCCGGGCCGACACGGCATGCCGCTCGGCAATCTCTTCCGGTACGGGCTGCTGGCTGGGCAGGAAATCCGCCAGCGTGCTGCCGTTTTCGCTCTCCCAGTCCAGGGAAAGGAATTCGTTTGCATGTTCCCGGGTGAGGAAATCGCACATGCGCCCGCGGATGCGGTGCATGGCGAAGAGGCTGAACGCCACGCCGCGCGTGTGGTCGTAGCTTTCAGCGGCCTCCAGGAGACCCACCATGCCTTCCTGAATCAGCTCCATGGTCACTTCTTCCTGCAAACGGAACGAGACGGCGATTTTGAAGACCAGCGGCTGGTACGAGGCCATCAGTTTCTGGTGCGCCTCCCCGTCGCCCGCCTTTTCCGCCTCCCAGAGCGCGCGTTCTTCCTCGGGAGCGAGAAGCTTTATTTTTTTCAGTTCGGCCAGATAGGCTGGCAACATGGTCTTCTCCCTCCTTTCCTCAGAAGCCTACGCGGTATTCCACGCTGTACCGTTTGTTCGAATCCTTATCTTTGGAGATGGTCATGAACAGCCGGTCCGTCAATTCGTACTGCGTGTAGACGTTGTTATCGTCGCCGTTGAAGCTGCTCGTGTACCCGATGCTCCACCGGTCCGTCAGATTCTTTGCCACGAGCCAATTGTACTGCTTTTGCTCGTCCCGCGTCAAATCCTTTTCGTTGCTTGTCGTAAAATCGACGCCATTTTCCACGCGTCCCAGGTAGACGCGGAACTGGTCGATATGCAGGGTGCGTCTGATGATCTGCTCCACGTCGCCCAGCATGCCGGTCTCCAGGCCGGCCACAAGCAGGTTCTGCATATCCTGGCCGGTGACGGAGTTGCCGCCGACGGAGAAACGCTGCAGCATCAGCATGCGGGACAGGGTACTCTGCGGCAGGGACGGCTCGGACGTCAGTTTCATGTCCAGTTTGCCCTGGGACAGCGGACCCGACACATTGCACAGGACGCGGTAGCGGCCGAACTGGGTATGGGCCGTCAGATTGACGTTTGGCAGGAACGTGCCCGGCTCCATCCAGAGCAGGCGGCCTTCGTCAACCTTGAAGTCCGTGCGCAGGTACGTGATGTCGCCCTTGACGGTCTCGATGCTGCCGTCCACGACGGGGAACAGGGTGCTGCCCCGGGCGTGGACACTGCCTTGCAGCCACATGTCATACAGATACTTGTTATACAGGTGCACTTTCGACCCCAGGGTCACTTTCACATCGAGGCCGATGTTGCTGGTGCTGTCCCCCAGTTCGGGGATGGTCGGCATGTTGACCAGCACATCGTCCAGGCGCATGTCCATGGTGATCTTCGGCCGGTATCCCTCCCGCGGGAACCCCTGTGTATCCCCCATGCGGAGGAAATAATGCTCCGGCCGCACAATCAGGTTGCCGTCCAGGCGTGCCTGCACGAACTGGGAAGTAATCTGGGCATTCTGCAGGGCCATCTGGAAGTTGTAGCTTTCCTCGCCGGACGCACTCAGGTCGTACGTGCCGCCGCCGGCCACGAAGCCTTGCCCCAGGCGGGCCGACAGGTTGCGCACATGGACCACGCTGCCGTCGAAGGCCACATCCATGTTGATGTTGTCGATGATGTTGTTCAGGTAACGGATTTTGAGGGAGCCGTTTTCCACGCTCAGGTTGCCGAAGAGCTGTGGATTATCCAGCGTGCCCGTTATGTTCAGCTTGCCCTTCGTGCCGCCCGTGCCCCACTCCACGAAGTTGAAGGCGCCCAGGGCGGCCAGGCTGGCCTCATTGAAGTCCACATTGATGTCCATCTGGGCATTGGGGTCCTTGCGCTGCCCTTTGGCCCGGAACAGGTCCAACGGGATGTCGCCGCTGGCCGTCAGTTTGTAGATGTCCCGTTCCGCCAGCATCTGGTCCAGGTGGAGGAAGCCGTCCTTCATGGTCAGCATCGCCAGGGCCCGGTCGAACCCGGCGCCCGCCACGGTCCCCTGGGTGATTTCCAGGGACCCGTTGCCCGTCGGATTGTCGAAGGTGCCGCCCAGCTGCACCGTGGCGTTCATCAGTCCCGAGAACTGCACCGGCCGCGACATGAGGGCCGTAATGATGCCCGGGTTGGCGTCCACGGCGCCGGCCTCAATCTGCAGGGTGCGTTTCGGAAAGTCCACTTTGCCCTGGACGGCCAGGATGCCGTCTTCGGGGAATATGCGGTCTTCCTGCAGTTTCAGGGTATGGATGTCCAACACGCCATGCAGGAAGGAAGCCCGCAGGGTCATGCTGTCGTAATGCTGCGTGTTGACGGAAATGTCGTGGACGGCGGCATCAATCAGGGTCGGCGTGTCCGGACCGTTGAACGTGATCATGCCCGTGGCAATGCCCTGGACAGGCAGGTCGGCCTTCGCCATGGCGAGCAGTTTATGCACATCGGCATAACTCATGCCGATGCGGCCCCGCAGGTCGCGGTGCGGAATGTCGAGGGTGAGGTCCGCCCGGTACTCGGCATACAGGTTATCCGCACCGGGCTGCTGAAAGCCCGCCTTCAATTCGTTCAGGTCCTTGCCGTTGCTGCGCAGCGTCCCGGAAAGGGCCTTCACTTCCACCCCGTTGATGGTGAAGGAATCGCTCTTCACGTTGCCTTCGAACAGAGGCGACTGCAGCGTCCCGCCCAGATGCCCGGACACCGACACGAAGCCCGTCAGGGCCGCCCTTTCGTCCTGGATCGGCAGCTGGGCCAGGTCGACATCCGTCGCCGCTGCTTCAAAATCAAGGTTCTGTGCCTTGTCCATGGTGCCGTGGATTTTCACGGTCGTGGACATGGAGCGCACCAGGCCGTCTTCCAGGCTGAGGGCGCCGTCCCGGCAGGCATAGCGTCCGGACACCTTTTCCACCAGGTACCCCATGACACTGCCGTCCGTCATATCGATTTCGCCCGTCACATCGGGATGGGCCAGGGTGCCGTGGATGGACAGGCTGTTCGTCAGGTTGCCCGTCGCCTGCACCTTCCGGTTCAGGCCTGACACCTGCAGCAGCGGTTCCACCCGGACGTTCTCCGTGGAAACGGTCAGGTCCAGGGCCGGATCGCTTTGGTTGAAATCCGCCGTGCCGTCGATGACATGACGGCCCTGGTCCATCTGCACCACATAGTGCTGCAAGGTGACGCGGCAGGCGTCGATATCCGCCCGGCCGGCGGCATCCTTCACGTGGATGCCCCGCACGCGCAGGTCCGCAATGCGGCTGCCGGTCTGCGCCTTGAAGCTGGTCCCTTTTCCCTGCACGGCATAATGGGCCGACAGATATCCGCTGCCATCTTCCCCCGCCACGGCCAGGAAAGGCGCCACCGGAATATCCGCCAGTCTGCCCTGCAAGGCATAGGTGCCATCAAAGCCGACCTTGCCTGTCGCCGTCAGGGCGCCCGGTCCCATGAAAGCCGACAAGGTGTGGATGTCGGCCCCCTGTTCCGTCACGTCTGTGTCGAAATCGGCCACTTTCAGCGTCATGCCGCGCCAGGTCAGATTAAAGGTATGCGCCGCCAGGGAGGCCTTCAGTCTGGCGTTCTCCCGGTCAAACGTCCCCTGCAGGGCCAATTCGGCATGGATGCCGATGGTTTCGGCCTGCCGGGCCGGCACGGTCACATGGTCTATCTGTGTCTGGGCCGTCAGGGCCCCCGACTTCAAATCGTAATCGCCGCTGGCCTTCACGCTGCCGCCGCCATATTCAAACGAGGCACTGCGCAGGAAGGCCACGCTGTCCACCAAGGCGCCGTCCACGCGCACGTTGCGTACCGTCAGGTCCCCGTAGGACAGGGACGGCGCATCGGCATGCAGGGTGCCGCGCAAATGATCCAAGTCGCTGTAATCCACATCGCCGTCGAGGTGGATCACCTGCCCGTTGAGGGTGAGGGTCAGGTCCTTCGTACTCATGGCGTGGTCCGTGCCCGTCACCGTGCCGCCGACACTGAACTTCCAGTCCCGGCCGCCGTACGCACGGACACCACGCACACCGCGCAGCGTGACCGTACCCTGCAGGAGTGTGTCCTGTCCGTCATTATGCCAGAATCCATTGAGTCCGACCACTTCGCCGCCGGCTTCCCGGACCTGGCCGTAATGCGCCGCCAGGGCGGCAAAAGGCTCCAGACTGACGCGGTCCGTCACGAAATGGACTTTGCCCACCCCTTTCGTCGTCAGGCCGCCCGTCAGGTGCACCGGGGCCATGGCAGGGTTCGTGACGGTGAAATCCAGGTCGAAGACCGGGTTATGGCTGCCGTCCACCTTGCCGTTCACGCCGAATTCCCAACGGCCCTGCGGCAGGGACACGACGACCGTACCGTCCTGGACGGACGCAGTGCCATAGAACGGCGTCGTGTCCGACTGGGAAGGCTTCATCAAGTTCCGGATATTCCATTTTTCCTGTGTATCCTGCGTCACATAAAGGACCGGCTCCCGGATGGCGACGGTTGAAATGGCCTTGTCCGTGCTGCGGAGGGCCATAAAGGGATTGACGGTCACGCGCGTTTCCGGCAGTTTTGCCACCGGCCGGCGCTGTACATCGTCCACCTCCACGTCGCGGAAGATGACCGTGAAGCCGCCGTTCCATTCGATTTTACCGATTGTAACGCTTCCGTTTATGTAATTGGCTGCCAGATTCCGGGCATAAGGCAGGGCCTGCGTCAGCACCCGCGGCATGACGGCCTGCGTCAGCACCGCGTAGATGGCACACAGCACCGCTATGATTCCCAAAATCCATTGATGGGTGCGAGTCATGGGTTCCGTACACTTTCCTCGGCATATTGGCCAATAAGATGTCCTGCAAACCAGGGAGCCGCAAATTATACAGACTCCCATATTACAGTTTCATTATAGCATAAATCCGCAGGGACTCCGATTTTTTTGGCAGTATACCGGAAATCTGTGTCAAAATCATAACGTTTCCCTAAATTTTCATGCATCCGAAAGGGGTGTCCGTACAGAAAAAGGCTGCAGCATGGGAATGCTGCAGCCTTCCGGTTCCTTTTTCAGTTGTACGTGCCTGCCTCAGGCTTTGTCCGCCGCTTTCTGTTCCGCTTTGGCTTCCGCCTTGTCGGCGGCTTTGGCAGCCTTGGCGGCCGTTACATCGGAGTCGGTCTTGCGGCGTGCGTCACGGGCTTTTTCGTATGCTTTGACGCGGTCGTTGATGGCCTTGGCCTGCGTATCTTCGAAGGTCGTATTGTATTTCTGCTTCGTGTAACGCAGCCGCACGTGCTTTTCACCCGTGTCATACCCGGCCGGGCGTGCTTCCACGCCCATGGAGGTCAGGAGGGCGTTATGGGACGTATTATAGTCGTACATGGCCGTGTTGTAATTGTTGCGGGCCGTCGTCAGTGCCACTTCGGCGTCCATGACATCCGTGTTGGTGCCTACGCCGTTGGCGTAACGGACCTGGGCGATGCGGTAATCTTCTTCCGCTTCCGCCACGGCCAGTTTCGTCGTGTTGATCCGTTTTTCCGCTTCACGCAGGTTGTTGTAGCAGTTACGCACGTCGAGGCGGACCGTGTCGGCGTCCTGCCGGTACGATTCTTCGGCCTGCATGAGGCTGGCCTTGGCCGCATCCACTTTGGAGCCGGTCACACCGCTGTCAAAGACATTCATGCTCAGGTTCAGGCCGATCGCCCAGTTTTCATTGTCATCGCCGGGCCAGTTTCCCTGGGTCCAGTTGTTGGACGCTACGCCGTTCACATAAGGGCGCCAGCCGGATTTCGCGGCATTCAGGGCGCCTTTCGCGTAGTCAACCTGGAGCTTGCTCTGCTGCAGGTCGAGGCGGTGCGTCAGACCATAGGCGATGCAGTCCTCCATGGTGCCGTCGTACAGGTTGTACTGCAGCACTTCCGTCGGCTGCAGCTTCGTGCCGTGGGGCAGGCCCATGTAGTTGTTGAGGGCTGCTTCCGCATTGTCGTAGGTGTTCTGTGCCTGAATCAGCTGCTGCTGTGCATTCGTCAGTTCCACCTGGCTGCGCAGCAGGTCTACCTTGGCCACGACGCCCACGTCGTACTGGGCCTGGACGTTCTTCAGATGATCCTGCAGGTCGGCCACGGACTGCCTGCACACCTTTTCGCTGTCGATGGCGGAGAGCAGCGTATAGTATGCGTCCGTCACGTTCTTCTTCAGATTGATGTAGGCCAATTCTTCGCCCAACACGGAACTCCGGTAGTTGGCCTTCGCTTCGTCCCTGGCTCCTTCCAGCTGTCCCCCCGTGTAGATGGGCACGGTCATGCTGACGGTGTTGCTGTACGTGTTATCGATCCCTTTGGAATAGAGCGTATGCGCCGTGTTCCACCGTTCATCCCAGTACCCGCCGCGGCCCGTGCTGTGGGTCAGGGTTACGGTCGGCCCGAAGCTTTCACGGGCGGCGTTATAGTTTGCCCGGGCTTCGTCCAGCTGGTATTCCGCCTTGCGGATATCCGCGTGGGTCGCATAAGAACGGCTGATGGCCGTCGCCAGATCTATAGGCATGGTTTCCGCCGCAAACGCAGCGGGAACGAGCAGGAAAGTAAGCAGCGAGCCTAACAGTGCAGCCCGTTTTCCATGTTTTTTCCGAATCATCTTCATACCTCCACTTATTTTCTGACTGACAAGTCAGTAATTAATTATATAAACATTTTTCTTTGAATGTCAAGTAAACTTACTGTGTCAGATTTATATCTCAGAAATGTGTCAAAAGTAAGTCCGGACGCCCAGGTACAGGTCGCCTTTATCCCCGTTGCGCACATCCAGGCTTTCCAGGGTAAGGTAGAGATCCGGTTTGACCTGATACTCGCCGCCGAGGCGGATCTTCAGGTCGTCCCAGTCATAGAACTGGGAATAGATATGGAAATCGCGGTTCACATCGAACCCGAGTCCTACGCCTTCATGCCCCATCATGGAGCCGGCGCTTACATCAAAGCGGCGGAACTTTTTGCCGCCATACAGGTCGAGTTTCGCATCGTCCCCCAGGCCGGCCGCGCCGGCATACACATACGTGCCCTTGCCGGCCTTCTCAAAGCGCAGGCCCACATTGCCGCGCCACTGGTCTTCATCCATGCTGTGCAGGATATCGGCCCGGCCGTGGAATTCCACTTTATCCATGAAGGCCAGGGCCTTGTTGGCACGGGCCGTGACGCTGCGGGTATTATGCAGCGTTTCCTGGATGTCCTTCTTCGTCTGCGGATCCTTCGCCACTTCGGCCAGCATATTCGTCACTTCTTCGACGTGCTGGCTCGTGGCGGCCAGATTCTGTGCCATGACGGCCACCTGGCGGCCCGTAGCGCCATTATTGTCCACGCCGTTCAGGATGCTTTCCACATGGGCCGTCGTCGCATTCAGGCGGACGGACATCTGGTTGAGCTGGGCCACCATGTTCCGGATTTCGTCCTGGTTGGCTTCAGCCGAATCAGCCATGACCTTTGTGAACCGGTTCAGGTTCTTGCTGATGTCGCCCATGGCGATGAAGCCTTCGCGCATGGACTGCTGCACCGCCTTGTCGCCGAAGATGTTGTTGAAGGCGTCTGCCACGCCCTCCACCTTCTCCATGACCTTGTCGGACGAATTCAGGAATTCATCCATCCCGCCACCGGACGTCCCGGTCAGGTTCGAATCCGGCTTGATGTAGACGCCGCTCGCCCGTTCCGGCGGGACGATGGTCACGTACTTCTCCCCCATGACGCCGTCGGACCCGATGGAGAACTTTGAATCCATGGGAATCTGCACATCCTTCTTCACGTGCATCGTGACGACGACGTGGCTGCCGTCGACCTTCATGCCCTTGACCGTGCCAACGGGCACGCCGGCATAGCGCACCTGGCCGCCCTGCAGCAGGCCGTTGACGGACGGATAGGTCACGTACAGGTCATAGCCCCTGTCGAAGAGGTTGAAGGCCCCGAGGAAACTGATCATCGCCGCCAGGATGACGGCGCCCCCCAGGGTCAGGGCCCCCACTTTCACTTCACTCATCGATTTCATCGTATAAAAGCTCCTTCCGGATCTTCGCCTGTGATAAAGCCCCGGATCAGGGGATCCGGCGAGTTCCTGAATTCTTCCGGCGTACCCACGGCCGCAATGCGCCCGTTGTTCAGCATGGCGACCCTGTCAGCCGCCACGTAGACCGATTCCATGTCATGCGTCACCAGAATGGATGTAATCCTGTATTTCTGCTGCGTTTCCCGGATCAGCTGGCTGATGCTCATGGTCCGCAAAGGATCCAGGCCCGCCGTCGGTTCATCGTAGAGCACGATGCGCGGCCGGAACGCCAGGGCCCTGGCCAGGCTCACGCGCTTCTTCATGCCGCCCGAGAGCTCTGCCGGGAACATGTTTTTCGCATCCAGCATCCCCACATCCTTCAGCAAGGTATCGACGCGTTCCCTGATTTCTTCCTCGGAAACCCGGAAATGCTGGCGCAGCCCGAAGGCCACGTTCTCCCCGACGTCGAGGAAATCGAAGAGGGCCGAATATTGGAACACCATGCCCACATTTTTGCGGATTTCGTTCCATTGGTCCTCGTCCAGGTGGGTCACATCGTGCCCTTCAATAAAGACACGTCCGCCTGTCGGTTCCAGAAGACCCGTCAACACCTTCAGGATCGTACTCTTGCCGGTACCGGAGGGGCCGATGATGGCCATCGTCTCCCCGGGGACGACCTCGAGACTGACCCCTTTCAGGACCTCTTTGTCTCCGAAGGAGATCTGCAGGTTCTGCAGGGATATTTCGGATATCGCCATAATGCCTCACTCAATCCACTCAGAGTTTAGCCGCCCACATAAAGCAGGACGGTCATGAAATAGTCCGTAATGAAGATCAGGATGATGGACAGCACGACGGAAGCCGTCGTAGCCAGGCCGACGCCCTCGGCGCCCTGCCGCGCGTGCAGCCCTTTGTAGCAGCCCACGATGCTGATGATGACGCCGAACACGACGCCCTTGATCATGCCGCCGAAGATGTCGAAGGGTTCGGACAGCGTCTTGATGGAGTTCAGATAGGTAAAGGAACTGATGTCCGCATAAAAATGGGCCACCAGATACCCGCCGGCATTGCCGATGAAGTTGCCGAACACAATCAGCACGGGCATCATGAGCGCGATGGCCAGGACGCGCGGGCACACCAGGTACCGCACGGGACTTGTCGCCATGACGCGCAGGGCGTCGATCTGTTCCGTGACCTTCATCGTACCGAGTTCTGCCGCAATGGCGGCGCCAATCCGGCCTGCCACGACGACGCCTGCCAGGACCGGCACCAGTTCACGCCCCATGGCGATGGCCACGATGCCGCCGACCGTGTTCGAGGCTCCCAGTACAACGAATTCCTTGGCTGTCTGCACAGAAAAGACCATGCCGGCACAAAGCATCGTCAAAAGGACGATGGGCAGGGAATCCGCTCCCAGCATGGCCATCTGGCGTACCGTCTCCTTCAGGCTGACAGTCCGCATCTTGGACATGGCATCAAGGAACAGGTTCATCATGCCGCCGGCCGCGCTGGCAAAGGCGAACATGCGGCGGCCTGTAAAGGCGCACAACTCCTGCAGCATGCTCCCCCTCCTTTCCTTCCGTACAATCCCTCACGCCGTTTCCGGCGCCTTATGATTTAATCGAACGATTAATTAATATACTTAGTATAGCACAAACCAAAAGGATTTACACCCTTTTTCATTCGGCGCCCTTCACTTTGACGGAGACCGCCGTCTCCCCATCGACGATGTAGTCGACCGGCGTCACCTGGCGGTGCGGCCCGCCGGCCAGCATGGCCGTCAGGCCTGTGCCCTGCCCCGCTTCGTCACCGGCGGACCGGGATGCCGCGCCCTGTACGGCATATTCGACAATGATGTCGTTGTTGCGGACTGCCTTGTTGACTTCGCGCACGTAGTCACGGAGACGGATTTTGCGTTTCTTTTCCTCTTCCTGTTTCTGCTTGTCCTGTTCCTTGCCGGAAGTGCCGTCTTCTTTGCTGCCCGCCACGGGGATTCCGGATTCCTTCTGGTTCCGGATCAGTTCCTGGATCCAGTTCATGGCGGCGCCGCCGCTGACACGCAGCCGGACGGTGCCTTCCGCATCTGCCGGCAGGCTGTATTCCACCGTGCGCACCATATCGCCGCTGCGGTATGGTTTCAGGACCACATCGATGTGGATGGTGTCCCCGGCCCGGGGATGTTTTTCCCGGACCGACGCAGACTGTACCTCGGCCACAAGGCTTTCCGTACTCATGTCCACTTTGACGTCGACGCTGCGGATACTCACGTTTTCCAGTTTGTTGCGCATCAGGACATTGAGGCACTCCTTCAGCTCTTCAGGCAGGGTGTCCGTCAGTTTGTCCGTGCTGTAAAACATGTTCTGCCGCACGATGCGCAGCGGCTTTTCCTGGCTGTCGGAAGCCTCTACGTCGAATTCGACGCGCCCCGAACCGCCGGCCGCCGTGTCGGCCACCTGGGACACCGTGCTGGTGACGGCCGCCGCAATCAGGTCCGGCGCCAGCTGCGGGTCATCGACGACCTGCACACGGACGCTGCCGTTTTCGGAACGGTCCATGTCCGCAGCCTGTACGAAGACAGGGATGGACGCGGGCAAGGGCCCGACCTTGCCGGCCACGCCGGCGCTGCGGTCCTGGGTGACCGTCCCGACGGATTCCCCGACCGTCCCGACCTTGTAGGAAGTCTGGATGTTCGGCAGGGACGTCAGAATCCAGGCCTTCGTAAGGAAGAAGTCCGCATCGCCCCGCTGCAGAAACGGATGCCCGAAAGCCAGCACGCGGCCTTGTTCGTCCGTCCAGGTCACGGTACCGATGGCCCCCAGGGTCAAATCGCCCGTCATGAGGGCGACCCCGACAGCGCTGCCCGGTTCCAGATTTCCAATGGGGCGCGGACTGCCGGAAGCTCCCGCATCAAAAACCGTCAGGCCGCTGGTTCCCAGGTCGCGGTTCAGCTTCTCCAGGGCCAGCGGCGAAAAGCCGCCCGCCAGCAGCGGTGTTCCCGCCGGAACGCTTCCCGCTTCCGCCGTGGACGCAGGCAGGGAAGACGGAAGGCCGCGGCGCGGCACGACGGGATTGAGCATGCGGAGCATGGTCTCGATGGGCTGCAGGAAGCAGTAATGCGGGTCGTTGAAGGCCTTGCCGAACGCTACGGCTCCTGCCAGGCGCCCGTTGATATAGACCGGGCTGCCGCTCATACCCTGGGAAATGCCGCCGCTGCGTTCAATGACATCCCCGCCGGCCCGGATGAGGATCTGGTAGCCCTGGGTATCATTGCCCGTCACGCCCAGCACTTCCACGGGGAACGTTTCGATGGTGTCCCCCGTGACGACCGTTTTTGCATAGCCCTTCATTCCAGCCTGGAGCTGTTCGACCGGCAGGATCGGCGTGCGTGCCGACGCCTGTCCCCCTGCCAGGAGCACCAGGGCCAGGCTGAGGCTGCAGAGTGTTTTCCACATGAAATGTCTCACTTGTCTCTCTCCAACAAAGATGCCGGGACCCGGCTCAAGGTTCAATTTCCGCTACAATCTGGCCGCCTGCGATCTGCTGTCCGGCCGTCACATAGACGGCCTTCACCGTACCGGTCACCGTGGCGCGCGCCGCCGGGGCAGCACCCATGATGGTCTTCACCTTCACAAGCACATCGCCCTGCGACACGCTCTGGCCCGCCTTGACGAGCCCGTCCGCCTGGACGACGCCGTTCAGCGTGCTTTTCTGGGCCACCCCCGCCGCAAACGCAAACGAATAGACGCCGAAAGCCGCAACGGCAACAGCGGCTGCTACGATCTGCTTCCAGTATGAAGGTCTGCGCATAACGATTCCTCCTTCCGCACCGGACCGGCTTCCGGAAGAAGCGCAGTCCCTTTCCCACGACAGTTATCCTTACCGCCCGCCGGAACCGGCGGAAACGGATATACACTAGGCCTATTATAATATTATACACCGGGACACGATATTATTGTGTCAATTTTTTGTGGCTCCCGAAAACTTTCCGCCCCGCCTCACTGGCGGAAAACACCAAGGGCGATGCTGACAGGGCGTTCGGCCCCGTCGGACGGCCGATTCTTCACCTGGCCGTCCACGACCATTTCCGAAGACCCGCCGCCGTCGAAGTTGACGGCCTGCACGGCGCCGAAGCGGCGCAGGTACCAGGCAAACTCCTTCAGGGTCATGCCGGCGGAATACTGGCTGCGGCCGTCCACGACCATGAGGAGGAGGGAGCCGTCCGCCTTGACACCGGCACCCGTCCGCGGCGCGCGGCCATTGGCGATATCGCCTGCCATCTGTTCCTGGGCGGAGCGGACGTTGATGGACCCGTTTTCCACCAAGGAGGGGCCGGCCCCGACGACCATCTGCATCAAGTCGGCCGTGTGGCTGCCCAGGGTCTGCTCAATTTCCAGCGGGTCCCCGACGCGTACTTTTGCCAGGGCATCCGCATTGGCGCCGTGGCCCGACAGGACGAGGGAATCTGCGTCCAGGGACATGTTCCCTTTGGTGGACACGGCGGTCACGCGGCCGTCCTTCACCTTGACCTCGCGGCCGAATTCATTCGTGCCGGTCGAGCGGCCATACTGGCCGTTGAAGACGATAAGGTCCTGGGCCAGCCGCTGCCGGTTGACGCCGGTGATAGGCAGCTCCACGGCGCCCGGCAGTTTCACCGTACCCCGGTAGGACAGGTCCTGCAGTACGCTGTACCGCCCCTCCTTGTCCCTGGCCAGGGCGCTGCGGGGAGTGTCATCTCCGCCGAAGAAGGTGTCCTCCCATTTGCAGTTGCCGATGACCCAGCCGTCCGTGTCGAAATAGCAGGCATTGACGGCGGCGCGGGCGCCCGTCGCGGAAGCCGCCTGCGCCAGGCGGCCCCGTCCGTTATGGTCGAGGGCCGCAGAGAAGGGTTTCACGTAGTAGCCGCTGCCCGGTGCCAAGGTCAGGGCGTAAAGGCGCACGGCCTTTCCGTCCATATCGTCCTGCCAGTAGGTGTACTGCAGGCCGTTGCCCAGGTCTTTGGTCTGGCGGATGATCTGGATCCGGTACAGGTCCAGGACCAGGCGGTCGGGGTTCTTCAGCAGCAGTACGCGGTGCTGTCCTTCCTTAGCCAGCGTCACCTGCAGCCGGCTGGCGGACCGCCCCTGCGGCGTCATCTCAATCTGGCGGACCGCCGGATCTTTCGGTTTCTGGACGAACTTCTTCGCCGCCTTCGTGTCCAGGTCGAGGCGGATGCCTGTCCCGTCCACCGTCTCCTTGTACTGCACCGGCGCATCCAGGTCCAGCACGACGCGGACCTTTGTCGGGCTCGTACTGACCCGCATATTCGTGACGGCCGCCTGGGCCGGCGTCTGCACCAGGAGCAGCAGGGCACCCAGCAGTCCTGCCAGACACCCTGTAACGTTTCCTTTCATCAAACCGGTACCTTCCTTTCTGAAATGGGAAAACGGCCGTGAAACAGGCGATACGCCCTTTCCGGCCGTCCATGAAATATATCTTGTCATTTTTCCGTCCCGCCTGCGGGCCGGGCCATATCAGAACATGGCGTTGCTGAACACCGTGCCGGGGCGCAGCTTGTCCAGGTTCTCCAGCGCCTTGCCCGTACCGACCGCCACGCAGTCCAGCGGGTTTTCCGCCACAATGACCTTGATGCCCGTGTTCTCGCTCAGCATATGGGCCAGACCGCCCAGCAATGCTCCGCCGCCGGTCAGGCAGATGCCGTTGGCCACGATGTCCGCCGACAGTTCGGGCGGGCATTTTTCCAGTACGGAGCGGATGCGTCCGAAGAGGCTGTCCAGCGATTCCGACAGGGCCTCGCGGACGTCCTTCGACGAAACGGTCAGCTGCACAGGCATGCCGTTCACCGTATTCTGCGCCGTCAGGTCCATGGTCTTGTCCGGCACATCAGGATCCACATTGCCGATCTCGACCTTGATCTTTTCCGCCAGGGTTTCCCCGATGAGGCAGTTGTATTCCTTCTTGATGTAGCGCACGATGGCCTCGTCAAACTTATCGCCGCCGATGCGTACGGAATCGGAATCTACCACGCCGCCGAGGCTCAGGATGGCGATATCCGTCGTGCCGCCGCCGATGTCGACGACCATCTTGCCGGACGGCACCATGATGTCGAGGCCGGCCCCCAGGGCAGCTGCCAGCGGTTCCTCAATGAGGTATGTCTTGGACACGCCGGCCTGGATGGTCGCTTCCAACACGGCCCGCTTTTCCACAGACGTGATGTTGACCGGGATGCAGGTCATGACACGGGGACGGAAGAAGAAGCTCTTCCCCGCCACTTTATGGATCAGGTATTCCAGCATTTTCTGGGTAATGGTGTAATTGGCGATGACTCCATCCCGCAGAGGGCGTACCGCCACGATGCCATGGGGCGTCCGCCCCAGCATGTCCCGGGCTTCGGTCCCCACGGCCAGGATCTTGTTCGTCTTCTTTTCCACGGCCACGACGGAGGGCTCGTTCAATACGATGCCCTTCCCCTTTGCATATACGAGGATGTTGGCCGTCCCCAAATCAATTCCAATGTCTGTCGCTCCGCCAAACATAATCTTTCTCCTTCCTTACTCCTGCACCTTGATGCGCTGGATGTCGGCACCCAGGGATTGCAGTTTGCCGACCAGGTTTTCGTACCCGCGGTCGATGTGGTGCAGGTTGCCGATGACCGTCTTGCCTTCGGCCACCAGGCCCGCCAGGACCATGGCAGCGCCGGCACGCAGGTCCGTTGCGTTGACTTCGCAGCCCGTCAGCTTGGCCGGCCCTTCAATCAGGGCGCCGCGGGCGCCCGTCGTCTCAATACTGGCCCCCATGCGGTTCAGTTCCACCACGTGCATAAAGCGGTTCTCAAACACCGTCTCCATGACCGTGCTGCGGCCCCTGCAGATGGTCATCATGGCCATCATCTGGGCCTGCATGTCCGTCGGGAACCCAGGATAGGGCATCGTCTTGATGTTGATGGCCTTCAGTTCGCCCGGGCAGGTGACGTGGATGCGGTCGATGTCCTCCTCAATGGTGACACCGGCTTCGCGCAGCTTCGCCAGCAGGGGTTTCTGGTGTTCCACCAGCACGTTTTCAATAATGACGTCGCCATGGGTCATGGCCGCGCCGATCATATAGGTACCCGCCTCGATGCGGTCCGGAATGACCGTATGGTCGCTGCCGTGCATATGTTTGACGCCTTCAATGCGGATGACGTCTGTTCCGGCGCCGCGCACATGGGCGCCCATCTGGTTCAGGTAGTTCGCCAGGTCGACGATTTCCGGTTCTTCCGCCGGGTTTTCCAGGGTCGTCGTCCCTTCCGCCAGACAGGCCGCCATCATGATGTTTTCCGTCGCGCCCACGCTGGGAAAATCCAGATAGATGTCGGCGCCCTTCAGGCCCTGGGGAGCCGTGGCTTCGATGAAGCCGTGGTCCTGGGTGATTTTGGCGCCCAGCAGTTCAAAGCCTTTCAGATGCAGGTCGATGGGCCGGCTGCCGATGGCGCAGCCGCCAGGCTGGGAAATGCGGGCATGGCCCACTCGGGCCAGCAGGGGTCCCATGACCACGAAAGAGGCGCGCATGCTGTGCACCAGTTCGTATGGCGCTTCATACGCCGTAATGCTGCGTGTGTCCATCGTCAGGGCATGATCTTCGCTGCTGTCAATCTTAACGCCCAGGTATTCCAGGACGCCGCAAATCGTCTTGACATCTTCCAGCTGGGGAATTTCGTCCAGACGGCTCGGGGTTTCGCCCAGGATGGAACCGGCTATGATGGGCAGGACGGCGTTCTTCGCACCGCTGGTCTTGACAGTGCCTGTCAGGCGGTTGCCGCCCTTGACAATCAGTTTGTCCACTCAGAATCCTCCTGTGTACCATACGGTACGTTGTCTCAAAACTTATATTTGGTATTCATGGCACACTGCGCCATGATATCTTTATAATCAATCTATCCTATATTAGCACTTTTCGGTCCTGTTCCGCAAGTATCTTTCCAGACACTAAAAAAGCGGCGGAACCGCCGCCGCTTTTATCTTGCTTTACTTCTTCAGTTTCAGGGTACGTGCGGCCGCCTCTTCCTGCTGCCGCCGTTCTTCCGCCAGTTCCCTCATGCGCCGTGCCTTGGCTTCGGCACGCTGTTTCTGGGCTTCGTCCAGTTCCGCAGAGGTCTGGTGGTTCTTGGCCGCTTCCTCTTTGCGCAGCCGTTCCCAGGCTTCCCGTTCAGTCTGGATATGCTGGCGCTGCTCCTCCATCTTGCGGCGCATTTCCGCTTCCCGCTGGTACATGTTGGACAGCAGGGGTTTCTGCGCCATCTTCCGGGAGTAGTAGAGATAGGCGAAAAAGACGGGCCACAACAGGAACGTAAAGACAATCCAGCCAGGGCGGAAGGGTGTCTTGCGTTTTTCTGAATCGCGGATGACATACCATGTCAGGATGCACCGCACGACGAGGGACACCCAGATATATGTATTTTGATCAAAATTCATGCTGTCTGCCTTCTCCTGCCTTCAAGTCCGTTCCCGCCGCGTTTCTGCCCCGGTCATTTCGCCAGACGGACTTTGTCCACCAAAATGTTGTAATAGGTCTGCTTTTCCGAGATCACCTTTTTCAGGTGCCGGATCCTGTCCGGGTCGTCTGTTTTAGCCAAGAGGGCCTTCAGGTCGTTGATTTCCGCTTTCAGTTCCACCATTTTGTTGCCGGCAACCGGTTTCATGAAATCTTTCATGATGCTGTCACCTCCTGCCCACATTGTACCCGATTCCCATGATACTGGGTATCCGAATCCGTTTCTGGATATCCCCCCTACTGTCATTATATACTAAAACAGTCAGGCAGGGCAACCGCGGCGGCCGGAACCCGTCAAAAAAAAGGCACCCTGCGTCATGCAGGATGCCTTGCGTTATTGCGTCTGCCTTGCTCAGGCTTTGGCTTTCGACAGTTTTACCGTCTTGATCCGGGCTTCGGCCCGTTTCAGGTCGGCCTGGACGGCCGGCAGATCGATTTCCTTGTCCAGGTTGTCAATCTTGGCTTTGGCACGTTCCAGGGCTGCCTCCGCTTTCTCCACATCGATGGATTCAGCGATTTCGGCGGCTACACTTAAAATGGTAACCACATTGTCCTTGACTTCGAGGAACCCGCCGTCCACAAACAGATAATGTGCCTCCCCGGTCTCGTCGCGGTATTTCAGCGGCGCAGGGTCGAGGGCCGCAACCATGGTGGCATGCCGGGGCAGGATGCCCACGGCACCGCCTTCGGTATGGGCGTCGACATAGGAGATGTTATCTGCCTGGAACACGTAGGCGTCCGGAGACAGGACATTCAACTGCATTAAATTAGCCATAAGCTCACTCCGCATCCGCTTCCGCTTCGATCTTCTTCGCTTTCTCGACAGCCATGTCGATGGTGCCTACCATGTAGAAAGCGTTTTCGGGCAGATTGTCATGCTTGCCTTCCAGGATTTCCTTGAAGCCGCGGATGGTTTCTTTCAGCGGAACGTACTGGCCGGGGGTACCGGTGAACTGTTCGCCTACGAAGAACGGCTGGGACAGGAAACGCTGGATCTTACGGGCGCGGGCCACGGTGACCTTGTCTTCTTCGGACAATTCTTCCATGCCCAGGATGGCGATGATGTCCTGCAGTTCCTTATAGCGCTGCAGGATAGCCTGCACGCCGCGGGCTACTTTGTAATGTTCTTCCCCGACAATCAGCGGATCCAGGATACGGCTGGTAGAGTCCAGAGGATCCACGGCCGGATACAGGCCTAATTCGGCGATGGAACGGTTCAGGTTGGTCGTTGCGTCCAGATGGGCGAAAGTGCCTGCCGGAGCAGGGTCGGTCAAGTCGTCGGCAGGTACGTAGACGGCCTGTACCGACGTGATGGAACCTTTCGTCGTGGAAGCGATACGTTCCTGCAGGGCGCCGATGTCGTTAGCCAGCGTAGGCTGATAACCTACGGCGGACGGCATGCGGCCTAACAGGGCGGATACTTCGGAACCGGCCTGAATGAAACGGAAGATGTTGTCAATGAACAGCAGCACGTCCTGACCGGACACGTCACGGAAATATTCCGCCATGGTCAGGCCCGTCAGGCCGACACGCATACGGGCTCCGGGGGGCTCGTTCATCTGCCCGTATACCAGACAGGTCTTGTTGATAACGCCGGACTCCTTCATTTCGCCCCAAAGGTCATTGCCTTCACGGGTACGTTCGCCTACGCCTGCGAATACGGAATACCCGCCGTGGGCCGTAGCGATGTTATGGATGAGTTCCATGATGATAACGGTCTTGCCTACACCGGCGCCGCCGAACAGACCGACCTTGCCGCCTAATGCGTAAGGTTCGATCAGGTCGATGACCTTGATGCCGGTTTCCAGCATTTCCGCCGTCGTCGACTGTTCCGCAAAGGCCGGAGCAGGACGGTGAATGGGCCAATAATCGGCTGCTTCAACAGGAGTGGGATCGTGGTCTACGGTCTCGCCCAATACGTTGAAGATACGGCCCAGGGTTCCGGGACCAACAGGAACCTTGATGGGCGCACCAGTGTCGACTGCATCCATACCGCGAACCAGGCCATCGGTGGAGCTCATGGCAACGGTACGGACGACGTCGTCGCCGATGTGCTGCATGACTTCCGTGGTCAGATGGATCTTGATGCCCTCACCGACGACACCGTCGATGTGGATCGCGTTATAGATTGCAGGCAGGCCATTTGGCGGAAATTTAATGTCGACAACAGGGCCGACGACTTGTACTATCTTACCAGTCATCTATAATTTTCCTCCCTTAGTTTTGCTGGCTCAGCGCTTCCGCACCGCCAACAATTTCGTTGATTTCACGAGTAATGCCTGCTTGACGAGCTTTATTGTATGACAACTCTAAAGATCTAAGTAAATCACTCGCATTGTCGGTAGCCGAAGACATGGCCGTCATACGGGCACCGAGTTCGGATGCCGCAGCCTGCATGAGCGCGGCATAAATCAGAGTCTTGACGTAGTTAGGAAGCAGTTCCTTCATCAGCGTCTGGGGATTCGGCTCGTAAATGACTTCGCCGATCTCCTCTTCCTCTTCCCCGTCTTCACCTGCCGGGAAGGAGACACCGCTGGAAATCCTGACTGCTTTTTCGCCCGGTACCAGGACCGGCAGCAACTGGGTGGTTTCCGGCGTGAAGGACAGGGCCGACTTGAAATGCGTGTAAATCAGCTTCACCTCGTCCACTTCTCCTGAAATGAACATTTCGGAAGCGGCCTTGGCGATCTGTTCCGCATAATCGAAGTTCGGTTTGTCCGACAGGCCGAAGAAATCCTTCGCTACATCGAAGCCGCGATGCTGGAAATATTCCTTCGCTTTACGGCCGACCGTGATGATGCTGTAGTTTTCACATTCCGTGATTTCCGCCAGGGCATGCTTCAGGACGTTGGAGTTGTAAGGGCCGGCCAAGCCTTTATCGCCGGCGATTACGATGAATCCGGTCTTCTGCACGCTGCGGGAAGCCATCAGCGGCGCTTCGCCCAGGTCCAGCTTGCTTTGCAGCGTGCTGTCGCCCAGGGCGGTGATGAGCATCGATTCGATTTTGTCGGCAAAGGGGCGGCTGGATGCAGCTTTTTCCTGCGCCCGGCGCAGACGCGCGGCAGCAACCATCTTCATCGCTTTCGTGATCTGCTGGATGTTCCCGATACTGCGCATGTGCCGGTGAATTTCGCGTGGATTCGGCATCAGTCACTCACCTCTTTCCGTCAGAGGGGGTAAAGGTCTGCTTGAAGTCTTCAATAGCTTTCTTCAGAGCTGCTTCGTTCGCATCGGTGATCTTCTTGTTCTTGACGATGTCCGCCCCGATTTCCGGTGCGTTGTTATCCAGGTATTTCAGCATTTCCGCTTCGAAACGGGTTACGTCGGAAGCGGGGATGTCATCCAGATAGCCTTTCGTGCCGGCATAGAGGGACATGACCTGTTTTTCGACAGGCATGGGGGAATACTGCGGCTGTTTCAGCAGTTCCGTCATGCGGACGCCGCGGTCCAACTGGGCCTTCGTGGTCTTGTCGAGGTCGGAGCCGAACTGGGCGAATGCGGCCAGTTCGCGGTACTGGGCCAGGTCCAGACGCAGGGTGCCGGCTACGTTCTTCATAGCCTTGATCTGTGCGGAACCGCCGACACGGGATACGGACAGACCGACGTTGATGGCCGGGCGGATACCTGCATAGAACAGGTCCGTTTCCAGGTAAATCTGGCCGTCGGTGATGGAAATGACGTTGGTCGGGATGTAGCCGCCTACGTCGCCTGCCAGCGTCTCGATGATGGGCAGGGCCGTGATGGAGCCGCCGCCTGCCTGTTCGTTACGGCGGGCTGCCCGTTCCAGCAGACGGGAATGTAAGTAAAATACATCGCCGGGGTAAGCTTCACGTCCGGGAGGACGACGGAGCAGCAGGGACATGGCACGATACGCCACGGCGTGCTTGGACAGGTCATCGTAAATGACGAGCACGTCCTTGCCCTGGTTCATGAAATATTCCGCCATGGATACACCGGCATAAGGAGCCAGGTACTGCAGCGGAGCGGACTGCGCGGCCGTAGCGGCCACGATGATGGTGTAGTCCTTGGCACCGTATTTTTCGAGAGTACGGGACAGGCGTGCCACCGTGGATGCCTTCTGGCCGATGGCGACGTATACGCAGAGAACGCCGTTCCCTTTCTGGTTGATGATCGTGTCGATGACGATGGCGGATTTACCGGTACCACGGTCGCCGATGATCAATTCACGCTGGCCGCGTCCAATCGGTACCATGGCGTCGATGGCCTTGATACCGGTCTGCAGAGGTACATCTACCGGTTTACGGTCTGCAATGCCCGGCGAAGGGGATTCGACCGGACGGGTAGCGGCATATTTGATTTCACCCAGGCCATCAATCGGTTCGCCCAGGGGGTTGACGACGCGGCCCAGCAGGCCTTCGCCTACAGGAACCTGCATCAGTTTGCCCGTGCGGCGTACGATGTCGCCCTCGCCGACGGTGGTTTCCCCGCCCATCAGCACGATGCCGACGCGGTCCGGCATCAGGTTCTGCACCATGCCGTAGACGCCGCCTTTCAGGGAGACCAGTTCGCCTGCCATGGCATGACGAAGGCCGGTCACGGTCGCAATGCCGTCGCCTACCTTTTCGATGGTGCCGACTTCTTCCATATCGGGCTGGATGTCGGTCTTTGCAACCGTCTCAGCCAGGCTTTCGGTCACTGCGGCAAAATCCGTCAGGGCACCGCCCTTTACAGCTTCCTTGGCCATGGCGTCGCTGACCTTTTCCATCTGACGTTTCACGCTGGCGTCATAAATCTGATCGCCGGCTTTTAATACGGAACCGCCAATAATGGAAGGATCAACAGTGGTTTCCAAGTATACCAGATAGCCCAGCTTATCGCCGATAAACTTGGC
The DNA here is from genome assembly GCA_900316935.1 of uncultured Selenomonadales bacterium. GTDB lineage: Bacteria > Bacillota > Negativicutes > Acidaminococcales > Acidaminococcaceae > Succiniclasticum. Next base: position 78,109 of record ONEW01000001.1, read on the forward strand.
TACGGTGTCTTTTTCAGATACAGTGAGTTCTTTAGCCGTCGTCAGGACAACGGGAATGATACCGTTGCTGGCCACGGACTTCAGTTTGTCGCCCGCGAGCTGGAGTTTGTCCAGGCTCTTGAGGATCAGGCTCAGTTTTTCATCGCTAGCCATACTGTATCTTTCACCTCCATGTCTCCTGTGTCAAAACAGGTATTCTAGATAACAGGCACAAACAGCCTGTGTTCATTTCGTGATTCAGGGTTGCGGTCCGATTATTTGTTCAGGACGGAATCAGCGGTTTTCGCCACCAGTTCCTGGTCGGCGGCGGAATTCAGTTTCTGATCCACTACCTTGCTGGCGATTTCCGTAGCCAGATTGATGACCTGTGCACGGACGTCGGACATAGCCTGGTCCTTTTCGTCAGCGATGGTCTGTTTCGCTGCCGTCATCATCTGATCCTTTTCAGCCTGTGCCTGTGCCATATAATCGTCATGAACCTTCTGGCCTGCCTTGTTGGCCTTGTCGAGGATAGCGGTGGCCTCGCTGCGGGCATCAGCCAGCTGTTTGCTGTACTGGGCCTTCAGGGCTTCTGCTTCCACTCTGGTCTTTTCAGCGGCTTCCAGATCGTTGGCAACGCGTTCGCGGCGTTCGTCCAACACTTTCATTAACGGTTTGTAGGCGAATTTGCCCAGGATGAAGAGGAGGATCAGGAAATTAATGATCTGCGCAAAAAATGTTGCATCAAATTCTACCAATTTCAGCACTCCTTTTCCTTATCATGAAGCTTGTTTGCAGCTCATTCGTAACCCGGATCGATTATTTTACGAACGGGTTGGCAAATACCAGTACGATGGCGATTACGACGGCAATGATAGGAATGGATTCAATCAGGCCGACGGAAATGAACATGGTGACCTGGAAGTTGGAAGCCTGTTCCGGCTGACGAGCCATGCATTCCAGAGTCTTGGACGTAACCATGCTGTCGCCCTTGGCAGCGCCCATAGCGGCGAAAGCACCAATAATACCTGCGGCCAGTACGGAGGCAGCTACAATAATTGCGTTTTCCATTTAAATACTCATCCTTTCACTTTTCTCATTATTCTCAAAGCGGTTTTGTTGTTTGTTTCTGTTTCCTGCACGCCCTCACGCACAGGAAGGGATCCACCGGATCAGTGTTTGCCCACAAAGGACGGCGCGATGTTGATGATGCTCAGCATCGTGAATACGAATGCCTGCAACACGCCGACAAAGAGACTGAACAGGACCCAGATGTCGGGAATGACCCAGGGGCACAACTTATACAGGACAATCAGAAGGATTTCGCCGGCAAGGATATTACCAAACAGACGAAGAGCCAGGGTTATGGGTTTCGCGATTTCTTCCACGATGTTCAGCGGTAAGAACGGGACATAGGGTTTCACGAAGTGGCCGAAATAGCCGATGCCTTTATTGGCGACGCCGTAGATGTAGGCCACGACCATAACCAGGATAGACAAAGCAAAGACAGTGTTCATATCATTCGTGGGCGAAGTGAAATGAATCCCGATGCTCGGCAGGAATACACCGATTTCATTGGCGACGAGCAGATAGAGGAACAGGGTGAAGAAGAATGCCTGCATCTTGCTGCGGCCTTCCTTACCCATATTCTTTTCAATCAGTCCGCCAAGGGCATCGAAAAACATTTCCAACGCTGCCTGCGCGCGGCCCGGAACCATTTTGGAACCGGAAGTGATCGCCCATACGACGACAATCGTGATGATGCACGCGAGCCAGCTCATATAGAGCGTCTGCATGTGGACCGTCATGCCGAGGAAGTCGACCTGCATAGGCAGGTAATGAATGATTTCGTTGCTTGCTTGTTCAGCAGTTCCCATCTCGTTTTTCTCCTTTCCTCACGGCCGGCGAATGTCTTTTTGGTTCTTTCGGCGCGTGAAATTTAATAAATTGAAAATAAATATAATATGTAACAGAATAAAGCCCAACAGCAGCGGAGCCACTGTCAGCCTTAATCTTAACATACCAAAAACGAGGATTACCGCCAGGGCCAGACGGGTGACGCGCATGACAGCCACCAAGCGCCGCGCCAGAGGCGGATGCTTGGCCGAATACCACGTACAGCCGAAGACGATGGCTGCGTCCAGCACGGCCCATACCATGCCGCCCAGCCACGAAGTCCGGGCATCCCCGGTCAGCAGGAAGGCCCCCGCCGTCCCCAGGATCGCCGCCACGGCCAGCTGCCGGTTCCAAAGAAGCTTCAAGGCCGCTTTGACACTGGCCGGACTACTCCCTTTGAAATCCAGCATATCCAGTCTTGCTCCGTAATTGTGAAAAATATGTGATTTTGGTTGCGCTATTTTATTTTAATATATTCTGACACAAAGGACAACTCTTTTTTGGGCTTTTACACGACGTGTCTGCTTTCTGTACAAAAAATCCCCTGTTTCCCCTCAAAAAGGGGATTACTGTACGTTGAATTCTTCCGGTATTTCGTCCGTGCAGCCAAACTGTTTCAAAATAAAGCCGACAATGCGCCGGCAGGCCTGGCCATCCCCATAGGGATTGACCGCTTCGGCCATTTTCCGGTAGTACGCCGGATCCGTCAGGAGCTTCATGGTTTCCTCCCTGACGGCGTCGTAGTCCGTCCCCACGAGGCGGACCGTCCCGGCCGTCACGGCCTCAGGCCGTTCCGTCGTGTCGCGCAGCACCAGGACGGGTTTGCCCAGGGCCGGGGCCTCCTCCTGGATGCCGCCGCTGTCCGTCAGGACGATATCGGCCCGGCTCATGAGGTTGGCGAAAGGCTGGTAGTCCATGGGCTCCGTCAGGTAGACGCGGTCCAGGCCTTCCAACTCAGCCTTCACGACTTCGCGCACTTTGGGATTCTTATGCACCGGGAAGATGGCCGCCACATCGGGGCATGCCTCCAGCACCGTCTTCAGGGCGCGGTATACGTGCCGCATGGGTTCGCCGAGGTTTTCCCGGCGGTGCGTCGTCATCACGATGAGGCGCTTGTTTTCCGCCAGAGCCTTTTCCACGACGGGGTCGTCGAACTTGTAGTCTTTGCGCACCGTCGTGTCCAGGGCGTCGATGACTGTGTTGCCTGTCACAAAGATGCGGGAGGGATCCACGTTTTCCTTCAGCAGGTTGTCCCGGCTCGTCGTCGTCGGGGAGAAATGGAGGTCCGCAATGGCGCCGGTCAGTTTGCGGTTCATTTCCTCCGGAAAGGGGGAATACTTGTTGCCCGTGCGCAGGCCTGCTTCCACATGGCCTACGGGAATCTGCATGTAATAGGCCGCCAGGGCACCGGCGAAGGTCGTCGTCGTGTCGCCGTGGACCAGTACCAGGTCCGGTTCCGCCTGTTCCAGGACATCCTTCAGCCCCATCAAGGCGCGGGTCGTCACATCGTACAGCGTCTGGCCGCCCTTCATGATGTTCAGGTCGTAGTCAGGCACGATGCCGAACAGTTCCAGCACCTGGTCCAGCATTTCCCGATGCTGCGCCGTGACGGCGACAACCGGCTCGATCGTGTCCGGGTGCTTGCGCAGCTCCATGACGAGGGGACACATCTTGATGGCTTCCGGCCGCGTGCCGAAAACCGTCATGACTTTCAATTTCTTCAAAGGGAAGACCTCCTTGTATTGCAAGCCGTCAATTCATACGGTCGTTCAAAATACCGATTTTCTTGGCGCCGATGACCACAGCCACCACCACAACCAGGATGACTGCCGCCGCCACATACCCGCTCGCTTCGGAGAGGATGGCCGCCGCGATGCTCAGGACGGCACTGATGGCGTACATGAGGAGCACGGCCTGGCGCTGGCTCAGCCCCATGGCCAGCAGGCGGTGATGCAGATGCCCTTTGTCGGGCTGGAAAATGGGCCGTCCGTTGCTGTAGCGCCGCAGGATGGCGAAGGCCGTGTCCATGATGGGTACGCCCAGGGCCACGGCCGGCACGATGAGGGCGATGGTCGCGGCGCTCTTTACGGCGCCGAAGACGGAAACCGCCGCCAGCATGTAGCCGATGAACATACTGCCCGTATCGCCCATGAAGATGGTCGCCGGGTTGAAGTTGTAGTGGATGAAGCCGATGATGCCGCCGGCCAGGGCCGCCGTCACGGTCGCCACCGGGAAATAACCCTGATGCACGGCCACGAGGATGACCGTGATGGACGCAATGCCCGTCACGCCGGCCGCCAGCCCGTCCAGGCCGTCAATCAGGTTGACGACGTTGATGAAGCTGATGACCCAGAAGATCGTGAACGGGATGGACAGGTATTCCAGATAGAAATAACCGCCGAAGGGATTGTTCAGCCACTCGATGCGGATATCGAAGGCACACAGGATGCACGCCCCGATGATCTGCCCCAGGAGCTTGACTTTCGCCGGCAGGGAATACTTGTCGTCCAGGATGCCGAGAAAGACGATCCACGTGCCGCCCAGCAGGATGCCGATGATGTCCTTCGTCAGCGGGACACACAAAACCACGGCCAGGACGGTGGCCAGATAAATGGCCAGGCCGCCGAGGCGCGGCATGATGTGCGTATGTACTTTTCGTTTATCAGGTCGGTCCACCGCCCCGATGCGGAACGCCAGCTGCTTCACGTAGGGCGTGAGCAGGAAGCTTGCCAGCAAGGCGATGATAAGGGCTAAAATATACACGCTTGCTTAACCTCTTTTTTCGTTGTCCGGTTCGTCGAGGATTTCCACCCGGATGTCCGAGCCGGCCAGCATATCCTGGGCCAGCGCGTCCGGATACGGTTCCTTGTAGACGATCCGTTCAATTCCCGCGTTGATCAGGATCTTGGTGCAGACCACGCAGGGCTGGTTCGTGCAGTACAGCGTCCCGCCTTCGACGGACACACCGTGTAAGGCCGCCTGCACGACGGCGTTCTGTTCCGCGTGGATGCCGCGGCACAGTTCATGGTTCTTGCCCGAGGGGACATGGAGCTGTTCCCGCAGGCAGCCGACTTCGGCGCAGTGGGGCATGCCTTTCGGCGTACCGTTGTACCCTGTCGCCAGAATCTGCTTGTTTTTCACGATGACCGCACCCACGCTGCGGCGCAGGCACGTGGACCGCTTGCTGACCACTTCGGCGATCTCCATGAAATAGTGGTCCCAGTCCGGTCTCGTCTCTTTCTTTGCCATAGCGATACCTTCCGGCCTTACGGCCGTCCTTTGCCTGCCTGCGGGGCAGGCCCTCTTACAGCGTACCGAAGACGCGGTCGCCCGCATCGCCCAGGCCGGGCAGGATGTAGGCCTTGTCGTTCAGTCCGCGGTCCAGGGCCGCCGTATAGATTTCCACGTCGGGATGTTCCTTGTTGACCAGTTCCACCCCCTGGGGAGCCGCTACGAGCACCATGAGGGTGATGTGCTTCAAACCATGCCGCTTCAGCATCGTGATCGCTGCTGCCGCGGAACCGCCCGTGGCCAGCATGGGATCGACGACGATACATTTCGCGTCCAGCTGTTTCGGCAGGCCGCAGTAGTATTCGTGGGGTTCGTGCGTCACGGGGTCGCGGTACAGGCCGATATGACCCACGTGGGCATGGGGAACCATGCGCAGTACGCCGTTCAAAAGGCCCAGGCCGGCACGCAGGATCGGGATGATCGTCACTTCGCCCTCCAGACGGGAGCCCGTCATCGTTTCCAGCGGTGTCTCGATTTCGATCGGCACCAGCGACCAGTCGCGGGTCACTTCGTACGTCATGAGCGAAGCGATTTCGCCGCAGAGTTCGCGGAAGTTCTTGCTGTTGCAGTTTTTGTCGCGCATCATCGTCAGTTTGTGCGCAATCAGCGGATGGTCCACAATGTGCAGTTTCATGTCGTTTCCCCTTTTCCCGTTCAGCCTGTCTTCCTTCAGCGTTTTTCGATGGCCATGATCTTGTTGACGCGGCGTTCATGGCGTCCGCCGGCAAATTCCGTATCCAGCCAGATGTCGAGCAGCATGACCGCCAGGCCGGGGCCCGTCACGCGTTCGCCCAGGCACATCACGTTGGCGTTGTTGTGCTCGCGGCTCATCTTGGTCGAAAAGGCGTCGTTGCACAAAGCGGCGCGGATCCCGTCCACTTTGTTGGCCGCTATGCACATGCCGATCCCTGTGCCGCAGACCAGGATGCCACGTTCCGCCCGGCCGGCAACGACTTCGTCGCAGACCTTGACCGCGTAATCGGGGTAGTCGCAGGATGCTTCCGTATACGTGCCCAGGTCGTCCGTCTCAATCTTCCGTTCCGCCAGATGATCCATAAGGACCTTTTTCAGATGAATGCCGCCGTGATCGCTGCCAATCGCAATCTTCATGATTCCGCCTCCGAAAATGACTTGTTCCTTTGTTGTTCCAGTTCCCGGCTGTCAACCGGGACATCTGTTCCAATTGATATATTTTAACATAAATGCCCGTGTCTTACAAACCGTGCGGAAACGCACCGCCGGCACGCCCCGGCGGCGGCCTTACCCCAGCATGTAGTCCGGGAAGCCGCTGCCGCTCCGGATGGTCACCTGCCCGTCCCGCGCCAGGAGGATGTTGAAGCCCGCCGCTTTGCGCATGCGGTTCATGACGGCCAGCCCCAGGCCGGTTTCGCTGACGCCCATGCCCAGGATGACGGACGGGCTGAAGCGGTCGAATTTCCGCAGCTGCGTATAGAGGGTCTCCGCCAGGTCCGCCTTGTCCGCCCCCCAGGAGAGGATGGCGACGCATCCGGTGCGCCCCAGCAGGGCCTGCAGTTCCTTTTCCGTGCGGTCGTCGCAGAGGACGCCTGTACGGATGCCCTGCCTGGCTGCCCGTTCCACCGCCTGGACGAGGCGCATGGCGCTTTCCGGGCCTTCGTAAATGTACAGGGGGGCCTTGGGCGCATAATGCCTGTATTTCATGCCCGGCGCCTTGGGGCGCACGGCCGGATTGCCGCTCAGGGCCGGGTCGATTTCCACAGCGCCCAGCAGGCTTTCCAGCATTTCCCGCGTAATGCCGCCCGGCCGCAGGATGGTCGGGACGGGGGACGTCGTGTCCACGACCGTCGATTCCACCCCGATGCCGCAGCTGCCGCCGTCCAGGATGCCGGCAATCTTGCCCGTCATATCTTCGGCTACATCGGCCGCGTTCGTGGGGCTCGGCTTGCCGGAAATGTTCGCGCTCGGTGCCGCGACGGGGCAGCCGCAGGCCGCAATAAAGGCGTTCGCCACGGGGTGGGAGGGCATGCGCACTGCCACCGTGTCCAGACCGGCGCTCGTTTCGTCAGGTACGCAGGGCGCCTTCGGCACGACCACCGTCAGGGGGCCGGGCCAGAACGTGTCGATGAGGGCCTGCGCATTGGCACTGAGCCCCGTCGTCAGATTCCGGATCTGTTCCTTCGCGGACACGTGCAGGATGAGCGGATTGTCTGCCGGCCTCCCTTTCGCCGCGAAGACCTTCGCCACCGCCGTGCCGTTCAGCCCGTCGGCGCCGAGTCCGTACACCGTTTCCGTCGGAAAGGCGACCACTTCGCCGGCCCGTATGAGGGCCGCCGCTTCTTCAATCGCCCGGTGCGGATCCTTCTTCAAATCCCAAAATTTCGTTTCCACTTTCTGTTTCCCCTTTTATGCTGAAGTGCCGTCCCGCAGCGCTGCCACCGCGGCCGCATAGCGCGACCTCGGGCGGGCGGCAAAGACCATCCGGTCGATACCGGCGAAATCAAGGCAGACCGCCGTTTCCGCCAGGCCCGCGCGGGCACAGAGCGAAGCCACAGCCCGTCCTTCCCCGATTCCGACTTCGAAAGCCGCCAGTCCGTCTTCCGCCAGGAAGGCCGGCAGCTGCCGCAGCAGGCGGCGGTACACGTCGAGTCCGTCCCGGCCGCCCTTCAGGGCCAGTACCGGTTCCCGGCGCACCTCGGGGGCAAGGGCCGCCACATCCTGGTCAGGAATATACGGCGGATTCGAAACGATGACATCGTAGCGCCGTCCGGACGGGACGCGGGCCAGCAGGTCCGACTCCAAAAATTCCGCCCGCTCCGCCACGCCAAGATTCCGCGCGTTCTCTTTGGCCACCGCCAGGGCCGCCGGCGAAATGTCCAGCGCCGTTCCCGCCGCATCGGGCAGCAGGGCCAGCAGGGAGAGCAGGATGGCGCCGCTGCCTGTGCCCACGTCGAGCAGGGACAGGCGGTGCTGCCGCAGTTCGTCCGCTCCGCCCGTATTGCGGGCCGCCGCCTCTTCTGCCGCGGCCTGGCGGTCCGCCGCCTCCTGCACGATGAAGCGGGCCTTGTCGGGATCCGTCTCTTCCTGCAGGCGGGTACGGGCGGCCTCCCGGCTCTTTTCCGCCAGGGTCCGCATTTCTTCTGCCTTGCGACGCCAGAACGCTTCCTTCTCCAACTGGACGAGGCTCTTGCCCGTCACACAGCGCACGATGGCCTCTACCAGCAGTTCCGTTTCCGGGCGGGGAATCAGGACATCGGGCGTGACCTTGAAATCCCACTTCAAAAAGCCTTTGCGCCCCAGGATATAGGCCACCGGTTCCCGCGCCGCGCGCCGCACCACGGCTTCGTGGTAGCGCTTCAGCACATCCGGGGCCAGTTCCTCGTTGAAACGCAGGAACAGGCCGACGCGTTTGCAGCCGAGAATGTCACAAAGCAGTATCTCCGCATCGAGGCGCGGTGTGTCCACGCCCCGTCTGCCGAAATACTGCTGTGTCCAGTTCAATATGGAGTTGACGGTCCAACGGGTTTCTTCTGCCATAATGTTACCCTTTGTGCTTGTAAGATCTTCGCTTGCCCGGCGGCCCTTCACTGCAGCGCCGCCAGTTTGCGGCCCCGGTCATCCGTCATGAGGGCCCCGAGCAGTTCGTCCAGGTCCCCGTCCACAATGGCGCCCAGCTTGTGGAGCGTCAGCCCGATGCGGTGGTCCGTCACGCGGCCCTGGGGATAATTGTACGTGCGGATCCGTTCGCTCCGGTCGCCCGTCCCCACCTGGCTCCGGCGTTCCGCCGCCTCCGCCTGCTGCTGCTCGCGCCGGTACAGTTCCATTACGCGGGAACGCAGCACGCGCAAGCATTTTTCGCGGTTCTTGAGCTGCGACTTCTCATCCTGGCACTGGGCCACGATGCCCGTCGGGAGATGGGTCATGCGCACGGCCGACTCGGTCTTGTTGACATACTGGCCGCCGGCGCCGCCCGCCCGGTACGTATCCACCTTGATGTCCTCCGGCCGGATCTCCATATCGACCTCTTCCGCCACCGGCAGGACCGCCACCGTGCACGTCGACGTGTGGATGCGGCCCTGGGACTCCGTCTCGGGAACACGCTGCACGCGGTGCACGCCGCTTTCAAACTTAAGATGTGCATAGGCGCCCGGCCCGGAAACCTGTGCGACGACTTCTTTGAAGCCGCCCAGTCCGGTTTCGCCGGCATCCAGGATTTCGACGCGCCAGCCTTTGCGTTCGGCATAGCGCATGTACATGCGGAACAGGACGCCTGCGAAGAGCGCCGCCTCGTCCCCGCCGGCGCCGGCGCGGATTTCGAGGATGACGTCCTTGTCATCGTCCGGGTCCGACGGCAGGAGCAGCACCGTCAGACGCTGTCCGTATTCCGCCAGGACCGGTTCCAGGGCTGCTGCTTCGTCCCGGGCCATCGCCGCCAGTTCCGGGTCGTCCGTATCCCCGGCGGCCGCCAGGTCGTCGTCATAAATCTTCTTTTTTGCCTTGTATTCCCGGAAGACTGCCACGATTTCCCCGAGTTCCGCATGGCTGCGGGCGTACTTCATGTACTGGTCCGGATCGGCCACGACGGCGGGATCCGACAGCTTCGCCTCCAGGTCGAGGTACTTTTCTTCCAGGTTGTGCAATTGTTCCAGCATACTCATTATATACTCTCCGTACAGGAGTTGTCATGACCGCTCCGGATCATTCCCGGGACGGCCCTTCCGCTGCTTCTTCCCCTGTTTCCGCCGGCGCCGCGTCCGGATGTTCTGCAGCCGCTTCCGCGGCCTGTACGGGCGCCTTCAGGGCAATGCTGTCCGGCACCTGCAGGGAAACCACGGCCTTTCCGTCCACGGGCACGACGGCCTTGACGGACGCGATGGCCACTTCGATCATTTCGTCCGCCGGTTCCCGCGTCGTCAGCTTCTGCAGCAGCAGCCCCGGCAGGATCAGCTTGTGGATCCAGGGGTTGTCGTTGTGCCGGCCGGCGAAGCGGATGATCTCGTAACTGACCCCGGCGACGACAGGCATCAGAAGGATGCGCGACAGGATGCGCTCCAGCAGGTTCGGCCAGCCCAGAAAGGCGAAGACGAAGATGCTGATGCACATGACGATCATGAGGAAGTTCGTGCCGCAGCGCGGATGCAGGCGCGGGAACTTGCGCACGTTCTCCACGGTCAGGGGCAGGCCCGCCTCGTAGGCGAAGATCGTCTTATGCTCCGCCCCGTGGTACTGGAACACGCGCTGGATATCCTTCATAGAGGAAATGACCGCGATATAGGCCAGGAAGATGGCCATACGCAGGCACCCTTCCGCCAGGTTCAGCGTCACGGCGTTCGTCGTCCAGTGCTGCAGGAACCGCATGGACCACGTGGGAATGGCGATGAAGAGGCCGACGGCAAGGAGGACGGAGACAACGATGGTCAGGGCCATGTCCTTGTCGTCCATCTCCTCGTCTTCCTCGCCCGACACCTGGGCCGAGTAACTGAGGGCCTTCATGCCCATGACGAGGGATTCGACCAGCACCACCATGCCGCGGATGAGGGGTTTCTTTAAAATGGGATGGCGGTCCTGGATGCTGTTCACGGGGTGCACGTCCACGTCGATGGAACCATCGGCTTTGCGGACCGCGACGGCCACATCCTCCGGGCCGCGCATCATGACACCCTCAATGACGGCCTGCCCGCCTATATTGAACTTAGCCATGTTACACTTTCATCAAGATTCGTCCGTATACAATTACAGCAGAGCCTAAGCTCTGCTGTAAGTCGTACTCTTTGGTTTGGTTTGGAATTACTTGCCTTCTTTGCCGTAGCGTTTGTTGAACTTCTCGATACGGCCGCGGGCGGTAACGTTGCGCTGCTGGCCGGTGTAGAACGGATGGCATTTGCTGCAGACGTCGACGCGCAGTTCCGGTTTGGTGGAACCCGTTACGAAGGTATTGCCGCAGCCGCAGGTCACTTTGCAGTCCGTATAGAATTTCGGATGGATATTTTCTTTCATTTCAAGCACCTCTTTTTCTAATTACCTTAATGTATCCAGACATTAACGCTTGAATATCATACCACACGAAGGGCCGGAGTGCAAGTAAAAATTACCGTGTTTCCGACGGCGCCTTGTCCGGGGCCGCTTCCCCGGCCGCCGCTGCCGCTGCCTGGGCCGCCCGTTTCTTTGCCGTGGCCGGCTTCGTATTGAACTTCTGCATCACCGCATCGGTGTCACCGCCCGTTGCCAGCCAGTATTCCAGGGCATCCGCCGTCTTGCCCGCAATCTCCTCCATGGCCTTCCGGTCGTCCCCCTGGAACCGCTGCAGCACGTGGTTGATGACGGCCTGCTGGTCGTGGACCGGATGGCCGATACCCAGCCGGAAGCGCGGGAAAGTGTCCGTGCCCAGGTTGTTCATGATGGACTTGATGCCGTTATGGCCGCCGCTGGACCCTTTTTTCCGGATGCGCAGCGTACCCACGGGCAGATCCATGTCATCGTGGACCACCGCCACATCTTCCGGCGCCACGTTGTAAAAATGCGCCCACGCCCCGACGGCGTTGCCGCTCAGGTTCATGTAGGTCGTCGGTTTCAACAGCCAGACCTTTTCCCCGCCCGCGCGGTACTCCACGTACGCAGCGTCCCGGTCGGTCCGCCAGCGGTTCTCCAGGCCCCAGCGGCGCGCCAGTTCGTCCGCCACCATGAACCCCGCGTTATGGCGCGTGCCGGCATATTCCCGGCCGATGTTTCCCAAGCCTGCAATGATCTTCATTTCATTTCAACCTCATTTCCTGTCTTCCAGCGGCACCAGATGATAACCCTGTTGCCGCAGCGTATCAATCAACGGCCCCGCGGCATCCACCGTCGGCTGCCGTGACGCCCTGTAGTACGGACTGTCCCCGTCGTGGAGCAGGACGATTGCCCCGGGCTCCGCCTCTTTTACGACACGCCGCACGATGTCCCCTGCCGCAATGCCGGTCCAGTCGCGGGGCGCGGTGCTCCAGGTCACGACCGTCAAGCCCAGGTCCCTTGCCACCTGCATGGCCGCCGGATCCCGGAATCCGTGGGGCGGCCGCCAGTAGCGCACGGGACGGCCCGTCAGCCGTTCCAGCACGGCCCGGGCCCTGGTCAGGTCGGCCCGCTTCTCCGCATCGTCCAGCTTCAGGAAATCCCGGTGCTGCCAGGCGTGGACTCCGACCGTATGGCCGTCCGCCACCATGCGGCGCACCAGGTCCGGATGGCGTTCAGCCTGCGAAGCCACCAGGAAGAAGGTGGCCCGGACCTGTTTTTCCCGCAACACGTCCAGCAGTTCCCGCGTGAACGGTTCATAGGGGCCGTCGTCAAAGGTCAGGGCCAGCTGCGCGCTTCCGCCGGAAGCAGCGGGGCCCGGCGCCTCCAAGTGCGTCACCGCCGGACCGTACAGGCTTCCGGAGGGAAGGACGGCGGCCGTCAGGCCCAGGCCGCCCGCGGCCGCCCAGGCCAGGGCCAGTACGGCGGCTTTTTGGCGTCCCAGGCGGCCCGCACGTCCCAGAAAGAGCAGCACCAGGGCGGCGCCGAAGCACAGGCCCAGCAGGTACAGGATGCGCATACCCTTCCTCCTCCCGTCAGCCGGCCGGTTCCGCCGCCACAGCGGAAGGGCCGCAAAAAGAAAGGGCCTGTCCATGGCGGGCAGGCCCGGTTTTGCCATTATTTCCCGGCGTCTTCGAAGAGCTGGCTGACAGACCAGTCGTTGTAGACACGCAGCATCGTCTCTGCCAGAATCGGAGCAATGGACAACACTTTGATCTTCGGATGTTTCTTGTTGGGAGCCAGCGGAATCGTGTTCGTCACGACCAGTTCCGTGATTTCGGAACCGGCGATGCGGGACAGGGCCGGATCCGTCAGGATCGGGTGCGTGCAGCAGGCATAGACTTCCTTGGCACCGAACTTCTTGACGGCCTTGGCCGCTTCCGTCAGGCTGCCTGCCGTATCGACCATGTCATCGACGAGGATGGCCGTCTTGCCGCTCACATCGCCGATCAGGTTCATGACTTCGGCCACGCCCGGTTCCGGACGCCGCTTATCGATGATCGCCATGCCACAGTCCAACCGTTCCGCAAAGACACGGGCACGGCCTACGCCGCCCAGGTCCGGGGATACGACGATGATGTCTTCCAGGTTTTTCTGTTTGATGTAGTCTGCCAGTACGGGCGCTGCCGGCATATGGTCCAGCGGAATGTTGAAGAAACCCTGGATCTGTGCGGCATGCAGGTCAATGGTGATGACGCGGGTGATGCCGGCGCACTGCAGCAGGTCCGCCATCAGTTTGGCCGTAATCGGTTCGCGGCCGCGGGCCTTGCGGTCCTGGCGCGCATAGCCGTAGAACGGGATGACGGCGACGATCTGGTGGGCGGACGCGCGTTTGAAGGCATCCGCCATGATCAGCAGTTCCATGACGTTGTCATTGACGGTAGGGCCGCAGGTAGGCTGTACGATGAATACATCTTTGCCACGGACGCTTTCGTTGATCATGACCTGGACTTCGCCATTGTTGAACCGGTTGATGACGGCGTCCCCGACGGTCGTTCCCAGATAGGCCGCGATTTCGCGGGCCAGGTCGGGGTTTGCGTTACCAGTAAAAATACGGAATCTTTCTTCATCAGACAGCATTGACACACCCTCCACATTGACCTGAAATTTTCTGTTCGCGTTCCCGGCCGGTGTATGTCCAGCAGTTCGCGGGAATCACACATAGTATATACCATGTATTCCGTCGGAAACAAGTCTTTTTTCACCGTGCGGGACGGATCAAGGCCCGAATCAGGGCCGCTGCCCCTTGTTACCTGTCTTCCTTTTTCAGTGCTTCCGCCTTGCGTTCCAGTTTTTCCTTATAGGACTTCGCCCAGCCGGCAATGTTGGTCTGCCGCGCCCGGGCAACGCCCAGGGCGTCGCCCGGGACGTCCTTCGTGATGGTGGAACCAGCGGCGATGTACGTGTCCGGCCCGACCGTCACCGGCGCCACCAGGTTGCTGTTGCAGCCCACGAAAGCGTTGTCGCCGATGACCGTGCGGTGCTTGAACTTGCTGTCGTAGTTGACGGTGATGCAGCCGCAGCCCATGTTGACGTTGCGGCCGATATCGCTGTCGCCGATATACTGCAGGTGGGGCAGCTTCGTACCCGTCCCGATGCAGGAGTTCTTCACTTCGACGAAGTTGCCGATCCTGACCTGGCTGCCGATGACCGTGTCCGGGCGCAGATGCACGTACGGGCCGGCCGTCACGTCGTCCAGGACCTGGCAGTCATGGCCGTAGAGGAACTGCAGATGGCAGCGGTCGCCGACTTTGACGTTCTCCAGGCGCACATCCGGCCCGATTTCGCAATCTGCGCCGATGACCGTGTTCCCCTGGAGCCACGTGTTCGGGTAAATCACCGTATCCGGCGCGATGCGCACCGTCTTTTCAATGAAGGTGCTTGCCGGATCCATGATGGTGACGCCGTCGTCCATGAACTTTTCCAGCGTGCGGCGCCGCATGGCCGCTTCGGCCCGGGCCAGGTGCACGCGGGAATTGACGCCCATGGTCATCTCGCTGTCATCCGTCTTGACGCCGCCGACCTTTTTGCCCATGGCGCGCAGTTTGGCCAGGACATCCGTCAGGTAATATTCTCCCTGGGCATTGTCGTTGCCCAGCGTTTTCAGCACTTCGAACAGCAGGGGGGCCTCCATGCAGTAGTTGCCCGTGTTAATTTCACGGATTTTGCGCTGCTCCTCCGTGGCGTCCTTCTGTTCCACGATGGCGGCCACCTCGCCCGCTTCATCGCGCAGGATGCGGCCGTACCCCGCGGGGTCCTCCATTTCGGCCGTCATGACCGTCGCCGCGGCGCCCAGTTTTATGTGTTCCTCATAGAAGCGGCGCAGTTCCGCCCCCTCCAGAAGCGGCGTGTCGCCGCAGAGGATCAGGACCGTGCCCTGGAACCCCTTCAAGGCTTCCGCCGCCTGCAGGACCGCATGGCCCGTACCAAGCTGCTGCGCCTGCAGGGCGATACGCGCCCGGCTGCCGATGACTTCGCGGACCCGGTCCGCGCCATGGCCGATGACGACCACGTTATCCTTGCAGCCGGCCGCTTCCGCGGCATCCAGCACGTGTTCCACCATGGGTTTGCCGCCCACCTTGTGCAGCACCTTCGGTAACTTCGATTTCATGCGCGTACCCTTGCCGGCCGCGAGAATGACAGCTGTCAGCTTTTCCATATGCATGTTTCCCTCATTTCCTGTCCGGCACAGCCGGATGCGAGTTGTGGTTTTTCAAAGGCATTGTACTGCTTCCCTAATACTTTTTCAAGAAAATTCACGTTCCATCGGGTCACTTTTCCGGCGAAACGGTGCCTTTCCCCATATACTTTTCCGCTTTGGCCCACTCTTCCGGCCGGTCCAGATCCGTACCGACGGAAGCATACTCCGAAATCACGCAGCGGCCCTTCAGGCCGAACGTCTCCGAGGCTTTGCGCTCCACATCGGCTAGGGACAGGCGGTGCAGCAGGAATTTCAAGATGATGCCGCCTCCCAGCCAGCCCGCCAGTTTCACCACGTTCTTGCGCATGGCGTAGACTTCGGCCATGCGCGTTACGCACGCAGGGAACACGGTCGACGCAATCAGGGACAGGTTCCCGCCCGTAAAGTCCCCTTCGGCCAGATGGAAGAAGGTCCGCCGCAAATCGGGGAATTCCCGCAGGCACGAAGCCTTCGTCACGAGGGAGTACACGCCGTCCGCATCCAGCCGTTCCGCCCGGCCGGTAAAGTCCTTCAGGGCCTCCCCCGTCAGGAAGGGCAGATCCTCCATGCTGACGACGACCCGGAGTTTCCCCGTGAGGGGCGCCCCCGTCTCCTTCCACCGCAGGAACTGGGCCAGACGCATACCGGCCCAGCCGCCTTCGGGCATGGTGCCGGCGCACTGCGTCACATACAGAGGCAGGGGCAGCGGTTCCGCCCCGGCCTCCGCCGCGTCCGGCAAACCCTGCCCGACCTGGGAATCCGCCGGCCAGGGAGAAAATTCCTGCCCCGCTGCGACGGCCCGGCGGACCGTTTCCGCCACGCGGGGCGACCCGTCGTCCGTCACCTCGCGCCAAACCAGGCGCGCCGCAGGGAAGGCCGCCCGGAAGGCGCCCACTTTGGCCGGATGGGTCACGACGACGGCCCGGCGGATGCGGCCGCTGTCCTTCGCCGCCTGCAGGATGTAATGCAAAAGGCGCCGGCCTTTCAACGGCGCCAGCGCCCTTGGTTCCGGGTTCCGGCCAGGCAGGGTCACGCGGCCCGTTCCCCCGGCCAGGATCACCAGATCATATTGTTCCGTTTCCATAAAGCCCGTTCCTTATGCCTTTTTCGCCTTTTTTGCGTCCGCCGTGGAAGCCATGAGCGTGCGTTCCGCATTTTCCAGGTGCACGCGGGCCGCTTCCTGCGACTTTTCCACGTCGTGCTGGGCAATGGCGTCCACCAGGGCGCGGTGCTCTTCCTGCGTATCCTTCAGGCGGCCCGGGTACAGCATGGACGTGCGGCGGATGCCCGTCAGCTGTTCCCGCAGGTTGTTGATGATGTTGCGCAGCCGTTCATTGCCGGACGCGCGGTACAGTACATCGTGGAAGGCCACGTCGTTGTCGACGATCTTGTCCATGTTGTCCTCATCGATGCCGTGCTGGATCTGGATCAGCAGATACTGCATCTCCTCCAGCTGTTCCGGTGCGATGCGTTCCGCCGCCAGACCGGCCGCCAGCACTTCCAGGCTCGTGCGGATCTCGTACACGTCGTTGATGTCCTTGATGGACATGTTGGCTACATAGGTGCCGCGGCGCGGAATCATGACCACGAACCCTTCCAGTTCCAGTTTGCGGATGGCCTCGCGCACGGGCGTGCGGCTGACCCCCATTTCATCGGCCAGCTGGATCTCCATCAGGCGCTCCCCCGGGGCAAACGTGCCGTCGATGATGGCCTGCCGGATATGTTCGCAAACCAGTTCCCGCAATGGTTTGTAACTGTCCAGCCGAATCTGTTCCAAATGTCCGCTCATAGTTCCTTCCTCCCCGCGGTCTCCGTAACCGCCAGTTCCAAATTCAGGGGAACAAGCAGGGCCGCAATGGCTTCCGCCTGTTCCTTCGTCCGCGTGATGCCGAACACCGTCGGACCGCTGCCGCTCATCCCGGCCGCCAGGGCGCCGTTGCCGCGCATCACTTTCTCAATGGCCGCAATTTCGGGATGGGCCTTCGCCGTCACCGGCTCCAGCACATTGCCCAGAAGGGCCAGCGCCTTGTCCACCGCACCGGACCGGATGGCTTCCGCCA
This sequence comes from uncultured Selenomonadales bacterium, assembly GCA_900316935.1. Lineage (GTDB taxonomy): Bacteria > Bacillota > Negativicutes > Acidaminococcales > Acidaminococcaceae > Succiniclasticum. The sequence goes on from ONEW01000001.1 coordinate 95,539, forward strand.
TGGCCCCGATGTCCGGATGGCGTACATTTTTCTGTTTGTCATATTCCCGGTACGCCCAGGGGGTCGATACCTCCACCTTCGGCTTGGCCAGCACCACCGGCAGAGCCGGCAGGTCAGGCAGCGCTTCCAGCAGTTCGCCCCGGCCCGTGGCCAGGCTCGTACCGCCGCGCACGCAGAAGGGCACATCGGACCCGATCTGGGCGCCGAGCCGCTCCAGCCGGTCGGCCGCAAGTCCCATGCCCCAATAGCGGTTCAGCCCGCGCAAAACGGCGGCCGCGTCCGTGCTTCCGCCTGCCAATCCTGCCGCAAGGAAGACCTTCTTTTCAATATGGATGTGGACCCGCGGCGTCCTGCGGGCGTAACGCCCCATCAGCTCAGCCGCCTTCCAGGCCAGGTTCGAGGGATCGCCTTCCAGTCCCTCCCGGTCCGTCGTCACCTTCAGTTCCGGCGCGTCCGTAATCGTGATGCGGTCCGCCAGTTCCAGGCCCTGCATCACCATGGCCACTTCGTGGTAGCGGTCAGGCCGCATGCCCAGCACATCGAGGCCGAGATTGATTTTCGCCGGTCCCGTTTCAATGATCTTCATAGGAATTTTGTCAGTCCCCTCAATGAACAATTATGTATACTGGATACAGTTTTGCTATTTTATTGTACCATAAAATTCCCGCTTTGACACAGCAAATCTGAAATCCAGCGGAAGATATTTGATGTGACCCCAAAAAGTTAGACCTTAGTAACGAGATGGTTTTTACTGTCTCGTTACTTTTTTATGCTGCCTGCAAGGAAAGCCTATATTGAACA
>ONEW01000013.1 GCA_900316935.1 uncultured Selenomonadales bacterium
CCAAACGTCCATTTTAAAGGTACCAGGATTGTTGAACTGTCTAAAACAAGGGGTCCTACTTTTAGAAACTGTCCTTGACAAGGGGTACGGTTTACATCTACCGAAACAGGTCCTACGGCATACCATGCCTCAGCACCTGCCATTCCCGGAATGGCCATCAGGCTTGCCAATACCACCGCTTCCAATACCTTGTTCCTACGAGACATGTTGGATTCCCCCTAAAAATTTTATTTCCCACTCCCGGCAGCGCTTGTATGCATCTACGCATCCGTTGTCAGGAAATATGGTCCCCCGAGCGGAACGGGCCGGCCGGTTCCCGCCGCCGCACCCGTCTTTCAAATAAAAAAGACTATTCGTGGAAAAACTTTGCAAAATTATCCTGTTTTTTCTTGTTTTTCTAAATTCTTTACAACTCTTATTATAGCCGTTTTCCTGACAGATAGTGTCATGTCCCCAAAATGTTACATAAAATTCACTGATTTTACAGGATATGTTTTCTTATATTTTCCCAGCAGCAACGCCCGTACTGATTGACTACCATGGTTCCCGATCATTCCCATAAAAAAAGCCATACCCGTTCATCGTGGAAAGGGTATGGCGCAGACCGGGCGTCAGTGTGCCTGCCTCTGCTTCTGTTTTGCTTCGTGCGCCCATTCGTCGCGCTGGAGGGCTTCCTCGGAAGGAAAGACCAGGTTCAGGACGAAGGCGACCAGGAAAACGACGGCCACGCAGTTTTCCGCAAAGACAGATTGGATCAGGACCGGGAAGATCTTGAAGATGGCCGGGGTCTGCGTGAAGCCGATGCCGATGGACAAGGACAGGGCGGCGATGCTCATGTTGCGGGACGAGAAGCCGCAGTCGCCGAGCATGCGGACACCGCTGACGACGATGGACCCGAACATCATGAGGGTGCAGCCGCCGAGGACGGCGTCGGGCAGCGAGGCCAGGATGACCCCCAGGGCCGGAACCAGGCCGGCCAGGATCAGGAGGACGGCGCCGCTGGCGATGGCCTTCCGGTTGACGACGTGCGTCATGGCCACGAGGCCGACGTTCTGGCTGAACGAGGTGACGGGCAGGCAGCCGGACAGGGACGACAGGGCGCTGATGAAGCCGTCCACGGCGATGGAGCCAGACACCTCCTTATCCCGCACCAGGCGCCCCAGGCCCATGACGGACAGGGCCGACGTGTCGCCCAGCGTTTCCGTGGCGGACACGAGGAAAATCAGAAACACGGAGAAGATGGCGTCCGGCCGGAACTCCAGCTGGTACGGCAGGAAATGCGGCAGGGAGAAGAGGCCGGCGGACCCGATTTTGCTCAGGTCGACCATGCCGAAAAAGTAGGCCGCCACGTACCCGACGACGAGGCCGAAGAGGACCGACAGCTGTTTGTAGAACCCGTGGGCGCGGATGTGGAACACCAGGCAGGCCACCAGGGTGATGGTACCGACAATCAGGTACTTCGCCTCGCCGAAGTGGGGATTCCCGAACCCGCCGCCGAAGGAATTGGCGCCGATGCCGAGCAGGGAGAACCCGATGGCCGTCACGACGCTGGCCGACACGATGGGCGGCACAAAGCGGCGCCACCACCGCGCGCCCAGGCCCAGCACCCCTTCGAGGCAGCCGCCGACGAGGGCGGCGCCCAGGATAGCGCCGTACCCGTACTTGACGCCGATGACGCAGAACGTGGACACGAAAGTGAAACTGATGCCCATGACGATCGGCAGCCGGCTGCCCAGGGGCCCGATGGGAAACATCTGCAGCAGGGACCCGATACCGGCGATGATCATGGCCGTCTGGACGAGACTGCCTGTCTCTTCCGTCCCCAAATGCACCACGCCGGCTACAATCAAAATCGGCGCGATGTTGGCCACGAACATGGCCAGGACATGCTGCAGGCCGAACGGAACGGCCTTCTGCACGGAAATTTTTCCATCCAACTGGTAAATGGCATCTTGTTGCGCTTGCATACTCTGCCTCCCGCCTGCTTACTTACTCCCGGAACACGATGGTGCCTGTCCCGGCATCCATTTTTTCGATGATGGCCAGGCTCTTCAGGTTGACGCCCTTCTTGCGCAGGGCATCGCCGCCGCCCTGGAAGCCCTTCTCGATGCAGATGCCGACGCCCTCCACCGTGGCGCCCGCCTGCCCGGCCAGGTCCATGAGGCCTTCGATGGCGCAGCCGTTGGCCAGGAAGTCATCGATGATGAGCACGTGGTCCGCCGCGTTCAGGTACTTTTTGGACACAATGACGCGGTTCACATTGTGATGCGTGAACGACTTGATTTCCGTGGCGTACACGTCGGCGTCCATGTTGCTGCCGGCGGACTTTTTCGCGAACAGCACCGGCACCCCCATATGCACCGCCGTCAGGCAGGCCACGCCGATACCCGACGCCTCGATGGTCAGGATCTTGTTGACGGGCCGGTTGGCAAAGAGCCTCTTGAACTGTCTGCCCAGCTCGCTGAGGAACGGTACATCGATCTGGTGGTTCAGGAAACTGTCCACCTTCAGCACATCGCCGCTCTTGATGACGCCGTCGGCCAAAATCTTCTTCTGCAATAAATTGAGTTCTGCCATTGGAATCCCCTTTCGCATTGCTTGCCGGCATCCCTTGCGCCGGAAACCCCGTCCTTAAATTGATAACACGAATTATACCATAAAAAAGGACCGGGTTGAAACGCCGGTCCTAAATTTTTCCGGGAGATACGAAAGGAGTTCCGTCCGGATTGCCGATGGCGGCCTACGCGGAAATCAGCGACGCGCCGGACGCCGCTACGGGACACCCAAACAGGAAAATTTTGTCATATCCGGCCATGCGAATCCCTCCTCTTTTCATAACGCCGTATGTCCTTCGAAACCATTTTCCAAGGTACCTGCTTTTATTGTAAGGAAGGGCGCGACAGATTCGCGGCCGCCGCAAAAATATTTTTCGAATTCCCCGCGCCGTTCCAGTCGCACTCCGGCCCATGGGCCTGCAGTACGCCGATCCCCTGCAGGAAGGAATAGATGGTCTTGCTGCCGATGAAACGGAAGCCCCGCTTCTTCAAGTCTTTCGCCACCGCGTCCGAAAGAGGCGACGAAACGCGCTCCGTATAGGGTTCCGTCAGGGATTTCCCCGCCGTGAAGCCCCAGATGTAGGCATCAAAGCTGCCGAACTCCTGCTGCAATTCCAGAATATGGCGGCTGTTTGTCACGGCCGCCTCCAGTTTGCGGCGCTGCCGGATAATCCCCGCGTCCTGCATCAGCGCGTCGATTTTCGCCGCGTCAAAGGCCGCCACCTTGCGGATGTCGAAGCCGTCAAAGGCCTGCCGGAAATGCTCCCGCTTGTTCAGGATCAATTCCCACGACAGGCCCGCCTGGAACGTTTCCAAGATAAACCATTCGTACAGGGCGTGTTCGTCGTGGCAGGGACGGCCCCATTCCTCATCATGATACGCGATATACCGCGGATTGTTGGGATTGACCCAGTTGCAGCGGCGCATGGCGGCCCCTCCTTCCTTTTCGCCGTCAGATGTCCCCCACATCTTCCACGGAAAATCCATTTTTCACGAGCAGCGCCGCCGTCACGCCCTGCCCGGGCACCCGCACGCGGGAGAAGGTGCCGTCGTAGCGTTCCCGGACGCCGCAGCTGGGGCTGCGGGATTGCAGGATGATCCGGTCCGGCTGCATTTCCCGGGCAATCGCCAGGGTTCGTTCGGCGCCGGCCCGGTACGCTGCCGTCACCTCGTGCCCGTCCTGTGTCACGACCCGGCCGTCGGGCTGGATTTCCGCCGGCGGGCGCGGCGTTGGCAGGCCGCCCAGCACTTCCGGACAGACAGGGATGACTTCGTTCGCCGGATTGGCGGCCAGGGCCAGCACCTTGGCGTTGGCATTGTCGCCGCCGCTGTATTTGCAGTGGATGCCCAAAAGGCACGCACTCACCAGGATCCGCACGGTCCCGCCTCCTTACGGTTCATTCCATATTGCACAAAAAATTCCCCGGCCTGCCGCACCGGTTTGGCCCGCAGCAGCGCCGGGAACCACCACTCCAGGCGCCCGCAGCCGCGTTCCACCGCAATCGACGCCAGTTTCTTCATGGTTGCTTTCCCGTATCCCCTGCCCCTGTACTCCGGCCGCACATACAGATCTTCCAGGTAGATTCCGGCCCTGCCGAGGAAGGTGGAAAAATCACTTCTGCCTTCTTCTCATCAAAATCCAGTGTTCCAGCGTCGCCTCATCGGCCACCACCTGACCCAGCATCTTTTCATAGGTTGCCAGTTCCCGGATAACCTGCAGGATCAGCGGGACATCGTCCCGTTCGGCATATCTGAAGTTTGTTTGTGTATTTTTCATTCTATTCCCCTCAGTCGTGCTTTCGGAACAGGTTTTCCAACTCCTTGATGGATTCAGGAAGGACTTCCTTATACTCATCGTAAAAGTCCTTGAGTTCTTTACCGGTAATCTCGAAACAATTTTTGATTTTATCCAGATTTTCAATCTTTGACGCATACAAATATACGATATATCCCTTTTCGGCATAATCCTGGAACTCTGAAGCATCCAGCTCCGCTCCTCCTTTCACCTGGACGACAGCCTTTTTCGGTTCCTCGGGATTTCTGGATCTGAACTCACACTCAACTTTTACAGTCGTCGAACCCCGTGCAATCGAGTTGGAAAGGACGTAATAGCCTTCTTTAATCTGAATATAGGAAATAACGAGTTCTTCCAGCTCAAACGGCGGAAGATTTTCGAGAAGATTTTCCTTTACTTTGTGCACAGGATACGTATGATCCTTCCTTTGAGTCTTTTCATTGAATATGTGCTTTGAGTATTCGACAATAATGTTATCATAAATATCCTGGCATATTCCGCCGTGCAGACGATTAAAAGAAGTGCTGATTTGCCCGGGAACCGTCATTCCTACCTCGTGAGCTTCCACCGGTACAACAGCTCCAATATCCATCTCGCGATGATATTCCGGAACGGCTTCGCCTTTCGCACGGCAAATCCAATAGTTCCCGTCCAGATCCCTCGTCCAGAAAAGATCTCCTTCTTTCGCGTACCAAAAGACATTCAAGGCATGGTTTATTCTTTTAACCCGCGCTCTTACTGCCTTGTAAAAATCACGGTAGGAGACAAAAGACCTTGAGTGGCCATTTTCCTCATGCAAATAGCTCCAGCCAATGGCTAATTTTTGTTCTCCTTTTCTATGCAGGCAGTAATCAATCAACGCTTTCCTGTCTGAACAATGCGTTTTCAAATTGATTCTGGTTACTTTTTTTAAATCTTCGCCTTCCATCTAGTCCTCTCCATAATGGCAGTCACTGACCGTCAAATACGGCCTTCCGCTGTACTTACATCAACCGAAGAATCGTCCCCCATAGCATCGCTTATCCGCCATTCCATTCTCTTTCAGATTTGATGCTTTTATTGTACCATAATAAGCATCCTCCTGGCTTTATTCATCAGTTTTCAGGCTTAAATAATAAAGGAAGCAGAAAGATTGTTCAATGATTTGGGACTGAATATGTCGTCTGCCATCACCATGTTTTTAAATTGTTGTCTCCAACAACACAAGCATCCATAAAGCCTTGTAGGGCATTCTATCCTGCAAGGCTTTATTTTTATTTACTTTTTCTTCCATAACGATGAACGATAATGGTCCGCACTCCCAGTGCTGACCATTCCGGCATCCCCAGTCGAAATCACCGTTATAACACGAGGCTGCGACATTATCTGCCGCAAACAAAAAGGGCGCCGACTGTAGGCCGACGCCTCTCCCATGCAAGAAAAGAAAATTATTACTCTTGGATGTGGTACTCTATGCCCGCCTCTGCAGCCTTTTTAGCGTTATAGGGTTCCTATACGTACAGGGTTTCCCTACAGGAGTTGGTGGAAGTTTGCTCATCCATGTCGTTACTACCGCCCACAGTTCACTCTGGAGCATAACGGTCTGTACGGCATCCCCCGTTCCTTCCGGCGCAGGGCAATGATCTGCCGTTTCTGTTCGTCCTTCATCTGGGTACCTCCTGAAATTTGGGTTTCAGGAGTAACAGGACGAAAGGCTATCGTTAAGTACTTTTGGACGCAAAAAACGGATGCCCGTGATGAGCATCCTAGTATTTTCAATCGAGATCAGTCGCAGCAGCCTCAAAAGTCCAGGCTATCATTATTACACGACTTCATATCCCTGCTCTGCCAGTACCTGCAGGGCTTTTTCAAAATTTTCTTGTTTTATAAGGATATAATCGGTATTGAAGGTGGAAACAGCAAAAATTCCAATCTTGTTTTCCGCCAGGACGGAAGAAATCTTCGAAAGGATACCGATTAGGGAAAAATCAAGAACCCCCTGGATCCGGAACGCTTTCCACCCGTCGTCTCTCTCCGAGGTGTTTTCCGGCGTCTGGATTGTTTCACACACCAGGGAGATTTCCTCATCCGTCCTGCCGATGAAATAAAACCCCTGTTCCAGATCCAGTTCTTTGATTATGGGAACCTTGCAAACCGTAAGATCCATGTCCATTTTCTTCAGCTGCATAACAGTCACCTCTTCCAAACTTGACGCATTGCACAAACTTATTTGTCTTTCTCTGCTTCAATTTCCTTCAAAGATTTTCCATCCTTATTTTTCCATACTTTAGGACCACTGGCACTATACCCAAGGATAAAGTCGGCAGCGGCAGAGGAGCTGGAAAACAGCAAATCTTCGGTAGTTGTCCAGTCTTTGACTTTCTCTTCACTTATATATTTTTCCCTCAGTTTGACAATTCCCCCGCTGAGAGATTTTGCAGGTTTATCGTAGATCCTGGCCCCTTGTAAAACGACGAAACCCTCCGGCGTCACTTTTCCCTTGGCATTTAATGCCCCTGAGGAAATATAAAGCAATTCATCAATAGGATTTCCGTTGACACCTTCCTGGAGCAATGGCTCAAGAACTTTATACCCTAATGCATTGACGACAATCTTAACATCATCAATGAATTCATCCATTACGGCATAATCAGATTCTTTTAGCACAGTATTTTTATATGTGCTTTTCGTAAGGACCTTATACCGCTTACTTTTCTTGGCAATCTCCACCAGACGATTTTCCAGATAACGAATCAGTGCTTCATTTAAATCCCGGCCAATAAAAATAACAGCTGTTGTCCAATAATACGGTTCATTATCCGTATCATAAGCCTGAAGGTGCTGAATCAGACGTACTTTCACATTTTCCGCTTCGCCAATGTAAACAGATTCAGTACCATCATCCTCTTTGCAGAACAGGAAATAAACTCCAGGCTGCTGGATATCCTGTCTGTTACAATTCTTTACTTCAATACGGGGAATTTTAATTGCCTTGCCATTCCAGTTTGAGAGTTCAGCCGTGATGACACTGTCCGCAGTCCCGTTTACCAAGAAAAGCTCGATTGTTTTTCCGTATGCCATTTTTATCTCCCGCTTTCTGGACTTTCAAGAGTGATACTCAACGCCCGGCTCTGCCGCTTTTTCCTTACCATAGGGCTCATATACATACACATTTTGCCCGCCAAACTTAGACGGAGCCACGTCCTCTAAACCATTATTGTCTGCCCACAACTCACATTGAGTCATTACCGTCTGTACTGCATCCTCTCTTCCTTCTGGTGGGTACTTATGATTTTTGAGCAGTCGCTTGATCATCATGCGCATTTTCGCTCTGGCACTGTCTCTCCTTTGCCAGTCTACAGTTTTGTTCCGACGCAACGTATCCGCCAGTTCTTTTGTCATCGCAATGAGTTCTTCGTTTTGATAAAAATCCTTAATGGCCCGGGGTTTTGTCAATGCATCATAAAAGGCCAGTTCCTCCGCTGTCAGTCCGAGCTTTTCCCCATCCTTCTGGGCATTTTGAATTTGTTTGGCCATATTCAAAAGTTCTTCAATAACCTGTTCATTGGTCAGCATCCCGTTCAAGTACCGGTTCATAGCTTGCTGCAGCATCTCGCTGAATTTTTTGGACTGCACTACATTTGTTCTTCTATAGACACTCACCTGATCGACAATCAACTTTTTCAGCAGTTCAACGGCCAGATTTTTCTCTTTCATCTTGGAAATTTCCGTTAGAAATTTCGGATTGAACAAGGAGAAATCCTTTCCTGCATCCTGGAAAAGATTCAAAACTCCTTCACTCTTGATGCTGGCTTTCAAAAGTTCATTGATACGGGCATTCATTTCCAGCAGAGAAATTTTCTTTCCGCCGCCCTGATTCATCAGTCTGCCCACCATCACCCGAACAGCTTCAAAGAAAGCGGCTTCTATCCGTTCCTTTTCAGTTGCACAAGAAGAACACAGCGATAAAGCCTGCTTCAACATCAAGGCTTCTTTCAGGAAGGTTTCTCTGTCTTCTTTCTTGTTTACGGCAAAAATAAAGTTCACAGCACCGCTGATAGCCTTAGAACGAGCCAAATTGCTGCCATTCAGGAAATCTGTATAATCGTAGCCGTAGAACAAATCCTGGCAAATGGAAAGCTTTTCCCTGAATTTCGGATAGGCAGCTTTGACAATATCCATATTTCCATAATTCTTTTTATCACGGGCCGTGTAGTCATTCATGGCTTCTTTCAAAGCCGAAGCAATGCCTACATAGTCAACAATGAGCCCGCCTTCTTTATCCCCGAATACTCGATTTACCCGAGCAATGGCCTGCATCAGGTTGTACCCCTTCATGGGCTTGTAAATATACATGGTGGCCAGGGATGGCACATCAAAACCCGTCAGCCACATATCCACTACAATAGCAATTTTAAACGGGCTGCTATTATCTTTGAACTCTTTAGCCAGTTCATCCTTATGCTGTTTGTTCCCAATAATTTCAGCCCATTCTTCCGGGTCTTTATTGGATCCAGTCATGACGACTTTTACTTTTTCGGTCCAGTTGGGACGCAATTCCAGGATTTTCTGGTAAATCTTCATGGCAATGGGACGGGAATAAGCTACAATCATGGCTTTTCCTGTCAGCAAATGCTCCCGGTACTTTTCATAATGATCCAGAATATCCCTGACAAGAGAATCAATGGTTTTATCATTTCCCAGAATGACTTCCATTTGTCCCAGTTCTTTCTTGCTTCGTTCCACCACATAAGGATCGGCATTTTGCGCCATAATGTCATATTCCTTATCAATCAAAGCAAGGGTTTTCTTGTCCAACTTTAATTTAATGACCCGGCTTTCATAGTACACAGGCCGCGTTGCGCCGTCCTCTACGGCTTGAGTCATATCATAGATATCAATATAATCCCCAAAGACTTCCCGGGTATTTCTGTCCTTCATGGCAATAGGGGTCCCCGTAAAGCCAATATAGGTCGCATGGGGCAGACTATTGCGGATAATGCGGGCTGTACCGATTTTGATTTCACCCGTCTTGGTATCGATTTTTTCTTTCAGGCCATATTGTCCCCGATGGGCCTCATCTGCCATTACAATAATATTACGCCGTTCTGAGAGCGGTTCATCGGATTCTTCGAACTTCTGCATGGTGGTAAAGATAATCCCATTAGCCTTCCGACCTTCCAACAGCTCTTTTAAATTTTTCCGACTCCCTGCATGGATGGGATCCTGTCGAAGAAAATCTTTGCACTTGACAAATTGCCCATACAGCTGATCGTCCAGGTCGTTTCTGTCTGTAATCACCACAATGGTAGGAGAATTCAGGACCTCCTGCAATAAATGAGCATAAAAGACCATGGACAAGGATTTGCCGCTACCCTGGGTATGCCAGAATACGCCGCCCTTGCCATCCGTAGCCATCCCTTTCTTCGTGGATTCAATGGCTTTCCGTACAGCAAAATATTGATGGTATCCGGCCAGAATCTTAAATTGTTTTACTCCCTCATTAGAGAAACAGATAAAATTCTTGATAATATCCAGCAAGCGCTGCTTTTCAACCATTCCTTCAAAAAATGTATCAAACTGCGCATACTGGGTGTTCTCATAACTGCCGTCTTTGGTCTTCCATTCCATGAACCGATCTTCACCGGAAGTAATGGTTCCTGCCTTGGAAGTCAAATGGTCACTCATGACACAGATACAGTTATAGATAAACATGGACGGAATTTCATGCATATAATTTCGGATTTGTGTATATGCTTCCGATGCATCTATTTCTTCCCGGGAAGGAGATTTGAGCTCCATCAGCACAACAGGCAGGCCGTTTAAAAACAGCAGGACGTCTGGGCGCTTTTCACTGTTTTCGATAAAGGTCCACTGGTTGGCAATAACAAAGGAGTTGTTGTCTGGATTTTTATAATCAACCAGATATACCAGATCGGACCGTTCTTCCCCATTGCACAGATAAGAAACTTCAATACCGTGTTGGATATAATCCATAAAAACGGCATTTTTCTGCACCAAATCAGCGTTGTCAAAGTTTTTCAGCTTAAACAGCGCCTCATGGATAGCATTTTCCGGCATATCAGGATTGATCCGGCGTATAGAGTCTTCCAAATCCGTTTCATATAACGGACTTTGATAGTCTCGGTCTATATCCGGCCCATACACATGCTGATATCCCATACTTTGAAACAGTTCTATGATGGTATTTTCATAGTCCGCCTCTTTATAGGATTCTGACATATATTTTCAACTCCTCTACATATTGAAGTTTATCGTTTCACAGAAGATAAATAAAAAAACAAGAATTTAGTAACGGATTAAAAATCTATGTTCGAAACATCAATTTCGCCGGAAATTAGTCTTGGCAGTAACAGATTACGGAGTGAAGAAAGCTTCTGATTCTCTTGCAAGTTTTGATTAATCAAATCATACATTGGTGTAACTAACGAACAAAACTCGGCTATAATCTCATTGGATGCAATTGGTATCTTGTATTCTAATGTTGTTGTAGGTGTTGTGCGCTGTCTACTGTTTGTTGATCCAGTTGTATGTGCACACATCCAATCAGAGAAAGATTGGCTATCGATTACCGAGAATAGGAAATCTTTATAGGTAGGCTTTTTTGCTTCAAAAACAATAAATTCTGTAGAACAAACAGCACTATCAGTCAAATATATTGGCCGCCAAATACGCTTCGTATCGGGATTGAGCTTTGAGGCAAGAACTGAGTTTTTCGTTAGTATGTATTTATTACTCTTCACATTGTCTGAACACTCGAAAACCGGGTAATGCTGCTCATCGAAAGAAGGTATGCTATAATGCTCAAGCATAACTCCAGGATTCTTTTGAGGGTTGAAGCTGTTTGTTTTTATTACAGCAATATCAGCGATTGTGCCATAGTGCCAACCAGAAGGCATTGAACTATTAAAAGGAATAAACTGTTCGAACCACGCACTGTACAATGTTTGAGCTTGCTGTTCTAAATTCTTGTTTATTCTATTATTCTCATTTATTTTCATCTGAATGTCATCAAGAATAGATACTATCTTCTGTTGCACATGAATGTCAGGTAATTTAATCTCAATATTTTCTATCATATTTTTAGTCAAAGCATTTCTGGTAGCGCCACTTGATGCAAGTTGAAGTAAATAAGGTTTTATAATTTGAAGAAAATATAAAAGATAACTGCTTAAAATTTTATTTTCATCAGGTCTAATAATAGCTACATGCTGATTTACTCGAGCAGGCAAAACGTTAACATTTATTTTACAAGCACGGGCAACCGAATCTCCAGTAATGTTTAAAAGAACATCTTGTGCTTTCACTTCAACATTGCTTAACTTCTGTGCCTGCTGTTCATTTATATGAGCTAATCCATCATATGAAAATGTAAAATCTAGTACATTTTGACTTCTAATCAAAGAAATTCCCTTATCGCAATATGCATTTTTACCACCTCGCGGCGTTGCTCCACTACCAATTTTTAGACAAACATCTTTTAATTTATAAACCGCCATCTTCTCACCCTTTTCAGCCGATATACTTTTTATGAGCCAACTTAACATTACTCTGTTTAACCATCGCATACTGCAAGGTTGTATCAATTCGTTTATGTCCAAGAAGCTGCTGCAGCTGTTCAATCGGCATTCCTTTATCAATCGCTTTGGTTGCAAGTGTTCGACGAAACTTATGCGGATGTACTTTTTCAATATTCAAGAGTTTCCCAATTTCTCGTACTCTCGATTCTACGCCTCCAATAGTCAGCCTGGAATATGGAGACTTTAATGTGACAAACAATGCCTCGCTGTCATCACTTCGACTGTCAAGATACTCCTGCAGATGAATCTTTGTACGAGCATCAAAATAGATAATTCTTTCCTTATTCCCCTTACCAAGAACCTTACACTCACGCTCATTGAAATCCAAATCCCCCCGGTTCAAGCGTACCAGTTCACCTACACGCATTCCTGTGGACGCCAGCATGTCAATGAGCGCAAGGTCGCGCTTTTCTTTGCAGCTGTCACGCATCTTCTCCAACTCTTCATCAGAGTAGGTATCCTTTATGCTGCTTGTTGTCTTCACCTTGTGAATCCGGCGAATTGGACTTTTAATGAGATATTCCTCATCTTCAAGCCAAGAGAAAAAACTTGAAAGTATCCGGCGCACATTATCAATAGTAACACGGCTGAGGTTATTCTGTTTCTGATAATTGGTCAAATACGACCGCAAATCTTCCGTCATAATATGCAAAACTTCTTTTTCAATCTTCTCCAGCATACGGTTGATGGTATGCTGATAATAATTCAGCGTTTTTTCAGAACATCCCTCAATCCGCTTCGCTTCAAGGAACTTTTGCAGTAGCTCATGGTTGCTTATTTCAAGTTTATTCGAATTCTCTTCCAGATACTTGCAAAGTACAGTTTCCAATGTGTGTTTCAGTTCTTGAATCTGAAAATTGTCCAACAGCGGCAACATGCGCTGCAGCACTTCCTGTTTAATAGTTTCTTTCATGCTGTCTGTTCTCCTTCCTTGATTTTCCAGAGAACGACATCAACGGCAGTTCTGTTGGTTATTTCTCCCGCCGTTGGTAGGAGTTTTCAACAAAGAAATTTACAAATACATCTTCAAACGATGCTGTAATTTAACCAGGTCATTTATATCATTCAGCACATGGATTCTTCGATGGCAATTGGGACACAAGGTCACCACATTATCGATACTGTCTTTTCCGCCCTCCGAAAGCCATTTTACATGATGACATTCAAGATACGGTTTTCCATATGAATCTAAAAATGGGGCCTCTGATTCACAAAGATCACATCGGCCATGGGCTCTACGTTTCGCATATGCCGCAATATAAGAATCTCGTTTATACGTTACTATAGAAATTTACGTTGAATTCCTTTTATGCGCAATCTTGCTTTGGCAATATTTTTCAGTTCATCATCGGACAACCCATCGGCTTTATGTTCCAGTTCTTCAAAACTTTGAGGTTTAACCGGCCTGTTTTTAAACTGATCCGGATTGTCATTCACAATCATTTGGAAAATCTTGGTGTACGCGGTTTCATCCAGAGACGTAACTACCCCATACTGACTTATTTTCTGTATCCCTTTAAATTCGCTATAAGGCAAAGGGGTTTTAAGGATAACAAGGTCATTTATTTGTGAGAAATAGTGCTTGCTGAAAAGCCTAATATAGATGCAGACATAACAATTCCTCCATTTTTAAAAATAGAAAAAACAAGAATTTACAGTCTCAAGCCCAAGTTATCTATGACCATTTGATTTTAGAAAAGGCCGATAAGACATGGTCTGAGGGATTACTATCTGATATTGCGACTATTACGATGGGTCAATCTCCAAAGGGATCTAGTTATAATGAGAATGGTGTCGGAGCTGTTTTCTTTCAAGGAAGAGCAGAATTTGGTTTTCGTTTTCCAATTCGAAAACTTTATACAACGGATCCCAAGCGCATGGCGCAAGCGAATGATGTCCTAATGAGCGTCAGAGCACCGGTTGGTGATATTAATGTCGCATATGAAGATTGCTGTATTGGTCGAGGGCTCAGTTCTATACGATCAAAAGATAACCATCAGTCTTATGTACTTTATACAATGTTTAACCTTCGTAAGCAGATAGATATCTTCAATGGTGAAGGAACTGTTTTTGGAGCAATAAATCGAGATGCTTTGAATTCTATGCCGATTTCATTTCCTCCACTCAAGGTTATTGATCACTTTGAGGCTCTCGTTTCACCGATGGATGCCGCAATTCTAAATAATTATAAAGAAAGTGTCCGGCTGCAAACTATACGTGATAGCATGCTTCCAATGCTTATGTCTGGCGAGATTGACGTATCTAATATCGCTCTTTAAACGACTAAATTCTTGTTTATTTCATTATTCAATTGTATTTTTTGATCTAACACTAATAATATTGATGTAATCCTTCTTTGTTCAACTATAGATGGAAAAGATATTGGCATTCGTTTGAAATCTTTTAACACAATTCTTGGAATCGCCGAACCTGAACCATAGTTTTCACGCACATTTTGTCTGACCGATGGAGACCGTAGCGTATAGTAGAGGAACTCTGGTGTAATTATACTTTGATCTGGTCGAAGAATAGCTATTGACGATAAAAGAGCGGGGCGCTCAAGCTGTTTATAAATAATGATGTCTTCAAAAAAACGAGCCCCATCTTTACCTACAAGAATATCATTTATTTCTGGGACGCATCCCTGTTTCTTCAAAAGATTATAATCATTTTCACTGATTAGCTTGCATTTTGAAAAGTCCAGTCCATAGTCTGTAAAATCTTTTACAGAAGCCATATATTCTCCACTCTCAACACTTTTAGGACTGTTATGGGCTCCATCTGTAATCAGCTGGCAAACATGTTCGAGAATTTCTGTTTTCCACTCAGATTTCATACCCAATCGCCCCCAACTTCTTCTTGATTTCGTCTTCCAATTCATGGGATTTTTTAAACATCTCGGACAGTTCGGAAGTCAGCCTTTTCATCTTGTCATCAAAAGGTTCTCCATCGTCTTCCTGTTCCTCAATTCCCACATAACGACCAGGAGTCAGAATATAATCTTGTTTGGCAATATCCTCTGTCGTGACTACTGCACAAAAGCCTTTTTCATCCTTGAGTGTTCCATTCTGGAAAGCAGAAAAAGTATCCGCCAGCTTTTGAATATCTTCCTCGGTAAAATCCCGGTGCTTTCGGTCTACCATATGCCCCATTTTACGGGCATCGATGAACACCGTTTTCCCTTTTTGTCTTTTCCCTTTAGTGATGAACCACAAGGTAACCGGGATGGTAACACTGTAGAAAAGCTGCGTAGGCATGGCAATAATACCTTCGATCAAATCGGCATTAATAATATTTTTGCGAATCTCTCCTTCCCCGCTTGTCTGAGTAGAAAGAGCTCCGTTAGCAAGAACCAGCCCAATTTTTCCATTTTCTGCCAGATGGTAGATCATATGTTGGATCCAGGCATAGTTAGCATTGCCCGCTGGCGGCTCTCCATAGTGCCACCGTTTATCTCCTTGTAATTTTTCTTGACCCCAAGGATGGTAGTTAAACGGAGGATTGGCAAGAATATAATCTGCTCGCATTGTCGGATGTAAATCATTGGTGAAAGTATCCGCATTATAGGGTCCCAAATCTGCATCAATGCCCCGAATGACCATATTCATCTTGGCCATTTTCCAGGTATCCGGGTTGGCCTCTTGCCCATAGACGGAAACAGCTCCCCGTCTATGACTGTGTGCTTCAATAAATTTTTCACTCTGCACGAACATCCCACCACTGCCACAACATGGATCATAGACACGGGAATTCTCAGTTGGTTTAAGAATGGCAACCAGCGTTTTTACAATACTGGAAGGCGTATAGAATTCACCACCACCTACACCTTCTTTTTCTGCGAACTGAGCGATGCAATACTCGTAGGTACGGCCCAACAAATCCTCACTGGCCTGGACATCCGTCATATCGATATTGTTTGTGAAAATATCCACCACATCGCCCAAAACTTTTTTATCCAAATCAGGTGACGCGTAGTTTTTCGGCAATACATTTTTCAATTTACTATTCTTGGCTTCAATCGCCCGCATTGCATCATCAATCACTTTCCCGATTTCCGGCATATGGGCAGCTGTAGAAATTGTTTCCCAACGAGCCTCTTTGGGAACAAAAAAAACATTCTCCTCAGTATAGGCATCGGGATCATCTTCAAACCCATCCCCCTCTGCTAATAGTGCTTTATACCTAGCCTCAAAAGCTGCAGAGATATAACGCAAAAAAATCAGACCTATTATCACCTTTCTATATTCTGCCGCCGGGATATGCCCCCAAAGAACGCAAGCAGCATTCCAAATTTGTTTTTCAAAGCCAATGTTTGCTTTTGTTTTTTCTGCCATTTTTCCGGCTCCTTTAGATGATTATGATAGTTTCATTATAGCATAACCCGCAACAAAAAGGGCGCCGGCTGTAGGCCGGCGCCAAGGGCAGAAAGGAAACTACCATGACTACTGTGGTGAACACCAACAACACCATGGTCATTGTACCAAACTCGATAGACAGATTCCGTGTCGTCCTGAAAAAATTTTTAAAGCGGCACAAAAAAATTCCCGTGTGGCGGAACCACACGGGAATTGTGTTATCGATGGTGGAGACAAGGAGGATCGAACTCCTGACCTCTTGAATGCCATTCAAGCGCTCTCCCAGCTGAGCTATGCCCCCGGTTCAGTTGTATGTCGCTCTTCACGACATGTCTATTGTACAGAAAAAAGTCGATTCCGTCAACAGGAAATTTCATTTTATTTTGTCGACCTGTTCCAGACGGTCCAGATAGGCCTGCAGGCGGGCCAGTTCCTTAGGGTCCGTGACGGGGCGGTCCGTGTAGTAGTATTCCGGTTCGACTTTGGGCAGCTGCTCCAGCAGGCCCTTCTCTTCCAGGGTACTGGCCAGGCGGCTGAGCACGATGTCGCAGGCGTCGGTCATGTGCACGTTGGCGGGCAGGATTTCGCGCAGGGTGTCCTTAAAGTAGTTGAAATGCGTGCAGCCCAGCACCAGGGTGCTGTATTGGCTGAAGTCGTACGGAGCAAACTGCTTTTCGATGTAGGCTTTCACTTCGGGGCCGTTGAAGTTCATGGCTTCGGCGAATTCCACCAGTTTCGGCATGGGCAGCGTGTCCACGAGGCCCTTCTTGTCAACGCGGGCAATCTGGTCCTGCAGCATCTTCCCTTTGCATGTGATGTTCGTGGCGATGACGAGCACCCGGTGGTCCGGATCCCGATCCAGGGCTTTGGCGACAGCCGGTTCCATGCCGAAGATCGGCAGGCTGTAGCGGCGGTGCAGCTCCTCAATGCCCACGCTCGTCGCCGTGTTGCAGGCAATGACGATGGCTTTGACGTTCTTCTTCACCAGGAAATCCGCAATGTCCAGCACATAGCCCAGCACTTCTTCCCGCGGTTTCACGCCGTACGGCACGTGATCCTCGTCGGCCAGGAAAACGAACTGTTCCCCCGGCAGCAGCTTCATGGCCTGGTGGAGCACCGTCAGGCCGCCGATGCCGGAATCAAAAAAGGCAATCCTCATATCCGTCCCTCCTTTGCAACCGTTCCAGAGACTTTCCTTTACCAATTAATTATACCTTTTTTGCGGCGGGGTGACAAGGCGGGGGCGGCGGACAGCAAAAAGGCCCGGCGGACTTTCCGCCGGACCTCTTCCCTGCATCTTTTATTTCACCAGTTCGTAACCGGCGTCGGCAATGACCTTGGCGAATTCGTCCATGGGGATATCGCGGTCTTCCTGCACGGTCGCCGTCTTCTTTTCCAGGCTCACGTCGACCCCGGTGACACCGGCCATCCTGGCCAGGGCGTCCTGCACGTGTTTCTGGCAATGGGCGCACATCATACCTTCTACTCTCAACACTTTTTCCATAACGTTTGCTCCTTTCGTATCAGCAACTGTATTTTCAACCGGCCGGGCAGCCGCTGCCGCCCCGTGCCGTTCGGAAACGATATGGCCGATCTGCACCGCCGCCGCGGTTTCTCCGGTGGACGATGTCCCTTTGTCGCTGGGCCGGAACCCTTTCAGCCGCAGGGCGTTGGTGACGACCGTGACAGAGCTCAGGCTCATGGCCAGGGCGCCGAACATGGGGTTCAGGTGGATGCCCCAGGGCATGAGGGCGCCTGCCGCGACGGGGATGCAGATGACATTGTAGAAGAAGGCCCAGAACAAGCCTTCCTTGATTTTGCGGATGACCGCCTTGGACAGGCGGACGGCGTCGACGGCATCCATGAGGTCGCTCTTCATGAGGACGATGTCCGCACTGTCGATGGCCACATCCGTGCCGGCCCCGATGGCGATGCCCACGTCGGCCCGGGCCAGGGCCGGCGCATCGTTGATGCCGTCCCCCACCATGGCGACCTTGTGGCCTTCGGCCTGCAGCCGGGCCACGACCTTTTCCTTGCCGTCCGGCAGGACGCCTGCGATGACTTCGGGAATGTCCATGCGCCGGCGGATGGCTTCGGCCGTACGCTGGTTGTCGCCGGTCAGCATGATGACGCGGATGCCCATCTTCGCGAAATCGGCAATGGCCTTGCGGCTCGTCGGTTTTTCCACGTCGGCCGCTGCCACCAGGCCCAGCAGCCCGCGGTCCTTTGCGAACAGGAGCGGCGTCTTGCCTCCATCGGCCAGGCGGTTCAGGACCTCTTCATAGGCAGTAGTGTCCACGCCGGCATCTTCCATGAGTCTGACGTTGCCGCCGTAATAGGTGCTGCCGCCGAGCTGTGCCTTGACGCCCTTGCCGAAAACCGTCTCAAACTGTTCCATGGCCGGGGCCTGCACGCCTTTTTCCCTGGCGTAGGCCAGGACCGCGCCGGCCAGGGGATGGCTGCTGCCCTGCTCCAGGCCGGCCGCTGCCGTCCACAGTGCCTGCCAGGCCGGGCTGCCTTCGCCGCCCCCGCCGGCCAGGATCATGTCGGTCACGCGGGGCCTGCCTTCCGTAATGGTCCCCGTCTTGTCCAGCACCACCGTATCGATGTGATGCGCCGTTTCCAGGGCTTCGCCCGATTTGATCAGGATGCCGTTTTCCGCGCCTTTGCCCGTGCCGACCATGATGGCCACCGGCGTAGCCAGTCCCAGGGCGCAGGGGCAGCTGATGACGAGCACGCTGATGCCCGTCGAGAAGGCGAATTCAAAGCCGGCCCCCGTCAGGAGCCAGAAGACGGTCACCGCCAGGGCGATGAGCATGACCACCGGCACAAAGACGCCGGCAATCTTGTCCGCCGTGTGCGCGATGGGCGCCTTGCTCGACGACGCCTCGTCCACCAGGCGGATGATCTGGCTGATGGTGCTGTCCGCACCGACGCGCTGCGCCGTGAAGCGGATGAAGCCCGTCTTGTTCAGCGTGGCGCTGATGACCTTGTCCCCTGCCTGCTTCTCCACGGGGATGCTCTCGCCCGTGATGGCCGCCTCGTCGATGCTCGTCGTGCCGCTCGTGATGATGCCGTCCGCCGGGATGCTCTCGCCGGGACGGACGACGACTTCATCCCCCGGCACCAGTTCCTCCGCGCGGATCTTGACTTCTTCCCCGTCACGGAGGACCGTCGCCTGCTTCGGCGCCAGATCCATCAGTTTTTCAATGGCCGACGATGTGCGGCCCTTCGACCGCGCCTCCAGCCATTTGCCGAAGGTGATGAGCGTCGTGATCATGCCCGCCGACTCGAAATAGAGGTTCGTGCGGTACATTTCCACGAGGGCCGCGTCCCCGTGGCCCAGGCCCCAGCCGATGCGGTAGATGGCGAAGATGCCGTAGACCAGTGCGGCGCCGGAGCCCACCGCCACCAGCGTGTCCATGTTCGGGCCGCCCAGGAAGAGGCTCTTGAACCCGCTCGTGAAGAAATGCTTGTTGACGAGCAGGATCGGGAATACGAGGAGCAGTTCCGTAAAGGCCAGCATCAATGCGTTTTCCGGTCCGTAAAAGGAACGGGCCAGGATGTCCGGGACTTCCACGCCCGCCATCCGGCAGAACATGGGCGTCATGGACAGGATCATGGTCGGGATCAGGAAGACCAGGGACCACGCCAGCCGGTGCCGCAGCTGCGCGATGGCGTCGCGCGCCGCCTGGACCGCCGGGCTCACGCCGGGCGTTCCGCCCGCCGCACCGGCCGCAGATCCGCTGCCGGCCGGCCGGGCCGCTGCCCCGAATCCTTCGAGGCGGCTGGCGCCGTAGCCGGCGTCTTCGACAGCCTTCACAATCTGCTGTTCCGACAACCTGTCTTCATCATATTCGACCTGCATGGAATTCGTCAGCAGGTTCACACTCGCCTTCCGCATGCCGCCGAGCTTGCTCACCGCTTTTTCCACGCGGCTCGAGCAGGCACTGCACGACATGCCCGTTACAACGTATTTCTCTTTCTTCATGGTTCCCTGACTTTCTTGAATACTTAAAAGGGCACTTGCCAGACCGCTTCCCAAGCCGGCCTTACTTGACGAGCTTCTGCAGCGTCGTCACCAGTTCATCGACGGCCTCTTCGCGGCCGTCGCGCACATCGTCGACGACACAGGTGCGGATGTGGTCGGCCAGCAGTTCTTTGTTGAACGCGGCCAGGGCGCTCTGGATGGCCGTCACCTGCGTCAAAATATCGATGCAGTAGCGGTCGTCCTCGACCATCTTCTCAATGCCCCGCACCTGCCCTTCGATGCGTTTGAGGCGGGCCATCATCCGTTTGTATGTTTCGCCGTCTTTGTCACGGTGTTTATGTTTGAAGCAGTCCTGGCAGGAGCTTTTGCCGCTGCCGCCGCAATCCTGCATGCTGCAGGCCGTTTTGGCCGCTTTCGTTTCCTGCATTTCCTTCGTCATGGCTATGCACCTCGCTCTGTCAATATACCCCCGTGGGGTTTCCTTCCGGCAATTCGGATTATACCCCTATGGGGTACTGGTTGTCAAGAGGGGGCTTCGGGAGCAAGGTGCGTCACACGTCCCATGTTCCTACAGTTCCGCACCTTGCTCCCGAATCTTACCATGAGGGAAGGCAACCCATACAGGTGGTTGGGTTGGTGTTTTGCCGTCACGTATCAAAAACGGCTCTTCCCGTATTTTTAGGGGATGCCGGAGAGGGGGCTTTTCCGGCCCGTCTGCGCAAAAAAAAGAACCCGCGGCGGCAATTCCGGGGCACAGGGGAACGAAGTGACGCGTGCCGGAAAATTGTTGCCGCGGGTGTTTCTTGTTTGTGTCGGGACCCCGGGGGCCTCAGTTGTTTTCCTGTTTGATGGCTTCGGTCAGCGGCGGGATGATCTGCTTTTTCCGGCTGAGGACGCCGGGCAGGAAATAGAAACCGCCCGGCTGGCGTTTGCCGAAGATGCGGTCGAGAAGGCTGTCGCGGTTGCCCGATTCCATGAGGTCGGTGCTTTCGCCGAGGACGTCGGTCAGCATGAGGAGGCACATGCCGTAGCCTTCTTTGGCGCGGAAGGCGTCGAGGGCTTTCTGGAGGGCGGGCATTTTTTCGCGGGCCTGGGTGCGGTCCATGATGTTGATCTGGCTGACGGTGACGCGGAAGTCGCCGAAGTCGAATTCCTTGAAGTCGTTGCGGATGAGGGCGGCCGGGGACATGCGGTTGAGCACGCTGCCGGCGCGCAGTACGGCCATGGCGAGGGCTTCAGGGTCGGCGAGGCCGGCGATCCGGGCGAGGCGGCCGGCGGCGGCCTGGTCGGCGGGGGTGGTCGTGGGAGACCGGAAGCAGAGGGTATCCGACACGACGGCAGCGAAGAGGATTCCGGCGTATTCAGGCGGGATCTCGACGTTGAGGCTCTGGAACATGTTGGCCACGATGGTGGCGGTGGAGCCGACGGGTTCCTGCCGGATATAGATGGGGGTGCCGGTGGTGAGGCCGCCGAGGCGGTGATGGTCGATGATTTCGAGGATCCGGGTCTCTTCGATGCCTTCAACGGCCTGGGAACGTTCGTTGTGATCGACGAGGATGACCTGCTGGCGCTGGGGCTCGAGCATCATGCCGCGGTCGATGACGCCTTTGTAGCGTCCTTTCCGGAGGACGGGATAGCTGACGTATTTGGCGCTGACGATTTTCTGTCTGACATCCTGCAGAAGGTCGGTGGTGTTGAAGCATACGACGTTGCGGGACATGAGGAGCCGCACGGAGATGCTCTGGTTGATCATGCGCGCCGTGGTGTAGGTGTTGTACGGCGTGGTGATGATGAGGCTGCCGCCGGCTTCAGCGGCCGCTTTGACGGCGGCGGACACAGGCGTGTTGCGCGTGAGGACGAGGCAGATACGGCCCGTTTCCAGCAGCTCGCGCTGGACATCTTCCCGGTCCCCCAGGATGACGAGGTCGCCGGGGGCGACATCGTCGGCGAGGGTGGCGGCCCGGGAGGCGCCGATCTTGATTTTGCCGTGGAAGAGGCCGGCGGCATCGCCGGTGACGAGGGTGCCTTCGAGGGTGCGGATGATGTCGGCGAAAGTGGTTTCGCCGTTTTCGAGTTCGCGGATGGAGTCGTCCTGGTAGTAGCGTTTGGCCAGGTCCCCGACGGTGATGATGCCGACGACGGCGTCCCCGCCGTCGACGACGGGCACGGATTTGAGGTGCGGGTTTTCGACGAAGAGGCGCCCCACGTTGCGCAGGGTTTCAGCAGGCGTGACGGTAGGCGCGTCGTAGAGGTCGATGTCCTCGAGGGTCGGGTAGAAATAGTTGATGAGCCGTGGTTCTTCGAAACCGAAGCGGCCGAGCACGTAGCGTGTCTCTTCGTTGAGTTTGCCGGCGCGGGCAGGCCGGGCGTTCATGCCGAGCTGCCGTTTGAGGTAGGCGTAGGCGATGGCGGAGCACACGGAGTCCGTGTCGGGGTTCCGGTGGCCGATGATCCAGACGGGTTTCTCTTTGTTTGACATTCTCTTTTCCTCGGCGGCCTTTCAGTATTTGCTGTTATTCTCTTTTTGGCGGCGGCCGCTCAGCTCTTCGAGCAGTTCCGCCGGCGTGATGCCGTGCCAGGCCAGGAGGACCATGCAGTGGTACCACAGATCGCTCATTTCATAGATGACTTCGTGTTTGCTGTTGTTCTTGGAGGCGATGATGGTCTCGGCGGCCTCTTCGCCGACTTTCTTGAGGATCTTGTCCTGCCCGCTGTTGAAGAGGTACCTGGTATAGGACTTTTCGCCGCCATGGGCGCGCTTGTAGAGGATGACACGGTAGAGTTCGGCGAGCACGCCGTAAATGCCCTCGTTTTCGGGGACGGGCAGGTTTTTGCCTTCCCCTTCGTTCCACAGCGGGGTGAAGAAGCAGGAGCGGTGGCCTGTATGGCAGGCGGCACCGGTCTGGTCGACTTTGACAAGGAGGGTGTCGCCGTCGCAGTCACAGGTGATGGAGGCGACTTTCTGGACATGGCCGCTGGTGGCCCCTTTGTTCCACAGTTCCTGGCGGCTGCGGCTCCAGAACCAGGTGTAGCCCGTTTCCACGGTCTTGGCCAGGGATTCGCCGTTCATATAGGCGAGCATGAGGACTTCGTCGCTGTACACGTCCTGCACGATGGCCGGAATCAGGCCGTGGGCATCGAATTTCAGGTTGGAAACGTCTAATTTCATTCTCTCTATAACCTCACTTCCACGCCACGTCCGCGCAGGTATTCCTTGACCTGGCGGATCGTGAACTCCTTATAATGGAACACCGAGGCGGCCAATACGGCATCGGCCTTGCCCAGTGTCAGTACATCGTAAAAATGTTCGAGCGTCCCCGCCCCGCCGGAGGCGATGACGGGTACCGGTACGGCTTCGGCAACAGCCCGCGTCAGGGGAATGTCGTAGCCGTTTTTCGTGCCGTCGGCGTCCATGCTGGTGAGCAGGATTTCGCCGGCGCCGAGGGCGACGGCCTTTTCAGCCCAGGCGACGGCGTCGAGGCCGGTGGGCGTGCGGCCGCCGTTGACACAGACTTCCCATTTGTCCGTGCCGCGGCGCCTGGCATCCAGGGCGAGGACGACACACTGGTTGCCGAAGAGTTCCGCCCCCTGCGAGAGGAGGGACGGGTCTTTGACGGCCGCCGTGTTGAGGGACGTCTTATCCGCCCCGGCGTTGAGGCAGTTGCGCATGTCCTCAACGGAAGCGATGCCGCCGCCCACGGTGAGGGGCATGAAGACACGGCTCGCCGTGCGGTCGATGACATCGAGCATGGATTTGCGTTTTTCCACGCTGGCCGTGATGTCGAGGAAGACGAGTTCGTCGGCGCCTTCGCGGTCATAATACGAGGCCAGTTCCACCGGGTCGCCGGCGTCGCGCAGGCCTATGAAGTTCGTCCCTTTGACGACCCTGCCTTCTTTGACGTCGAGACAGGGGATGATGCGTTTGGTAAGCATGGAACCTACCTCCTATTATAACACTTGCAGACCGGACATCCAGCAGGGAACCGGAAATACGCGCGGCCGCTGCCGGCGGCTGCTGCTGTCACTTGCCGGCCGCGACGGCCAGTGCTGCCTTCAGATCCACGCGCCCCGTGTAGAGGGCTTTGCCGATGATGACGCCTTCGATGCCGTCGGCTTCGCGCGCTTTGGCGCGGCGGATGTCGTCGAGGCCGGCGACGCCGCCCGAAGCGATGACTTTGACGCCGGAGGCGCGGGCCAGGGCGGCCGTGGCGTCCACGTTGAGGCCTTCCAGCCTGCCGTCGCGGCTGATGTCGGTGAAGATGATGTGCCCAATGCCGATGTCGGCCATGGCTTTGCCCAGGTCAAGGTAGTGCATGCCGCCGCTCACGCCCCAGCCGTCGACGGCGACGATGCCGTTCCTGGCGTCGATGCCGGCGGCCACCTGACCCGGAAAGGCCCGGGCGATGGCCCGGGCGGCCTGGGGATTGCGGGCGGCCAGGCTGCCTAAAATGACGCGGGACACGCCCATGTCGAGCAGGGAGGCCGCCGCTTCCAGGGAGCGGATGCCGCCGCCCACTTCGACGTGCAGGGGACCGGCGTGGTCCAGGATGCGGCGGATGACGGCGCGGTTGCGGCTTTCGCCGGCCAGGGCGCCGTCCAGGTCGACCACGTGGAGCCAGGCGGCGCCGGCTTCGCGGAACTTGTCCGCCATGTCCGCCGGATCGTCGGCGTACACGGTCTCTTTGTCGAAACGGCCTTCCACGAGGCGCACGCATTTGCCGCCCCGCAGGTCGATGGCCGGAAACAGGATCATGGGGAACACTCCTTTACAGGTCGATGAATTTACGCAGCATTTCCAGGCCGGCGGCGCTGGATTTTTCCGGATGGAACTGGAACCCCGTCACACGGCCTTTCTGCACGGCGGCCACGACGGGATACCCATAGCCGGTCACCGCCGTGACCAGGCCCTTGTCCGCCGGTTCGCAGCAATAGCTGTGGACGAAGTAGACATAGCGCCCGCCGGCGCCGTCCAGCAAGGGACAGGGCGCCTTGAGCTGCAGGCCGTTCCAGCCCATGTGGGGAATCTTGAGCCGCGTGGGGATGCGGATGACCTTGCCGGGCAGGATGCCCAGGCCCGGGACGCCGGGCGATTCTTCGCTTTCCTCGAAGAGGACCTGCATGCCCAGGCAGATGCCTAGGAAGGGTTTGTCCTGCCGGATGTGGTCCCGCAGTACCGGAATCAGGCCGGACTGTTCCAGGTTCCGCATACAGTCGCCAAACGCGCCGACGCCGGGCAGGATCACCTTGTCCGCTGCCGCCACGAGGGCAGCGTCGCCCGTGACGACCGGGGCGCCCCCCGCCGCGGCGACAGCCTTGCGCACGCTGTGCAGGTTGCCCATGCCGTAATCAACGATAATCACTTGTTTTGTCATAGGGACCTCCCGTTCAAATTTCCGGGCCCCCGGAGGGGACCTCGTTCACAACACGCCTTTGCTGCTCAGGACGCCGTGCACGCGCGGGTCGTGCGCCACGGCTTCGGACAGGGCCCGGGCAAAGGCCTTGAAGACGGCTTCGATGATGTGGTGCACGTTGCGGCCGCAGAGCACGCGGATGTGCAGGGTCAGGCCGCTGTGCATGGCGACGGCGCGGAAGAATTCTTCCGTCATTTCGGCGTCGTAATTGCCCAGTTTCACTTTGGGGATGTCCGCGTCGAAGACGAGGAAGGGCCGGCCGGAAATGTCCAGGCAGACCTGGGCCAGCGTTTCGTCCATGGGCAGGAAGCAGTTGCCGTAGCGGCGGATGCCTTCCTTGTTTCCCAGGGCTTCGGCCAGGGCGTCGCCGAGCACGATGCCTATGTCTTCGACGGTATGGTGGCTGTCGACCTGCAGGTCGCCCCGGGCCTGGACGGCCAGGTTCAGGAAGCCGTGTCTGGCCAGCAGGGTCAGCATGTGGTCCAGGAAGCCGACGCCTGTATCGATGTCCGCCTGCCCCGTCCCGTCCAGGTTCAGGGAGAGCCGGACCTGCGTTTCCGCCGTGCTGCGTTCCAGGGCGGCCCGGCGGCCTGTTTTGTCCGCTTTCATGTCAGATTGCCTCGCTTCCCAGGATTTCGCGGCAGATGTTCCGCAGTTTGCTCAGGATGATGCCGTTTTCTTCCGGCAGGCCGATGGATTCGCGGATGCAGCCCTGCAGGGCCGGATGTTCCGTGAAGTCCCGCAGCAGGACCTTCTGCTCCAGCATGTATTTGAAGAGGAATTTGCCGGCCTTCGAGGCCTGGCTCAGGTTGCCGGGGCCGTACTTTTTGTCGTAGGCCCGGGCCAGGGCTTCCTGCAGGCGTCCTTCGGGGCGGTAGCACAGGAAGTTGGTCTGGGACGGCCATACGCGCATGCCCATGTCTGCCAGGTTCTGGGCCATGAGGTCGCGCTGGCTGCGGATTTCCGCAATCTGCGGCGCGAAGGCGTCGCGGTGTCCGTAGCATTCCATGGCGCACAGGAGGGAGTAGGCGTTGACGTGGTACGGCAGCAGGGTCTTGCCCAGGATGCCCGTCATGAGGCTGCTGCCGACGGCGTATCCGACGCGCATGCCGGCCATGCTGTAGGCCTTCGAAAAGGTCTTGTAGACGAGGAAGTTGCTGTATTTGTACAGCAGGGCCAGGGCGGAGCCGGCCACGAGCTTGAGCTGGTCCAGGGGCCGTAGGTCCCGGGGATCCACGCCTTCGCCTTTGGCGAATTCCATGTAGGCTTCGTCGACGATGACGGGGCAGCCCGCCCCGGCGATGATCTTCTCCACGACCGGCAGCGGGTTGTAGTTGCCCGTCGGGTTGTTCGGATTGTTGATGATGAGCAGGTCCGGCCGGTTGTCGGCGCAGAACTGCAGCACGGCGCCGGCGTCGAGGTAGCCTTCCACGTTCAGGGGGTAGCGCAACACCTCGCTGTCGGACATCTGGGCGTAGACGCCGTACATGGAGAACGACGGGTACGGCACGGCGATTTTCCTGCCGGGGCCGCCGAAGGCATAGCAGGCCATCTGCAGCAGTTCGCTCGACCCGTTGCCGACGCGCACCTTGTCGGCGTCGATGCCGAGGCTTTTCGCGATGGCGGCGCACAGGTTTTCGCACTTCATGGGCGGGTAGCGGTTGAACGCGAACTCCGCCGTTTTGGCGACGATGTCCCGGCGCACCTCGCCGGGCAAATTATAATTGGACTCATTGGCGTTGACGATGATGTCGGCGTCGATGGTCTCCACTTCGTATTCTTCCAAGTCCGCCAGACTGGGGCGGACCGTAAAATCAGCCATTGGGAACCTCCTTCTCCGTTTCCTGCGGAACAACCCGTTACTTCCTGCTGCTTTCCTTGCGCTTGCGGATGGCGTTGGCATGGGCGCGCAGGCCTTCGGCCTCGGCCATGTTGATGATGTCGTCCGCCGCTTCCATGAGGGCGTCGTGCGTGTAGGAGATGATGCTCGTCTTCTTCATGAAGGTCTCCACGTTGAGCACGCTGTAGAATTTCGCCGTGCCGCCTGTAGGCAGGATATGGTTCGGGCCGGCGAAGTAGTCGCCCAGGGGTTCCGGCGAATCCTGCCCCAGGAACATGGCGCCGCAGTTGCGCAGAAGCGGCAGGAGGCGGAAGGGCTCCTTCGTCATGACCTCCAGGTGTTCCGGCGCGCTGATGTTGGACATGGCGACGACCGTGTCCATGTCTTTCGCCAGGATGACCTTGCCCATGTTCTGCAGGGAGGCCGCGGCGATTTCCTCGCGGGGCAGCTCCTTCAGCTGTTCTTCCACTTCCGTGGCCACGGTGCGGGCGATGCGCTCGCTGTCCGTGATGAGGATGGCCGACGCCAGGGGATCGTGCTCGGCCTGGCTCAAAAGGTCCGCCGCCAGGTAGACGGGGTTCGCCGAGTCATCGGCCACAATCAGGATTTCCGAGGGGCCGGCCAGCATATCGATGTCCACGTGGCCGTACACGGCCTTTTTGGCCAGGGTCACGAAGATGTTGCCGGGGCCCGTGATCTTGTTCACTCTGGGGACGGATTCCGTCCCGAAGGCCAGGGCCGCGACGGCCTGGGCGCCGCCCATCTTGTAGATTTCCTTGATGCCGATCTTTTCCGCCGTCACCAGCACGTAGGGGTTCAGCTTGCCGTTCCGTCCGGGAGGCGCCGCCATGACGATGCGGGGCACGCCGGCCACTTTGGCCGGCACGGCGTTCATGATGACGGACGACGGATAGGCCGCCGTACCGCCCGGCACGTAGATGCCCACGCTGTCGAGGGGGGTCATCTTCTGGCCCAGCAGGGAGCCGCAGGCCCGGGGCGTGAACCAGGATTTCGGCAGCTGCTCCTCGTGGAAGCGTTTCACGTTGGCAATGGCCCGCGTGATGGAATCCACGACGGCCGGGTCGACGAGGGTGCGGGCTTCGTCGAATTCCTTTTCCGTGACGCGCAGGGTGTCCGCCGTCAGGCCGGCATGGTCGATGGTGTTCGTGAAATGGAGCAGCGCTTCGTCGCCGCCGCTGCGGACGGCGTTCACGATGCGGTCCACGATCTGCGCCGCCGACAGATGCTCGCCCCACATGGCGTCACAGCCTGCCTGGACACGCGGGGCCAGTTCCTGTTCGTCAAAGGCCTTTTTCTTCAAAAGCGCCGCGATTTCCGCGGGGCTCATCTTTCTGGCATCGGTAATCTTCATTTCCGTTGTCCCTCTTTTCCTTCCTTTTCTTCCTGCAAAACCCGCTGCAGGTCTTCCACCAGGCCGTGCAGCCGGTCAAACTTCAATTTGAAGCTGACGGGGTTGGCGATGAGCCGTGCCGTCGACGGGAAGATGCACGCCACTTCGGCGAGCTTGTTCTCCCGGATGGTCGTTCCCGTTTCCACGATATCGACGATGCATTCCGCCAGGCCGATGAGGGGGCCCAGTTCGATGGACCCGTTCAACTTGACGATGTCCATCTGGATGCCCTGGGCGTCAAAGAACTCCTTGGCACAGCGGGGATACTTGGTCGCTACGCGCAGGTGCGCGTAGTCTTCCATTTCCGGCCGCAGCTTCGCTTCCGGCACGGCCATCATGAGGCGGCACCGGCCGAAGCCCAGGTCCAGCAGTTCGTAGACATCCTTCTCCTCTTCGCGCAGGACATCCTTCCCGATGATGCCGATGTCCGCCGCACCGTATTCCACGTAGGTCGGCAGGTCGACGGGTTTCGTGATGATGAAGCGGATCTTCTTTTCCTCATTGGCGATGACCAGCTTGCGGGAATCTTCGGACACGCCCTCGGCCTCCCAGCCGACCCGGGCCAGGAGGGAAGCGCTGCGGTCGAACAGTTTGCCCTTCGGCAGCGCGATGGTGATGTAGTCGTTCATGGTGTCACTCCTTCACATAGCGGAACGTGTCACAATTATTGATGCGGGCCTGGTTCTGCACTTCGGACCCGTCCATGGCGAATGTGGCGACTTTGACGCGCTGCCCCTGGCGGCGCAGCTCCATGGCCAGGCGGATGGCGCCGGCGGTCCGACCCGGCGCGTAAGCGACGAAGAGGGCCGGCGGCACGGCCAGCTTCACGGTTTCCTGCCGCTGCAGCGTGAGCAGGATGCGCTCGATGCCCAGGGCGAACCCCGTGGCGGGACAGGGTGAACCGAACTGCTGCATCATGGTGTCGTAGCGGCCGCCGCCGATGAGGGAGTAGCCCATGCCCGCGGCATAGCCTTCGAACAGCATGCCCGTGTAGTAATCGAGGCTGCGCGTCAGCCCCAGTTCGAAGTTCAGGTACTGCTCCACGCCGTAGCCCCGGCACAGGTCGTAGATCCTGCGCAGGTTTTCCAGGGCGTTCCAGCAGCGCCGGCTCAGCACCCGGCCCTGCATGTCGTCCAGCAGTTCCACGCCGCCGTGCAGGAAGAGCAGCTCCCGGAAGATGTCCGCCAGCTGCTTCGGGATGCCTGCCGCCGCGACGGTTTCCCCGAGGCCCACGACGTTGCGCTTGATGAGGCACTGCTTGATGTCCCGTGCCTGGCTTTCATTGAGGGCGGCCGCTTCGATGAGGCCGTTGATGAACTCCATCTGCCCCAGGCTGATGGAGAAGTCCTGCAGCCCGGCTTCCAGCAGGGTCTGCACGGCCAGGGCGATGACTTCCGCGTCGGCTTCGGCGCCCGCGGCGCCCATCATTTCGATGCCGCACTGCGTGAACTCGCACAGCCGGCCGGCCTGCGCCTCTTCGTAGCGGAACAGGTGGGACCGGTAGGACAGGCGTTTCACGCCGGTGTCGCGGCGGAACCGCGTCGCCACCATGCGGGCGATGGGCGTCGTCATGTCCGTGCGGAGCATGAGGGAATGGCCGTGGCGGTCCAGGAACTTGAACGCCGTCAGGTCCGGCGTTTCCGCATTGGAAAACGTATCGAGGTATTCAAACGTCGGGGTGTCGACCTCGTCGTAGCCCCAGGCGTCGAAGAGGCGGCCTATGCGGTCTTCCAGGCCGCGCCGCACCGCCCCTTCGCCGGGAAGGATGTCGCGGGTGCCGTAAGGCACCTTCAATATTTTGTCACTCATTGCTCTTTCCCTGCCTTATCGTGAATCTGCCGAAACGCCGGCGTCCGGCGGCCTATTTTTCGAAGGGCGTGTCCCCATGCATCTGGCGCTTGATTTCGGCCCGTTCCTTTTCAAACTGCACTTTGCGCTGTACCCGGGGTGACCGGTCACCGTGTCGCTTGGCGTCCAGATTGGCCAGCGCCCGGGAGTAGCCGTCCTTGCCATAGACCAGGCAGCGTTTCACGCGGGAAATCGTCGCCGTGCTTGCGCCGGTCCGGGCCACGATCTCCTCGTACTTGACGCCCTCGTCCAGCAGGCGCGCCACCTCGAAGCGCTGCGCCAGCGCGCGGTATTCGCTGATGGTGCAGACATCTTCCAGGAAATTGGAAATTTCGCGTTTATCCTTCAAGGAGAGGATCGCTTCGCACAACTGTTCTGTCAGGTTGTTTTCGATTTTCTCTGCCATGGTGGACCTCCTTTAATTTCTGTATTTATCAATTTACTACTTTATATTGTAAAAGTCAATCATTTTTTTAGTTGACAACTATGCGCATTGCGAGTATTATTATTACAAAATTCCTTAAAACTTCTTCACTTCATCAAGAGTTGGCAGAGGGACTGGCCCTATGACGCCACGGCAACCATCCGGAAGGAACGGTGCCAAATCCAGCGGGAATTCTCCGGAAGATGAAACGGTTTCTACCAAAAAGTAAGGCCCTTCATCAATCGGTGAAGGGCCCGTTTCATTTACAGCGGAACAGGCCTCCGGCCCGTCACCGCCATCGTGCAGAAAGGAGGGACGCGCCGCGTCCGCAAGGGCGGGCAGACGCGAACCACATATGATCAAACTGGTCAACGTAGAAAAAACATACTACAGCAAAGCCGGCAACATCGAGGCCCTGCAGAAGACGGACCTCGAAATCAAAGACGGCGAGATCTTCGGCATCATCGGCTTGTCCGGCGCCGGCAAATCGACCCTCATCCGCTGCATCAACATGCTCGAGGTGCCCACGGGCGGCCAGGTCTTCGTCGACGGCAAGGAAATGACGGCCCTGCACGGCACGGAACTGCGCAAGGCCCGCCAGGACATCGGCATGATCTTCCAGCACTTCAACCTGCTGGCCAGCCGCACGGTCGAACAGAATGTGGCCTTCCCCCTGGAAATCCAGGGCATGGCCAAAGACAAGATCAGGAGCCGCGTGGACGAACTGCTGAAACTGGTCCAGCTCGACGAGCGCAAAGACTACTATCCGAGCCAGCTCTCCGGCGGCCAGAAACAGCGCGTCGGCATCGCCCGCGCCCTGGCTTCGAACCCGAAGGTGCTTCTGTCCGACGAAGCGACGAGCGCCCTGGACCCGCAGACCACGAAATCCATCCTGGCCCTGCTGAAGGACATCAATAAGAAGCTGAACCTGACCATCGTCATGATCACCCACCAGATGGAGGTCGTCAAGGAAATCTGCGACCGCGTGGCCGTCATCGAGAACGGCCGCATCATCGAGCAGGGGTCCATGTACAAGGTCTTCACGGAACCGCAGGAAGAGACGACGAAGGAGTTCGTCCGCACGGTCAACGACATCAAGATTCCGCCCATCATCAACACGGCGGACATGAAGCCGGAATACTTCCCCGGCTCGTGCCTCCTGGCCAACCTGGAATTTTTGAGCGATCCCGATGCCGCGGAGCATCCGGAAAAGAAGAGCGGTTCCGCGGAAGCGGACCAGCCCGTCGTGTCGGCCCTCGTCAAGAAGTTCGGCGTCGACGTCAACATCATTTCCGGCAAGGTCGACTACCTGAAGGATACGCCCTACGGTACGCTGCTGGTCGAAATCATCGGCGGGGAAAAGGCCATCCGCGATTCCCTCGCCTATCTGAATGAAGTCAAAGTAAAACTGGAGGTCCTGGGCTATGTCAAATAATCTGATGGAATTACTGTTCACCTCCCTGGGCGAAACGCTCTACATGGTCGTCGTGGCCATCCTCATCGCCTGCCTCATCGGCATCCCCCTGGGCATCATCCTGACGATCACCCGCAAGGACCACATCCTGCCCAACGCGGCGGTCCACAACGTGCTCGGCGCCATCGTCAACGCCATCCGTTCCGTCCCCTTCATCATCCTCATGGTCGCCATCATCCCCTTCACGCGCCTCGTCGTAGGCTCGTCCATCGGCACGACGGCCGCCATCGTCCCCCTGACCATCACCTGCGCGCCGTTCATTGCGCGCATCATCGAATCGTCCATGCTGGAGATCGACCCCGGCGTCATCGAAATGGCCCAGTCCATGGGCGCCAGCCCCTGGCAGATCATCGGGAAGGTCATGCTGCCGGAATCGCTGCATTCCGTGACCCTGGGCATCACGCTGGCCCTCATCTCCCTCATCGGCGCATCCGCCATGGCCGGCGCCCTGGGCGGCGGCGGCCTGGGCGATCTGGCCATCCGCTACGGCTACCAGCGCTTCCAGACCGATGTCATGATTGCCACGGTCATCGTCCTCATCATCCTGGTGCAGGGCGTCCAGGCCCTCGGCAACGCCGTGTCGAAGAAGCTCAACAAGACGAAGATCTCCTGACCATGCAAACAACCCCCGGTCCTCTCCCGGCGGCCCTTCGGGCATTTGTCCCGAACACAGGCTGCCGGCGGAAACCGGGGGTTTTCGTCTGTCAGAAATGGACGTAGCGGTGCAGTTCGTCCGCTATCTTCTGCCGCTTGGACGGTTCCACCAGGCCGAACAGGAAATGGATGGCGATGTTGTCGGCCAGCTGTTCCATGGTCATGTTGCCGCCCAGGAAGGCGTATTGCGGGTTCGGCGTCATGAAGACCACCATGGAGATGCCGAAGAACCAGTGCTTGGCGATGTCGCGGTGATCCGCCGTGGCGCGGAAGAGGCCCTGCTCCAGGCCTTCGTCGTAGACGCTGGCCATGGGTTCCGATTCTTCCAGCAGCAGGGCGTGGTAGCGCTTGATCTCGTCACACCGTTCCGGCGGCGGCAGTTCGCCCCATTTGACGCGCAGTTCCAGGGACCCGTCGTCCCGGGGCACGCCGACGATGCCGCGGTTCACCCCCGTCATTTCGAACTGGACGACCTGCCACAAGATCAGGTTGTCCGCCAAAAAACGGATCCAGGCCAGGGCGATGTCGCGCAGCTTCCGCGGCACCGTCCTGCCTTTGTCCCGGGCAATGGCCCGGAACTCTTCCACCAGCTTGCGGTGCTTCTGCAGGACCAAGGCATAAAACAGGTTGTCCTTGCTGCCGAAGTACCGGTATACCGTCCCCTTGCCCGTATCGGCCACTTTGATCACGTCGTCCAGCGTCGCCTGGGCATACCCGCGGTGAGAAAACACTTCTTCCGCCGCGGCCAGCAGGGCGGCCTTCTTGTCATGTTCCCGTTCTGCTCTCGTAGGCATTTTTCCTCCACGGTACCTTCCGGCACCTTATTTCCGAATTATAATAGAGACATTATACCGTATATTTCCCGTTCCGTACAGACCGGTCAGCCCCATTTTTGTAATGACACATCCCGTGTTTCCCTTTTTTGGGAAAATTTGCGGGCCGGGAAAAACGGGACCTCTGTTGGGGCGGCAATTTCAACCGTTCAGCGTTTTTTTCCTTTGAATTCCTTACATTATAAGGTATAATTAAGTTGCCTGAGCGGGAGAGCCATGCCCGCTCCTTTCCAGTCTTTTCTTTCGTTGAAATTCAGGAATAAACAAGGAGGTATCTTCGTATGCTGAAACTCGTGTCGAAACGGTGCAAAGGCTGCGGCATCTGTGTGAACTTCTGCCCCAAGAAGGTGTTGGAGGTGACGGAAGTCGGCAAGTGCGCCATCATCGCAGGCAAGGAAAAGGACTGCATCCAGTGCGGCCAGTGCGAGATGCGCTGCCCGGACTATGCCATTTTCGTGGAGAAAGACAAATAAGAAGGAGTGAAGAAAATGTCCATCAAGTTGTTACAAGGCAACCAGGCAGTAGTGGAAGGTGCTATTGCGGCCGGCGTAAAGTTCTACGGCGGTTACCCCATCACCCCTTCTACTGAAATCGCGGAACAGTTGGCGGCCCGTCTGCCCCAGGTGGGCGGCAAGTTCATGCAGACCGAAGACGAGCTGGCCGGCCTCGGTGCCGCCGTCGGTGCTTCCATGGGCGGCAAGAAGGCCATGACGGCCACTTCCGGCCCGGGCTTCTCCCTGAAGCAGGAAATGCTCGGCCTGGCCTGCACGGCGGAAATCCCCGTCGTCATCGTCAACGTGCAGCGCGTGGGTCCGGCAACGGGCCAGCCTACCTCCCCGGCCCAGGGCGAGGTCATGATGAGCCGCTGGGGCACCCACGGCGACCACTGGGTCATCGTCGTCAGCCCGGTTTCCGTACCGGAATGCTTCTGGCTGACCATCCGTGCCGTCAACCTGGCGGAAAAATACCGCGTGCCGGTCATCATCCTCATGGACGAAGTGGTCGGCCATATGCGGGAAAAGATCGAACTGCCGGACGACTACAGCACCATCCGGACGGTGGAGCGCAAGCGCCCGGCCTGCAGACCGGAAGACTACCTGGCCTACGGCACGGCCGACGGCGACCTGGTACCGCCCATGGCGGACTTCGGCAGCGGCTACCGCTGGCATGTGACGGGCCTGATCCACGACGAAACGGGCTTCCCGAAGGGGACCCCGGAAGGCACGGTCAACGCCCTGAACCGCCTGCATGACAAGATCTACAACAACCTCGACGACATCGTCACCTTCGAAGAATACAAGATGGACGACGCGGAATACGCAATCCTGTCCTTCGGCGGCGCCGCCCGTACGGCTTACGATACGGTCGACATGGCCCGCAAGGAAGGCATCAAGGCCGGCCTGTTCCGTGCCATCACCATCTGGCCTTTCCCGGAAGCGCAGGTCAAAGTCCTGGCCGGCAAAGTCAAAGGCATCCTGGTACACGAACTGAACTACGGCCAGTACGTACTGGAAGTGGAACGCGTCGTATCCGGCAAGTGCCCGGTCTGGCTGTACGGCAAGTACGACAATTCGTCCGCTACGCCGCAGCAGCTGCTGGCTGAACTGAAGAAACACGTGGGCCGTTGAGAGGAAAGGAGCATATCACCATGGGAATGGAACAATTAGTTGAAAAATATTTCCGTCCGGGCCGCCTGCCTCATATCTGGTGCCCCGGCTGTGGCCACGGCATCATTACCGGCGCCATTGTAAAGGCAGTAGACAAACTGGGCCTGTCCAAGGACGAGGTCGCCGTCATCTCCGGCATCGGCTGCTCCAGCCGTGCGTCCGGCTATCTGGACTTCAACACGGCCAACACGCTGCACGGCCGTGCCCTGCCGATCGCCAGCGGCCTGAAGATGGCCAACCCGAAGCTGAAGGTCATTGTCCCCTCCGGCGACGGCGACGCCACCGCAATCGGCGGCAACCACCTGATCCATGCGGCACGCCGCAACATCGACCTCACCCTGGTCGTGTACAACAACAGCATTTACGGTATGACCGGCGGTCAGTACTCCCCCATGACCCCGAAGGGATCCAAGGCGACCACCGCTCCGTACCTGACCATCGAACCGGCCTTCAACCTGCTGGACCTGGCCAAGGCTGCCGGTGCCACCTTCGTGGCCCGCTCCACCACCTTCCATGTGCAGAACATGGTGGACTGCATCGCCAAAGGCATCCAGCACAAAGGCTTCTCCATCATTGAATGCGTCTCCGCCTGCCCGACCAACTTCGGCCGCCAGAACCGGATGGGCGCGGCCCCCAGGATGATGGAATGGCAGCGGGACCATGCCGTCATGGTCGGCGCCTGGAACCGGATGGACGAAGCAACCCGCGCCAAGGCGGTTGCCGACGGCAAGTTC
This sequence comes from uncultured Selenomonadales bacterium, assembly GCA_900316935.1. Taxonomy (GTDB): domain Bacteria; phylum Bacillota; class Negativicutes; order Acidaminococcales; family Acidaminococcaceae; genus Succiniclasticum. Next base: position 36,573 of record ONEW01000013.1, read on the forward strand.
CCTATCGGCGTCCTGTATGAAGACAACACTGTCCAGGAATACACGGAAGCCTATGACGAACTGATCAAACGGGCGCAGGGAGGTAAATAATCATGAGACATAATTTCCGTTTTGCCGGCACCGGCGGCCAGGGTCTGATCACGGCCGCCATCATTCTGGCAGAAGCCGCCATCGAGGATAACAAGGAAGCCGTCCAGTCCCAGTCCTATGGTCCGGAAGCCCGCGGCGGCTCCTCCAAGGCGGACTGCATCATTTCCGACGACAAGATCTGGTTCAACCGCGTGGTCTGCCCCGACGTGCTCCTCGTCATGAGCCAGGAAGCAGCCAGCAAGTACACCGGCGACACCGATGAAAACAGCATCGTCGTGACGGACAGCCTGTTCGTCAAGGACGTTCCCGGCAAGCACAAACAGCGCATCGACCTGCCCATCACCCATACGGCGGTGGAACAGTGCGGCAAGACCCTGTTTGCGAACATCGTGGCCCTGGGCGCCATCGTGGGCCTGACCCACTGCGTCACGGACAAGTCCATTGAAAACGCCGTGCTGGGCCGTGTCCCGAAGGGAACCGAGGAGGCCAACAAGAAGGCTTTGAAGGCCGGCATGGAACTGGTTAAAAAGTACGCAAAATAAACAGCCCCTTCCTGCACCGGTCTTTGCTGCGCATTCCTTACACAGTTCACGATTTCTTTAAATTCTTGTTACAGTACTGTCAAACTTTTTCAAGGATGGCATGATACAATGAACCTAGCCTGAGAAAGTCCGGGATCCGGCGCCGCGGCATGTGCCGCGGCGCAGCAGGATCCCCCCTCCGTCCGCTAGAAAGAAGGTACGTTGTGTTCAACATGTCACCGTTCAAGAAAAAACTGGCCGCCGTCCTGGTCTCGTCAAGCGTGGCCTTTTCCGCCGCCTGCGCGGCCGGGGAAGCCATCATCCGTTCGGCCCATGCGGCAGAAGCCGCGCCGTCTGCCGTGGTGGCGCAGACTGAGCTCCCCAGCCCGTTCACGCCCTGCAGTTCCCTGGAGGAAATGAGCTCCCGGCTGGGCTTCACGGTGCAGCTGCCCGCCTCCCTGGCGGACCGGAGCATCAAGGCCCTGAACGTGCTGTCCGGCGACACGGCGCAGATTGATTTTGCCGACGGCTCCCTGTACCGCATGGCCCGCGGCAAAGAGGACATCAGCGGAGACTACACCCGCTATGACGTGCGCAAGTCCTGGCGCGCCGACGGACGCCGTATCACGGCCCGGGGCGAGAAGGACGCGTACCGGTCCATCATCTGGAACGACGGCACCTATACGTATGCCTATCTGACGGACACGCCCCTGAACCGGGCCGAAGCGACGGCCCTGGCCACCGGCCGCTGACCGCCGTATCGTAAAAACTGAAATCCTGCTGCACAAGCAGTACCTTCAGACCGGAAGGTAGTTGGGAGAACACCTCGAAAAGGGCCTGCCCCGTACGATTGGTACGGGACAGGCCCTTAAAATCTGCCGGAAAGCGGGCAGGACACCGTATCCGTCTTTACATGCGCTGCCGCCGGCGGGACGCCCGGCCTGGCCGGCCGTTAATCTCGGCGGCCGCGATGACGGCCTGCGCCACAGCCTTCAGGGAAAGACGCCGGTCCATGCTCAGGTGCTGCATGGCCTGGAACGCGTCGTGTTCGGAAAAACCGTGCTGGTCCATAAGGATGCCTTTGGCCCGGTCCAGGAGTTTCCGGGTTTCCAGGTCCTCTTTCGCTTTTTCCAGCTCGCCCTGCAGGGTTTTATAGGAGTTCCAGCGGTTGATGGCGATTTCGATGGCCGGGGTCAGCTCCTCTTCGCGGATCGGTTTGACCAGGTAGGCCATGACGCCGGAGTCCGTGGCCTGTTCCACGACATCGCGCTGGCTGTAGGCGGTCAGCAGCAGGACCGGGGCGATCTGTTCGTCCGCAATGATTTTGGACGCTTCCAGGCCGCTCATGCCGGGCATTTTGACGTCCATGATGACGAGGTCCGGCTTCAGGGTCCGCGCCATGGTGACGGCGTCGCCCCCGTTGTCCGCTTCGCCGACGATGTCGTGGCCCCGTTCGGCCAGCATTTCGCTCAGGTCAAGGCGCAGGATGGCTTCGTCGTCCACGACCAGTATTCTCAACTTGTTCACAGTATCTGTCCTCCCCATTCAAACTCCGTCAGACGCGCGGCAGGATGACTTCCGCCATGGTGCCGCGTACGCCGTCCGTACGGTTGTGCAGATAAAATACGCCTTTCAGGTCCGAGGTCACCACGGTATGGACGATCTTCAGGCCCAGGCTCTTCGAACGGCCGGCCTGGAAGTCCTTCGGCAGGCCCGCCCCGTCGTCCGTCACCCGCAGGATGACGTTGCCCGGTGTCTCGAACAGGTCTACGGCCAGCGTGCCTTGGGTGCATCCTTCGAAGCCGTGCTCGAGGGAGTTCTGGACCAGTTCGTTCAGGACCAGGGCCAGGCTCGCGGCCTTTTGGGACGGCAGCAGCAGGGACTGCGCCGTGAAGGCGGTCTGCAGCTGCAGTTCCGGATTGCCCATGCTGCTCAGGACCGTACGGAACACATCCTTCCCCAGCGAGGACATGTCGACTTCTTCCGTCCCCTGCGTCGACAGGTATTCATGTACCAGGGCGATGCTGCTGATGCGGTTGATGGAATCCTTCAGGGCCGTCCTGGTTTCCTGGCTCCGGGCGCGCCGCTGCTCCAGGCGCAGCAGGCTGGCAATGGTCTGCAGGTTGTTCTTCACGCGGTGGTGGATCTCCTTGATCATGGCCGACTGGACGCGCAGTTCCTCGTCCTTCTGCTTCAGCTGCGTCACGTCTTCGATGATGGCGATCAGCTGCCGCGGCCGGTCCGAGCTGTCGTTGATGGGCAGGAAGCGGATATCCAGGGTCAGGCCTTTCTGGCGGATCTCCTCCTCGTAGGCCTCGCCGGTGCTGCACACTTCCGTCACACCGTTCCAGTGGATGTCCATGCTGTTCGTGCGGCGCCCGACGAGCATCCCCACGCCCAGCACATGGTAAATATGGCGCGCCGCGTTGTTGGCGGCCAGAATCTCCTTGTTCCGCGCATTGACCAGCACGAGGCCGTCGATGCTGGCCATGCGGCGGTAGCAGGCGTTGCCGCCGTCCACGCCGGTGCTGTTGCGCAGAAAGTCCATCGTGGCGTCCCAGAACACGACGTCGGCTTCCCGGTCCTCGAAGGCCGCCGCGGCAAAGCAGGCGCCGGCCGCGTCGCAGATGGGGAAGACCTTCATGCGGGCGTACTGGCCCAGGATGAATTCCCGCATACCTTCGGTCACCTGGTTGTCCCGCAGGGTCTGCACCGACAGCGGCTCATCGGCAAGGGGGACCGGCACGAGCGCCCTGTTCCCGTCCGCCGCCCCGTTGGCGGCCGGGTCGTCCGCTCCATCTTCCACGCGGGTCAGCGGTTCGGCCTGGGCATAGATCTGCAGGAAGAGTTCTTCCCCGGCGGCAGTGGTGTTGCCCGTCAGTCCGGCAAGGACGCGGGCTTCCAGTTCTTCCGTCACGGGCAGGACGAGGGAGATCCTGGCCTGGGCGATGTCCGCCGCCAGAGGCAGCAGGCCCTGCATGGCGTGCAGGATCCTCCCTTGTTCCGCCGTCAATCCTTTGATGGTCATGACCGTTCCTCCTCACGCTTCCGGCAGGAGGCGCCGTCCCGTCCGCCGTACGGGCAGCCCTCGCAGCCGGAACAGCCGGAGCAGCCGCCGGCGGGCTGTTTCAGCAGGGAGCGCACGGCGAGGATGGCCAGCACGGCCACGAAGCCCAGTAAAATCCAGTCTATCGTATTCAGTGTCTGCATAGTGGAACTCCTGTGCCCTCAAAAGAAAAGGGCGATATGGTACACGGCGATGCCGACGGCCCAGGCGATGACGCACTGCGCCACGACGACGCCCAGGGCGCCCAGGGTCGAATCCAGTTCCTTGCGGATGGTCGCAATGGCGGCCACGCAGGGCGTGTAAAGCAGGGTGAAGGCCAGGAAGGAGGCCGCCGCCGCCGGGGTGAAGATGCTTTGCAGGACGGCCGTCATGGTGGACGGCGTGGCGTTCGTCAGGACCGTCGTCGTCGCCACGACGGTCTCCTTGGCCGCGAACCCCGTCAGAAGGGCCGTGGCCATGCGCCAGTCCGTAAAGCCCAGAGGGGCGAACACGGGCGCGACGCCCTGGCCGATGAGGGCCAGGAGGCTTTTCGCGTTGTCTTCCACGGGGAACAGGCGGGCGTCAAAGGTACCGAGGAACCAGATGATGAGGGTACAGACGAAGATGACGCCGAAGGCGCGCTGCAAGAAGCCCCCCGCCTTTTCCCACAGCAGGAGGCCGACGCTCTTGGCCGACGGGAAGCGGTAGTTGGGCAGCTCCATGACGAACGGCACGGGGTTGCCGCGGAACACGGTGTTCTTCATGAGCAGCGATACGAGGATCGCCATGAGGATCCCCGTGAAATAGATCACAATCATCGCCAGGGCGGCGTGGTGCGGGAAAAAGGCCGCCACCATGATGCCGTAAATGGGGATCTTGGCCGAGCAGCTCATATAGGGGATGAGCAGCAGGGACATCTGGCGGTCGCGGTCGCTCGACACGGTGCGCGTCGCCATGACGGCGGGCACGCTGCAGCCGAAGCCGATCAGCATGGGCACGATGCTGCGCCCCGACAGGCCGATCTTACGCAGCAGGCGGTCCATGACGAAGGCCACGCGGGCCATGTAGCCCGTGTCTTCCAGCACAGACAGGAAGAAGAACAACGTAACGATGATGGGCAGGAACGAGAGGACCGTCCCGACACCTGAAAAGATGCCGTCCTTGATGAGGCTGTGGACGACGGGATTGATGCCGTAGCCCTGCAGGGCGGCCGAAACCACCTCTCCCAGGTTGTCGATCCAGCCTGCCAGCAGATCCGACAGGGCCTGGCCGATGACGCTGAAGGTCAGCCAGAAGACGAGGACCATGACGCCGAGGAAGACCGGGATGGCCGTGTATTTGCCTGTCAGCACCTTGTCCATGCGGATGCTGCGCAGGTGTTCCCGGCTCACGCGGGCATGGACGACCGTGCCGGCCACGACGCTTTCAATGAAGCGGTAGCGCATGTCCGCCAGGGCGGCGTTGCGGTCCAGCCCCGATTCATCCTCCATCTGGACGATGAGGTGTTCCAGCAGTTCCTTCTCATTCTGGTCGAGGGCCAGTTCGTCATCCATGCGGCTGTCGCCTTCTATGAGCTTGGTGGCGCAGAAGCGCGCCGGAATGCCCAGGCGGTCCGCATGGTCCTGGATCAGGTGGATGACGGCATGGATGGCGCGGTGCACCGGCGACCCGGCCTCGCAGAAATCCGTCACCTGCGGCAGCACCTTGCCGCGGGCTGCTTCGACGGCATGGTCGATGAGCTCGGCCACGCCTTCGTTCTTTACGGCGCTGATGGGCACCACGGGGATGCCCAGGGCCCCGCTGAGCTTTTCCACGTCGATGGTGCCGCCATTGGCGCGCAGCTCGTCCATCATGTTGAGGGCGAGGACCGTCGGCACCTGCAGCTCCAGCAGCTGGAGCGTCAGGTAGAGGTTGCGTTCGATATTCGTCGCGTCGACGATGTTGATGATGGCGTCCGGCTTCTCGTTGACGATGAAATCCCGCGTCACGATCTCTTCCTGCGTGTACGGACGCAGGGAATAGATGCCCGGCAGGTCGACGACGTCGCACTTGTCGTTCGTCCCCTTGATGACGCCGATCTTCTGGTCCACCGTCACGCCGGGAAAGTTGCCCACGTGCTGGTTCGAACCGGTCAGCACGTTGAAGAGGGTCGTTTTGCCGCAGTTCTGGTTTCCGGCCAATGCAAAAATCATGCTTCTTCCCCCGTCTCCGCCAGCGAGGCGTCGTCCAGCACGATGTACCGTGCCTCTTCGAGCCGCAAAGTCAGCTCGTAGCCGCGCACTTTGATTTCCACGGGGTCGCCCATGGGGGCCGTCTTCTGCAGCGTGACGACCGTATGGGGGATGAGCCCCATATCCAGCAGCCGGTTGCGCAGGGCCCCTTCGCCCCGCACGGCGGTGATGCGGCCGCTCCAGCCGGTCGGCAATTTGTCCAGTGTCATATTGTAACTCCTTGTTCAAGACAAAACACAAAAAAATATGTTGCGAACCCTATTATATCATGTTTTGGTACACCGTGGCACCCTGAACGATGGTGCAGGCGATGGTCACCGCTTCATCGAAGACCGTGATGTCGGCCAGGGCGCCGGGCCGGATGGAGCCCAGCACGCCTTCCTTGCGCAGTTCCCCGGCCGGCACCCGGGTCACCGTGCGGATCACCGACGGCCAGTCGGCGCCGGTGTTTTCCTTGAAATGGCGCACGGCGTCATTCAGCTTCAGGACGCTGCCGGCCAGGGTCCCGCCGGCCAGGCGGGCCTCCCCGTTCCGGACCATGACCTGCTGCCCGCCCAGTTCGGACGGCCCGTCGCCGAGCCCGCAGGCGCGCAGCGAATCGGTCACCAGTTCCACCTCGTCCGGGCCTTTCAGCCGGTACAGCAGACGCTGCGCAGCCGGATGGACGTGCAGGTTGTCCGCAATGAGTTCGCAGACGGCCCCGCTCTGCCAGGCAGCGCCGACCAGGCCCGGCTGCCGGTGGTGGAAGCCGGTCATGGCGTTGTACAGGTGCGTCACATGGGAAGCGCCGGCCGCAAAGGCTGCCCGGGCTTCGTCGTACGTGGCGGCGCTGTGCCCCAGGGACACGAGGATGCCCTGTTCCCGGCAGGCGGCAAGGAACCGGTCCCGGTCTGCCGCCCCCAATGTTTCCGGCGCCAGCACGACGATGCGGATGACATCGGCGTAGGGTTCCAGGCGGGCGAAATCGGCTTTGCAGATGGCCGTGCCGCGCTGGGCCCCCTTATAGGCGCCGTTCACGAAGGGGCCTTCCAGGTACGCCCCCAGGATGCGGGCGCCGGTATACCCCGCCGTGCCGCCTTCCCCGCCGGCCTTCCCCGCCGCGGCCTGCCGCGCCATGGCGGCCCGGACCGCGTCAAGGGCCTTGTACACGGCCGGCCACTCGTACGTCATGGTCGCCGGCAGGAACGCCGTGACGCCCGTCTGCGCCTGGAAGCGGCTCATGATTTCCAGCCCCTCCGGGTCGGCGTCCATCGTATCCTTGCCCAGGCAGCCGTGGATATGCAGGTTCAGGAATCCCGGGGCCACATAGCGTCCCCCGGCGTCCGTCACTGCGACGGGCTGCCCCTGCCACGTGCCGGCCGCCCCGTATTCCGCAAAGAAGGCCGTTTCCGTCACGATGGCCTTGATCTTCGTATCGAACAGGAGCACGCAGCCCTCCAGGACTTTGTCCTCCAAAACCAGTTTTCCATGCACGATTGCCCGCATTTTCCTGCCTCCGTCCCTGTTTCCGTCCTGTGCCTTCCTTCTTGTTGTCATTATAGCATAAGCAGGCCGCGGCAGGCGTAAAAAAGACAAAGGCCCCGCCTGTTCCACGTGAAACAAAATGCCTCCGGAACAGTCCGCGGGAGCAGGCCGGTTCCAGAGGCATCGTTGTTGCGTCGCGTGACGCAGCAGACGGGTTGGCAGTTATTTTATTTTTTTATTTCCTTGTGCACAGCACAGCGCAGCCCCCTCATTGGCCCTTTTCAGCGATCCGCGCCCGGCAGGAAGATCCCGCCGGCGCAGCGGCTGTACACGCGCAACCCTTCCGGAAACCGGATTGCCGGCTCAGTCATTGATTCCGTACAGCAGGTCGCCGTACGTCGGATACGGCAGGTACTCGCTGCCCAGCATCGCTTCGACGGCGTCGCCGGAGGCACGCAGCGTATCCATGGCGGCCAGCACCTTGTCGTGGTAGGCCGTGCCGGCCTTCTTCTGGTCCGCAATCTTTTCGGCAGCCAGCAACACCTTTTCCAGCTTCGTGCCGTCGGCAAACATCTGGATGGTGGCCTTGTCCAGCTTGTCCAGGAACGTGGTGTCGGGCTTGATGCCCAGCGCCTTTTCGTTCATGGCCGTCGTGGTCAGGTCCTTCAGGTATTTTTCCGCCGCAGGCAGCAGATCCTTATGCAGCATGTCCAGCATGGTGAGTGCTTCGATGTTCAGCGTCTTGTTGTACAGTTCGTACTGGATCTCGACGCGGGATTCGACTTCGGACTTCGTGAAGATGCCGTGCTTGACGACCAGGTCGACGTTCTTCTTGGCGCTCATGGCGGCCAGGGCTTCCGGCGTGGACTTGAGGTTCAGCAGGCCGCGTTTTTCCGCTTCGGCCACCCATTCGTCCGTGTAGCCGTTGCCGTTGAACACGATGCGCTTGTGGGCCAGGTAGATCTTCTTGACGAGGGCCTTGACAGCCTTGCTCAGGCCGGCCGGTTTGACGCCCTTCAGCTCTTCGGCGACCCAGTCGAGCTCTTCGGCGAAGATGGTGTTCAGGTAGGCGTTCGTGCAGGCGATGGAGGCCTGGGACCCAAGCATACGGAATTCGAACTTGTTGCCCGTGAAGGCGAACGGCGACGTACGGTTGCGGTCCGTGTTGTCCTTTTCCAGGGCCGGCACGGTTTCGCCGGACAGCTTCATCATGGTTTCGTGATGGGCCTTGTACGGTTTGTCGGCGGCAATGGCTTCGAGGACGCCCGTCAGTTCCGTACCCAGGAAGACGGAAACGATGGCCGGCGGCGCTTCATTGGCGCCCAGGCGGTGGTCGTTGCCTGCGCTCGCCACGGTGGCGCGCATGACATCCTGGTATTCATCGACGCCCTTCAGCACGGCTGCCAGGAACAGCAGGAACTGGTCATTGTTGTACACATCGTCGCCCGGGTCGAAGAGGTTTTTGCCCTCCACCGTGGAAATGGACCAGTTGTTGTGTTTGCCGCTGCCGTTGATGCCCTCGAAGGGCTTTTCATGGAGCAGGCAGACCATGCCGTGTTTCATGGCGATGCGCTTCATGTATTCCATCATGAGCTGGTTGTGGTCCGTCGCGATGTTGACCGGCGAGAAGATCGGAGCCAGCTCGTGCTGGGCCGGCGCTACCTCGTTATGCTCGGTCTTGGCCAGGACGCCCAGCTTCCACAGTTCTTCGTCCAGCTCTTCCATGAAGGCTTTCACACGCGGTTTGATGACGCCGAAGTAGTGGTCTTCCATTTCCTGTCCCTTCGGCACCTTCGCGCCGAACAGGGTGCGGCCGCAGTAGACCAGGTCGCGGCGTTTCTCCCACAGCTTCTTGTCGACCAGGAAGTATTCCTGTTCCGGCCCGACGTTCGTGACGATCTTTTCGGTATGGATGCCGAACAGGGCCAGCACGCGTTTGGCTGATTTATCCAGCGCGGCAATGGAACGCAGCAGCGGCGTCTTCTTGTCCAGCACGTCGCCCGTGTAGGAGCAGAAGGCCGTCGGGATGCACAGGCAGTCGTCCTTGATGAAGGCGTACGACGTGGGGTCCCAGGCGGTGTAGCCGCGGGCTTCGAAGGTGGCGCGCAGGCCGCCGGACGGGAAGCTCGAGGCATCGGGTTCACCCTGGATCAGGTCTTTGCCGGAAAACCCCATGATGACGCGTCCGTCCGCCGCAGGCTGGATGAAGCTTTCATGTTTTTCGGCGGTGATGCCCGTCATGGGCTGGAACCAGTGGGTGTAGTGGGTGCAGCCGTGTTCCAGTGCCCAGTCCTTCATGGCATACGCCATGATGTCCGCCAGTTCGCGGCTCAGCGGTTCCCCCGCCGCCACGGCCCTCTGGAACTCCTTATACGTTTTCGCCGGCAGGCGGTCCTTCATGACCCGTTCGTTAAAAGCCAGACTGCCAAACAGTTTCGGAACATTCGTCATTCTGTTCTCCTCCTTATCTCTTGACCATCCGTCGATGTATGCTTGCCTCGGTACGGAAAATCAAAACAAATAAAAAAAACGAAGACGCCCGGACAGAAAGTCCTCAACGTCTTCGTTGTTGTACTCATTATAAGCATGTTTTGTCGATTTGTAAAGGGGAATTTTGCAGAAAACGGAAACAGGCCCCGCAGGCCGGATCTGGCTTCCGGCCCCTGGAGCCTGTTTTCGCAATTTCAGTTTTCCCAATCGTTTATCTGGTCAGCACAGCTTCCTTCTGTTTGTTGGTCAGGCCCAGTTCCCGCAGGACCTTCTTGTCCTTGTCGATGGTCGTCGCACCAGCCGTCGTGAGCATGTTGCCCGTAATATAGGCCGAAGCGGCGCGGCCGATGACGGTGGCGCCGGACTGCGGCAGGGCGCCGCGGCCGCCGGCCATGCGGACGTTGGCTTCCGGATTGATGAAACGGAAGATGGCGAAGGTGCGCATCGCGTCTTCTTCGGAAATCTGGGGCTGGTGTTCCAGCGGTGTGCCGGGAATCGGCATCAGCACGTTGACCGGGATGGACCTGATGCCCAGTTCCGCCAGGGACAGGGCCATGCTGAACCGGTCGTCCCAGCTTTCCCCGAGGCCGATGATGCCGCCGGAGCAGACGCTCAGGCCCGCTTCCTGCGCGGCTTTGATGACCTTCACCTTCTCGTCGAACGTATGGGTCGTGCAGATGTTCGGGAAGTTTTCCCGCGACGTTTCCAGGTTGCAGTGATAGCGCGTCACGCCGGCTTCCTTCAGCTGTACGAACTGCCCGTCGTCGAGGAGGCCCATGGAGGCGCACAGGCCGATATGCAGTCTGGCGTGCATGTAACGGTAGGCATCGAGCGCCTTTTCAAAGTCCCGGCCCTTGAGGGCGCGGCCCGCCGTCACGATGGCGAAACGGTTGACACCGGCTTCCTCATTGGCCTTGCCGGCTTCGTAGATCTCTTCCGTGGACAGGAAGGGATACTCGTCACAGCCCGTATGGTGGCAGTGGGACTGGGCGCAATACTTGCAGTCTTCGCTGCAGCGCCCGCTCTTGCCGTTGATGATGGAGCACAGGTCCACCAGGTTTCCGAAATAGTGCTTTTCCAGCTTTTCCGCATGGTCCAGCAGGTCTTCCACGTCGCAGTGCAGGAGCAGGTCCTTCGTGTCCCCGTCCAGGTTCTCCCGGGTCAGGCGCCAGCCGCCGAGGATTTTATCGGTCAATTCGTCCAGTGTCAGTTTTGCCATGCTTGAAACTACCTCTCTTCAACAAAAATCGGTCCGGCGGAAGGATATGGTAAACCATTTCCGCCAGTTAACGTTAACCTTATTATAGTTAACTTATTCCGATTCGTCAATGCTTTTTCCGGACGGCAGCCCGTTTCCTTCCGGGTCCTCCAGATCGGCGACACGGTTCAGCTTCCGCTGCATCACGTTGGTACGGGTCGTAATCAGCTTGTTCAGGTTTTCGTCCGCCTTTTGCAGGCTGGCCTGCACCTTGGCCAGCGCGTCGGAATAATTGCCGAATTCCGCCCGGACCTCCTGCAGCACGTTGAGGATTTTCTCGCTGTGCTGCCGGACCGCGGCAAAGCGGGCCACCATGAGGACGCAGTGCAAAATGGCCGTAAGCGTGCCCGGCCCCGCGATGACGACGTTCTGCTTCTGGGCCTCGTCGGCCAGGCCGTTGTTGACCACTTCGGCATAGAGCCCCTCGAAGGGCAGGAAGAGGATGCCGAATTCCGTCGTCCGGCTGGGAACGAGGTACTTGTCGTGAATGTCCCGGGCCTCGTCCCGGATGGTGGTGCGGAGCTGGGCCATCGCTTCCTTCGTCTTGGCCTCGTCCCCGCTTTCCATGGCCTCCCGGAGACGCAGGTACGTGTCGCCGGGCAGCTTGGAATCGATGGGCAGCAGCAGGCTGGTGCCCGAAGAGGAAGGCACTTCGACGGCGAATTCGACGAACCGGTTCTCCTTGATTCTGGCATTGCGGTGCACCATGCCGGCCGGCAGGATATTGTCCAGGATGGCGCCCAGCTGGACCTCGCCGGAAATGCCGCGGGTCTTGACGTTGCCCATCAGCTTTTTCAGGTCGCCGACGCTGGCGGCGAGGGTCTTCATGGAGCCCAGGCCCTGCTGCACGCTTTCCAGGTTCCTGTTGATCAGGGTGAAGGAGCTGGTCAGACGGGCTTCCAGCGTCTTCTGCAGCTTTTCATCCACAACGCCCGTGATGCGGTCCAGCTTGTCCTGCACGTGCCGGTCCAGGGCCTGCACCTGGTCCTGGTAAGCCTTCGCCTGGTGCATCGTGTTGTCCGCGATGATCTTCGAAAAGGACTCCATGGTCTTCCGGACCGTTTCCTCCGTCGTCCTGGCCAGGGCCTCCCCCCGCTGCGCGAACCCGCCCTGGAGGGCCTCCATGTTCCGGACCAGGGCCGCGTCGCGTTCCTGCAGGTAGGTCCACATCTTCGCCTGGCTGTCCGACAGGTCCCGGTCCACGTTCTGCTGGACCTGGTCCACACGCTGCAGCAAGGCGGCCTGGCTGCTCTGCAGGGCCTGCTGCACCTGCGCCTGGGTGCGGTACACGGCCCAGAGCAGCACGAGGACGAGGACCAGCAGTACCGCGATGACTATTTCCAAAATCGACATAGGGGCCTCCTTCAAATCCATGTTTTATCGGTTGAACTTCTGTTTATGATTTCATTATACGGCAGCCGCGGGCCAAAAGGCAATAGAAAAACGGGGCCCCCGCAGCCGCTGCGGAGTCCCCGTTCCGTTTCACCTGGCTTTGCCCAGCATATACAGCGGGTCGACGGTCTGCCCGTCCACCTGTACCTCGAAATGCAGGTGCGGTCCCGTGCTGTACCCCGTGCTGCCGGCGAATCCGATGATTTCGCCCTTGCGTACCTGCTGCCCCGGCGCCACGGCGATGCCGCTCATGTGGCCGTAGACCGTCGTATAGCCGTGGGCGTGCTGGATCCGCACATAGCGCCCGTAGCCGCTGACCCAGCCGGCCGTGTCGATTGTGCCGGCGGCCGCCGCGTAAATCGGCGTGCCGTAATCCACCGCGATGTCGATGCCCGGGTGCCAGTCCTGCCCGCTGCCGCCCATGGGCTTCATGCGCGTGCCGTAGTAGGAGCTGATGGTGCCCCCCTCCGTGGGCCACAGATCTGGCAGGCTGGAGCCGGAATCATAGCGTTTCTCCAGAATCGAGAGCAGTTCGTTCATCTTCGTCTTCTGCTCGTGGATCTGGGCCTTCAGGTTCTTGTTCTGCGCCCCGACGACGTCCATCATGCCGATGTCCGCCATGGGGCCGCCCTGTCCCAGATAGGCCGGGCCGGCCGGATCGTCCTTGCTGCCGGCCTTGTCCAAGCTGTCCGAAAAGTCGCGGTCCCCGCTGCTGCGGATGACGGCGCGGCGCAGCTTTGTCTCCAGCGTACGGATTTCGCTCATGTCGCGCAGCATCTTCTCATTGTCCGCCAGCAGGTTTTGCAGCCGGGCTTCCTGCTCCTTCTTATGGGAAAGGTATTCCTCGTATCCTTTGCGGTCGACAGGATACCGGTAATACTGGTAGCCGAAATACCCCGCGGCGCCAGCCAGCACGCCCACGCAGGCCACACAGGCCGCGACGGCCGCCAGCACCTTCTTTTTGGTGAAACACAGCATACGGCCCCGCCCGTTTTTCCCCGGAAGCACGAGGACGACGGGAGTGTCCGCCCTGCCCTTATCCTCCGTACCGTTTGTTTTTTCCTGCATAATTGCCTCTCAATCTTTCAAAACCGGTCTTTCCTCACCGGAAGCAGCCGAACTTCCGGCCGATGCGAAGCATGCGGTGACCGACGTAGGGGATGCTTTCCAGGTCTTCCTTCGTCAGGCCGCCGATGACGGTCAGGCCGGCGGCGTAGACCGGGACGGCGACGACGATGGAGAAAAGGACGGCCCAGGCCCCCAGATGGCCCGTTGCCTGCAGCACCGCCTCGACGGCGGCGCCCATGACGACCGCTGCCAGGGCCGGTTTGAAGATGCTCCTGGCGGGCATGCTGTAACCGGTCAGCTTATAGACGAAGTACATGTTGATGATGGCGGCCACGCCGAAGTCGGCCACGGTCGCGACGGCGGAACCCCGGATGCCCATCCAGGGCAGGGCCGTCAGTGTCCAGTTCAGGATGACCTTCACCACGCAGGCGATGATCATGTTCACGACGGGGATGCCCGTGTGGCCCAGGCCCTGCAGCACGGCCGTGCTGACCTGGTGCAGCCCCAGGAGGACGATGCCGGCGCTCATGGTCATGATGGCCGGCGACGCGCCGGGGGCGTTATAGATGAGGGCCGCCACTTTTTCCGCCAGCGTCAGGAGCCCGATGAAGCAGGGAAACGTGACGATCATGGCGACGCGCAGGGCCACGCCCGTCTTATGGCGCACATTCTCCTCCTGGTCCAGGGCCCGCGCTTCCGAAATGGCGGGCACCAGGCTGATGGCCAGGGCCGCCGTGAAGATGGTGCTCAGGTTGACCAGGGGCACCGCCATGCCGGTCAGGTAGCCGAACAGCTCCGTGGCGTGGCCCACGTTGAAGCCTGCCGCTTCGAGGCGGTACGGCACGATGGCCAGGTCCAGGTTGGCCGTGACGGGTAGCATGAGGCTCGTGACGGACACGGGCAGGGCCAGTTTCAGCAAGCGCCTGATGATGAAGCCCGCCGATTCGCGGGGCGGGTCCGTCCAGGCCCTGCCGCTGCCCAGGGCCGCGATGTCGCGCCGGGCCGAGAGGGTGGCGATGCGCTGCTTCAGTTTACGGTAGAAGAACAGGAGCACCAGGAGGGCGCAGAATGCGCCGAAGCCGGCACCCATGCTGGCGCCGCCGGCTGCCGCCGCCAGCCCGCGGGGCAGGAACCAGACCGCGAAGAAGAGCATGGTGACGACGCGGACGATCTGTTCCGTCACTTCGGAGCAGGCCGTGGGCACCATGTACTGCCAGCCCTGCATGTAGCCGCGGAAGCTGGCCAGGAACGTGACGAAGAACACCGCCGGCGCCAGGGCGACGATGGAATAGTACGCCCGGGGGTCGCGGATGATGATGTGGTTGTCGATGATCCAGCCCGCCCCGAAAAAGAGGCACGACGAGAACAGGAGCCCCGTCACGAAGAGCAGGCGCAGCGTCACGTGGAACACGCGCTCCGCCCCGCCGTAGTCCTGCCGGGCCACCTTTTCCGCCGTGACGATGGAGATGGCCACGGGAATGCCGGCCGAAGACACGGTGATGGCCATCAGGTAGATGGGGAACCCCATCTGGTAGAGGCCGATGCCTTCGCCGCCCAGGACGCGCGAAAGGAGGATCCAGTTGACGGCGCCGATGACCTTGACGACGACGCTCGACAGGGTCAGGATCAGCGTCCCCTTCAGGAAGCCGCTCCCCGGCGGCGGCGCGCCCAGGTTGTCCCGCCGGGCCTCCGCGCTGTCCGCGGGCCGGTCCTGCGGTTCCGTATTCATTTGTCGTTTGGTTTGCTCCGTATCGTTCACAGTTACATCCTATCATGAAATACAGATTCAGGTCATACATAGTTACTATACCCTGTTTCGGGATTTTTCGCAAGATGGCCGTTCCGCGGAAACCCCGGCACAGAGGGCCTTGTTTGTGGCGCATTTGTGAAAATTGTGCAAAAACTTTACAAATCTCTTTATAAACGTGATAAAATAAAAATGAATGACGTGGTGAAAGGAGGTTGCGACCATGCATGCAATGAAAAAAGTGCTGGCAGTGCTTCTGCTCTGCGGCTGCGGCTGTCTTTATTACGGCGGGCAGGCCTGCGCGTCCCCGCTGAAGAATTACGGGCCGGGCCATGTGGCCGTGTCCGTCGGCGGTACGATTCCGACGAACATGCATTTCACGGAGTATGACACGGACAGCAAAAAGGCTTCGGTGTACGGCGGCGTGACAGCCGGCATCGGCAGCAATACGGCGTTGAACTACAAGTACGATACCTATAAGACGAGCTCGGATGACATTACGACGAACCAGCTGAACTTGATGTACCAGTTCATTCCGGGCCTTTCCGTCTACGGCGGCTATGTGCACGCCAAGACGGATGTGGGGAATTTCGACAAGAGCAGTGATTCCGGCCAGATCGGCCTGCAGGGCCGCATCGACATCCCCCTGCTCTTCACTGTCTGGGGATCCGCCGGATACGGCAACAAGCTCAACTCTTTTGAAATCGGCGTGAGCAAGCCGGTCCTGAACAATCTGGACGTGGATGTCTCCTATTACGACAACCGCTTCAAGAAGCTGGACCAGGGCGGCGACGCCACGACGCGCGGCGTCCGGGCCGGTTTGACGATCAAATTCTGAATCAGGGCGCCCCGAATCCCAAGGCAGTGCGAGAAGGCTGGCCTTGGGATTTTGTTCTTTCCTGCCGCAGACGGGCTGTTGCGGGCCTGTTGCGAGGACTTGGGAAAATTTATAAAAAATATTAATTATCCGTTGACATCTTTTATTCAGTATGGTATAGTAAGGGTGTCAACAGGAACGGCACACGCCGTACTGAACAAGGATATCTGCCGGACAGGCGGTCCGGTACAAGTTTAAATGACAAGAAAAAACAAGAGAAAAACAAGGAGGAAATTCACATGAAAAAGTTTGTATGCTCTGTCTGCGGTTATGTATATGAAGGCGAAGCTGCTCCGGCAAGATGCCCGCAGTGCGGCGCCCCTGCTTCCAAATTCGTGGAACAGAAGGGGGAAATGGGCTGGGCTGCTGAACATGTCGTCGGCGTTGCCAAGGACGTTCCGGAAGACATCAAGAAAGACCTGCAGGCCAATTTCGCCGGGGAATGCACCGAAGTCGGCATGTACCTGGCCATGAGCCGCGTCGCATTCCGCGAAGGCTATCCGGAAGTCGGCCTGTACTATGAAAAGGCTGCCCATGAAGAAGCGGAACATGCCGCCAAATTTGCCGAACTGCTGGGCGAAGTCGTCACCGACAGCACCGAAAAGAACCTGGCCATGCGTGTAGAAGCGGAAAACGGCGCCACCGCCGGCAAGGCCGACCTGGCTAAACGTGCCAAGGCCGCCAACCTGGATGCCGTCCATGACACCGTTCATGAAATGGCCCGTGACGAAGCCCGCCATGGCAAAGCATTTGCCGGCCTGCTGAAACGTTACTTCAACAAATAAGGAAGACCCACAGTACGGGAAACAACTGTGATACAACGGCAAGGCCCTGTCCACGGACGGGGCCTTTTCCGTACGCCACGCCGTCCCGCTCCCTGCGCCCTCCCCTGCCCGGCCGGCAACGGCCTTGCTTGACAGCGCGGTTTTCTTACTATATAATGTCAGAGTAACAGCAAGCGGCTTCGGGGCGTAGCGCAGTTTGGTAGCGCACCTGCCTTGGGAGCAGGGTGTCGCAGGTTCAAATCCTGCCGCTCCGACCAAATTCTTGGACCGGACTTGAAGGGTTACGCATGCGGGTGTAGTTAAGTGGTATAACCTCAGCCTTCCAAGCTGATGTTGTGGGTTCGATTCCCATCGCCCGCTCCATTTTATTTTGCGCCGGAACCGGGCGCGGCATCGTACGGGCCAATCACTGGGTCCAGTAGCTCAGTTGGATAGAGCAACGGCCTTCTAAGCCGTGGGTCGGGGGTTCGAATCCCTCCTGGATCACCA
>ONEW01000014.1 GCA_900316935.1 uncultured Selenomonadales bacterium
GCCTCCTTGTTACTTTTTTGTTTTGGCTAAACTTATTGTAACAAATGCTCTCTCTTTTTTCTTTTTATTTCTGTAACATATGTCTTATCACATTACAGGGACCCGTCCGCCGCGGCCACCGGTCCGGCAATAAAAAAACAGCCCGGAACAATCCGGGCTGCCAGCCGATTTCCTTGTAAAGCTGCAGAAGCAGGCACCCCCGCGGCACATGCCGGTATCTGCTTAGTGCTGCTACCTTCCGGTCCTGACACGGTTCACAGGCCGCCATTGCGCAGGACCTGCCCCTGCAGTTTTACAAAAAAGCCGGTACATAGTAAAAAAACCGCCGTTGCGGTAATTTTTAAGTGGCGGAGAGAGAGGGATTCGAACCCTCGGTACGGTTTCCCGTACACACGCTTTCCAGGCGTGCACCTTCAACCGCTCGGTCATCTCTCCGGTTGTAGGAAAATTTGAAGTTTTGGTGCAACTTGTTTCAGTCACGTAAATCATTATAAAGATTTCCGCCGGCGATGTCAAGGAAAACTTCAACAATCGCCCACGGGGCCGGATGACGGGCCGGCGCCTTGCAATCCTCCCGGGAAAGGCCCAGGCACAGCATGATGAACCATGAACCCGCCGCCGGCGCGGACAAAATCCGGTCCGTCGGGGCGGCGGGAACAGGATTCCTCAGTCGTCGCTGTCTTCGTCGGGGATGATCCACAGGGCCCGGGTGGCATGGAGCACGATGTCCTGGACCGTGCTGCGCCGGAGCATGCCGCGCACGGGACTCAGTCCCGTTTCTCCCGTGAAAATCAGGCTGCAGTCTTCCTCTTCGGCAATGCGGCACACCTCGTGGGAAGCGGCGTGGCCCCGCACAATCTCGTAGCGGGCCCGGATGCCGAAATCCTGCATCTCCGTCCGCAGTTCTTCCAGCATATCCTCGGCCACTTCGCGGTCTTCGCGGATGTCGCGGTCCCGGGGATCCTCAATGACATGGACGAAGATGACCTCGCCCACCTGCTCCCGCAGGTTGCGCAGGATCTTCAGCGCGTTCAGGGAGGCGCGGGAGAAATCCGTCGGCAGCAGGACGCGGCGCAGGAAATCCTTGCAGTCGTAGTCCCCCTTGACGACGAGCGTCGGCACATCGACGTTGCGGACGGCATGGAAGACGTTGCTGCCGCGGAAGGCCCCTTCCAGGAAGCCGCGGTCATGGGACCCCATGATGACGAAATCGATGTCGAGTCCGTCGACCGTGTCCTGCACGTCGTTCGCCACATGCAAATGGCGGTGCAGCAGGGTCTGCACGTGGTCGTAGCCGGCATTCCGGATGGCATTGGCGTAGTCTTCCAGGCGGTGTTTCACGCGCTTGTAGTATGCCCCGTCCGGATCGGCCTGGGCCGCATCCTCCATGACATGGAGGAGCCACACTTCGGTCGCCGGGTTGGAACAGATGCTGTACAATGCGTCCAGCATGCGGTCCGTCTTGTCCGTCAGGCTCATGACCAGCAGCACTTTGTTAAACATACGCGACTCCTCTGCAGGTTGCTCAGTAGGTCTTGAGGACTTTGCCCGGATTCAGGATATCCAGCGGATCCAGGGCCTTCTTGATGTCCTTCATCATCTTCAGTTCCACCGGGTCGGTGTAGGTTTCCAGGGCGTCGACCTTCTTGGCGCCGATGCCGTGTTCGCCGGAAATACGGCCGCCCAGGCTGTATACGTACGGATAGGCGATGGCGTGGAACGCTTCTTCCTGCCGGATCCATTCCTCGTCGGACATATCGCCCTTCATGTGCAGGAAATGCAGGTTGCCGTCGCCGGCATGGGCCAGGCAGTACATGGTGAAGTCGAATTTCCCGGCTTCCTCCATGAGGTGCCCGATGCACTGGGCCAGTTTGTCCACCGGTACGACCAGGTCGTCGGACTGGGCCACCTTGCTCAGGGAACGGGTCGATTCCAGGCAGTTCTTGCGGACCGTCCAGACGCGGTCATCGGCTTCGAGGACGTCGATGGCGCCGGAGTTTTCGCAGATTTCGGCCAGTTTCTCCATCTTGCTGTCCGCGTCGTCTTCACTGAACGTCTCCATGCTCACAATCAGGTAACAGGCGTTCTCGTTTTCGTAATGGGGCAGCTTGATTTCGGAATAGTCGCAGGAACTCTTCAGGAAGTTGTGGTCCATGAATTCGACGCTTGTCGGTTCCAGGCCGGCCTTCAGCAGGCTCGGAACCAGGGTGACGGCCTTGTCCAGGTCGTCGTAGACGGCGGCCACATCGACTTTGTAGGGAGCCAGGGGCAGCAGTTTCAGCGTCGCTTTCGTGATGATGCCCAGGGTGCCTTCGGAACCCATGATGAGCTGTTCCAGGCAGTAGCCCGTCGTCTTCTTCTTCAGGCGGGCGCCCAGGTTCGTGATATCGCCCGTCGGGGTGACGACTTCGACCGCGTAGATCTGGTCGCGGGTCGTGCCGTAGCGGACGGCCTTGTTGCCGCCGGCGTTGGTGGCGATGTTGCCGCCGATGAGGCAGCTTTCGGCGCTGCAGGGGTCGCCGGCGTAGAGCATGCCCTTGTCATGGGCCGCCTGCTGGATGTCGATGGTGCGGGCGCCGGCTTCGACAACGGCGTACATGGCGTCGGCATTGATTTCGAGGATCTTATCCATCTTTTCCAGGCTCAGCACAATGCCGCCCAGGGTGGGAATGGCGCCATCGGACACGCTGGTGCCGGCGCTGCGCGGCGTGACAGGGATCACGTACTTGTTGGCCAGCTTCATGACGGCCGCCACCTGTTCCGTCGTTTCGGCCCAGACGACGGCTTCCGGACGGTGCATCAGCTTCGGGTCCGTTTCCTCGTCGGTCTTGTAATGTTCCAGCGTCTCCTCGTCGGTCCTGACGTTCTTTTCACCGGCGATCTTCTTCAATTCTTCCAGCACTTCCGGCGTTACGGGATTGTACTTGCTCATGTTGGTTGGCTTCCTTCCTCTAATGATTTTTGTTAAAGATGTATTGGCATTGGGGTTCTGACCAGAATGGGAGGATCACCCTTGCCGCCCGGCTTCTTCCATTTCCGAAGCCGTGACCAGGGGATTGTGGTACTGCTTGTCCGCCGACGGACGCAGGCGGCCCAGGCTGATGGCCTGTTTGGGACACCACTGGGCGCAGCCGAAGCAGCTGGCGCAGCCGTCGCCGAAGACGGGCAGGCGGTTTTCCAGGGAAATGCAGTGGACGGGGCAGACCTGGGCGCACGTGCCGCAGCCGACACAGCGCGAGGCATCGACATGCCGTTCCTTCACGTGGAAAAAGCCGTCCAGGACGGGCCAGCCGAGCTTCTTCCCCAGCATCCAGACGGGATTGCGTTCCCGGTGCCTGTCGTTCAACCCGCGGCGCTGCACGGTGGAAACGATGTCCGCAAGCTGTCCGTCAAGGGCGTCGAGCATCTGCTGCCGCCGTTTGCCCGGCGTCGTGAACAGGATGCTCCCGTCAGGCAGCAGGATCCGGAAGCCGGCGCACATCTCCAGCCGCGGCAGGCGCCGTTTGGCGATGATGTTGCCCGCTTCCCCCAGGGCATCGCCCGTAACGGACCCGGCATCGACGACCCCGAACAGGTATTCCGTGCCGGGGCCGAAGCGGACGGTCTGCAGGAACCGTTCCACCAGGGGCGGCAGTTCCGTGCAATGGACGGGACTCACGAAGCCGACGACGGCATCAGGGACCGCATACGGGTGCTCCAGATAAGCGGGGATGCTGCACAGCCGGGCTTCCAGCCCCTCTGCCAGCCGTTTTGCGATGGCCAGGCTGTTGCCCGTGCCGCTGAAATAGAAAATCCGTGCCATGGAACCACCCTTCCTGTTTTTGACATTATAACACGAACGGCGCCCTCCGTCACGCCGCCCTGCGGCGCGCGGTCAGCCGCGCAGCCTGACGACGGGCTGCTTCTCCCAGGGCAGGTACTGGTTGGCCAGGCAGGACTGCCAGGCCTTCCAGCGCGCCTCCGGGTCCGCCGTGGCCCGGGCCTTGTCCACATCGCGGATGCCGGCCCGGGACAGGGGGAAATAGGCGTAGGCGTCGTCCAGCAGGGCGCAGGCGTCCGCCACGTTGCCGTCCTTGTAAGCCTGTTCCGCCAAAAAGCGCAGGCTGTAGAAGATATAGGGATTGACGTGGTCGTACAGGGGATCGGGAAGGATCGGTTCCGGCGCATGGCTCTCCTTCTTCTCTTCCTCCACCATACGCCTTGCGTCCGCCAGGGCCTCGTCGCGGCGGCCGCTGGCGGCCAGCACGTTCAGCCGGCGGTACCAGATGTCCCCGCGGGCTTCCGTATGGAACCGGTACGGGAAGGAGCGGCAGATCCGGAAGGCCTTGTCCAGATACTGGAGCGTCGCATCGCCGTTCTTCGTCAGGTTCCAGATGATGTCCGCAATGTCGCGCAGACTCAGCACGAAATGTTCCGACTCGCACATGCCCTCGTCAGGATGGTCGTCCGGATCAGGCGTCACATCATTCACGATGGTGCCCAGTACGGTCAGGGCCCCTTCCAGGTCCTTGATGAAATACAGCACGCGCCCCACGATGGCGCGGCAGACCCAGTTGTCCTTGTCACTCACGAAACCCGCCGGCACGGGCCACTCGCCGGTCGTGCACTTGACCACGTAGCCCTGCCATTCCTTGTCTTCGATATCTTTCATCCAGCCACCTCCGTTCCAATTCCTCCTGCGAGGTACTGCCCGTCCTTCCGTCAATCATTCCGGAAGGCAGGCCCTGCGCAAAAAAGGCCGGCGGACAATGCGCCGGCCTTCGTCGTCATTCCTAGTCCCGCACATAGATACGGGGGACCCGCTTGCTGATGTTGCAGGTCAGTTCGTAGCAGATTGTTCCGGCCCATTGCGCCGCCTTTTCGAAAGGCAGCTCCTTGCCGCCGAAAACGATGACTTCGTCGCCGACTTCGACACCGGGAATATCCGTGACATCGAGCATGGCCTGGTCCATGCAGATCCGGCCCACGATGGGCGCGTGCCGGCCATGGACGACCATATACCCCCGGTTGGAGAGCAGACGGCAGAGGCCGTCGGCATAGCCGATCAGCACCGTGGCCAGCCGCGTAGGCCGTTCCGCCGTCCAGGTCCGTCCGTATCCGACGGTGCGGCCTGCCGGCAGGTCTTTCACGAACCCGATCTGGGTCTTGACGGTCATGACCGGCCGGAAGGAATCGTAACAGGCATCGTACCCTTCGACGGCACTGGAGGGCCGCATACCGTAGAGCGTGATGCCCTGGCGGCTCATGTCCCACTGGTACTGCGTCAGCTCGGACAGGCCCGCGCTGTTGGCGATATGCCTGACCGGGATATGGATGCCTTCGTCCTCAATGGCACGGACGGCCTTTTCGAACCGCTCGTACTGCAGCTCCGTAAAGTCCTTGTCCTGCTCGTCGGCTGAGCAGAAGTGGGAAAAGACCCCTTCCAGCTCAATGCCGGGGTAGGACGCGGCCTTTTTGGCAAAGTCCGCCGCCTCGTCCACCTGGACGCCGATGCGGCTCATCCCCGTATCGACAGCGATATGGACCCGGGCCTTCCGGCCCGCTGTTGCCGCCGCCTGGTCCAGGATTTCCAGCCGCCGCACGTCGAACACGGCCTGGCTCAGCCCGTAGCGGACGATGTTGTCCGCCACGCCGGGCATGATGGGCATGGGGCCCAGGATCAGGATCGGTTTGTCGATGCCCGCGTTGCGCAGCTCGATGCCTTCCTGCGACAGGGCGACGGCGAAAAAGTCCGCCCCGTTGCGCACGGCCTCGATGGCGACCGGTACGGCACCGTGTCCGTACGCATCCGCCTTGACGACGGCGCAGAGCTTCGTCGTCGGTTTCAGGAGGCGTTTCGCCTCCCGCACATTGTTCGCCACAGCGTCCAGATTGATTTCCGCCCAGGCACCGCGTTCCACTTCCATAGCTGGTGACCCCCCCTCCGTCACATTGCAAAACACAATTACCGGCTCAGCTTCTCCATCAGCATCTTGTTGACCATGCCCGGGTTGGCTTTGCCATGGGTCTCTTTCATGATCTGGCCTACGAGGAAGCCGATGGCCTTTTTCTTGCCGGCCTTGAAATCCGCCACAGACTGCGGGTTGGCGGCAATGACGCCGTCGACCATCCTGGCCAGTTCGCCGGCATCGCTGACCTGCTCCAGGCCCAGTTTTTTGACGAGCGCTTCCGGTGCCTCGTTGTCCTTCAGCATTTCCGCGAAGACCGTCTTCGCCAGCTTGCTGGAAAGGACGCCCTTATCAATCAGGTTGACCAGGCCGGCCACATGGTCCGGCGTGATCTTGAAGGCCGGGTCGTCGATTTCGACGCCTTCGGCGTTCAGGAAGGCGCTCACATCGCCCAGCAGCCAGTTGGCCAGGGCTTTCAGGTTCTTCGTCCCTTTGGCGCCTTCGTCAAAGTAGTCGGCCATCTTCTTGTTGGAGACGATCAGGTCGGCGCTTTCTTCGGGCACGTCTTCCGCCAGGAGGCGTTCCTTGCGCTGGGCCGGCAGTTCCGGCAGCCCTTCGCGGATTTTGCCGATCCAGGCATCGTCCAGGCTGATGGGCACCAGGTCCGGTTCCGGGAAGTAACGGTAATCGTGGGCCTCTTCCTTGGAACGCATGGACAGGGTGACGCCGTTGATGTCGTCCCAAGTGCGCGTTTCCTGTACCACGTGGCCCCCGTCTTCAAGCAGTTCGATCTGCCGTTCCGTTTCGTATTCGATGGCGCGCTCCAGGGCGCGGAAGGAGTTCAGGTTCTTGATTTCCGCACGGGTACCGAACTCCGTGGCCCCTTCCGGCATGACGGAAATGTTGGCGTCGCAGCGGAGGCTGCCTTCCTGCATCTTGCAGTCGCTCACATCGGTGTATTCCAGGATGGCCTTCAGCTGTTCCATGTAGGCGCGGGCTTCCTGGGCGCTGCGCATATCCGGTTCGGACACGATTTCAATCAGCGGCACGCCGGCACGGTTGTAGTCGACGGCGGAGAAATCGGATGTGCTGATGGTCAGGCCGGAATGAACCAGCTTGCCGGCGTCTTCTTCCATATGGATGCGGGTGATGCCGATGCGCTTCTTTTCGCCGCCCACCTTGATGTCGATGTGGCCGTTCAGGCAGATCGGCTGGTCCCACTGGGAAATCTGGTAATTTTTTGCCAGGTCGGGATAGAAATAGTTCTTGCGGTCGAACTTGTTGAATTTCTGGATTTCGCAGTTCAGGGCCAGGCCGGCCAGGACGGCGTATTCCACGACCTTCCTGTTCAGCACGGGCAGGGCGCCGGGCATGCCGAGGCACACCGGGCAGACGTGCGTGTTCGGTTCCGCGCCGAACTCCGTGGAACAGGAGCAGAAGGCCTTCGTCTTCGTCTTCAATTCGGCATGGACTTCCAGGCCGACAACAGTGATATAGTTCTTCATTATTTGTCCCCTCCCAGCGGTGCATATGCCTTGTGGAATTCCGTCGCCTGTTCAAAGGTGTAGGCGGCGCGCAGAATGGTCTCTTCGTCCAGGGCTTTGCCGATGAGCTGCATGCCGACAGGCATGCCGTCCGCGAAGCCGCAGGGAATGGAGATGCCGGGCAGGCCGGCCATGTTGACGGGAATGGTCGTGACATCGAGCATGTAGATCGTCAGGGGATCCATCTTCTCGTCCAGGGAGTATGCCACGACAGGGGACGTCGGGGTCAGCAGGACGTCGCATTTTTTGAACACTTCGTCAAAGTCCCGCTTGATCAGCGTGCGGACCTGCATGGCCTTCTTGTAGTAGGCGTCGTAATAGCCGGAGCTCAGCACGTAGGTGCCCAGCATGATGCGCCGTTTGACTTCGGCGCCAAAGCCTTCGCTGCGGCTCTTCTTCGTCATTTCGGGAGCACTCGTGGCGAGCTTGTTGCGGTACCCGTAGCGCACGCCGTCGAAGCGGGCCAGGTTGGCCGATGCTTCCGCCGGGGCGATGATGTAGTACGTGATGACGGCATATTCCGTATGGGGCAGGGAGACTTCCATGACTTCCGCCCCCAGTTCCTTGTATTTTTCCGCGGCCACCATGATCTGTTCCCTGACCTTCGGATCCGTGCCTTTCCCGAAGAATTCCTTCGGCAGGCCGATGCGCAGGCCTTTGACGTCCTGGCGCAGGGCCTTCGTGAAATCAGGCACCTCCACCGGCAGGGACGTGGAATCGTGGGCGTCGACACCGCAGATGGTGTTCAGGACGAGGGCGGCGTCGGTCACGTCGCGCGTCAGCGGCCCGATCTGGTCCAGGGACGATGCGAACGCGACGCAGCCATAACGGGATACGCGGCCGTACGTCGGCTTGATGCCGACGATGCCGTTGAAGGACGCCGGCTGGCGGATGGATCCGCCCGTATCGGAACCCAGCGCCCAGATGGCCTCCCCGGCCGACACGGCAGCGGCGCTGCCGCCGGAAGAACCGCCGGGTACGCGTTCCAGGTTCCAGGCATTGCGGGTCATCTTAAAATAGGAAGTCTTCGTCGTGGAACCCATGGCGAATTCGTCCATGTTCGTCTTGCCCAGGAAGATCGTCTCATCCTTGCGCAGGTTTGCAATGACATGGGCATCGTACACGGGAATGAAGTTGTCCAGGATGTGGGACGAACAGGTCGTGCGCAGGCCCTTCGTGCTGATGTTGTCCTTGATGGCGCCCGGAATGCCTGCCAGCGGCTTGATGTCCTGCCCGGCGGCAATCATGGCGTCGACCCTGGCGGCCTGCTTCAGGGCGTTTTCCTTATCCAGCGTCACATAAGCGGCGACCTTGTCTTCCACGGCGCCGATACGGCCGTATACCGCGTTGGTCAGCTCCACGGAGCTGATCTCCTTCTTTTTCAACTGTTCATGGAGTTCATGAACGGTCTTTCCATATAAATCCACCGTCGTATCCCCCTTCTTATTCAATTACGCGCGGAACCTTGAATCCGTCGTTGTGCACAGCCGGCGCATTCTCCATGGCCTCTTCGTGGCTGACCCCCGGTTTCACTTCGTCTTCGCGCATCACATTGTAGAGCGGAAGGATGCTGAAGGTAGGTTCGATACCGGTCGTATCGACCTTTTCCAGAATATCCGCATATTCCAGGATCTGGTTGAACTGTTCCGTAAACATGGGCATTTCCTCTTCGGAAATTTCCAGGCGGGAGAGTTCGGCAATGTAGCGTACATCTTTTTCCGTTACTTTCATGTTTTCACCCCTGTAAAATCATTCACGGGCACTGTGCCCAAAATAACACCCTCTATTATAGCACAAATGGCAAGGACTACCAACCATTGTCCCGGCGCCGTCACGGCGCGGGCGGTGCATCCCGGAAAACCGCGCCGGGGTGTTCCTTCCGGATGGCTTCCTCCATTTCCTGCCGCAGCCCTTCCTTTTCCTTGCCCGTGTCCTGGCGCAGCACCGTCCCGTCCTTCAGGCGGACCGTCCCTGTCACCTTTCCGGCCAGGAACGTGATCTTCATCAGGGAGTCCAGGTTCAGCTCGTCGCCATCCAGGCTGCCCGTGAACCGGAGCGAGGCACCGCGCTGCCACAGGTATACATCCGGGTCCGCTTCCGAAGGAACATACTGTTCCGCCGCCATCGCCACATGGTAGCGCCCTTTCTCCCCTTCGACGGGCCGGATATCGGCCTGTACGACGGACCGCCCCATAAGGGGGACCTTCACGATGCCGATCCACTTGCCCGCAAAGGGATCCTGCACGGCGCGCAAAAGGGAACAGCCCACCAGGACCGCCGACACGAAGAGGACGGCCAGCAGGGCCGGCCAACGGCGTAATTTCATGATCTGCTCCTTCCTTTTCTGCCTGTACAGCCCTCAGAACAAGGCATCCATGCCTCCGTCCGCTGGTGTTGCCGGCGTTGCGGCCGTTCCGGCGGCTGCACCGTCTGCCGGGGCCGGCGCCTCCGTCCCGGTCCGGCCGCCGCGCAGCAGCTCCAGGAACCGCCCTTCGTCGAGGACGGTCACCCCCAGGGCGCGGGCCTTGTCCAGTTTGCTGCCGGCCGCTGCGCCGGCGACCACGTAATCCGTCTTTTTGCTGACACTGCCCGTCACATCGGCCCCGGCGGCACGCGCCATGGCCTGGGCCGTAGCACGGTCCAGGGTCGGCAGGGTGCCCGTGAAGACCATGGTCTTATGGAAGAACACATGGGTTGCATCCGTCCGGCGCCGTTCCATGTCCATCTTCACGCCGGCCTCCTTGAGCCGGCGGATGAGTTCCTGGTTGGCCGGGTTCGCAAACCAGGTCACGATGCTCCCGGCAATGACATCGCCAATGTCCTTGATGTTGGCCAGGGTCTCCTTGTCAGCCGCCATCAGGGCCTCCATGGACCCGAACCGTTCCGCCAGGATCCGGCCGCCCTTGGCGCCCACATGGCGGATGCCCAGGGCGAAGAGCAGTTTGTCCAGGCCGGCTTCCTTGCTTTTGGCAATGGCCTGGAGCAGGTTGTCCGCCGATTTATCGCCCATGCGGTCCAGCCTGACCAGCTGTTCCTTCGTCAGGCCGTACAGGTCTGCCGGCGTCTTCACCAGGTCCGCCGCCAGCAGCTGGCTGATGATGGAGGGTCCGCAGCCTTCGATGTCCATGGCGTCGCGCGACGTGAAATGGATCAGGCCTTCGCGGCCCAGGGCCGGGCAGCGGGGATTGGTGCAGCGGTACGCCGCCTCCCCTTCCTTGCGCACGACGGGCCAGCCGCATTCGGGGCATTCCGCCGGCATGGAGAACGGGACGGTGCCGGCCGGGCGCAGTTCCTTCACGACGGACAGGACTTCGGGAATGATTTCCGCCGCCTTGTTGATGACCACCGTATCGCCGATGCGGATGTCCTTTTCACGGATGAAGTCCTCGTTGTGCAGCGTGGCACGGCTCACGGTGCTGCCCGACAGTTTGACCGGCGCCAGGACGGCCGCCGGTGTCAGCACGCCGGTGCGGCCGACCTGGATGACGATGTCCTCCAGCCTGGTCTGCGCCTGTTCCGGCGGATATTTATAGGCAATGGCCCAGCGGGGATCCTTCCCCGTGGCGCCCAGCAGTTTCTGCTCCCAGACGGCGTTCAGCTTCGCCACGGCGCCGTCCGTGTCGTAGGCCAGGGTCCGGCGCCGCTGTCCGTGGGCCTCGATAAAGGCCAGGATGGCGTCGGCATCCTTGGCCACGCACCAGTGTTCCGGCGTCGTGAACCCGTACTTTTCCAGGGTCCGCAGGCACTCCGCCTGGGTCGGCGGCTCCGCCGGCCCCACCAGGTAGTAGGCAAAGAAGCCCAGCTCGCGCTTCTCCGTCACGGCCGGGTCCAGCTGCCGCAGGCTGCCTGCCGCGGCATTGCGCGGATTGGCGAACTCCGTCCCGCCGGCATCGGTCCGTTCCTCGTTCAGCTTCCAAAAGGCCTCGCGGGACATGTAGACCTCGCCGCGCACGTCGAGGCGGTCCGGCACGGTCTCCCCGGCCGGCACGGCGAGGCGCTTCGGAATGGACCGGATGGTCCGCACGTTGGCCGTCACGTTTTCGCCCACCTGCCCGTCCCCGCGGGTCGACGCCAGGACGAGGCGTCCCTTTTCATAGATCAGGGAGCAGGCCAGGCCGTCGATCTTCGGTTCCATGACATATTCCACTTCCGCGTCCGGCGGCAGGGAAGCCCGGATCCGCCTGTCGAAATCCCGCATCTCCTGCGCGCTGTACACATTGCCCAGGCTCAGCATGGGGATCTTGTGCCGCACCTGCGTGAAGCCCGGCGCCACATACCCGCCGGGCCGCCGCGTAGGCGAATCGGCGGGCACCTCGTCAGGGAACAGGGCCTCGATGGCGCGCAGCCGGTTCGTCAGGGCGTCGTATTCAGCGTCGCTCACTTCCGGGTCGTCGAGCACATAATACTGGTATTCGTGGTGCCGGATCCGGCGGCGCAGATCCGCCGCTTCCGCCAGCAGGCCTTCCTTCGTCTCGCCCGGCTGCAGCTCCGCCGCCCCGTATTGCACTGTCTCATTCGTCGCCATGGTGTCTCTCCTGTCTCAAAGCTTCTTCAAAACGGCATATTTCGTCAAAAGGCTCCGGATTCCGCCGCCCGCAAAAGCCACTTTGACTTCCTGCCCGTCGGCCGTCTGCTTGACGCTGACCACGGTGCCTTCGCCGAATTTCTTGTGCAGGACCCGGTCGCCGGCCTGGAACGTGCCGCCGGCCCCGCCGGCACGGGGGGGCACATAGTCCGTATGGACTTTGCTGAACAGGCCCTGCGTCTTTTTGCTTTCTTCCCGGAACAGGGTGCTGAACGAGCGGGAGACCCGGTCCTCGCCGCCCGGTCCGCTGCGGCCGCGCAGGCCGTACGGGTTCCTGTACGTGCTGCCGTACCCGTAAGAGTCCCCTTCAGGCCGTTCGTACGTATGGACCAGGCTGGCCGGGATTTCCGACAGGAACCGGGATTCCAGGTTTTCCTGCGTATTCCCGTAGAGGGTGCGTGTGGCGGCACCGCTCAGGAACAGGTACTTTTCCGCCCGCGTGATGCCCACGTAGCACAGGCGCCGTTCCTCTTCCAGTTCGTGATCGTCCGACAGGCTGCGGGAATGGGGGAACAGGCCTTCTTCCATGCCCACGAGGAACACGACGGGAAATTCGAGGCCCTTGGCCGAATGGAGCGTCATGAGGGTGATGCGGTCCTCGCCGATGTCCGCATCGTCGATGTCCGACACCAGGGCGACGTGTTCCAGGAAGGAAGCCAGGGTCTTTTCCCCGCCCTCTTCATACACGAAGTCCTTCGCCACGGACCGGAGCTCTTCCAGGTTCGCCGCCCGGCTTTCCGCCTCGGGCGTGCGTTCGGCCAGCAGCTCATCGAGATAGCCCGTCTTGTGGATGACGTCGAAAATCAGGGCCTCGATAGGCACCTGGTCCACTTCGCCCATGAGGTCGAAGAGCAGCGTGCTGAACTGCTCCAGCTTCGCCGCCGTCCGGGCCGTGATGCCCGGTACCCGGGAGGCGTTCGTCACGATTTCGAACAGGCTGGCGTCCTGGGCCGCCGCGTACTCATTCAGCCTGGCCAGGGTGGTGGCGCCGATCCCCCGTTTCGGCACGTTGATGACGCGCTGCAGGCTCATCGTGTCGTAGGGGTTGTAGAGCACCTTCAGGTAGGCCATGGCATCGCGGATTTCGCGGCGGTCGTAGAACTTGATGCCGCCGACCATGGTGTAGGCGATGCCGCTCTTGTTCAGGATTTCCTCAAAGACGCGGGACTGGGTGTTGAGGCGGTACAGCACGGCCATGTCGCCGTAGTGCAGTCCCTGCCGCAGCAGGCCCTGGGCCTGTTCCACGACGAACCGCGCCTCGTCGCGCTCGTCCTGCGCCTGGTAATGGACGATCTGCTTCCCTTCGGGATTCTGCGTCCACAGCTTCTTGGGTTTGCGTTCCGTGTTGTTGACGATGACCGCATTGGCCGCCGCCAGGATCGTGCCCGTGGAACGGTAGTTCTGTTCCAGTTTCAGCACCATCGCATCGGGGTAATCCTTCTCGAAATCCAGGATGTTGCGGATATCCGCGCCGCGCCAGCCGTAAATGCTCTGGTCGGCGTCGCCGACGACGCACAGGTTGCCCCGCTCCCCGGCCAGCAGCCGCGTGAGCAGGTACTGCGTGCGGTTCGTGTCCTGGTATTCGTCAATCATGATGTACGAGAACTGGTCCTGGTACTTTTTGCGCACGTCCGGGAACTGCTGCAGCATTTCCACGGCGACCAGGAGCAGGTCGTCGAAGTCCATGGCGTTGTTCGCCCGCAGCCGTTTCTCGTATTCCCGGTAGATTTCGTAAAGTTTCCGGCCGTGGAGGTCCGTCGCCATCTTCCCGAAAGCGGCGGCATCCTGGAGCGCGTCCTTGGCGCTGGAGATGGCGTTCTGCACATACGGCACGGGATAGCGCTTCTCGTCCAGGTTCATGTCCTTCAGGATCCGCTTGATCAGCGCCTTCTGGTCCGACGCGTCGTAAATGGCGAAGTTGCGGCGGTACAGGCCCGTCACTTCCACCTCGCGGCGCAGGATGCGGGCGCAGAAGGAATGGAACGTCGACAGCCACACATCCCTGGCGGCCCTTCCGGCCATATCATCCACGCGGGTACGCATTTCCCTGGCCGCCTTGTTCGTAAAGGTGATGGCCAGAATCTTCCAGGGCGCGACGCCCAGGTCAAGCAGATGGGCAATGCGGCATGTGAGCACCTTGGTCTTGCCGCTGCCGGCACCGGCCAGGATGAGCATGGCGCCTTCCGTATGATGCACCGCTTCTTGCTGCTGCGGATTCAGACTTGCAAAACTATCCATGGGAACCTCCTGTTTATATACGTACCATTTTATCATATCAGAGGGCCGGGAGGAATGAAATTTGCGTTAACTCTGTCTGTCCGCAGGGCATAAAAATGCCCGCCGGATACCGACGGGCATAAAGGTACGGCAGATCAGTCACCGTGGGACGGGGAAACGGCAGTGTAGACCTCGGAAAGGATGGTATGGCCGGCCGCCTTTTCCTTTTTGCGGTGTTCTTCGAAGCGCAGGACTTCGCTCTTGATGACATCGGACAGGACGATCATGCTGATCAGGTTCGGGATGGCCATCAGGGCGTTGAAGATATCGGCGATGTTCCAGACCAGTTCCAGGGTCTGCGTGGCGCCGACATAGGCGATCAGGGAGAACACGATGCGGTAGACGATGTTGTATTTCGGGGAATCAAACAGATATTCAAAGGCCTTTTCCCCGTGATATTCCCAGCCGAGGATGGTGGAATAAGCGAACAGCATGATGCCGATGGTGACCACGTAACCGCCTATGGGGCCGATGAAGCGTTCAAAGGCCGCGATGGTCAGGGCGATGCCCTTCAGCGGCACGCCGTTGGCATCGGTGACGCCCAGGACGCCGGACGAGGCAATGACCAGGCCCGTGATGGAGCAGACGACGATGGTATCGAAGAAGGTGCCGGTCATGTTGATGTAACCCTGGCGGACAGGGTCGTCCGTGTGGGCGGCGGCAGCCGTGATGGCCGCGGAGCCCATGCCGGCTTCGTTGGAGAAGCAGCCGCGGGCGACGCCGTAGCGGATGGAGTTCATGACGCTCACGGTAATGGTGCCCAGGACACCGCCGCCGACCGCTTCGGGATCAAAGGCCATGACGAAGATCTGGTACAGGCCATGGGGAATGGCGGAAATATTGCCGAGGATGCCGGCCAGGCCGCATACCACGTAGAGGACGGCCATGGCGGGAACCAGGACGGACGATACGCGGGAAATGGACTTGATGCCGCCTAAAATGATGATCAGGGACAGGATGGCCAGGCCCACGCCGGTGACCATGATGGGAATCTCAAAGGTCTGGTCCAGGGCGGAAGAAATGGAGTTGGCCTGGGTCAGGTTGCCGATGCCGAAGGAGGCCAGCACGGTGAAGAGGGCGAACAGGAAGCCCAGGATCTTGCCGGCGCTCTTGTTCTTGAACCCGTTCTTCATGGTGTACATGGGACCGCCGGCCATTTCCCCGTGGACATTGACTTCCCGGTACTTGATGGCGAGCATGCATTCGCTGAACTTGCTCGTCAGGCCGAAGCAGGCGGAAATCCACATCCAGACCAGGGCGCCGGGGCCGCCGGAGAACATGGCCGTCGCCACGCCGACGATGTTGCCCGTGCCGATGGTGGCCGCCAGGGCCGTCATCAGGGCGGAAAACGGGGACACGTCCCCTTCGCCGAGCGCTTTCGTACGGGCTTCGCGGCCGAGGACCTTCTTCAAGGCGTACGGCAGGTTACGCCACGGCAGGAACCGCAGCTTGAAAGTCAGGAACACGCCGGTGCCTACCAGCAGTACCAACATTACAGGCCCCCACACGAAACTGTCGATGTCATTTACGATTTGATTGATGTCCATCATGTTTCACCCCTCTTAGAACAATGGAAATAAATGGGTTACTGTAAGTTGTAGCTCACAGTAACGGTATGCTTGTATTATATTCTTTTACAAATCATAAATCAATTCATTTAAGCTATGTATACATGTATACTTTTATCGTAAACGTTTTTGTTTCACAGGTAGACAAAAGGGAATGCCGCAGCATTCCCTTTTCCGTATTCCCTATGCCGTTTTCCTGTGTTCCGCCGGCAGGCCCTGCCGGGGCGCCTCCGGCGCCGTTTTCAGTCCCCGGAACCGGCGTTTTCGGCGGCCCGGGCGGAGGCGAGGCCCCGGCGCCGTTCTTCCACGGCGCCGAGGTGGGCAAAGTACTTCTTCGTTTCCTGGACGACGACCGGCGACAGCAGCACCAGGGCAATCAGGTTCGGGAACGCCATGAGGCCGTTGGAAATGTCCGCCAGGGCCCAGATCGATTCCAGCTTCAGGAAGCTGGCCGACGCGATGATGAGCGTGAAGACGACGCGGTACGGACGGATGGCCTTCGTCCCCAGCAGGTATTCGGCGCAGCGTTCGCCGTAATAGTTCCAGCCCAGAATCGTGGAAAAGGCGAAAAGGGTCAGGCCGACAAACAGCAGGTATCTGGCCGTGTTCGGGAAGACCGTGCCCAGGGCGCCGGCCGTCATGACGGCGCCGTTGGCGGTCCCCGTGTAGGCGCCGGTCACGACCAGGCACAGTCCCGTCATGGTACAGATGATGATGGTGTCGATGAACGTGCCCGTCATGGAGACCAGGCCCTGTTCCGCCGCCCATTTCGTTTTGGCCGCTGCCGCCACAATCGGGGCGGAGCCCAGGCCGGCTTCGTTGGAGAAAATGCCGCGGGCGATGCCGGAACGCATGGCGACGGCCACGGTGGCACCGAGGAACCCGCCGGCCGCAGCCGACGGATGGAACGCATCGTGCAGCACCAGGGCGATGGCCGCAGGCAGCTGGCTGCGGAAGGCGATGAGCACACCGGCCGTAATGCCGATATAGACGACGGCCATGAACGGCACGACCTTGCTGGACACGCTGGCGATGCTCTTGAGGCCGCCCCAGACGATGGCGCCCGTCAGGGCTGCCAGGAAGAGGGATGTGTACAACGGATCGATCCCGAAGGTCAGGTTCGTGATTTCGGAAATGGCATTCACCTGCGTGAAGGTGCCGCTGCCCAGGCAGGCCGTCGCCACGCCGAAGGCGGCGAACATCACGGCCAGAGGCCTGAACTTCGGTCCCAGGCCGGCCTCGATGTAATGCATGGGCCCGCCGGAAATTTCGCCGTTGGCATCCGTTGTGCGGTAGCGGACGGCCAGCAGGCATTCAGCATACTTGGTCGCCATGCCGAAGAAGGCCGCGATCCACATCCAGAACAGGGCGCCGGGGCCGCCCGCCTTGACCGCCGTCGCCACGCCGACGATGTTGCCCGTGCCGACCGTGGCGGCCAGGGCCGTGCAAAGGGCCTTGAAGCTGTTCACGTCACCGCCTCCGCCATTGCGGGCCGTAAAAATCAGGGCCAGGGCCTTGGGCAGTTTCCATACCTGCAGCAGGCGCAGGCGGAACGTGAGCAGGACGCCCGTCCCCAGCAACAGGACGATCAGGGGCAGGCCCCAGACATAACCGTCAATCTGATTCAGGATTTCTGTGAACATTGTACATACCCTCCAGCTGATTGCCACCTCCGGGCCGGATCCTGGCCCGGAAAGTTGACAGATTAAATACGAATCACAGTCCTAATTCTAATATCCTGTAAAACAAAAGACAATTGACTTTTTGCATGTATACACAGATACACAAAAGAATATTGTATACAATTTCCGATACAGCGTTTACGGATTGCCCGGATGCCGCACAGAAAGCGAAGACCCGGACTTTTTACAGTCCGGGTCCCTGTCCCGTTTCCTACACAGAAACAGTTGTGTTTTTTAAATATTTTGTTACATATATTACAGTTACTGCGGCATCCGTTCCGCCATCACGGCCTGAATCTTCTTGTTCGCCTGGTTCATGGCCTGCAGGGCCGCATCCTTGCTGCCAATGCCGCCGAGCATGGTGCTGTTCGTGCCTTTTTCCGTGAACTTTCCTTTATACAGGTACTTGTTCCGGGCCACATCGATGATCCGGAAGGGGATCTGGGTCGTCATCTCAATGGAGTGGGTCATGAAATGCTTCCGTTCCTTCCGCTCGAACGGTTCGATCTCCATAAATACGATGTAGTCCGCTCCGCCCTCGCCAAAGACATCGACCAGGTCGGACCGTTCCGCCGCCGTCAGGTCGCTCAGGCCCCTATCTTCCAGCTTCTTGCGATACGGTGTCCCGTCGATGTAACTGTACCGACCGGCCGGCAGGATTTTCCGGAAGAATTCTTTTTCGTGGTCCGTAATGTTCTGGTCGTAGGTCGTCTTGCCGTTGTTCACGATCAGCACGGCCACGCGCGGCAAGGTATCCGCTGCCACCGCCGCCGGCGCCGCGGCAGCCTGTACCGCCGTACTGCAAAGGACCGTCAGGAGCATCGTCAATACAAGGAACATCTTCTTCATGGTCGCAACCCCTTTCTGCCCTGCATCGTACCGAAAATTTGTGTCATTCCAAGGGCAGTCAGTACGTCAGGATTTCCGGCCCTTTTTCCGTAATCAGGATCGTGTGTTCCCACTGGGCCGACAGGCTGCCGTCTTCCGTATAGACCGTCCAGTCGTTGGCCGAATCGATGAACACATCCTTGCGGCCCTCGTTGATCATGGGTTCGATGGTGAAGATCATGCCGGGCACCAGGAGCATGCCCTTCCCCCTTTTGCCGACATGGGCCACGAAGGGGTCTTCGTGGAATTCCACGCCGACGCCGTGTCCGCCGAATTCCTCGACGACAGAATAATGGTGTTTGCGGGCCAGGGCCTCGCAGGCCGCCCCCACGTCACCCAGATGGGCCCAGGGCTGCGCTGCCGCCACCCCGCGGTTCAGGCATTCCTTCGTGATGGCCACCAGGTCCCTGGCCCGCTTGTCCACGTGGCCGATTTCGAACATGCGCGACGCATCGGCATAGTACCCGTCCACAATGGTGGACACATCGACGTTGACGATGTCCCCGCTGCGCAGCACGACCTGCTTGTCCGGAATGCCATGGCAGACCTGGTCGTTGACGGAGGTGCAGACACTCTTCGGGAACCCGCAGAAATGGAGGGGCGCCGGGATGCCGCCGTTTTTCGTCGTGAACTGGTAGACGATCTGGTCGATTTCTTCCGTCGTCATGCCCTTGCGGATATATTTCGCCACTTCGTCCAGCACGGCCGTGTTCAGGGCGCAGGCCTTGCGGATCCCCTCGATCTGGGCCGCCGACTTGATCATGCTGCGCGCCGGGACCTCTTCCCCGGCCAGCTGGTGCAGCTTGATTTCGTCATCGATGGCCTTGTGGCATGTTTCATAGGGTTTGCCGCTGCCGCACCAGCACAACCCGTCTTCCGTAACTTCCCGCTTCTTTGTTTGTTCCGCCATGAAAAAGACTCCTTTTCTAAAACGTTCTTTACCCTTATTATAAGCAACCGCTAACCGTCAAACTTCGAAGGTTGTGTGAACATTTTTTCCGCATAATAATTTATTATATCATTCTTTGACGATTTATGTTAAAATACATTCGCACTGATTACGGAAATGGAATCCGGTCATGACTTACACACGGCTTGCCGCGTGCAAGATGTTTCGTTATGTCCGACGCAAAATGCAACAGGAGGGTTTGTCATTTATGGATGCACTCAGCCAGCTCCTCTATTTCTTCAGCGAATACGTGCTGCACTTTGACCGCTACATTCCGGCCATCATGGCGGCCTACGGTTCCCTGATCTATTTTCTGCTTTTCCTGATCCTGTTCTGCGAAACAGGGCTCGTCATCACGCCGTTTCTGCCGGGCGATTCCCTGCTCTTCGCCTGCGGCGCCTTGTCGGCGACGGCCGACGGCCTGCATTTCGGCTACTTCTTCGCCATCTGTCTGACAGCCGCTGTGCTGGGCGACACGTGCAACTACTGGATCGGGGAGAAGTTCGGCCTGCGTATCCTGAAGAGCAGGAACCGGCTCATCAAGCCGGAACACGTGGAAAAGGCGCAGCATTTCTATGAGAAGCACGGCCACAAGGCCATCTTCCTGTGCCGCTTCGTCCCCATCGTGCGCACTTTTGCGCCGTTCGTCGCCGGCATCGGCACCATGCACTACCGCACCTTCCTGCACTACAATTTCCTGGGGGGCCTGGCCTGGGTCGCCCTCTTCTCCGGCGCGGGGTATTTCTTCGGCAACATCCCCTTCGTCAAGAACAACTTCGGCCACGTGGCCCTGGGCATCATCATCGTGTCCGTCCTGCCCCTCGTGGTGGAAGTGCTGCGGTCCCGCAAGGAAGGGAACTGAAAGGCTGTCCCTGCAGACAAGTGCTGTGAAGAAAAGGAGTCCCTCCTTTCTTCGCAGCACTTTTTTTGCACAAAAAACCGCTGCCGGGATGCCTGCCCCGGCAGCGGGTTCCGTATCTTTACATGGCCTGCAGGAATTTCTTCAATTCTTCCGCCTTGTCCCTCCAGTCTTTGCTGTAGGCGCCGCCGCCCTGGGCGGACGCCGGTTTGCCGCCGCCCTTGCCGCTGAAGAGTTCGTTGGCCTTCTGCACGGCGGCTTTGCAGTCGCCCCGGGCGCCTTCGCCGAGGCCGAAGAGGTAGTTCACGCGGTCGCCGCTGTGGTACACCACGGCGGCCACGCTGCCCGGAATGGCCGTCAGCCTGTTCAGCAGGGCCTTGGCCGATTTCGGGTCGTAGCCGTCTTCCACGGCCACCAGGACCTTGCAGCCGGCCTGGTTCACCGGTGCACCGGCAGCGAGGGCCTGCACTTCCCCTTCCTGCAGCTGGCCGGTTTTGGCCCGGAGCTGCTCCTTCAGGGACGCGATTTCGCCTTCCATCTTCCCGATGGCCGCCATGACCTTGTCCTCGCTGGTGCTCAGGTGGTTGCCGGCCTCCTGGATCCACAACATCTTGCGGCGGGCGTCTTCCAGGGCCCAGCGGCCGCACAGGAATTCGACGCGCGTGCCGGCCTTGTGCTTCTCCATACGGGTGATCTTGATCAGGCCCACCGTGCCCGTGGCCGCCGGATGGGTGCCGCAGCACGTGCAGATGTCGCTGCCTTCGATGGAGACGAGGCGCAGCATACCCGTAATCTTCTCATTCTTTTTGCGCATGGGGATGCGGGCCACTTCCGTATGCGGTTTGTAGCAGACCGTGACGGGCCGGTTGTCCCAGACCTGCCGGTTGGCGAAATCCTCGGCCTTCATGGCCTCTTCCAGGGTGACTTCCTTGTCCAGGTCGATGGTGACGAGGCGTTCG
This sequence comes from uncultured Selenomonadales bacterium, assembly GCA_900316935.1. Taxonomy (GTDB): domain Bacteria; phylum Bacillota; class Negativicutes; order Acidaminococcales; family Acidaminococcaceae; genus Succiniclasticum. The sequence goes on from ONEW01000014.1 coordinate 21,200, forward strand.
CCCATATGGAAGCCGACGTTGTTGGCACCGCAGAGCTTCCAGAACGCGTAGGACAGCATATGTTCGCCGCAGTGCTGCTGCATGTGGTCCAGGCGCGTCTGCCAGTCCAGCGTCACCTTGACCTTGCTGCCCACAGGGAAGGCCTGCCTGCAGTAGTTGATGATCTTGCCTTTCCATTCCTTGACGGCCGTCACAGGGGCCCCGTTGATGGCCCCCGTGTCGCTCAGCTGTCCGCCCCCTTCGGGGAACAGCACGGAACGGTCCAGCACGATGGCATACCCTTCCGGTGCGGTTTCACATTCTTCCACCGTCGCTTCGCATTCCTTCAGGAAGGAATCCTGTTCGTACAATTTTTCCGTCATGGTCCTTCAGTCCCCCTCTTCTGTTTCTTCGTCTTCCCACAAGAGGACGCGGCCTTCCTTCAGGGAAGCGGCCGCGCGGATGAGGCGCTGGTTCCGGCTGCCCCGGAAGCGCAGGTTCAGGTCCTTTTCGTCTTCGTGGAACTTACCGTCGACGAGGACATCGGTCAGGGAGAGCATTTCCTTTGCAACGGCGGGATCCCCTACTTTTCCGTCCCGCAGGTCTTCGAACAGGTATCCGGTGTAGCACCAGATGGTCTTGCGGGGAAACACGTTTTTGAAGGTCTGCATGACCCGCAGCACCGTGGCCTGGTTGGCGGGATGCATGGGCTCGCCGCCCAGCAGGCTCAGGCCGGTTATGAAATCATGGTTGCAGGCCCGCACGATCCTGTCCATCACGTCGCCCGTGAAGGGCTTCCCGTACTGGAAATCCCACGTTTCGGGATTGAAACAGCCTTTGCAGTGATGCCCGCAGCCGCTCACAAACAGGGAAACGCGTACACCGGGCCCGTTCGCGATATCATGGCGTTTCAACGTTGCATAGTTCAAAATAACACTCCCTTACCATCCCGCGATGCTGCCCGGCCGGACAGGCCGTTCCTTATAAGTGCAGCACGCGTGCCTTGATTTCTTTCGTCTTCCCCACGTTCCAGAAATTTTCTCCCAGGTACCCGCAGGTACGGCGCGTCACGTTCATTTTCGCATGGTCCTTGTTATGGCACTGGGGACACTCCCACTCGTTGTCCTCATTGATGACGATTTCGCCGTCGTAGCCGCAGACCATGCAATAATCCGACTTCGTATTGAATTCGGCATATTGAATGTGGTCATAGATAAATTTTACCACAGATTCGAGCGCCTGGAGATTTTTTCCCATATTCGGGACTTCGACATAGCTGATGGCCCCGCCGGAGGAGATTTTCTGGAAGGCGCTTTCAAATTCGAACTTCGAGAAGGCATCGATGGGTTCGCGCACATCCACATGGTAGGAGTTGGTGTAGTAGCCCTTGTCCGTAATGTCCTTGATGGTGCCGAAGCGCTCCTTGTCGACGCGGGCGAAGCGGTAGCACAGCGATTCCGCCGGCGTGCCGTAGAGGGCGAAGCCCAGGCCGGTTTCCCGTTTCCAGCGGTCGCAGGCATCGCGCATATGCTGCATGACGCGCACTGCGAAGTCCTGCCCTTCGGGCGTCGTGTGGCTCTTCCCCGTCATGGCCACGGTCACTTCGTACAGGCCTATGTAACCCAGGGACAGGGTCGAATAGCCGTCCATGAGGTACTTGTCGATCTTCGCTCCCTTGGGCAGGCGGGCGATGGCGCCGTACTGCCAGTGGATGGGGCTGACGTCGCTGCGTACGCCCAGCAGGGCATTGTGCCGGATCATGAGGGCGTCGTAGCACAGCTGCAGCCGTTCGTCGAAGAGTTTCCAGAACTTGTCCTCGTCGCCGTGGGCGATGATGCCGATCTGCGGCAGGTTGATGGACACGACGCCCTGGTTGAAGCGGCCTTCGAACTTGTAACGGCCTTCCTTGTCCTTCCAGGGCGACAGGAAGCTGCGGCAGCCCATGGGGCTGAAGACATTGCCGGCGTAGTTTTCGCGCATCTTCTTGGCGCTGATGTAGTCCGGGTACATCCGCTTGGCGCTGCACTTGACGGCCAAACGGGTCAGGTAGTCGTACTTGCCGCCCGTCAGGTTGTTGTTTTCGTCGAGCACATAGACCAGTTTCGGGAACGCCGGCGTCACGTACACGCCGACCTCGTTCTTGATGCCCTGGTACCGCTGGCGGATGATTTCCTCGATGATCATGGCGTTCTCTTCGATATAGGGGTCCCCGTCCCGCAGGTACAGGAAGAGGGTCACGAAAGGTGACTGGCCGTTCGTCGTCATGAGGGTGTTGATCTGGTACTGGATGGTCTGCACGCCGGCCTTGAGCTCCTCGCGCAGGCGCTCGTCCACGACCTTCCTGACGGTTGCCGGGTCCGCGTCGGCGCCGAGGGCCCCGCAGGCCCGCTTCGTGAACTTCTCCTTGCTGCGGCGCAGATACTTGCCCAGGTGGGACACATCGACGGACTGGCCGCCGTACTGGCTGGATGCGACGGAAGCGATGATCTGGGTCATCACGTTGCACGCCACCTGGAAGCTCTTCGGCGACTCGATGAGCTTGCCATTCATGACCGTGCCGTTGTCCAGCATGTCGCCGATATCGATGAGGCAGCAGTTGAAGATGGGCTGGATGAAGTAGTCCATGTCGTGGAAATGCAGGACGCCTTCGTCATGGGCCTTGGAAACCGCTTCCGGCAGGATCACGCGGCGCGTCAGGTCCTTCGACACTTCGCCGGCGATCAGGTCGCGCTGGGTCGACGCCATGACGGCATTCTTGTTGCTGTTCTCCTCCATGACATCCTTGTTGTTGTTGCGGATGAGGGACAGGATGGATTCGTCCGTCGTGTTGGATTTGCGCACCAGGGCCCGGCGGTAGCGGTAGATGATGTAGGACTTCGCCAGTTCGAACTTGCCGGCCTTCTGGAGCTGGCGTTCCACCATGTCCTGGATGTCTTCCACGAGCAGGCGGTTCTTGTCGCGCCGCTGCACGTATTCCGCAATGCCGCGGACCTGGTCCTCGTCCAGCCGTTCCGCCCCCTCCACGGCCGCGTTGGCCTTGCCGATGGCGATGATGATCTTCTGCAGGTCGAAATCGACGCTGGTGCCGTCCCGTTTGATGACTTTCGTTACGCTCATGATGATGCCGCCCTTTCTGCCACTATCCGTATTTGTTCCTATTAAGTAATTTTCTTGTTAAGAACTGCGTCTGAGCCTATTCTAGCATACCTGCCTCGTTTTGGCAACTATATCTTGTTGTTTTCCCCATATAAACTCAAAAACCGCAACAATATCTTGTGGAAATTCTGTGGATAAGATGTGGATAACCGTCCGGGCGGCAATCAAAAAGCCGGCCCGCAACGGGCCGGCAGGAAAGGCCGGGACGGTCCTCAGAAGAACGGCAGCAGGGCCGGGACACGCCGGATCCAGAAGGGATATGTGCTCAGGATGACGACGATGGCCAGGACGACGATGTCCGCCCCATGGAAGGGGTCTTTCGGCATGTTCTTGTACGTGTTGGCGCCGAACCCGCGCAGTTCCATGGACAGGGCCAGGGTTTCCGATTTCGCGACAGCGCGCATGACGAGGGGCCGGATGACGACCAGGTACGACCAGAGGCGCTTGCACACATTGCCCCGGTTCGAATAGCCGCGGCAGGACTGCGCGTCCAGGGTGACCGTGCTGTCCTCGAGGAAGTTCGGCACGAAACGCAGGGCCGTGGTCAGCATGAAGGCGTATTCCACGGGCAGGTGGAAGCGGTCCACCAGGGCCTTGGCGATGCTCTGGATCTTCGTCGTGGCCAGCATGCACAGGAAGGCCAGGGTCATGACGAGCATGCGCAGGCCGCCGAAGAGGGACACGTCGAGGGGGGACCCGAAGAGCAGCTGCAGGGCGATCATCATGCCCGTGAACACGCACAGGCCGCCGATGGCGGCGAGCATGGTCTTACTCCGCTTAATGTAGAGCAGCAGGATGAGCTGCATCACCAGAATGCAGGCGACGGTCTTGACCGGCAGGATGAAGACCCAGGCCGTGACGGCCAAGGTGACGATGATCCACGTAGTGGCGTTCAACTTCATAAGGCAGCGCCTCCTTCCGGGGCTGCCGCTGCCAGCGGCCCGGCCAGTTCATCGCAGAATTCCGCGCAGCCCGCCACATCGGGTACGCCGAACTCCAGGGACAAGGTGGAGACGACGGGCCGGCGCAGGCCCCATTCCTTCAGGTCCTCGCCGCTGCCGAACAGGGCGGCCGGCGTCCCTTCGAAGACGATGCGCCCGTCGCAGAGGACGATGGTCCGTTTTGCGTAACGGCGCACAATGTCCATATCGTGCGTAATCAGGATGATGGTCGTCCCCTTTTCCTCATTCAGGGCCTTCAGGTACTCCATCATGGCGGCCTGCTCGGCCGCGTCCTGTCCGTTCGTGATTTCGTCGAGGATCAGCGTGCGCGGGTTCAGGGCCAGGGCCGCCGCCACGCCGAGGCGGCGTTTCTGCCCGAAGGACAGGAGGCGGGGATACCGGTCTTTCAGTTTCGTCAGGCCCATGACGCGCAGGGCTTCCTCGACATTGGCGCGGATGTTTTCCTCGGGCAGCTTCTTGACCCGGGGGCCGTAGGCGACTTCTTCATACACCGTGTCGGCCAGGAGCTGCAGGTCCGGGTTCTGGAACACATAGCCGATCTTGTCGGCCAGGTCGGCCGGTTCGTAGTGGACGATGTCCTCGCCGTCGACCAGGATCTGGCCGCTGCGGGGATGGTCCAGGGCCATGAAGAGGCGGGTCAGCGTCGTCTTGCCGCTGCCGTTGTGCCCCAGCAGGGCCACGAACCCGCCGTTGCCGATTGTGCAGTTGATGTCCGTCAGGACCGGGATGCCGCGCCGGTAAGCGAAGTTGATGTTTTTCGCTTCAATCATGGTCTTCCCTCCTTCCGGATGTTTTGGGCATGCAGTTCGTCCACAGCTTCCGCCACGTTCCGCCACAGGCCGAAATGACGGCCCGTGCGGGCTTCGAGGCCGCCCTTGATCTGCCATAGGTCGGGCAGCAGGGGCCGCAGGACGGGGTTTGCGTACAGGGCGGGCACTACCTCTTCGCACTTGCCGGCGCCGGCGATGCGGCCGTCCTGCACGGCGACGAGGTCCGTCATATAGGGCAGCACGAATTCCGTGCGGTGCTCGACGACGACGAAGGTCGTGCCGTGGGTCTCGCGGATTGTATGGATGAGCGCGTACAGGCTTTCGCCGCCGTCGGGATCCATGGCGCTGACCGGCTCGTCGAGGACGATGATGTCCGGGCGGACGGCCAGCAGGGAGGCCAGGGCCAGGCGCTGCCGCTGCCCGCCCGACAGTTCGTCGAGCTGGTAGTTTTCCCGGCCCGGCAGGCCGACTTCGGCCAGGGCGCGGCTGACACGGGCCTCCGTCTCTTCCGGCGGGAACCCGTGGTTGACCAGGGCGAAGGCCACCTCTTCCGCCGCCGTCAGGGAGACGAGCTGGCTTTCGTAGTCTTCCATCATGAAGCCGACCTGCATGGCCAGGTCCGAAACCTTCTTGCCCTTCGTCGACCCGCCGAGGACGCGCACGTCGCCGGCATAGCTGCCGCCCATATAGTACGGCAGGATGCCCGTCATGGACTTGCACAGCGTCGTTTTGCCGGCGCCGCTGGGCCCGATGATGACCGTGAAGGACCCCTTTTCAATCTGCAGGTTGATGTTCCGCAGGACCAGGTCCGGCCCGTTGCTGTATTGGAAATAGTAGTTCTCGAATTCGATGACGGGGTTGGTCATTGTCCCTTACCCCCTTCCTGGGCAAAGAACAGCTTCCTGACAGGCCCGTAGAGGCCGAAGGTGACGACGCCGTTCAGGATGCCGACGACAGCCACGACGGGCAGCATGACATGGGTCCAGACCTGGAGCGGCAGGCCCAGGACCAGCTTCAGGATGAAGGTGAACACGCCGCCGGACACGAAGGTCGAACAGAAGCCCGTCACGAGGGGGGCGATCCGCGCATCCTGGAGCCGCACCAGGGCCATGGCCTTGAGGAGCAGGCAGCACGTGGAGGCGCCGCAGATTTCGCTGGCCAGGTTGCCCAGGGGAAACGCCGATTTCGAGGACGGAATCAGGGTGATCCCCGCGATGAAGCCCATGCCGATGGCCCGTTTCAGGCCCGGCCTGGTCAAATTGATGACGATGCAGTACATGGCGATGGTCCAGTTGATGGTGACACCGCCCACATTGGGACTGACCGTATGCAGGATGATGCCGATGGCATACAGCATGGCCGTAATGGCCACCCACCGGTATCCCTGCTGGCCGGCTTCCACCCTGGTCAGGGGCGGAACTGCCTCTTCGTGCGGCACGGGCGCGCCCGCGGCCGACATCTCTTTCCATTGTTCCATAAAAACGCCTGCTTTCCCACATAATCCCCGGAGTCACATACTCTGTCTTCCTGTACGGTTGATACAGGGAAAGTGTACCATTATAAAAAAACACTGTCAATCCGCAGGTTGCGCGGCAAGGGTCCCCGCGTCCCCCGGGGCGGCCGTTTGAATATTTATTTACAATATAGTATAATATCACCATGTTTCAAACGTCATTCCGTGCTATTCCGCGGAAAAGGAGTCTGTCTTATGAAAAACCGTTTTTGCCTGCTGATGGCCGCCCTGATCTGGGGTACGACCTTCCTCTTCCAGCGCATCAGCACAGGGACCATCGACACCTTTTCCTTCCTCACCCTCCGGTCTTTGCTGGGCACCCTGGCCCTGCTGCCCATCCTGCTGTACTACCGGCGCCAACAGGGCCGGCAGCAGCGTTCCGGGGACGCTGTCCCGCCGCAAGGGCGCAAAGGCTGGCCGTTGTGGGTCTGCTGCGTCCTCATCGGCTGCATCCTGTTCGCCGGCTCGGCCCTGCAGCAGGCGGCCCTGATTTATACGACGGCCGGCAAGGCTGCCTTCATCACGGCCCTCTACATCATCCTCGTCCCCATCCTGGGGCTCGTCCTGTACCGCCCGCTGCGCATCACCCACGTCCTCGGCTGCGTCCTGGGCAGCGCGGGCCTCTACCTGCTCGTGTACCACGGCAGCGGCGAAAGCTTCAACTTCGGCGACCTGCTGGCCTTTGCGGGCGTCCTCTTCTGGGCCCTCCACATCCTCGCCGTCGACCGCTTCGTCGAGTGGCATCCCGGCATCTTCCTGGCGGAAGGGCAGCTGGCCGTGGACGTCGTCCTGGGCCTGGCCGCCGTGGTCCTGACGGGGGAAAGCCTGACCTGGCAGGCCGTGACCGCCACGGCCGTCCCCCTGCTGTACGCCGGCATCGTATCCAGCGGTGTCGCCTACGCCCTGCAGATCATCGGACAGGAAGGCGTGCCGCCGACAGAGGCGTCCATGCTCCTGTCCATGGAAATGGTTTTCGGCGCCCTTTCCGGGGCCCTGTTCCTGGGCGAGACCATGACGGCGCGGGAACTCACGGGGGCCGCCATCATGTTCGCCGGCGTCTTGGCCGCCCAGGTGCCGGGGCGCATCCTCTGGTACCGCCGTCCGTCCCGTTAAAGGAGGCCCTGTCTTGCGCTTCTTCAAACACCTTGTCTACCTGTTCATCCTGGCGCTGAACTTCGTCATAAACTATGCCCTCGTCTGCACCCTGGTCAGCGTCGTCTTCGACATCTTCCGGCCGGAACTGCCCTGGCTGCAGGAGCTGATCCGCTGGACGGGGCTGCCCGATACGGGCCGGACCCGGATTCTGGTGTCAGGCTTCCTCGCCGTACTCGTCCCCTGCCTCTTCGCGCATACCGGCCTGATGGAGCGCTACTGCTGCTGGAGCCTCGGCGGCCGGCGGCCCGCCCCGCCGGGCCGCGCCTACCTGGACCAGATCATGGAGGCCGTGTGCCGCATGGCCGGCCGGCGGCGGAAGGACTACCGCCTGTACGTGCTCAGGCTGAATCAGTGGAACGCCATGTCCATCGGCCGCCACTCCATCCTTGTGACGCTGCCCCTGCTGCAGCTGGAGCCGGACCAGGTCGGCGGCATCATTGCCCACGAAATGGGCCATCTTGCGCACGGCGACACGTCGCGGGCCCTGTTCCTCACGACCTTGTCCCTCCTGGGACACACGGTCCTCAACATCTACGCCGCCGTCCTCCTGGCACTCCAGTTCCTCTCCTCCCTCCTTCCCGTCTTCGGCTTCTTCCTGTCCCCGCTGTTCCTCGTCCTGAACGGCATCAACTACGGCGTCTGCCTCGTCCTCGACGGCCCGCTGCGGCTCCTCAACCTCATCGGCAACCGCCGGCAGGAATACGATGCCGACCGCTACGCCTGCGAAATCGGCCTGGGCCGCGGCCTCTACGACGGCCTGGCCCTCATCACCCGGTCGGAGGGACGCCTCACCTGGTGGCAGCGGCTCCGGTCGGACCATCCGGACACGCAGGAACGGCTCCGCCGCATCGCCGCCTATGTCAACAACAACGAAAAGGAGATCCGTTAATCATGGGAATTTTTCATGACCGCCTGCTGCCCGTCACCCCGGAAACCTTCCGGGCCGAAGTCCTGGAAGCCAAAGCGCCGGTCCTGCTCCTCTTCTGCACGAGCTGGCACAAACCGTCGAAAATGGCCATTACGGAACTCGAATACGTGCAGGACCGCCATCCAGGCGTCAAACTGTGCAAGGTGGACGGCGGCGACTATCCGGAGCTCATGGCACAGTGCCGCGTCCTCATGATGCCCACCACCCTGTGCTTCTACAAGGGCCGGCCCGTCTGCCGCGCCACGGGCCTGCGCACGAGCTTCGTCCTGGAAAAGATGCTGCCCGCCGATTTCCAGGAAGACAGGCTGCACACCCTCCTCGAAGTGACGGAAGACACCTTCGGCACCGAGGTGCTGGAGGCCGAAGGCCCCGTCCTGGTGCTCTTCTACGCCGGCGGCGACCGGATTTCCAAAATGCAGATGCCGGAGCTGCAGTCCCTGTTCGACAAGCACGAAGGCCTCAAGATCTGCAAAGTGGATTGCGAGGAACACCCTGCCCTGATGGGGGAATACAGCATCCTCCTGCCGCCGACGACGGTCGCCTTCCGCAACGGCAAAGCGGTGCGGCGCTCCACGGGCCTACGTACCCGGGAGGACCTGGAACGCCTGGTCTCCCTCGCCTGCGCAGCAGAAACCGGGTCCGTTCTGTGACCCGGTTACGGAACGGGGCGTCCGGTTCCGGTATACTGGAGAGGCAGGGAAACCCTGCCCGTACAATGCAACGGACCGCTGACAGATAGAAGGAGGAATCCCTATGAAACCTGTAGAAGTAACAAGCGCCAATTTCGAACAAGAAGTGCTGCAATCCGACAAACCCGTCCTGGTGGACTTCTGGGCATCCTGGTGCGGACCCTGCCGCATGATGGCCCCCGTCGTGGAAGCGGTTGCGGAAGGACATCCGGAGCTGCACGTATGCAAGGTCAACACCGATGACAACCAGGATCTGGCGGAACAGTTCGGCATCATGAGCATCCCCACCCTGCTGGCCTTCAAAGGCGGCAAGCTCATCGGCAGCACCGTCGGCTACCAGCCGGCGGAAGAGGTCCTGGCCCTGTTCAAATGACGACGGACATAAAGAAGACGAGACCGTAACCCCTGTTACGGCCTCGTTTTTTATACCTTTGCCTCAGCGGGCCAGCCGCTGCAGTTTTTCCCGGTCCGTGATGGTGACCGTGCCGCGGCCCGGCCGGACCATGCCCGCCTCGGAAAAATACTTCAGCAGGCGGCTGACGACTTCCCGGGCGCTGCCCATGTAACGGGCGATCTGCTCCTGCGTCAGCTTCAGTTCATCGGACCGCAGGTTGGCGCTTTCGTCCAGCAGGAAGCGGGCCAGCCGCTTGTCGGCGCTCAGGAACAGGATCTGCTGCAGGGACCAGAGCATGTCCGACAGGCGTCCCGCTGCCCGCTCGTAGGCGGCGCACCGGGCGTAGATGTTCCCTTCGGCCACCTGGCCGAAGGCGGCGGAATCCGTCAGGAGCAGCTCCGTATCTTCGTCGGCTTCGACGAAGACCTGGTAGGTGACATTCTTCAGGGCACACGTGGCCGTAAGCACTTCCACCTCGCCGGGGAACACGCGGTACAAGGTCACATCGCGCCCGTCCTCGGACAGGGTGCAGACCCGCAGTCCGCCCTGTTTCACCAGGACGACGCCGAGGCAGTCGTCTTCGCCGCCGAACAGCAGGGTGCCCTTGGCAAAGCGCCGGACATGGGTATGGTTGTTGAGGAGTTCCTTCTGTCCGTCCGTCAGGTGGTCCCAAAAGGAGAAGTGCCGGATATAGAGGTCCGAAAAATCCCCTTCCCTGGGTTGTACCGTGTCTCTTTCCTTCGTTTCCGTCATGCCTTCGCCCTTTTTTCCTTGTCCCGCACATACCGCAGGGCCGACAGGCCCGCTTCGGCACCTTCGCAGGCCGCCTTCACGACCTGCAGCAGGCCGCCCGTGCAATCACCGGCCGCAAACAGGCCCGGCACGTTCGTCGCCATATGGCTGTCGACCTTGATATGGCCCGCTTCCACACGGGCCCCCATTTTACGGGCCAGTTCCGTGCTGCCTGCCGTGCCGAGGGCCACGAAGAGGCCGTCGAGGACGAGTTCTTCCCCGTTCTCCAGGCGGACACCGCGGATACGCGTGCGACCGTTTTCCGTCGTGCTCTTCAGTTCGGCCAGTTTGTCTGTGCGCACCGCGAATTCCGGCGGCACCGGCACGGTCATGCCGCGGCCGTCGGTCAGCAGGATGACTTTGGCCGCGTGGGGGCGCAGCACTTCGGCCTCATGGAGGGCATAGGCTCCGTTGCCCAGGACGCCGGTGACCTTGTTTTTATAGAAGGCGGCGTCACAGACGGCGCAATAACTGACGCCGTGCCCCTCCAGTTCCGCCAGGCCCGGCAGGGACGGCACCACCCGCGACGCGCCGGCCGCCAGGATCACACTGTCGCCCGTATAGGACGCATCCGCCGTGGCCACGACAAAATGGCTCCACGTGTCATCCATGCCGAGGTCCACGACTTCGCCCCGCACGAACTGCACGCCGAGCCGTTCGGCACCGGCAATGCCGTTCCGTTCCAGTTCGGCCCCGGACACGGGTCCGGGCAGGCCGTAATAGTTTTCAATGCGTTCCGCCTTGGCCAGGGCCCCGGCCCCCTTCGTGAACACGGTCACGTCCGCCCCGCCGCGTTTGGCGTAGAGGGCGGCCGAAATGCCCGCCGGGCCGCTGCCGATGATCAGTATGTTTCCCATCTTGTTCCTTCTGCCTCACTTGCCTGTATCGAACAGGGCCTTCTGCTGGGTGAATTCCATCATGCCGTACGTACCGCCTTCGCGGCCGATCCCGCTCATCTTGTACCCGCCGAACGGCGCCGCACAGTCCCGCGGGCTGGCATTGATATAGACGTTGCCGGCCTGGATGCGGTGCGCCACATAGATGGCTTCCGCCTTGTCGCCGTAGACGGCGGCATTCAGGCCGTACTCCGTATCGTTGGCGATCCGGACGGCATCGTCCACCGTGCCGTAGGGAATGACGCACAGGACGGGTCCGAAGATTTCCTTGCGGGCGATTTCCATGCGGGCGTTGTCCACATCGGTGAAGATGGTCGGCTCCACATACCAGCCTTTGCTTTCGTCCGGCACCCCGCCCATCAGGACGCGGGCTCCGGCGGCAATGCCCTTTTCAATGAACCCCCTGATCTTCGTGAACTGGGCCTGCGAAGCGACCGGACCCAGTTTCACCGTATGGTCTGCCGGGTCGCCGACGGTGTACTCCCTGGCGATGTCCACGAGTTCCTTCTCGATGGCCGCCTGTTCCGCCTTCGGGATGAGCAGGCGCGAGAAGGCCGTGCAGGTCTGGCCGGAATTCAGGAAGATGCTGTTGAAGCACAAGCGGACCGGTTCCGCATAGTCCTTCTGCCCCGGCAGCAGGATATAGGGCGATTTACCGCCCAGTTCCAGGCTGATGCGCTTCACATGCTCCAGGGCGTGCCTGGAAACGGTGATGCCGCCCGACGTGGAACCGGTAAAGGAAATCATGTCCACCAGCGGATGGTCGCTCAGGGCATTGCCCACCTCGCCGCCGCGGCCCGTCACCAGGTTGAACGTGCCCTTTGGGAAGCCGGCCTTCCCAAAGGCGTCGGCCAGCCAGTAGGCGGACAAGGGCGTGTGCTGGCTCGGTTTCAGGACGATGGTGTTGCCCATGAGCAGGGCCGGCACAATCTTCTGGATGACCTGCCCCAGGGGATAGTTCCACGGCGTGATGCAGCCCACGACGCCGACCGGCTCGCGGTACGTCGTGGACGCCTCCATGTGCTCCACCAGGGGCACCTTGTCGGCCAGATCGATATAGGACCGCGTGCGCGTGTACTGGTATTCCACCTGGGATGCCTTCGTGAAGGCCCAGGGCGAACCCAGTTCCCGGACAGTGATGTCGATCAGCTCGTCCTCCTGGCTGCGGAAGATGGCCAGGAAGCGCTCCATGAGCTCCTTCCGTTCGGCCAGGCTCGTTGCCGCCCAGGCCGGAAACGCCGCAGCGGCCGCGCGGGCCGCCCGGTCCACATCGTCCGCGTTGCCGGCAGGCACCCGGGCAAATGCCTTCCGGGTGGCCGGGTTGATGACGTCGATCCACCGGTCCGACGCGCTGTCCACCCATTGTCCGTCCACATAGAGTTTCGAAAAATCCATCCTGTACACCCCCTCGTGTCAAACAAGGCTCCTCCGTGCCGGGGCCTTACTTTTTCTGTTTTGCTTCTTTGGCAGCCTTCTTTGTCGCACGGGCTGCTTCTTTTTCGGCTTTTGCGGCAGCCTTCTCCGCCTCCTTGCGGGCTTTTTCCGCCTCTTTGGCAGCTTTGGCCGCGGCTTTGCGGATTTCCGTCACGGGCACGCCGCCGATGCCCCAGTTGTCCATATCGACTTCGTCGATGGTGACGACAAGGCTCTTCGTGTTCTTGTGCAGCACGTCGCCGATGAGCCGGGTCACGCCGGCAATGAGCTCCTTTTTCTGGGCGGCCGTCACATGGCCTTCTTTGGTAATCTTGATATTGACATATGGCATGGTGATTCCCTCCTTTATAATTGTGTGCAAAACACGGAACCGTCAGTCTTTGTGGCGTACGATCGTCCGGGGCATCTTGCGGTCCAACGGCAGGGTGAAGGAGGCCGCGGCGCCGACGGCGGCGGCAATCCACAATACCTGCAGGGCCGTCACGAGGCCGTAATGGTCCGCCAGGCGGCCGACGAGAGGCGCCATGAGGCCGCCGACGGTCGTCGTCAGGCCGAGGGTGACGCCGGAAGCGAAGCCCACATTCCTGGCCAGGTACTGCTGCCCCAGGGCCACGATCGGACTGTAAGCCATGAAGAGGGCGACCGCCAGGGGCACGAGGAGTCCCGTCGCAATCCAGACGTCCGTGGTCTGCGTCAGGAAGAAGAACGACGGCACGCCGGTGAGCATGGCGATGCGGAGCATCTTCACGAAGCCGATGCGGTCGGAAACGACACCGCCGACATAGGTCAGCACGGCCCCCAGCGTAAAGAGGATGGTCAGGGCCGACGTGCCTTGCGTGGGTGTCGCCATCAACACCGTGATCCAGAACATGGGGATGAAGGTATTGCTCAGGGTGAAGCCCATGGAACGCGCGCAGATGGGGAACAGGAGCCTGCCGAAGTTCTTCCAGTCGTTGCGGGGCTCGTACCCGGGGTTCTCCCGCTTTTCTTCCTGCTTGTTTTCCGCCGCCTTCTGCAGGATGGACGGCATGTGTACGTAAATGGCCAGGGCGAGGACCAGGTTCACGACCAGGAAGACCAGCAGACAGCGGATGCCCAGTTTATAGGCGCAAAGGCCGGCCAGCATGGGGCCCACGGCGAAACCGGCATTGCCGCCGACGGAGAACAGGCCCAGGGCACGCCCTTTCTGCCTGCCCGCCACGTGGTTGACCATGAGGGCCCCTTCGGGATGATAAATCGCGCTTCCGAAGCCGCTGACCATGGACGCGCACAAAATGGCGGGATAGGATCCGGTAAAGCCGATGCTGGCAATGGCCGCGCCGCACAGGACGGGCCCCAGCGGCACCAGCCAGGGCTTGGAGAAGCGGTCCGCATAATAGCCGAGGAGGGGCTGCGTGATGGACGAAATGAGCAGATTGAGGAAGACGATGAAGGCCGCCCGTTCGTAGCTCAGGCCGTAATGCTGGATGAAGAAGGGCAGCAGGGCCGGAATGGCACCCTGGGACCAGTCCACCGCCAAATGGCCCAGGGCCAGGTAGTAGACGGAAAAATGCAGTTTCTCTTGCGTGGTCACGAAACCACCTCCTTACGGATCGGTTGCCCGGAGGGGCACTTGGGAAAAGGGCGGCACCCCGCACCGGCGGTACAGGGCCTGCACGGCGTTGCGGAACACTTCGGCCGCCACGAAATCCGGCATCCCGCCGGTTCCGCCGATCAGACGTCCCAGGGCGGCCTGCAGCGCCTGCTTTTCCCCGCCCGGCCGGACGGAACCGTCCTGCAGTTCCCCGGCGGCAAAGGCATAGACCAGGCCCTGGCCGGACTGCAGGCGGTACTGCAGTTCCAGGGACGCCCCGCCGCGGCCGTACCCGCCGGACAGACCGGCCGCCGCCAGGCCGGCCTCGACGGACGCCGTGGCGACCTGTTCCTTTGCTTCGGCTTCCAGGCCGCTTTCCGGCCTATCCTGTACATTCCCTGCCAGCAGCGGCAGGTACTCGAAAATCCGCCCGATGGCCGACCGGGCCAGGCCGACAGCCAGCAGCCCGTGCGGCCGGTACCGGCAGGCCTCGACGGCGCGGGCCAGGGCGGACAGGCCGGTCCAGCCCCATTGGCCGTCAGGCTGCTCCCAACCGGTGTCAACGACGAGGGTCCGGGGCACGAAGGCCGGTGCCTGTTCCCGGGCAAGGGACCCGTCCGGCTCCCCGGCGCTGCCAAGGCGGAACGCGTCCCACCCGGCGGCGGCCCCGAAATCCCGGACCGGGACGGCACTGTACAGGACCGGGCGTTCCAGTCCGGCCGCCGCCAGCACCGCCGTATCCCGTGCGGCCCGGCCGCCGATGGAGACGACCCGGGCGGCGCCGGCCCGCTCCATTGCCCCGCGGCAGGCAGCAATATCCCGCGCCGCTGCGTACCCGGCCCGGGACAGCCCGTCCACCAGGAAGCGCGGCGCCCCCTCTTCCTGCAGGAAGGACTGCAGGACGGCAGGAACCGCCAGGTCCTGGTCGAGGACGAAGAACAGCCGGCCTTCCCCGCCCCGGGCGCAGCGCAAAAACGCTTCCAGGGCGCCCTGACCGATCAAGATCCGCCCCGGGGCCGAAAACAATCCCTGCACGGCCATCCCTCCCTTGCAATCTTTTGCTTCAATATATATATACATTGTATCACAAAGCAGGGCAAAAGAAGCGCGGTCCGGCGGGAAAAACCGTCCGAACCGCGTTTTCATTCCTGTTTTACCTTTTTGCAGCGACAGCATCCTTTTCCCTGCGTTATTCCGCGCAGGCTTCCTTGATGATGGCGACAGCCTTCATCAGGACCTCTTCGGGGATGTTCAGGGGCGGCAGCAGGCGCACCCTGTCCTTGGCCGTCAGGCACAGGACCCCTTTGCCGATGCAGGCTTTGACCACGTCGCCGGCCGGCTTCGCCGTCTTGAGGCCGAACATGAGGCCTTTGCCGCTCACGTCCTCGATGCCTTCGGCCCCCGTGAAGGCAGCCCGGGCCTTGGCGCCCTTGGCTTCCACTTCGGCCAGGAACTTGTCGTCCAGGCGGTCGAGGATGCTGATGGCCCCGGCGCAGGCAATGGGGTTGCCGCCGAAGGTGGACCCGTGGTCCCCGGCACCCAGTACGTGCTGCACCTTTTCGCCCATCAGGCAGGCGCCCAGGGGCAGGCCGCCGCCGATGCCCTTGGCCGTCGAAACGACATCGGGCTCGATGCCGTAATGCATGTAGGCATAGAGTTTGCCCGTGCGGCCGTTGCCGGTCTGCACTTCGTCAATCATGAGGACGATGTCGTGTTCCTTGCAGTAGGCAGCCACGGCCTTGATGTAGTCCGCCGGCACGTCGCAGACGCCGCCTTCGCCCTGGATGCATTCCATGAGGATGCCCGCCGCCTTCAATTCCTCACAGGCCTTGCGGAATTCCTCGAAATCCCCGGCGTGGACCATATGGAAGCCCGGCGTCAGGGGCTGGAACAGTTCGTGGTAATGATCCTGCCCCGTCGCCGCCAGGGTCGTCAGGGTGCGGCCGTGGAAGCTGTTCCACAGCGTAAGGATCGTGTAATGGTCCGGGCCCTTCTTTTCCGCCGCGTATTTGCGGGCCACCTTGATGGCGCACTCGTTGGCCTCGGCGCCGGAATTGCCGAAGAAGACCTTCTTCAGGCCCGTCTTCCGGCAGAGTTTCTGCGCCAGCAGGGCGCAGGGTTCCGTGTAATACAGGTTCGACGTGT
The DNA here is from genome assembly GCA_900316935.1 of uncultured Selenomonadales bacterium. Taxonomy (GTDB): domain Bacteria; phylum Bacillota; class Negativicutes; order Acidaminococcales; family Acidaminococcaceae; genus Succiniclasticum. The sequence goes on from ONEW01000014.1 coordinate 37,586, forward strand.
GCTGCACCTTGCCGAGCTGGTCGATGACCGCCGCCTTCCACACGTCGTCACAGTAGCCGAAACTCGTGACGCCGATGCCGGCGCCCATGTCGATATATTCCTTCCCGGCCTCGTCCCTGGCGATGGCGCCCTTGCCGGACACAATCTCCACGGGGAAGCGGCCGTAGGTGTTGGCTACATATTCGTGATCGATCTCTTGCAATGTCTTATCCATTTGCGTTCCTCCCCACAATACACCGAAACCCTGTCACGGCTCGCCGCTGCTGATCATGGTGCCGGCGCCCTCGTCCGTCAGGATTTCGATCAGGATGGAGTGCGGAATGCGGCCGTCCATGATGACGACGTTCTTGACGCCCATGGCGATGGCCCGTTCGCAACACTCCACCTTCGGAATCATGCCGCCGTTGATGGTCCCGTCTTCGCGCAGCGCCTTGACTTCTTCCAGAGTGATGTCCGACAGCAGGGTCTCCGGGTCGTTCTTGTCCCGCAGCACGCCGGGCACATCGGTCATCATGATGAGGCGTTCCGCATTGAGGGCCCCCGCGATGCAGGCAGCCGCCGTGTCGCCATTGATGTTGTACATGTTGCCGTCCCGGTCACAGCCGATGGTCGAAATGACCGGGATGTAGTCCTTTTCCAGCAGGTCGAGGACGGGCTTGATGTTGACGTTCGTCACCTCGCCCACGTAGCCCAGCTTCGGGTCCTTGATCTTCGCTTCGATGAGGTGTCCGTCCGCGCCGGAAATGCCCAGGGCCTGGCCGCCGTTCTTTTCCAACAGGTTGACCAGGGTGCTGTTGACCTTGCCGGCCAGCACCATCTGCACGATGTCGATGGTCTCCTGGTCCGTGACGCGCAGGCCGTCGACGAAGGTCGGCTTCTTGCCCAGCCTGGTCATGAGGGCGCTGATTTCCGGCCCGCCCCCGTGGACGAGGACGACCTTGATGCCGATGAGCCAGAGGAGCACGATGTCTTCCATGACCTGCTGTTTCAGGCGCTCGTTGATCATGGCGTTGCCGCCGTATTTCACGACGACGACCTTGTTGTGGTATTTATCGATGTACGGCAGGGCCTGGACCAGGACCTGGGCCCGTTCCGCATTGGAAATGAAGTTCTTCATGATGGATGTACCTCCCGTCAGGTCCGGTAATCGCCGTTGATCTTCACGTAATCATAGGTCAGGTCGCAGCCCCAGGCCGTGGCCGTATAGTCGCCGTCGCCCAGGCTGACGAGGATGTCGATCTCCTTTTCGGACAGGACCTTCTTGGCCTCGTCCTCCGAGAAGGGGATGCCGGCGCCGTCCTTGCAGACATCGACGCGGCCCGCTTCCGACTGGAAGGAGACATCGATGGTGCCGACGTCGAGGTCGGCACCGCAGTACCCCAAGGCGCAGAGCACGCGGCCCCAGTTGGCATCGGAACCGAACATGGCGGCCTTCACCAGGCTCGACGTGATGACGCTCTTGGCAGCCACTTTGGCGATATCCGGGCTGTCCGCGCCTTTGACGTGGCATTCCAGCAGCTTCGTCGCGCCTTCGCCGTCCCCCGCGATGACGCGGCAGAGCTGGATGGTGAGGGTGTTCAGGGCCTTCATGAAGGTCTGGAACTCCGCCGAGCGGGGATTCGTCACTTCGGTGTTGCCCGCCAGGCCGTTGGCCATGAGGACGACCATGTCGTTCGTCGAAGTATCGCCGTCGACGCTCAGCATGTTGAAGGTCTTGCGCACGTCCATGCCCAGGGCGGTCCGCAGCAGGTCCGCGGAAATGGCCGCGTCCGTCGTCAGGAAGACGAGCATGGTGGCCATGTTGGGATGGATCATGCCGCTGCCTTTGCCGATGCCGCCCAGGGTGCAGACCTTGCCGTCCAGTTCGAACTGCACGGCGAACTCCTTCTTCACCGTATCCGTCGTCATGATGGCCTGCGCCGCATCGCCGGAGCCGGCGGCGTCCGCCGTCAGGCCGGCGGCCAGGGTGTGGATGTTGTTCCGGATGGGCGAAATGTCGAGGGGCTGCCCGATGACGCCCGTCGAAGCGACGACCACGTCATGGGGGTTGATGCCCAGTTCGCGGCCGACCAGGTCCGACATCTCTTCCGCCACCTCGATGCCGTTCGCGTTGCACGTGTTGGCGTTGCCGCTGTTGCAGATGACCGCCTGGGCGATCCCGTCGGCCAGATGCCGTTTCGTCACCTTCAGCGGGGCCCCCTTGACGAGGTTCGTCGTGTAGACCGCCGCCGCGTGGGCCGGTACCTCGCTGTAGATGAGGGCCACGTCCTTCTTGCCCGATTTCGACTTGCGGACGCCGACGTGGATGCCGTTGGCTTTGAAGCCTTTGGCCGCGCAGACACCGCCGCTGATGAGTTTCATCGTCGTAGTTTCCATAGCTGAGCCTCCAAATTCACCCTTATGCTTTCTCTATCTGATTACAATACAAGTCCCGTCGTCTCGTCCGTCCCCAGGACGATGTTCATGTTCTGGATCGCCGCCCCGCTGGCTCCCTTGCCCAGGTTGTCGAAGCGCGACACGAGCAGGATGCGGTCCTCATTGCCGAAGACGGCGATCTCCATGCCGTCTTTGCCGGAGCAGGACGCCGCCGACAGGAAGCCGTCTTCGTCCGCGCCGTCCTTATACCGTACGACCGGACCGTGGTACCACTCGGCGTAGACCTTGCGGATATCGCCGGCCGTGCCGTCCAGATCCTTGCGGAAGAGGGGCACCGTCACCTCCATGCCGGCATAGAAGTCCGCCACGACGGGGCAGAAGACGGGGTCCACCGTCAGGCCGCTGATCTTCGCCATTTCCGGCAGGTGCTTGTGGTGCTGCGCCAGGCCGTACTGGCGCGGGCCTTTCAGGAGCGGGTCGCGCGGATCGGCCTCGTACCGGGCGATCATCGTTTTGCCGCCGCCGGAATAGCCCGTCAGGGAAAAGCAGGTCAGTGCCGTGTCGGGCGCAATCAGGCCTGCCGCCACGAGGGGCGCCACCAGGGAAATGAAGCCGCTGGCGTGGCAGCCGGGGTTGGCGATGCGTCTGGCCGCCGCAATCTCCGCCTTCCGGCCGGGCAGTTCCGCAAACCCGTAGACCCAGCCGGGGGCCGTGCGGTGCGCCGTCGACGTATCGATGAGCACCGTATCCGTGCCTTCGGCCAGCTGTACCGCTTCCACCGCCGCCACGTCGGGCAGGCAGAGGAACGCCACATCGGCCCGGGCAATGGCGTCCCGCCGGGCCGCGGGGTCCTTGCGGACCGCCTCGTCCAAGTGAATCTGCTCAATATCGGGCCGGGCCGATATCCGTTCATAAATACGCAGGCCCGTCGTACCGGAACTGCCGTCGATGAAGACTTTCGTCATGGCGTCCTTCCTCCTTGATCCGCCCTTGTTTTTCTACCCTCATTATATGGGAATACCCCTATAATGAAAAGCAAAAATCCCCTTTCGGGGAAGAAATTTTTCCGCTTAGGCTTTGTACTCTATAATATGCATGTTTAAAACAAAAGTCAAGCATAGATTTGCAGTTTTATGCAAAATATGCGTCGAAATATGCAATCACCCTCTTTCCTGGTCCCTGTTGCGCAGGACGCCGCGCTGCAGCACCTTGTACAGCAGCACCGCCACGAAGACGGAAGGAATGGCGCTCAGGGCCATGGAAACGGCGCAGTTGAGGGCGCTCACATAAGCCACCTGGTATGCGTAGCCGAGGACGAAGTACTTGAAGCTGAAGCGGATCAGCGGTTCCGTCAGCACGTTGACGATGGATCCGCCCACGGCGGCCGCCACGACGATGCGGTCCCTCCTGTCCGGCGCGGCCTCGTGCAGATGCAGCACCCTATGGGCCAGGAAGGCCACGGACCAGCCCAGGATGAACTTGGCCGCGAAGGTCGGCGGCGCCGATGTCGTGTACCCGGCCAGCACATCGGCCAGGGTCAGGCCGACGGCGCCGGACAGGGCGCCGTACCGGGCCCCCACGACGAGGGCCGACAGAATGAGGAAGGCGTGGCCGATGTAGATCTTGCCCGTCAGGCCCAGCCCCATGGGCACCTCGATGCGCAAATAGGAAAAGCAGCAGAACGCCAGGGCCGCGAACATACCGGCCAGCGTCAATTTCACAATCTTCTTGTCCCTCATGGAAGTTCCTTCTTTCTATATATAATATCCGTTCCCGGCCCCGCCGTTGTTCCGGACGACGGGACACAGCTTCAGTATACCCCGTCACTGTACATTTTAAAATAGACAATTTTGTTTATTTTTTAAGGGACAATTACCATATATCGTCCTTTTGGCGGGCAATGCCGGAATTTTACAAAACTTTACGCCCCTTATACGGAACGCTTACAAGGCGGTGTTAGGATAAAGGCACGTTGAATGGAAAACACAAGCACCCTGGGAACAGCATCCCGCAGAGGTAACAAAAAAGGAGGAAATCCACATGGAATTCAAGACAGTCCTGTGCTGCGCTGCAGCAGGCGTCCTTGCCGCGGCGGCCGTGAGCGGCTGCGGTTCGGACAACAAGAAGCAGGCCCCGGCCCAGAGCGGCCAGAAAGTGACCATCGAATACTGGCACGTCGCCTCGGACAGCTTCGGCGGCAAGACGGTCCGCGAACTCGTCAAGGACTTCAACGAAAAGCATCCCCACATCGAAGTCAAGGAAAAGTTCAACCCCGACATGTACAAAGGCCTGACGCAGAACCTGCAGGCGGCCATCGCGTCCAACCAGACGCCCGACGTGGTACAGATGGGCTGGGATTTCCTCTACTATGCCGATGCCAACTTCAAGCATGACGACATCAACAAGATTTTTGAGAAAGCCGGCAAAAAGGATTTCGTGAAGGAAACCTACGCCGACAACATTGCCAGACTCGCACAGACAGCAGACGGTGTCCAGGTCGGTGTTCCTTACTCCTTATCTGTTCCCGTGCTTTACTATAATCCGGAGTTGTTCCAAAAAGCCGGCCTGGACGCCTCCAAACCACCGAAAACCTGGGACGAGGTACATGCTTACGCCCAGAAGATCAAAGCCGTGACCGGCAAACCGGCCTTCTTCATGCAGGAATACGCCGATACGTGGACCAACCAGGCCTGCGTGGAATCCAACGGCGGCACGATGCTCGTCAAGAAGGACGGCAAATGGCAGGCTGGTTTCGATACGCCGGAAGGCCATTATGCCTACCAGATGCTGGCCGACATGGTCAAGGACGGCTCCGCCCTCCACGCCACCAACGAAGAAGCCTTCCAAGCCTACACGTCCGGCAACCTGGCCATGGTCTGCACGACCATCGGCAAACGGGCCAACTTTGAAAAGAGTTCCCAGTTCAAAGTTTCCACGACATCGTTCCCTGCCTTCGGCAGCAAAGAAGTCAAGGTCCCGGCCGGCGGCAACTTCCTCATGATCCTGTCCAAGGACGAAGCCCGGCAGAAGGCCGCGGCGGAATTCATCGCCTACCTGGAATCGGCCGAAAGCCTGTACAAATGGGATACGGGCACGGGCTACCTGCCGCCCCGCAAGGGCATGGACACCTACGGCCCGTACAAGAAACTCATGGAAGAAAACGCCAACGTCAAGAACGCCATGGCCGCGCTGCCCCATGTCGTGCCCTGGGTCTCCTTCCCCGGCAACAACGGCCTGCAGTGCGAACAGGTACTGATTGACGCCCGCGACGTCATCATGGGCGGTACCAAGTCCGCCAAAGATGCCCTGCATGAAGCGGCCCAGAAAATCAACAGCCTGCTGCAGGGCTGAGGTCTGGACAACCAAATAACGGACACGCGGAGTACCGGGCCGGGAAGGCGACTTTCCGTCCCGGGCTCTTGTGATATTGACGAGATTGCCAAAGGAGGTTGACCGTGAACCGTCTGACACGCGCAGGCAGCCTCTATTTCCTGCCTGCTTCCCTGGTGTTTCTGCTCTTTTACTACTGGCCTCTGGTCATGAACGGATTCGTGAGCTTCTTTTCCTGGAACATGATCAGCCCGCGCATGCGCTTCGTCGGCTTTGCCAATTACCAGGCCATCCTGCAGAGCAGCGAATTCCAGAAGGTCCTCGTGAACACGGTGCTGTTCATCGTGTTCCTGCTGGTCTTCGATTTCCTGCTCCCCTATTTCTTTTCCTTCGTCCTGTCCCACGTGCTGCACCACGGACAGATGACCTACCGCGTGCTGCTCTTCCTGCCGTCCCTGTTGAGCCTGGCCGTGACGAGCATCATCTTTTTGTGGATCTACAACCCCGTCGCCGGTCCCCTGAGCGAAATCCTGGGCTGGTTCGGCCTCGCGTCCCCGCGCTGGTTCAAGACGCCGTACTACGTGCTGCTGGCCATCAGCACCATCGTGGGCTGGAAGTTCTTCGGCTACAACCTGATCTATCTGCTGGCCGCCATGGTTTCCGTGCCGAAGGAGATGATCGAGGCCGCCGAACTGGAAAACGCGTCGAAGTGGACCATCCTGAAGGACATCATCGTGCCCCGGACCTCGCCGGCCGCCATGTATGTCTTCGTCCTGACCATCGTCTTCGCCCTCCAGTACGTCATGGTCCCCGTCAACATGCTGACCCAGGGCGGCCCGGACCAGCACAGCGCCAACCTGAGCTACGTGATCTACCAGTACGCCTTCGTCTTTTTCCAGGCCGGACGGTCGGCGGCCTTCGCCGTCCTGACCATCCTCCTCTTCGTCCTGTTCCTGTTATGGCGCGGCAAAGTGGCCGAAAAGGGGGTCTACTATGAAAACTGACCGTCCGGAACTCTTTTTCCACCTCCTGACCATCGCGCTCATCCTCGTGTCCCTGTGGCCCGTCGTCTTCATGCTGTCGGCGTCCTTCAAGGACCTGAGCCAGGTCTTTGCCAGTCCCCTGAATCCCTTCCCGTACCCGCCGACGCTGGACAACTACCTCGACGTATTGGGCCGTTTCAACGTGTTCCGCTTCGTGGGCAACACGTTCTTCATCGCCTTCTTCGTCACGCTCTTCAAACTGGCGACGAGCATCCTGGCCGGGTTCGCCTTCGTCTATTACCGCTTCAAGGGGCGGGAATGGCTGTTCAACTCCATGCTGCTCACCTTCTTCATCCCCACGACGGTCCTCATCATGCCGAACTACCTGTTCTTGTCGAAACTGGGCCTGCTGAACACGCCGTACGGCGTCATCCTGCCGGAAATCGTCGACGGCATGGGCATCTTCCTCATGCGCCAGGCCATGCGCGGCATCCCGAAACCGCTCTTTGAGACGGCGGCCCTCGAAGGCGCCGGCGCCATGACGGTCCTGCGCCGCCTGTGCCTGCCCCTGGTCCGCTCGCCGCTGATTGCCGCGGGCATCATGTTCTTCATCAATTCGTGGAATGAATATTTCTGGCCCCTGCTGGTCCTGAAGGATAAATCGCAGTACACCCTGTCCCTGGCGATGCAGATGTTCATCAGCGCCGAGGGCGGCAGCGAGTGGGGCATCGCCATGGCCGTCGCGGTCGTGACCAGCCTGCCCCCGCTGCTCCTGTACCTGTTCTTCCAGCGGTTCATCCTGGATTCGTTCATGCAGGCCGGCCTCAAAGGCTGAGTGAGGTGTGGTATGTATAACATCCTGTTTGACAATGTCCATAAATCGTACGGCAAAAAAGAAGTCATCCGCTGTCTCAACTTCGAAATCCGGGAAAAAGAGCGCCTCGTCTTCCTGGGCCCCTCGGGCTGCGGCAAAAGCACGACCCTGCGCATGATCGCCGGCTTCGAGGAAATCTCCCGGGGCGACCTGTACATGGGCGGCCGGCGGGTCAACGACATGGCCCCGGGCGAACGCAACATCGCCATGGTCTTCCAGAGCTACGCCCTGTTCCCCCACATGGATGTGTGGGACAACATCATCTTCGGCCTCCGGATCCGCAAAACCGACCCGGCCGAAATCGAACGGCGCGCCAAAACGGCCATCGGAATGCTGAATCTGCAGGGCTATGAGCACCAGGCGGTGCACGCCCTGTCCGGCGGCCAGAAACAGCGCGTCGCCCTGTGCCGCGCCCTGGTCAAGGAATCGCCCTATTTCCTGCTCGACGAACCGTTGTCCAACCTGGACGCCCAGCTGCGCCAGAAAGCCCGCCAGGACCTGGTGCGCATCCACGAGGCCCGCCCCTCCACCATGGTCTACGTGACCCACGACCAGGTCGAGGCCATGACCATCGGCCAGCGCATCGCCGTGCTGCACGAAGGCAGGCTGCAGCAGATTGCCACGCCGGGCGACATCTACAACAACCCGGCCAACACCTTCGTCGCCTCGTTCATCGGCTCGCCGGCCATGAACCTGGTCCGCGCCGGCCTGGCCGGCGGCCGCCTCGTCTTCGGCGGCCAGAGCCTCGGACTCCCCGACACCTGGCGCCGCACCCTGGCAGGACGGGACGATGTCATCTTCGGCATCCGCCCGGAAAAGGTCCGCATCGTCAGCCCGGCCGACGGCCTGCTGCGGGCCCCCTGCCATTACGCGGAACACACGGGCAACCTGCAGACCACCTCCTTCGGCCTGGCAGGACAGACCCTCTTCACGCAGTCTTCGGACAACCAGTGCGCCATCCGCGAAGGCGATGTCACGGGTCTGTCCTTCCACTGGGAAAACGCACGCTTCTTCGACGCCGCCGACGGCAGCCGCATCGATGCCGAAGGCGCCCGGTGACACGGAAGATGACACGAAAGGAAGGTTACATTCATGCAGTTCTTTGTCAGTGATCTGGTCTTTCCAGCCTTCAACAAGCCGGAACTGGGAAAACTGCCGGCCGGTTACGGCCTGGAAATCTTTACAGAATTCGGCACGGAAAGCTACTGGCAGAACCTGCTGCCCCGCCTGGGCGTGCCCCTGGGCAAAGCGGAAACGGCCGGCACGGGCCGCCTGCTGACCGTCCACGGGCCCTGTGTGTCCGTCAACCTGGCCGACCCGGCGGACAGCCTGTACCGCCGGTCCTATGCGGACACGTTCCGCCTGGCCGCCCGGCTGGGCGCACGGCATGTCGTCGTCCATACGAACGAGGGACTGGCGCCGGACCAGCGAGCCGGCGGAAAGGCCCTGCAGGCGGCGCAGAGCCTGGTCCGGTCCCGCCTCCGGGAACTCGAAGGCCTCGCGGCCGAAGCCCGGCAGCAGGCCGGCACCGGCGCCCTGCCCCAACTGGTCATTGAGAACGTGGGCCTGCGCCGGAACATGCTCTTCAACGAACAGGAATACGTGGAACTGATCCGCTCCTTCCCGGACTGCGCCGCCCTGCTCGACCTGGGCCACGCCCACGTCAACGGCTGGGATATGTGCCGCGTCATCGCCGCCCTGGGGGACCGCCTCGTCTCCTTCCACATCCATGACAACGACGGGTCCGGCGATACGCACCAGCCCGTCGGCAGGGGTACCATTCCCTGGGGTCCCGTGCTCGCCGCCATGAAACAATGTACGCCCGGCGCCGACTGGGTCTTTGAATACGCCAACGGCACCTTTGCCGACGCCGCGGACCTGGCGGACCACCTGGCCGGTGTCAGGGGCCGCATCGGTCGCTGATTTCACACACGAAGGAAGGGCCCCGTTCCGCGGAACGGGGCCCTTCCTTCAGTTACTGCCACCTCGAAAACGGACGCGTTTCCATGGCCGGCTACGCCGTGCTCTATGCCAAAGCGGAAATCACGTTCTGATCAGGCTGCCGAAAACAGCACTCCATAAAAAAAGCGGATGCCCGCCACGGTCATCCGCTTTACTTTTGTACTTTTCACAGGTACGAGAACAAGGGCAGGTATTCCATGCAGGCCCAGCACAGGACGGCGTTGACCACCATGCAGAGCAGGGTCAGCTTGAAGCCGTACCGCATCTGCAGGCCTGCGTCGAGGCCGAAACCGACAGGAATGGCCCGGGTCGTGACGGGCAGCACGTAGGCGCTGGAGCAGGCCGCCGTCACGGCCAGCACGTACGGCACGGGGTTCAGGTGCAAGGCGCCGCAGATGGAGATCACGATGGGGATACAGATCGATGCCGCACCGGTATTGCTCGACATCTCCGACATGAAGCAGGCAAAGGCACAGAAGATGAACATGGTGACGAAGCCGCCGGAAAGCTGCAGGGACCCCAGGAGCTGCGCCATTTTGGCGACGGCGCCGGTCTCGATGATCATGGTCCCCAGGGCCAGGCCCGACGACGCCATGATCATGATGCCCCACATGGCGTTCTTTTCGGCGAAGTTCCACGTCAGGATCTCGCGGTTCTCCTCGTCGCGGAGGACGAACATCAGCATGCCGAGGATGAGGAACACGTAGGACGGCTTCAGGCCCGGCAGGTACGCCGCATAAAGGGGACGCACGAAGGCCAGGACGATGGCCAGGATGAAAATCCAGAAGCACCACTTTTCCCCGGTCCGCATGGGGCCGAGTTCCTCATACATTTTGCGGAATTCTTCCCGCGTGCCGTGGAAGGACTTGACGGGCATGTCCAGATGCCACAGGAAGAAGAGGTTGACGAGGAAAAGGACGGATAAAAGCGGAACGAACCGGCCGATCCATTGGATGTACATGAATTCATGGCCCGTCAACTGTTCCATGTACTGGATGGCGACAAGGTTGGCCGGGCTGCCGATGGGCGAACCGAGGCCGCCGATGCCGCTGCCCCAGGAAATGGCCAACAGGATGGGCACGGCCAGTTTGCTTTCCGTGATGTATTTTTCCCCGACGAACTTGAGCATGCCCACGGCAATAGGGCAGAAGATGGTCGCCACGACGGTATTGGGCAAAAAGGCCGACAGGACGACGGAGGCCCCGAGCCAGACGAGGATCTGGCTCTTCAGGGACGTCCCGATGAGGCACAGGGTGCGCAGGGAAATGCGCCGGTCCAGGCCCGTGGCGGACCAGCCGAGGCAGATCAGGTCGGCGCCCAGCAAAAGGACGACGATGTCCGTAAAGTAGCGCGCAATGACATGAGCGTTGGGCACCAGGGAAAAGGCGGCGTTGACCGCAATGGGCAGGAGCGATGTAACGGCAATGTGGACAGGCCGGAAAATCCACCAGATGGCCATCCAGACCGCCGTGCCGACGGCAAATCCGCCCTTGATCCCCAATACGGGCGCCAGCAGCAGTCCCGCCGCCAGAAAGCCCAGAGGCCCCAGGAGCGTCTTCGCCAGCTTGTGTGTCATGTCTGCATCGTACCGTGCTTCCATACTACCGCCTCGGTTTCTGTGTATTCGGGCGCGCCCCCTTGGGAAACATACAACAAAGATGGATTGGCCGCGCCCGGCTTCCAAATTTCCAATATGTTTACATTATATGCCCCGGGCGGAGAAAGTGCAACGCTTTGCCGGGCCGGCGTTTCCCGGGAAATAAAAAGACCGTGCGGCACGGGGCCGCACGGGACAAAATCCGCCAGTTCAGTGGAACAGGACGACGACGACCGCCACGACGGCGATCAACGCTACGAATTTCACAATGTCTTCTTTGTAGCAGGCAATGAAAGTTTTATAGGAAACCATGCTACTCCTCCTTTCACCTAAACGCCGAAACAGGCGGGCGGACGCCCCGGGATTTTTTAGATACATGGACAGAGGACAACGTTCCTCTCTACTTTCATTATACTTATCCAGCTACCGATGTCAATTGATTCTGTAACAAATATTACACAAAAACATCAGAGCAGCGGACGGTCCGGCTGGTCTTCCGGGTCGGGGCCGAAGCGGTTCGGGCCGCGGGTCCCGCGCAGGAAGAGGAGCTGGAACAGGATGACGAAGTTCACGAGGGGGATGCAGCAGAGCAGCAGGTACCAGCCGCTGTGGTCCCGGTCATGGGCCCGGCGGATATTGAGCAGCACGCTGGCGAGGCTGCAGCCGATTGTAATGAGGAAATAGAGGAACGTGAAGACGCTCAGCGTAAAGTAGGACGCGGCCACGGGCAGGACGGACGAAGCCGCGTATGCCGTGCCGCCGGCCCAGTGGAAGACGGATTCCCACACGTTCGGCGCCGGCAGCGGGGTCGGTTCCGCCGTGTAGATATAGTTTTCCAGGACCGGACCACTGACGAGGGAAACAAACCAGACCAGGATCTGGCGCGCCACATAGCGGTTCCGGTTCAGGCGGCCGCGGAAGCTGAAATAGCGCCGGCGGAATGTTTCATCGCCATACGGTTCGTACGTTTCGGGATAATTGCCTGCAAAAAAGTCCATCGTACCGCCTCTTTTCCGGGTGAATTCCTGACAACTCCATTGTACTGGAGCCGCCGCCGATTGTCAAAGCGCGGCGCAGCAAAAAATCCCCTTGCAGTCCGGAGACCGCAAGGGGATCCTTCCGTCATGCCGTTCTGCCTGCGGAGGGAATCCGGCTGCAGCTTGGCATGCCGACAGCTGTTTTACGCTGCGTCAGAAGCTGTAACGCAGGCCCAGGCCCCACTGCCACGGAGTCGTGACATCGCCGCCGTACGTCTTTTCCAAATCCATGTACATGTGGGTGGCTTTGCTGAGGTTCAGGTTCGTACCGATGCCGATCTCCCACCAGCTGCCGCCGATGTCGTGCTTGTAGGAATCGCTGACACCCTGCGTGTCCGTCATGGTGACATCCGTGTCGCCGTCAAAGTCGTACAGGTAGGAAGCCCGTGCATAGACATGGCCTTTCTTGATGTCCTTGCCCAGGGAGAAGCCCAGCCGGCCGACGAAGCTGTCCATGCTGTCCTGATGGACATGGACGTCGTTGTCCGTCGTGTAGTCCACGGAGTTGACGCTGCCGTACGTCAGTTCCGCCTGCGGCTCGATCCAGAAGCCATGGCTGCCGTGGAAGCGCTTGCCCACTTCCGCGCTCAGGCTGTAAGCGTCCACATCGTAGTCGCCGCTGCCGGCGCCGCCGGTGACGTTGTAATCGATATCCAGGTTGGAGTACTTGGCAATCAGGTCGACGAAGCCGCCCTTATCGCCCAGGTAGGAGCCGTACAGGGCCACGCCATGATGATCGTTGTCGCTGGTTCCGCCCTGGAAGGTCGTCGTACCGTCCGTCTTGTTGAAGGCGGCGCCGACGGTCCAGCGGGAATTGGTGCTCAGCTTGGTATCATAGCCGACCTGGTAGTAGTTGTACTGGTTCTTGAGGCCGGCCTGGCCGTACTTGGCTTCGCCGCGTACCATTCTGGCCCAGACGCCCTGCTGCCCTTCGCTGTCGCGCAACTCGCCCAGCCGTTTGTTCATGTCGTTGTTTTCCTGACGCCACAGCACCAGGTTGGCGACCGCCATGTTGCTGACGGCCAGGTTCGTCCGGTTCTGTTCGTACCGGACGTTGGTGACCTTGCCGTCCTTGACGTCGGCTTCGTACCTGCCGGCCACGGTGCCTTCGTCCGTGCTGACCTTGTCCGCCACCGAAGTGCCGGGGTCCGACTTCAACGCTGCCACATCGGCCAGTTTCTGGGCGTTGGCGCCATCCTTCCTGATGGCGTCGGCAATGGCGCCCGTGCCATGGACGGTAAGGTCTTCGGCGTCCTTTTCCCCGACCAGGACCTTGTTGTCCAGGCTGCCCGTATTGATGACATCCTTCGAGCCGGAAAGTTTGTCTACAGACAGCCTGACGTTCGTGCCGTTGAGGTTGAAGGTGCTGTCCGTCGCCTTCATGGTGTCAACATAGACGTCCGAGTCATCGGCGTCGATATTGGCCGTCGTCCCCGTCAGGGTTGCCGTTCCTACATGGACATACTCCGTCCCTTCCTGCACATTGATCGTGCTGTCTTCGGCATCGAGCTCGTTCATGATGTTGTTGCCGGTCGCGTTCCACGTAGCACCGTCCTTCATGGTGAGCTTCAGCCCGGTTACATGGCCGTAATAATCGTCGCCGTAGTATTTTTCGGTTTCTTCCGTGCCGCCTTCCGGCGTATACATTTCATAAGAGCGGCCGGTCCAGACGGAATCCTTGCCGGTAAGGTTCAGGTTGACGTTGGCGTTGATGATGTTGCCGCTGCCGCTGCCGTCGCCCTTCGTATTCGGTGTTTCAAAGACGATGTCCCCATTTACCACTGTGGAATGGGCCCCGTCCGTATTGATGTTGACGGTGGAATTCCCGCGGGCATCGACAGCATAATCCCCCGCATCAACCGTGGTATCCCCGTTGATATTGATCTGGCTGTTGGAATAAGCCACAATCGCCGTGCCAGGAGACTGGATATGGATGGTGTCGCCCTTCAGCGTCACGGAAGCAGCCCCCTCCGGCGCCGTTTCGGACTGGGTGCCGTTCTGGCCCCAGATGGCACTCACGCCATCGCCGGAACCGGCTGTACTGACATCGATGTTCTTTGCAGTAACGGTAATGGAGGTGCCTCCCGCTTCGCCGTCGAAGCGCAGGGAGCCCAGACCCGTCGTATTTTCGTCACCGGCAATAGTCACGGATTCCGTATCGGCGTCACCGACCACAATCTTCGCGCCGCCTTCCGCCTCCAAAGCCTTTGTCGAAATCGTCCTGCCTGTAAACACCACTTCAGAAGGAGAAAGGACAGCCAGTGCAGAGTAGCGGTCCGTCCTGTCTTTCAGGCCGAAATCGCCCACTTCCACCGCACTGCCGGCTTTCCCGACCTGATAGGGCGCCGTCGGGTTGCTTACAACTACAGTTTTAGATGCTTCACCTCCATTATACTGTACCCATAAGTGTGGACACTTTTTAAGAGTAGCACCTGCCCACAAAATTGGACAGGCTACAATTTGAATCCTTTAAAATTGGCGTGCTC
>ONEW01000015.1 GCA_900316935.1 uncultured Selenomonadales bacterium
CCCTCTCATTACGAATGAGATGCTCTACCAACTGAGCTAAAGTGGCAATATTTGTACTTTGCCATTGTATCAGGTTTGGCAGGCAATGTCAAGCAGATTTCAACCTGTCGCGCAGCGCAAGTCCACGGCCCCTTGCCGTTTCCCGTACCGGTACCGGGTCCGCAGGGGCGCTTCAGACAGCCACAGCCGGGGTCTCCGGGCCGGACGGGCCGCCATCCGCCAACCGGTCTTAAAATCCGATGGCGCTTATGCTGCCCAGCAGCAGGAACAGCAGGAAAGCCCCGATGAACAGCGTCAGTCCCGCGCCCAGCAGGCCGGACAGGAACAGCCGCCACACGGGGACGGTCCTGTCCCCGTCATCGGCGCGCAGCACGGTGAACCAGCGCGAGCAGAAGGTCCCCGTCAGCCGCTCGCTGCCGTCGGGACGGATTTCGTACACATAGGGATAGTCAAACACGTCGATGCCCGCGCTTTTGCCGAGGGCCGCCGCCGTCACGATGAAGGCGAAGATGTACCAGGCGGCGCCGTACCGGAAGTCCATTCCCGCAAAGAACGGCTCGCCCGGGTTCCGGAAAATCAGGTGGAGCACGATGGCGATCAGGGCCGGCGCAAACAGGAACCCGGTGAGCTGCACCACGATGGACAGCACCCGGCCGGGCGGATAGAAGCGGAGATGGACAGGCACCTCTTTGCCGGATTCGTCCTTTTCGCGGAACACCGGCGTCGGATCCTTCGGGTCCGACAAGGGTCCGCCTGCTTCCAGGTGCAGCTTGCCGTGTTCGCGCCAGGCCTGCGCCGGCCCGCCCGTCAGGATAATGCGCCGCCCGTCCCCGTATTTCCGTTTCCCGATGACATAGAAGAGGGGGAAGAAGACAAGCAGCGAAATGCCTGTGAACTGCAGCATGTATTCCGGATCGGTGTAGTATCCGTGCCCGTCAATCAAGGCCACCAGCAGCGCCATGAGGAGCCCGGCCGCGACGGCCGCGGCGAAGGTGCCGGGAATCCAGCGGCGGCTTCCTTCGGACACCCGCCCCGCGGAAACGGCGATGCGCCCCGTCTGGCCGTTTACGACTGCCGTCACATTCCCCTTGCTGAAAAAGTAGACCGGCAACAGCACGTTCATGCTGTCCAGGCCGAAGGACTTCATGGTAACCAAAAGGCCCGAAGTGTGCATGACCTTTTCGAGGACCGGGCGGAAATCCTCCGTGACTTCCTCCTCAATGCGCTTGCGGATGTCCGCACCGGACAGGTCGTTCAGCTTCACCGGATGCCCGGCGATATAGCCGTACGCAAAGGGCTTCGCGCCTGTCCAGTCGAAGGGCTCCGCCTTGTCCAGCACCAGGTTGTCGAGCTGCCTGTTCGTGTTGACGGCGAGCCCGTCCAGGTACCCGTCGCAATAGTAGGACCGGTAGCTGCTGCGGCGTTCCACCGTCGCGGAAACAGGGCCCCGCACCATGCAGTAGGGCAGGTAGTACCCCTGCAGGTTGTTCCTGCCCGAAAGGACGGCCTTGCCCTCGGGCGTGTCTTTACGGGCCCGGGCCCAGTCCTGCAAGTGCTGCCGCGCCTCGTCCTTCCGGATCACGAAGGGGATGACGAGGTCCGGCCGGTGCCGTTCTTCTTCCAGCTCGCGCCGGATTAGTTCGGAGCCGCAGAACGCGCACGTTTCCGAAGCCCCGCCGTCCTGAAAGGCGACCTCCGCCCCACAGGACGGGCAGTGCATCAGGACGCGCCGTTCCGGCGGCGCCGCGAGTTGTTCCTCGTGCAGCTTGCGCCAGTGCACCTGCGCCTTGCGGCTTTCCGCGATGCCCGTCTCCCCGCCGCAATAGGCGCAGCGGTAGGTCTGGCGGGCAATGTCGAAGCGGGCCGGCGCGCCGCAGCTGTGGCAATAGACGCGCAGCGGGTTTCCGGGCGCGGCCTTGGGGTCGTTGCCCTGCGCTGCCGCTGCGGCGTCCTGCTTTTCCCTGCCTTCCCTCATCACAACCTCCTCCTCCAAAAATCCGGAGCCCCCTCTGATGCTGCCTGGCCGTCACAGGCTGCGGCACAGGTCAAAAATCATGTTCCAGACTTTTTCCTCGTCTACCGTCAGGACGATGCGCGCCTTCTGCGTGCCGTCGGGCCCCTGTCCCTTGAAGGCCATGGTGGCGCCGTAGCACGGGCCGTAGACCGCATCCACGTCCACAGGGTACGTCACTTCTTCGGTGATGACCGACGGATCGATGGCGGCAGCGGCGGCCAGAACGTCCCAGATATAGTCGTTGAACTGTACATTGTCCTTGAAAAGCGGGGCCATCCAGTGCTTTGCGATGAGGTCCGCGAAGACGGGGTTCTTCACCATCTTCTGCATCTGAAAGAAGCGGTCGCGCGTGATGTGGATCTTTTCGCATGCATCCAGCGGCACGATCACCTGGTCGCCGAAGGGGGCGCGGAACGCGGCCTGCATGGCTTCCGGATCGATCCAGACGTTGAATTCGGCGTACGGCATGACATTGCCCTGCTGGAAGAAGGAGCCTGCCATGTAGACGACGCGCTTGACCAGCGGAGCGATTTCCGGGTCCTTGCGCAGGGCCGCGGCTAGGTTGGCGCCGCTGCCGATGCTGACGATGGTGACTTCGTGCGGACGGGCCCGGACGGTCTGGATGATGAAGTCCGGGGCGCTCTGCTTCATCGGCCGGAGTTCCGGCTCCGCGCCGTAATTCTTCCGGTATGCGTCCTGCCAGGATGCCGGCCGGTCGTATCCGGCAGCGCCCATATGGCTGTCGGCGCCGCGGCCGAAGCGGCTCTTTTCTTCCGCAATATAGCGGAACCGGTCCTCCCGGACCGGGGCATTGACGCCCATGAATACCGGAACATCCTTGATTCCCGCGCCTTCGAGCTGCCGGATTGCGCTTGCCGTGCCGGTTTCCACCCAGGTGTTGCCGAGCACGACGGTCACACCCAGCAGGTCGGTCTTCGGCGACTTCGCCAACAAGATCATGGCCGCGCCGTCATCAAACCAGTCGACCATGTCCGTGTCCAGAATGACCGGCGGCGCCTTCTTGCCTTCCTGCGCGGAGGCAGGATGTACGGCAAGGAGAACGGCGACTGCCAGCATCCACGCGGTTACGATTCTCTGCCAATGTTTCATGATTCTCCCTCCTTCAAATTAAAAGCCCCCTGATGTAGCGGAACCGGAAATTTCCCAAAGCATTCTTCCGGTCTCCCTCATATCTTCATTATATTGAAAAATACAGAAACATCCCCTGAGGGATACCTCGGTTTTTTCAAAAAAAAGCCGGGATATCCTTTCGGATATCCCGGCCGCAAAATCCGGTTTCCCGGCTTGTCCTGTTACTTCTTCTCGTAATAATACCGCGTCCACATGGTCACCTCGGACAGGGACGGATGGGGCGTCATGGTCTCGCCCACCGTATAGACCGACTGCGGATCGAGGGTCCGCGTCAGGGGCAGGGCCCGCAGCCGCGCCGCCACGGGCGAGGCGATGTCCCCGTTGACGGGCGTCACCGTATGGGTGCCGCAGTTCAGCTGGTTCAGGAAGGGCTGCAGCAGGAGCGACGCTTCGGGACCGACGATATGCACGCCCAGGATATGCTTCGCCGCCTTGTCGAGGACGAGCTTCACGAACCCGTCGTCCGGCGCGCCCGGCTCAAAGCCCAAGGCATAGCCCTTGGCCGCCGCCGAGTAATGGTTCACCGCCGTTTCCACCTCGAAGCCGCGCCGCGCCGCCTCCTGCTCCGTCAGCCCCGCGTGGGCCGCCTCAGGATACGTGTACGTGACGGCCGGCACCAGGCCGTACGAGGCCCAGCGCCATTCCTCCGGCGCCCGGCCCTCGAACAGGTTGTGCGCCAGGATCTCCGCCTCGTAGTTCGCCTTGTGGCGGAACGGCGCCAGCCCGTTCACATCGCCCAGGGCATAGATGTCCCGGGCCGTTGTTTCCAGAAATTCATTCGTCCGGATATAGCCCCGTTTGTCCGTGGCGATGTCCGTGTTCTCCAGGTGCAGCAGCTCCGTCATGGGACGGATGCCCGGCGCCACGAAGATTTCCTCCGCCGCCGTCTCGGTTTCTTCCCCCGTCGCGCGGTCCTTCACGCGGAGCACCTTCAGCCCGTCCTCCACCCGGACACATACGGTCTCCCTGTTGAGCAGCACCGCCACGCCCCGCGCCTCGAACTGGCGCAGCAGGAACGCGGATACATCGCCGTCCTCCCTGGGCAAAAGGCGCACATTGTGCTGCACCACCGTGACCTGCGTCCCCGCCGCGTTGAAGATATGGGCGAACTCGCAGCCGATGGGCCCGCCGCCGATGATGATCAGGCTCCGGTACGGCGCCTGCGGGAACGCATCGGCAAAAAACGTTTCCGACGTCACGAAGCCCGCCTCCGCCAGCCCCGGCAGATCCGGCACATTCGTGCGCGCCCCCGTGCCGAGGACGATCTTGTCCCCCTCCAGTTCCGCCGCGCCGCCGCCGTTCAAATCGACGCGCAGCGTGCGGCTGTCCGTGAACGACGCCGTGCCATTGTACGTGTCCACGTTGGGGAACCGGTCGTAATACTCCTGGATGTGCGGCGCCTCGTCAATCTTGCGGCGCATACGCCGGGCCACGGTCTCCCAGTCCAGCCGCACGGCCCCGGCCGTGACACCGATGCGCCGGTCCTCGCGGATCTGGCAGAGCGCATTGGCCGCCGCCGCCAGGATCTTCGTAGGAATGCAGCCCCGGTTGAGGCACGTGCCTCCGAAGCGGCCCCGCTCGACGAGGGCCACCCGCAGCCCCTGCGCCAGGGCGGCATCGGCCACAATGTTCGCCGCCCCTGTCCCAATGAGTATGACATCGTAGTGTTTCACGTGAAACCTCCTTTGCATGTTAGAATCCGGCAAACACCTGTCCCGCATACTTCCCCAGCAGTTCATATGTATCCGCCGTCGGGTGCACCCCGTCCCAGATAAAGTACTTCCGCCGCAGCGCCGCCAGTTCCGCTTCGCCGCCCCGGGGAAACACAGGCTCGAAATCGAGGAACCATACGGGCGGCTCTGCGGTCCGTCCCGTCTCCGGATCCGCCGCCTCCGCTCCCTTTGCGGGCGCCGCAACCCCCAACACCGTTCCCCGGGGGAAGCGCTCCCGCATGGCCGCGCGCAGCCGCCGGACCAGCGGATTCAGTTCCGCCGCCGCACAATACCACGGCAGCACGAACACCGCCGCCGCGCCCGCGGCCGCCGCATGACGCCGGGCCCGCTCCATCTGCTCCAGGGAAAACGAAAGCGGCACCCCCTGGATGATGTCGTTCATGCCGCCTTCATAAAGCAAAAGGCGGCCGCCGTCCCAGCGCTGCCGCAAAACCCGTTCCGTTATGTCGTCGCAGCACTCCCCGCAAATCCCGTGATTTTCCCACGTGCCCGCGCTCCCGCGCCCCGCCGCCGCCACCCAGGAATGCTCCTCCGTAAAGGGGAACCCCTGGATCAGCGAATCGCCGTAACACGTGATCCGTAGTCCTTTTCTGCGGCCTGTCATGTCGCGCTCCTTATTGTCTGTCCTTTCTGCCGTTTGCACGCCCTCACGGCAGTCCGGGCGGACCCGGACTGTCTGGCGCTCTCTCCTCTCAGTATACTCCGTCTTTCCCTATCTTGTCTCTCTTTTTCTGTCTGTGCCGGGCCGGCAGGCCGGGTACCTTCTCTTTTTATACGGTTCCCGCCCGCGCCCTGCGGCTGCTCTCTTTCAGCCATTTCCCTTATCATCCTGTATCTCAGGGGTAGTACGATGTCCTGTCCTTTTCTCCGGAAATCAAAAAATCCGTCCCCCGCAATGCGAGGGACGGACATTCATTCCGCGGTACCACCCAGGTTCCTGTCCCCTTGACAGGGACAAGCTCTTTTCACGTACTAGCATACGCATTTCCTGTAACGTGGAAAACACGGAGACGCTTAATGGCTTCAGCGCTCTCTTCAGGGAGGATATTCGCCCGTCCGTAAACACCGGCTTCCACCAGCCGCCGGCTCTCTGCGCTCTACCGCAACGAGGTACTTGTTCCCGTCATCAGATTTCCTGCTATGAAATTACTTGCATTATAAATTGTTCCGCATCCCCTGTCAATCGCTTTTTTGCCATTCCGGCACCTGTCAGGGACGTTTTGTAATATAAGTTACAAAAAACCGTATTCCGTCCTGCCATTCCGCCAATATGTCCACTACAGCGCTACAAGGCAGCCTTCTTCCGTGCCGCCGTCACCGTCTGCTTTTCCGTCTCCCGGCCGATATCGCCCAGGACATGGTTGTGTCCGTCCACCATGACCACCTTCGGCTCATTGGCACGGGCCTCGTCCGGCGTCATGAGCGCATAGGCGATGATGATCACCGTATCGCCGACCTGTGCCTTGCGGGCCGCCGCGCCATTGAGGCAGATCACCCCGCTGCCGCGCCGGCCTGCAATCGTATACGTTTCCAGGCGCTCGCCATTGTTGTTGTTTACGATCTGCACCTTCTCGCCCGGCAGGATGCCCGCCGCGTCCATCAGGTCCTGGTCGATCGTGATGCTGCCCATATAGTCGAGCCGTGCCTCCGTCACCGTGGCACGGTGGATTTTTCCGTGAAACATTTCGTACTGCATGTCCTTCAAATCCTTTCTGATCTGACTTGCCCCGTACATCGCGCCCTTACTTGGACGGGTCCAGGATGACATTATCGATGAGGCGCGTCGTCCCGAACCTCACCGCCACCGCCAGAAGATGCGGGCAGTCCACCGTCCCGTGGGCCGGCGTCAGCTCCGGCAGCGCGTGCATTTCCACATAATCGATGTCGCTCATCGGTTCCGCCGCAATCATGGCGCGCGTGCCGTCCGTCAGCTTCTGCGTGCTCCGCTCGCCCGCCTCGAACGCCTTCTGCGCCGCAAACAGGGACTTGCTCAGAACCAGTGCCGCCTTGCGTTCCGCCGGCTTCAGGTAGACATTGCGCGAACTCTTCGCCAGGCCGTCCGCCTCCCGCACAATCGGCATTTCCCGGATCTCCAGCGGGAAGAACAGGTCCTTCACCATACGGCGCAGGACCTCGGCCTGCTGCGCATCCTTCTGGCCGAAATACGCCCGGTCCGGCTGGGCCAGATGGAACAGCTTCGTCACCACCGTCGCCACGCCGCGGAAATGGATCGGCCGCGTCCGGCCGCACAGGACCTGCGTAATCCGGCCCGTCACCTCGACCCACGTCATATCCTCCGACGGATACATCTCTTTCGGCGACGGCAGGAACAGCACATCGGCGCCCATCTGCTCCGCCAGTTCGCAATCGTGCGCAAACGTGCGCGGATACGCAGCCAGGTCTTCCGTGGGCGCAAACTGCGTCGGATTCACGAAATCGCTCACAATGACGAAATCATTCTCCTTGCGGGCCGCCGCAATCAGCGACCCGTGTCCCTCGTGCAGCGCCCCCATCGTCGGCACCAGCCCGATGGTCTTGCCCGCCTTCTTCGTATCCTTTACAATCTGCTGCAGCTCTTTGGTCGTTCTGACAACCTGTACCATGATGTTTCCTCCCTTTGTCCTGCCGGGAACGCGAAAAAAAAGCGCACCCGAAAACGGATGCGCGCGAATGCTGCGTTGTGGCGTCACGTCTCGGTCTTTCGGATCCAAGCGATATTGACAATGTTGTGGATTCCAGGCCCTGGCCGGTAAAGCTCTTGCGATGCCTTCCGGGGGATCCCCAAAATTCAACAGTATTGTAGCACACGGAGAAGTATTATGCAATATGTTCCAAATGATGATTTCATGATATAACCAACGTGTCAGGGGGGCGGCGCCCAGGCCTGCAGACGGGGCCTTTGCGTGCCGGGAAGGACAATGCGTCTGCAAATGTTTCGTCACCGCAGCCCGGCCCGGGAGATGCTGCGGGCCCATTTGGACCCGGACCTGATTGCCCGCTGCACAGTAAAACCACCTTCTCCCCGGGAAGGCGGTTTTTTTACTGTCTTGCGCTCTGGCAACGCCCGGCCCCCCAAGGTCAAAATTCCCCAACTTCAATCCTCCCTATGGTCCGGTCACCTCATCGTTTGGATAACAGTTTGGAGAATTTGATACGTGTCGTTTTTAAGTAAAACCGGTTCTTCCCATATTTTTTAGGATGCCAAAGAGGAAAGTCCCGTAACAATTTTTTCACACACTAGGAGCGCGATACGCGACGTGGTGTAAAAAACTGTGACGGGACTTCTTTAAATCTTCCCTGCGCGGTATTGGCCCTCAAACACCCGCATCAGCCCATGATAGGCGCAGAAAGTGAAGGTGGCGGCGGCAATCCAGGCGATGGGGCTGGCGAAGCATACGCCGGTGAAGCCCCAGCCCCGCCCGATGGCGAGGATTTCGGCGGCGCCGGTCCGCATGGCCAGCTCCAGCACCGACGACACGAGGGGCACCCAGCCGACGCCGAGGCCCTGGGCCGTGCTGCGGTAGATGAAGATCTGGCTCAGGAAAAAGTAGAAGGCCACGGAGTAGTGCAGGTACTGCCGCGCGGCGGCGACCACGGCGGTTTCCGACGGGTCGACGAAGATGGCCACGATATGTTCGCCTGCAAAAAAGATGAGGACCGCCATGAACAGGGCGAAGCCCAGGGCGATCTGGGAGCATTTCTTCACGGCGCCGCGGATGCGGCGGAACTGGCGGGCGCCGAAGTTCTGGGCCGTGAAGACGGCAATGGCGATGCCGAAGGAGGCCATGGGCTGGATGGCCAGCTGTTCCACCCGCGAGGCAGCCGTAAAGCCGGCAATGACCTCGGCGCCGAAGTTGTTCGTCACGGACTGGATCAGGATGATGCCCAGGCCGATGACAGAAAACTGCACGGCCATGGGCAGGCCGATGCGCAGGTGTTCCACGGCGAAACGGGTGTCCCAGTGCCAGTCCGCCCGCCGCAGGTGCAGGATGGGCAGTTTCCTGCCGATGTAGAGCACGCACAGGAGGGCGGAAAAGCCCTGGGCCAGGACGAGGGCATAGGCCGAGCCCGGCACGCCCCAGTGGAATTCCAGAATGAAGAGCAGCGCCAGGAACACATTCACCACCGTCGCGATGATCAGGAACACGACGGGGGTCTTGCTGTCCCCCAGGGCACGCAGGAGCGATGAAAGCAGGTTGTAGGCCATCATGGCCCACAGGCCTTCGGCGACGATGACCGTATAGGCGCGGCAGTCCGCATACAGCGCCGCCGGCACATTCATCCAGTGGAGCGCCGGGTCGACGCCCAGCCAGACGACGATGTCGAGTACGATGACGGCGAGGAAACTCAGCATGGTGCTCATGGCCACACTGTGCCGCATCCGCTGCACATCCCCGGCCCCGTAAAACTGGCCGACCAGCACCGTGAACCCGTTCGACAGGCCCATGGTCATCATGACGAAGAGCATGAACAGCGGCGCCGCGGCGCCGACGGCCGCCAGGGCGTTCACGCCGATCGTGCGCCCGACAATGACGACGTCGGAAATGCTGTACATCTGCTGGAAAATATTGCCGATAATCAAGGGAACCATGAAGCCGACCAACAGCCTCATGGAATTTCCCGAAGTCATGTTCCGTTCCATCTTACCGATCCTGATAGCGCTTGCGCCCTTTGTAGTATACGATGTCCAGGCCCGCCCGGGCGGCAATGCCGGCCGCGGCGGCCAGGCGCCGGCCGACGTGGGCGGCTTCGTGGGCGTCGCTGCCGAGGGTGCAGTGGCGGCCGCCCAGTTCGCGGAACCGCCGGTAGAGCGGCACCAGGGAAGCCACGGCCGCCGGGTCGTCGAGACGCCGTGTGTTGATTTCAAGGGACTTGTCCTTGGCGACGAGGGTGCGGAACAGTTCGTCCCACAGATCCTGCAGCTCGCCGGGCCGGAAGTCCTTGTCCTCGTAGGGCCAGTACCGGCAGATATAGTCGATGTGGCCCAGGGAATCGAAATTGTCGTGGTTCCGGACGGAAGCGACGGCCTGCTCCAGGTACCGGCGCAGGGCGTCACGGCGCGTCAGGCCGGCGTAGGTGGCCTTTTCGTACAGGTCCCGGCGGTCCAGCATGTGGATGGAACCGATGACGTAGTCAAAGGCGTACCCTTCGGGCACGGCGTCTTCGGCGGCGGCCAGATGGGGCTGCATGCCCAGTTCCAGGCCCAACAGGACCGGCGGGCGGCCCGCCTCCCCTTCCGGATTCCCTTCCAACTCCCCTTCCGTGCGGTATGGCCCGTTGCGGCGGAAATACTCGTCCCGGTCAAAGCGGAACCAGTCGGGGTGGCCCGGGAATTCGTAGTCCCAGTGCTCCGTCAGGATGATACCGATATGCTGCTGCCGCGCGGCGGCCATGGCCTCGGGCAGGGTCATGTTGCCGTCCGTGGAAAATTCGCAATGCAGATGCGTGTCAAACATAACTGCTCCTTTGGAAAAAGAAAAGCGGCTTTGCGGCCGCTTTGCTTGTTATACGTTGAAACGGAACTCGACGACGTCGCCGTCCTGCATGACATAGTCCTTGCCTTCGAGACGGACCAGTCCCTTTTCGCGGGCGGCCTGTTTGCTGCCGCACCGGACCAGGTCATTGTAGGAAACGATTTCGGCTTTGATGAAGCCTTTCTCAAAGTCCGAGTGGATCTTGCCGGCGGCCTGCGGGGCCTTGGTGCCGATGTTGATGGTCCAGGCGCGGCTTTCGATTTCCCCGGCCGTCAGGTAGGTCTGCAGGCCGAGCAGCTTGAAGCCGGCCTTGATGAGGCGGTTCAGGCCCGATTCGGTCATGCCTTCCATGGCCAGGAATTCCTTCGCTTCGTCCTCGGGCAGCTCGGCGATGTCCGCTTCCACTTTGGCGGAAATGGGCACCACTTCGGCATGTTCCCTGGCGGCGAATTCCCGGACGGCTTGCACGTAAGGATTGGCGCTGGCGTCGGCGGCTTCGCTTTCCGGCACGTTGCACACGAAGATGATGGGTTTCCTGGTGAGCAGGTGCAGGTCGTAAAGCAGGGCCTCTTCGTCTTCCGTGAACTCCATGCGGCGGGCCGGGACGATGTTTTCCAGGCCTTCGTGCACGCGGTGCAGCAGCGCTTCTTCGGCAACGGCCTTCTTGTCATGGGCCTTGACGAGCTTGGCCACTTTGTTCAGGCGGTTGTCGACGGTCTCCAGGTCGGCCAGGCACAGTTCCGTGTCGATGATCTCGATGTCGCGGACCGGGTCGATGGACCCTTCCACGTGGGTGATGTTGTCATC
The DNA here is from genome assembly GCA_900316935.1 of uncultured Selenomonadales bacterium. GTDB lineage: Bacteria > Bacillota > Negativicutes > Acidaminococcales > Acidaminococcaceae > Succiniclasticum. The sequence goes on from ONEW01000015.1 coordinate 11,181, forward strand.
GGCGAAGCAGCGCACCACTTCGGCGATGGCATCGGTGTTGCGGATATGGGAAAGGAACTGGTTGCCCAGGCCTTCGCCCTTCGACGCGCCCTTGACCAGCCCCGCGATATCCACGAAATGCATGATGGCCGGCGTAATCTTGCGGCTGTTGAACATGCGGGCCAGCACTTCGAGCCGTTCGTCCGGTACGGCGACAACGCCCTCGTTCGGTTCGATGGTGCAGAACGGATAGTTCGCCGCTTCCGCGCCGGCTTTCGTAATGGCGTTGAACAGGGTGCTCTTGCCGACGTTCGGCAGGCCCACGATGCCCACATCCAGATTTGTACTCACAACGATCGCTCCTTCTGACGTATAGATTGCAGTATCCTGTGACCCCTATACTTCGTAACTAATGTATTATACCACAAACACGCCAAATACGAAAGGTCCCGTGGCACCGGACCGGCGCAGGAAGCGCAGAGCGCCCGGCCGGTCCGCCACGGGACCCTGTATTCCCTTTTCAGACTTCGCCCGCCTGCTTCACGACGCCCCGCACGGCTTTCAGGAACTTGGCCCGGGGAATCATGACGTGGTGGCCGCAGCCGCAGCACTGGAGGCCGAAATCGGCGCCCGTGCGCGTGATCTTCCATTCGGCGGAGCCACAGGGGTGGGCTTTCTTCATGCGCACCACCGTGCCCACGGTATACTCGTTCTCCATGGCGGTCACGCCCGTACCTTGCTGGTGGAGATGTTCACGACATCGTACCCTTCCTTGCGCAGGTCCTCGACGATGTCCATGCCGACGTGGGTCAGGTCGACGGTGATGGTGACCTCCTTGCGGCCCTGCTCGCGGCTGGCGCTCGTAATGAGGGAGATGATGTTCAGGTTGTGCTCGAAGAACACCTTGCCCACATCGGCCAGGATGCCCGGCTTGTCTTCCACGTCGAGGGTGATGCGCGTCGTGTTCTGGGCGACGCCGAAGATTTCCGCCAGGGCGCGGAACACGTCCGTATCGGTGACGATGCCCGCCAGGTTGTTGCCGCTGTCCATGACCGGCACGGAATTGATGCGGTCATGGTACATGATGTCGGCCACATCTTCCAGTCCCGCCGTGTCGTATACGGTTTTGACGCTGTGGGTCATGACATCCTTGACCTTGATACGGCTCAGCAGGTAGCTCGCCTCGTAGCGGGACAGGGTGCTGGCGTCGGTCGGCGAAGCCATGCTCACGTCGGAGTTGGTGACGATGCCCACGACCTGGCCGGCGTCGTTGACGACGGGGATGCGGCGCAGGTTATGGTCGTCCATCAGATTCTTCAGTTCCAGCAGGGAACTGTTCTGGTTGACCGTGACGACGTTCGGCGTCATGATATCTTTCACTAAAATAGACATTTTCCGTCTTTCCTCCTTCGCTTTCATCGGCATTGGCGGCACGCTGTAACCGGATACAGCGTCCGCCGGCAGTACACAGGTCCGGTCAGCCGCCCAGGTAGGCTTTCTGCACGGCCTCGCTGTGGAGCAGCTCCTTGCCCGTGCCTTCCAGGGAAATGCGCCCTGTTTCGAGCACGTAGGCCTTGTCGGCGATGGACAGGGCCATTTTGGCGTTCTGTTCGACCAGGAGCACCGTGGTGCCGGACGCATTGATTTCCTTAATTATATTAAATATTTCCTGGACGAGCAAGGGCGCCAGGCCCATGGAAGGTTCGTCGAGAAGCAGGAGGCGCGGGCGGCTCATGAGGGCGCGGCCCATGGCGAGCATCTGCTGTTCGCCGCCGGACAGGGTGCCGGCGACCTGGTCTTTGCGTTCCAGAAGGCGCGGGAAACGCGTGAAGACGGCGGCCCGGTCCTTGTTGACGCCTTCCTTGTCTTTGCGCAGGTAGGCGCCCATCTCCAGGTTTTCCGCGACGGTCATGTTGGCGAACACATGCCGGCCTTCGGGGACCTGCACGAGGCCCATGCCGACGATCTTGTGGGCCGCCAGGCCCGTAATATCCCGGTCTTCAAAGATGATTTTCCCGTTTTTCGGTTTCAGGAGGCCCGAAATGGTGTGCAGCGTCGTCGACTTGCCGGCGCCGTTGGAACCGATCAGGGTCGTGATGTCGCCCTGGTTGACGGACAGGCTGATGCCCTTGATGGCGTGGATCGCGCCGTAATATACATCGATGTTGTCTACTGTCAGCATGGCCATGTTACGATGCCTCCCCACCCAGGTACGCTTTGATTACCCGTTTATTGTGCTTGATTTCCTCCGGCGTGCCCGAGGCGATGCAGAAGCCGTACTCCAGGACGTAGATGCGTTCGCAGACGCCCATGACGAGGCCCATGTCGTGTTCGATCAGAAGGATGGCGATGTGGAAGTTGTCGCGGATCCAGCGGATCATCTCCATCAGTTCCTTCGTTTCCTGGGGGTTCATGCCGGCGGCCGGTTCGTCCAGCAGCAGCAGCTTCGGTTCCGTGGCCAGGGCGCGGGCGATTTCCAGGCGGCGCTGGGCGCCGTAGGGCAGGTTCTTCGCCATGTCGTCGGCGTGCTGCTCCAGGTGGAACAGCTTCAGCAGGTCCAGGGCCCGCTTCGTCACTTCGGCTTCCTGGGTGAAATACTTTTTGACGCGCAGGATGGCTTCGGGCAGGTTGTACCGGATATGCATGTTCATGGCGATCTTGACGTTGTCGATGACCGACAGTTCCGAGAACAGGCGGATGTTCTGGAACGTACGGGCCATGCCCATCTTCGTCACCTGGTACGATTTTTTGCCGTTGACCAGCTTGCCGTCGAAATAGATGTCCCCTTCCGTCGGGACATAGACGCCGGTGATCATGTTGAAGGCCGTCGTCTTGCCGGCGCCGTTGGGGCCGATGAGGCCGATCAATTCGCCTTTGTCGATATACAGGTTTACATTGGAGACCGCGCGCAGGCCGCCGAATACGATGGACACATTCTGCATGTCCAGCAGGTGCTGCGACGCGGTATTGTTCGTGCCGGTCATTTTTTCTTCCCTCCGATCTTAAGGCTCTGGAACATCTGCAGCGAGAGTTCCTTGCTGCCGAACAGCCCCTGCGGGCGGTACAGCATGAGGATGATCATGGTCAGGGAGTAGATGATCATGCGCCACTGGGGGAAATCGGCCAGGGCGGCGGAAATGAAGGTCAGCACGACGGCGCCCATGACGGAACCCGTCATGGAGCCCAGGCCGCCCAGCACGACCATGGTCAGGATGTCGAAGGAGCGCATAAAGGTGAAGGATGCCGGATGGGCGATGAAGAAGTAGTGCGAGAAGAGCACGCCCGCCGTGCCGGCAAAGGCAGCGCCCAGGGTGAAGGCCATGACCTTGTATTTGGTCGTGTCGATGCCCATGGTGTCGGCCGCGATCTCGTTTTCGCGGATGGCCAGGCACGCGCGCCCGTGGGCGGAATTCTTGAAGTTCTTGATGAAGAACAAGATGGCTACCATGATCCAGAACACCAGGGGGAACGAGGTCAGGCGCGGAATGCCCATCAGGCCCGCGGCACCGCCGACGTAGTCGATGTTGAGGATGCAGATGCGGATGATTTCGCCCAGGCCCAGGGTGGCGATGGCCAGGTAGTCACCGTTCAGGCGCAGCGTGGGCAGCCCGACGAGGAAGCCCAAAAGGCCCGCCGCGGCGGTACCCGCCAGGAGGGCGGCGACCATGTTGAAGCCCAGCTTGACCGTCATGATGGCGCCCACATAGGCACCGACGGCGAGGAAGCCCGCATGGCCGATGGAGAACTGGCCCGTGTAGCCGTTGATCATGTTCAGGCTCGTGGCCAGGATGATGTTGATGCCGATCAGGACCAGGTTCAATTCCCAGAAGGCCCCGATGACATCTGCCTGCAGCAGTCCGTAAATGATGGCGAAGAGGACAGCCGCAGCGATCAATGCCTTTAAATCTGCTTTGCGTAAACTGTTCATAGTGCTGTCACTCCTTATACCTTTTCACGGACGTTCTTGCCCAGCAGGCCCTGCGGCTTGTAGAGCAGGATGATGATGAGGATGGCGAAAGCCGCGGCATCGCGGAAGGTGGACGAAAGGAAGCCCGAAACGAGGGCTTCCACCACGCCCAGGATGATACCGCCCATCATGGCGCCGGGGATGATGCCGATCCCGCCCAGCACGGCGGCAACGAAGGCCTTGATGCCGGGGACCATGCCCATCAGCGGTTCGATGGAATTGTAGTAGATGCCGACCAGGACACCACCGGCACCGGCCAGGGCGCTGCCCAGGGCAAAGGTCATGGAGATGACGAAATCGATGTTGATGCCCATGAGCCGCGCTGCGTCCGCGTCAAAGGACACGGCCCGCATGGCCTTGCCGATTTTGGTGTAATTGACGATATAGGTCAGGGCGATCATGAGGACGATGGCACTGACCAGGATGACGATCTGCTGGCTGTTGATGACCAGCGCGCCGAAGTGGTACACCGTGGCGGTGAAGACCGCCGGGAACGTACGGGGCTGCGGCGAAGCGAAGAGTATCATGGCGTTTTCCAGGAAGAAGGACACGCCGATCGCCGTAATCAAAATGGCGATACGGGGCGCGTTGCGCATGGGCCGGTAGGCAACGCGCTCAATGATCATGCCTGCCAGCGCGGTCCCGGCCATGGCCACGAGAATCGAGGGCAGGAAGGATAACTTCAGCATGGACGTGCAGAAGAATCCGATATAGGCGCCTAACATGTAGACATCGCCGTGTGCGAAGTTGATCAGCTTCAGGATACCGTAAATCATGGTATAGCCCAAAGCGATCAGTGCATAAATGCTGCCCAGCGAGACGCCATTGATCAGCTGCTGGACAAACTGATGCATAAAACCAGAATCCATAATCAGTGTCCTCCAATAGGAAAGCGTACTTTATTTACTTAGGGGTTGACCTTTGTGCGGAAGGTCTGTTTGCCGTTCTTCAGTTCAATGATGACTGCGGCCTTGATGGGGTTGTGGAACTTGTCGAATTTGACGGGGCCCGAAACGCCGACAAAGCCGTCCAGGGTTTCCAGGGCTGCGGCGATCTTCTCCGGATCCGTCGATTTGGCTGCTTCCATGGCTTTCGCGAAGAGCAGCGTCGAATCATAGGACAGGGCTGCGAACACATCGGGTTTCGCCTTGTATTCCTTCTCATAGGCGGCGACGAATTCCTTGTTCAGCGCGGAATCGTCATCCGGCGAGTAGAGGCTGGAGAAATAGCAGTTGTTCAGGTTCTCCGGCAGGGCGATTTCCGCCAGTTTCGCCGAATCCCAGCCGTCGCCGCCGGCCATGGCCACATTCAGGCCCAGTTCCTTGGCCTGTTTGACGATCATGCCGACTTCCTGGTAATACCCGGGGATGTAGAGGAAATCCGGTCCGGCAGATTTCAGCTTGGTCAGCGTGGCTTTGAAGTCCGTGTCCTTCTGCAGGTACACTTCCTCGCCGACGACGGTGCCGCCGCCCTTGGTGAACTGTTCCTTGAAGAACTGGGCCAGGCCCTTCGAATAATCGGACGAGTTGTCGATCATGATGGCCGCCTTCTTCACGTGCAGCGTGTCGAGGGCGAAGCGCGCCATGACCGTGCCCTGGAAGGGATCGATGAAGCAGGCGCGGAAGTTGTAGGGTTTCACCTTGCCGGCATCGTCGACGGTGACCTTCGGATTCGTCGCCATGGGGGCGATGTCCGCCGTCTTGGCGCCGCCGCTGACGACGGTGGACGCGATGACCGCGCTCGACAGGTTCGGCCCGATGACGCCGGCGACCTTGTCCTGCGTGATCAGCTTCTGCATGGCGTTCGTCGCTTCCGTCGCTTCGGACTTGTTGTCGGCCACGACGAGGCTCAGCTTCTTCCCGTTGACGCCGCCCTTTTCATTGAGCTGCTTGATGGCCAGCTCGATGGCGTTCTTCGACGAGATCCCGTAGCTCGCGCTGCCGCCGGTCATTTCCAGGTTGCCGCCCAGCTTGACCGTGTCGCCGCCGCCGGACTTGGAGCCGCCGCCGCAGCCGCCTAAGGCCAGGGCCAGTGTCAGGCCGGCTGCCAGAACCGATAATGTCTTGAATTTCCGAGTCATAAGAAATTCCTCCCCTCATTTTTCAACTTTAAAAAAATAAAAATATATTTAAGGGCGGCGTCCGGGGCATGCCCACGCATGCTCCGAGCCACCGCCTTTAAAACCTCATTGTTTTAAAGCGTAACGCTTTAACCCTTGTTGCGCCGGCCCGCTGCTTTTCTATATCAGGTTGCGGGTCCGGATGGAATCATACCATGTGCCGCCGGCAATCAGCCGATCTTCTTGTTCAGCGTCTGGACGCCGTCCTTCAGTTCGATGACCAGGGCCGTGGTGACGGGGTTGTGGTACTCGTCGTAGGAGAACTTGCCGTTGGCTACCTGCAGGTCCTTGGTCTTGGCCAGGGCTTCGGCAATCTTCGTGCCGTCCGCCGAGTTCGCGGTCTTGAGGGCGTTGAACAGGACTAAGCCGGCATTGTAGCCTTCCATGGCGAATACATCGGGAACCTTGTTGAATTTGGCCTTGTAGGCACTGATGAACTTCTGGACGCCCGGGTCCTTGTCTTCGGCCGTGTAGGCGTTGGAGAAGTAGCACTTGTTGGTGGCTTCCTTGCCGGCGATTTCGACCAGTTTCGGGGAATCCCAGCCGTCGCAGCCCAGCAGCGGCACATTCAGGCCGATTTCACGGGCCTGTTTGATGATCTTCGCCACTTCCTCGTAGTAGCCGGGGATGTAGATGGCGTCGGGGTTGGTCGCTTTCAGTTTGGTCAGGGCCGCCTTGAAGTCGATATCCTTGGCCAGATAGGCTTCGTCCGCCGTGATGGTGCCGCCGGCAGCCTTGAATTTTTCCGTGAAGACGGCCGTCAGGCCTTTGGAATAATCGCTGGAAGAGTCGTGCAGGATGGCGACCTTCTTGACCTTCAGGTCTTCGCTGGCGAACTTCGCCATGATTTCGCCCTGATAGGGGTCGATGAAGCAGGCGCGGAACACGAAGGGTTTCACCTTGCCGCTCTTGTCGACGGTGATGCCGGGCGCCGTGGCGCACGGTGCGATCAGGGGTACCTTATTGGAAGACAGGATCGGTTCTTCCGCCGCGACACAGCCCGACGTGGCCGGTCCGATGACGGCGACGACTTTGTCTTTGGTTACGATCTTGGTTGCGGCGTTGCCCGATTCGGACGGCTCCGACTTGTTATCGGCTTCGACGACGCGGATCTTTTTCCCGTTGATGCCGCCGGCCTTGTTGACTTCTTCCACGGCCAGTTCGAAACCGGACTTCATGGATTTGCCGTAGTTCGCAACGTTACCGGTCAGTTCGGCATTTACGCCGACGACGAACTCATCGCCGCCTTTGCCGGCATCGCCACTCTTTTTGTCTCCGCCGCCGCAGCCGCCGAGCAACCCGGCGACAACCACAGCCGCCAGGGCCGCACTTGCCAATTTCTTCCAACTCTTCATACAACTCTCTCCTTTGTTTTGAATTCCTTCATCCTACGGCCGTCCAGGACGGTCCGGACAGTGGCTGAACAGGCAGGCACGAAGGATAAATGCCGGATTTGCCTTTCAGTTGTTTCTGTATGCCACCATTATAGGGATTCTGCAGTACGAATGTCAACGATTTTTCACAAATCACTATTTAAAACTGTGAAAAGTTTTATAATATGTTACATAACTTTCAATTTACGAAAATGTGTGTATTTATAAAAATCTTTTGTTCTTCCAGAAAGGGCAAAATGGATGGATGTCCACACAATCCCCCTCTCACTGTCCGAAGGTGCCGGAAATTTTGTTCCGGTAGTGCCGGTAGAGGAACACGAGGAGCACGGCTGTAATGGTCCAGCTGACAGGATAGCAGTACATAATGTACGTAAAGGACGGGTGCGCCCTGTAGACCGTGGCGAGCCACACAAGGCGGACGCCGCAGATGCTCACGAGCATGGTGAGGGCCGGCGGCAGGGAACAGCCGTAGCCGCGCAGGGCGGCGGACAGACTCTCGTAGAGGCTGCTCACGAAATAGAAACCGACGACGAGCCACACGCGCGTCTTGCCGATGGCGAGGCCCGCGTCCGTGAGACCGAACAGGGACAGCAGCGGGCCGGCAAAGAGGCACACGAGACCCGACAGGATGCTGATGGACACAAAGGAAAGCAGCGTGCCGCGGCGGGCGACGGTCCGGCAGCGGGCCAGGTTGCCGGCGCCGTAGTTCTGGCTCGTGAAGGTCGTAATGGCCTGGCCGAAGCCGATCAGGAAGGGATAGGTGTTGCACTCCAGCACGAAGGCGGCCGCCGAGGCGGCCATGGCCAGGGCGCCCTCGCTGTTGATGGCCGACTGGATGACCAGGTTGGCCAGGTTGAAGACCATGCCCTGGACGCCGGCAGGCAGGCCGACGCGCAGGATTTCGCGCACATAGGGCCGGTGCAGGCGGATGGCGCCGGGAACCAGGTGCAGTACGCCGTGGCCGTGGCGCAGCATATAGATCAGGAGGCCGGAACTCACGTAATTGGCCAGGGCCGTGGTGGCCACGACGCCGGCAAGCCCCGTGCCGAGCCAGACCGCGGCAAGATCGGCCGCCACATTGAAGAGGCTGGCCGCGAGCAGTGCCAAAAGGGGCGTGCGTACATTGCCGTGGGCGCGGTAGATGGACGATACGAAATCATAGAGCGTCATGCCCGGCATGCCCAGCAGGAACACCCGCAGATACAGCTCGGCGCTGTCCATGATTTCCGGCGGTACCCCGAGCCATTGCAGCACGGGGACGGCCATGACTTCGCCCAGGACCAGGATGGACAGCCCCGTCAGGATGCCCAGCAGGAACGACGTATGGATGGCGTCCATGGACTCCTTGTCCCGGCGTCCGCCCATGAAGCGGGCAATCAGCACATTCGCCCCCAGTGACAGGCCGAGGAACAGGTTGACCAGCAGCCCGATGACCGGCGCGTTGCTGCCCATCGCTGCCAGGGCCTCCGTCCCCACGTAACGGCCCAGGACGAAGATGTCCGCCGTATTGAACATCTGCTGCAGGATGCCGATGAACGCCACGGGGATGGCGAACCGGAACAGCCCGCCCGTCAGCGGCCCGTGCAGCATATCGATTGAAGAACCTCGCATCTGAATCTTCCTTTATATAATACGATGTATTGCCTTTCTGTTTCCAAACTTCCTTCCCATTATAGCCCCTTTCCGGCACTCCGGCCATACCTGTTCCCTATCCTGCGGGATGCCCTGCCCCGTTTGACAGTTACGTCGGAAAAAATCAGCGATTTACTTATTTTTATTGAGTTAATTATCAAATCCATGATATACTGCGGGAGTTCGGAAAAACCTGTTACGATTCCGTTGTCTATCTCAATCTGGAAACGGACCGCCGGGCGGCGGCCTGCTTTGACGGAAATACAGACCCGGCCCATCTCCTCCCTTACCTGGAAGCTGTGACGGGCCAACGGGTTCTGCCCCGGCGGACGCTTCTGATCCTGGACGAAGTGCAGTCGACAGAGCGGGCCCTGGCGTCGCTGAAATATTTTGCCGAAGAGGCGCCGGAGCTCCATGTGGCGGCTGCCCGGAAGCCTGCATGAAGAAGCCATCCGCCTGTACCGGGAATACCTGGTTCTGGGCGCCCTGGCGGAAAACTTCGTCGCCCAGCAGTTCGTCAGCCAGGGCCGGCCTGCACTGCCGATCCTGATCCACCATGGTAAAAACTCCCGGCAGTCCGCTTCTTGCGGGCTGCCGGGAGTCGTTCTTCCTCTTGTCCAGTTTTCCGGTTCCGCCGTTGCACCTTCCGCCGCTACAACAGAAAGGCCGCGAGCACAAGGAGGACCACGATGCCGGGAATCATGTTGGCCAGCCGGAGTTTGGTGACGCCGGTCAGGTTCAGGCCGATGGCCATGATCATGATGCCGCCCGTGGCACTCAGTTCCGCAATGACGGCGTCCGTCATGAAGGACTGGAGCCACAGGGCCAGCAGGGTGATGCTGCCCTGGTAGAGCAGGACCGGTACTGCGGACAGGGCGACGCCGGGGCCCATGGTGCTGGCGAGGAGGAGGCTCATGACGGCGTCCAGCGATGCTTTGGCAAACAAAATGGCATGGTCGCCCGTGATGCCGTCGGTGATGCTGCCGATGATGGCCATGGCGCCGATGCAGAACAGCAGACTCGCCGAAACGAAGGCATCGCCCAGGCTGTGCCGGCCGGGTGCCGCTTCCTTCCCCCGGACCAGCTTCCCTTCGACCCATTTGCCGAAACGGTTCAAGTGCCCGTCGATATCCAGCCATTCGCCGAGCAAGGTTCCCAGGGCGATGCTCACGACGACAAGGATGATGTGGACGCTTTTTTGCGCCATGTTGAGGCCGATCACCAACGTGCACAGCCCCATGCCGGCCATAAGTGTCTCTTTCCACTTGTCCGGAAACCCGCGCTGCAGGACCGCGCCCGCCAGGGAACCGGCGACGATGGCGGCGCAGTTCACCAGTGTGCCCAATCCAATCATACGTTATCCCTTATACTACGTTATCCCTTATACATTGAACTTCGGCCGCAGCCAGGGGACGCCGGCGCTTCCGCTGCCGCCCTTGTTCTCCGCTCCCGGCCGGCCCTGCAGCAGTTCGCAGAGGCGGTCCAGGTCGTCCGCTGAGTAATAGTCGATCTCGATGGTGCCCACGTTGTCGTTCTTCGGCACGATGCGCACCTTTGTTCCCAAAAAGCCGACCAGGTCGTCTTCGAACTGCTTGTAATGGACGTCCGCCAGTGCGGTCCTGCCCTTTTGGTCCTTCCTCCGGGCTTTTTTGCCCTTGCCGTCCTTTCCGGCTTCCCCTTTTCCGTTGCCTTTGTCCGCCGGCGCTGCCGCTGCTTCGGCGAAGACGGCGTCGGACCGCTCTTCAAGAACCTTCAGGGATGTTCCCTCTTTGACGGCCTTCACGACATCTTCCGCCGTGCGGGCGCTCCAGCCGTGCTGTACGATGGCTTCGGCCAGGGCGGTCTGCTTCTCCTTCGTGTCCAGGGCCAGGACCGGACGGATCTGGCCGGCCGTGACGGTGCCGTCGGACACCATTTTGCGGACCGGCGCCGGCAGGTTGAGCATGCGCAGCAGGTTGGCCACGGCGGTACGGCTGCGGCCGATGCGGTCTGCGACCTGGGCCTGGGTGTAGTTCATGGTCTTCATCAGGTCCTTGATGGCCTGGGCTTCTTCCAGGGGATTCAGGTCCCGGCGCTGGATGTTCTCCACCAGGGCCAGTTCCTGCATCTGCTGTTCCGTGTAGTCCCGCACCAGGACGGGCACGGTCTTCAGTTTCGCCAGCCTGGCGGCGCGCAGGCGCCGTTCGCCGGCCACGAGTTCATAGTTCAGGCCCCGGCGGCGCACGATCAGGGGCTGGATGATGCCGTGTTCCCTGATGGAGGCGGCCAGTTCGGCCAGCTGCTCCTTATCGAAGGCCTTGCGGGGCTGCCAGGGGTTGGGGCGGACGCTGCCGATCTCCACTTCCAGGGCTTCCTTCCGTCCCTGGGCGCCCTGGTTCTCCGGCAGGGCCTTTTCGTACTGCGATTCGCTCGACGAAAGGAGCGATCCCAGGCCGCGGCCCAATGCGTTGTGCTTACTCATCGCCGATTACCTCCTTGGCCAGTTCCGTGTATACCTCGGCGCCGCGGGACTTGGGGTCGTATACGATGATCGGTTCGCCGTGGCTGGGCGCTTCGCTCAGTTTGACATTGCGCGGGATGATGATATTGTACATCTTCGCCGTAAAATATTTCTTGACTTCATTGACCACGTCTTCCGCCAGGTTCGTGCGGGCGTCGAACATGGTCATGAGGACGCCTTCCAGTTTGAGCGCCGGATTGAGGTTGCGCTGCACGAGCTGGATGGTGTTCATGAGCATCGTGACGCCTTCGAGGGCGTAGAATTCGCACTGGATGGGGATCAGGACGGATCCGGCCGACGTGAGGGCGTTGATGGTCAGCAGGCCCAGGGACGGCGGGCAGTCGATGAGGACGTAGTCGTAATCGTACTTGACGCGTTCCAGGGCGTTTTTGAGGCGGGTTTCGCGGCTCATCATGTTGACGAGCTCGATTTCCGCGCCGGCCAGGGAAATGGTCGCCGGCAGGAGCCACAGGTCCGGGTACGCCGTTTCCAGGATCGCGTCTTTGGCCGGCACATCGCGCACCAGCACGTCGTAGATGCTCTTCTTCACATCGCGCTTGTCTATGCCGAGACCGCTCGTGGCGTTACCCTGGGGATCCGAATCGATGAGCAGCACCTTCCGGTCCGCTGCCGCCAGGCATGCCGCCAGATTCACGGCCGTCGTCGTTTTGCCGACGCCGCCCTTCTGATTGGCCAATGCAATTACTTTTACCACAACGTTCCCTCCTCGTTCCGGGATATCCCCAAGTTATCCACATTATACACAGAGTTATCCACCGTTTTGCCCCTTTTTCCACCGGTTCCGCCCCGGTTATCCACAGGTTGTCCACCGGCAGTGCCTGTCCGCGGGCACGGGGCGGGGCAATCAGCTGAACTGGCGGACCATGGTGGGCCGGTCCTTCTTTTTCGCGTTCTTGATACGCAGGGTCACGACGACATCGTCGCCGTCCATGCTCTGGTCCATGGACGCGGGGATGCCCGACGCCCGGACCGTGTCCATGACCTGTTTGATGCTGTTCAGGTAGATGCGCACGTCATTGACGATGACGATGCGGGGTTTGCGTTTCTTTTGCTTGCCCGCCTCCTTGAGCATCTTTTCCACCAGGGCCTCGGTCTGCCGTACGGTCAGCCCGTCCCGGACGGCCTTGTCCACCACCGCTTCCCGGTCCTCGTCCCGGTCCAGCTTGAGCAGGACACGGGCATGGCGTTCCGTCAGCCCGCTGCCGTGGATCTTTTGACGCAGCGCCGGCGCCAGTTTCAGCAGGCGCAGCTTGTTCGCGATGGTCGACTGCTTTTTGCCGACCTTGACGGCCATGGTCTCCTGCGTCATGTGGAACGTGTCGAGGAGCTTTTCGTAGCCCTCGGCCTCTTCCAGGAAATGCAGGTCCCGGCGCTGCAGGTTCTCGATCATGGCGATTTCCGCAATCTGCTGGTTCGTGTAGTCGCTCACAATGACCGGCACCGTCTCCAGGCCCGCCAGACCCGACGCACGCAGTCGCCGTTCGCCCGCGATGAGGATATACGTACCGTCCGGGCCGGGTGCCACGAGCAGGGGCTGCAGCACGCCGTACTGGCGGATGGAATCAGCCAGCTCCTGCAAGGCTTCGGCCTCGAACTCCTTGCGCGGCTGATACGGGTTCGGTACCACGGACGTACGAGGCACACGGATGACATGGACGTCGGAGGCCCCGTTCTTCCTGACATCCGTCTGCACCGTGTCGACATTCAATTCTTTAAATCCGTCTTGCACGTTGTCGTCGCCTCCAATAAAAATCTACGTCCTTATTTTACCATAAAACAGTGAAACTTTCAGAGCGGTTTTTTCGACGGCAGGCCCGCTTTGCGGGGGTATGCCGCCGGCGTGTCCTTCACCTTGCGGATGACGACGACGGCCCGCCCGTCGTCCAGCCCGGGCAGATGTACCGGCCGCGCTGCCGCCAGCTTTCCGCCCAGGACGGCCAGGGCGTGCTGCGCCCCGGCGATTTCCTCTTCGTACCTGCTGCCCTTGAGGGCCACGAAATACCCGCCCCGCTTCACGAAGGGCAGACAGTATTCCGCCAGCACGGACAGCTTCGCCACGGCCCGCGACACGGCGATATCGTACCGGCCGCGGTGTTCCGGATCCCGTCCCCCGTCCTCGGCGCGCCCGTGGACCAGGCGGATGCCTTTGACGTGCGTGGCGGCCAGGACATCGTCCAGGAAACGGAGGCGTTTTTCGAGGGAATCGAGGAGCGTCACCTTCAGCCCCGGCGCATAGAGCTTCAGGGGCAGGCCGGGGAAGCCGGCCCCCGTGCCCACGTCGATGAGCGCCGTGCCGGGCTGCATGAGCTGCGGGTCGTACGCCAGCAGGCTGTCGATGAAATGCTTCACCGCCACGTCTTCCGGACTCGTGAGGGCCGTCAGGTTGAGGCGGGCGTTCGTTTCAATGAGTTTTTCGTAGTAGATGCCGAACTGGTCCAGCTGCTCCTGCGTCAGCGCCAGGCCGGCCTCCTTCCCCTTGCCGGCCAGTACGGCCAGGCAGCGGGGCACGTCGATGACGGGGGCGGCAGCGGCCGCCGTCCCCTTCGTTGTCTTCCTCTCGCTCATAGCTGCTCCTTCCGCTTCATCCCCTGGCTCCGGCTTCCTGGCGGCGCCGCATCTCCAGGGCGATCTGGAGGACGCCCACGTCGGCCGGGGACACGCCGGAAATGCGCGAAGCCTGGCCCAGCGAATCAGGGCGCACCTTCTGCAGTTTTTCCCGTGCCTCGCCGGACAGCTCCTTCAGGGACGCGTAGTCCATGTCGGCCGGGATGCGCCTGGACTCCAGATGGAGGGCCTTCTCCACGGCCTGCTGCTGCTTTTTGATGTAGCCCTCGTACTTGCACTGGATTTCAGCCTGTTCCTGCACCACGGGGGAGACAGCGGGCAGGCCGAAGCAGTCCTTCAGCTTCGCATAGGTCAGGCCGCTGCGCTTCAAGAGCGTCGCCACCGTGACGCCCGTCTTGAGGGGTACCGTGCCGAGCCGGCGCAGCTTGCCGTTGGTCTCCTCCGTCGGGTTGACGAAGGTCGTTTCCAGGTACTGCATGGTCCGCTCGAGGGCGGACCGTTTCTCCGTGAACCGGTCCCACCGCGCGTCCGTGACGAGGCCCACGTCCCGCCCCTTTTGCGTAAGGCGCAGGTCCGCGTTGTCCTGCCGCAGCAGGAGGCGGTATTCGGCGCGGCTCGTCATCATGCGGTACGGCTCGTTCGTCCCCTTGGTCACCAGGTCGTCGATCAGCACCCCGATGTAGGCCTCGTTCCGGCCCAATACCAGCGGCGGCCGGCCCTGGATCTTGCGGACGGCGTTGATGCCTGCCATCAGGCCCTGGGCAGCGGCTTCCTCATAGCCGCTCGTGCCGTTGGACTGGCCGGCGGAAAAGAGGCCCGAAATACGCTTGTGCTCCAGGGACGACTTCAGCTGCAGCGGGTCCAGGCAGTCGTAATCGATGGCGTAGCCCGGGCGCATCATGCGCACGTGCTCCAGGCCGGGGATGGTCTGCATGAAGGCCAGCTGCACATCGGCCGGCAAAGCCGACGACATGCCCTGCACGTACATCTCGTTCGTCTCCAGCCCTTCCGGTTCAATGAAGAGCTGGTGCCGGTCCTTGTCCTTGAAGCGGATCAGTTTCGACTCGATGGACGGGCAGTACCGCGGCCCCACGCCTTCGACGAGGCCGTTGAACATGCCCGACCGCGCCAGGTTGTCCAGGATGATCCGGTGCGTCGCCGGGTTCGTATACGTCAGCCAGCACGGCACCTGGTCGCGGTGCGTGATGTCGCTGATGTACGAAAAGTTCCGCACCACGTCGTCGCCGTACTGGACCTGCATTTTGGCAAAATCCAGGCTGCGGCGGTCGACGCGGGCCGGCGTGCCCGTCTTGAAGCGGCGCAGCTCAATGCCCGCCTCCAGCAGGGACGACGACAGCTTTTCGGCGCTGCGCATGCCGTTGGGCCCCGACGAATAGTTCACGCTGCCGAAGACGATCTTCCCGCGCAGGTACGTGCCCGTCGCCAGAATGACGCATTTGGCCTCGAACAGTTCGCCCGTCTCGGCCTCCACGCCCACGACCTGGCCGGCCTCCACGAGCAGCTTGTCGATCATGAGCTGTTTCACGTCGAGGTTTTCCTGGTTTTCGGCCACCTGCTTCATATAGACATGGTAGTACGGCTTGTCGGACTGGGCCCGCAGCGAATGGACGGCGTAGCCCTTGCCTGTGTTGAGCATGCGCATCTGGATGGCCGTCGCATCGGCGCTGAGGCCCATCTGGCCGCCCAGGGCGTCGATCTCGCCGACCAGCTGGCCCTTGGCGCTGCCGCCGACGGACGGATTGCAGGGCATAAAGGCGATATTGTCCAGGGACAACGTCGCCAGGAGCGTCCGGCAGCCCATACGGGCAGCCGCCAGACCGGCCTCCATGCCGGCATGGCCCGCCCCGATCACAATGACATCGTAAGATCCGGCGATCATTTATGCATTACCTCGGTTTTTTACAAATTCACTTGCCCACGCAGAAGCGGGCGAAAATTTCGTTGATGATTTCATCGCGCACCGTCTCCCCCGTGATTTCGCCCATCAAAGACAGGGCCGCATCCACGTCGATGGTGAGGCAGTCGTAGGGCAGGTGCTCCCGCGCCCCCGCTGCCGCGTCCGCCAGGTTTTCCCGGGCCCGGCGCAGCAGATCGGTCTGGCGCTCATTCTGCAGATACACGCCGTCGCCCACATACCCTTCGGAGCCGTAGACGAACTCCTGGAGCCACTTTTCCAGTTCCTCCGCCCCGGCCCCCGTCTTGGCCGACACCGCCAGGACATGGTCCCGGCCGAACCGCTGCTCCAGGCGCTGCCGCAGGGCCGGGTCCACGCCCAGGTCCGCCTTGTTCAGCGCCACCAGGCAGTCCTTTCCTTCCGCCGCCGCCAGGATCGCCTCGTCGTCCGCCGTGAGCGCACCGTGCGCATCCACCACCACCAGGACCAACTCCGCCTTTTCCAGGAGGGCGCGGCTGCGCGCCACGCCCATCTGCTCCACGTAATCCTCCGTGTCGCGGATGCCTGCCGTATCGGCCAGCAGGATCGGCACCCCGCCGATGACGAGCTGTTCCTCAATGACATCGCGCGTCGTTCCCGCATACTCCGACACCAGCGCCCGGTCCTCCCGGAGCAGCGTGTTCAACAGGCTCGACTTGCCCACATTGGGCCGGCCGACAATCGCCGTGCGCAGGCCCTCCTTCAAAATCAGGCCCGTGTGCGCCCCCTGCAGCAGCCGGTCCGTCTCCGCCAGCGCCTTCCCAATCGCGCCGGCCACCTCCGGATACGTCACCTCCTCGATATCCTCTTCCGGATAATCGATGACCGCCTCCAGGTGGACAATCACATCCTTCAACGCCTTGCGGACCGCCTTCAGCTTGCGCGACAGCACCCCCTCCTGTTGTTGCACCGCGCTCTTCAGCGCCGCCGCGCTCTTTGCGTTGATGATGTCCATGACCGCCTCGGCCTGCACCAGGTCGATACGGCCGTTCAAAAAGGCCCGCCGCGTGTATTCGCCCGGCTCTGCGGCCCGCGCCCCGTAGCGCCACGTCAGCGCAAGGATGCGCCGCAGGCTCTGCGGCCCCCCGTGGCACTGGAACTCCACCACGTCCTCCGCCGTATACGAATGAGGGGCCTTCATGTAGACGCACAACACCTCGTCCACCACCGAACCGTCCTCATCCCGCACCGTGCCGTAGGCCATCGTGCGGACCGGATACGCCCCGAGCCCTTTCCCGCCGGCGGACCGGAACATCTGCTCCGCAATCGCCAGCGACCGCGGCCCCGACAGGCGCACAATGCCTACGGCGCCCAGTCCCAGCGGCGTCGTCACCGCACTGATCGTATCTTCCTGGTACATGATCTACCTCGCAATAACAACAAAGACCCGGGCAGTTGGCTACACCGGGTCTGCGTGACTTACTTTTTCAATTCGATGACGACTTTGCGGAAAGGCTCGCTGCCCTCGCTCAGCGTCGTAACCTTCGGATCGTTCTGTAACGCCGTGTGGATGATCTTCCGTTCATGGGGATTCATCGGTTCGAGGACCACCCGTTCCCCCGTCCGTTTGCACTTGTCCGCCAGGCGTCTGGCAAGGCGGGTCAGCGTTTCCGCGCGGCGCTCCCGGTAATTCTCGACGTCGATCACGATGTGCATGCGCGTCGCCGCATCCTTGTTCGCCACCAGGTTCGTCAAATACTGGAACGCGTCCAGCGTCTGCCCGTGCTTTCCAATCAGGACGCCCATATCGGCCCCGTGCAGTTTCAGGACGACGCAGCCGTCCTTCTTGTTGATGAACTTCTCCATGACGACCTGCATATCCATCGCCTTGAAGACCTTCTGCAGGAACTCCTTCGCCGCCTCGATCACCGCCTCGTCCACCACGAACTCCCGGTTCGGGCCGTCCTCCGCCGGTGCCTTGGGCCGCTCCGCCGGCGCCTCCGCGCCCAGCTCCGCATCCATCTTTTCCTTTACCCTGGCCTCAAAAGCCGCCTGCGTCTCATCCACAGCAGGCAGGCCCTCCGGCTCCTGCACGGCTTCCGCCGCAGCCGTCACCGCAGCTTCCGCCGCCGGTTCCGCCTGTGCCGTTTCAGCCGCTGCATCCTTCGGCGTCACGCGCACCCGCGCGTCCCGCTTTCCCAGGCCGAAAATACCCTTTTTCGGTTTTTCCAGCACTTCCACGTCCACCTGGTCTTCCGCCAGGTTCAATTCAGCAAGCGCGGCAGCGGTGGCTTCTTCCACCGTTTTGCCGGTTTTTTCAATACCCATATAAAACACCTCTTAAAAGGCAGGCCGCGGGCGGCGTACCGTCCCGCAGCTACGGAAATCTCAATGGTTGGCTTTCGCGATACGGTCCATGTAGGCCTGCTGCAGGATCTGCATGAGGTTCATGACGATCCAGTAAATGACCAGGCCCGCGGGGAAGCTGATACTCATGTAGCCGATGAACAACGGCATGAAATAGAGCATCATCTGGCCCTGCATCATGCCCATGATGCCGCCCTGGTCCTTTTCGCCGGGCTGCTTTTTCGGCATGGTCTGCTTCGTCACGATGAACGTCGACAGTGCCGACAAGACCGCCAGCACATAAATCGGGTCCGGATTCGCGATATTCTGCATCCACAGGAAATTGGCCGGTCCTTCATAATGGAAATCTCGCACCCCGTAGTAGATGCCGAACAGGATCGGCATCTGGATCAGCAGCGGCAGGCAGCCTGCCAGGGGATTCACATGATTCTCCTGGTACAGCTTCGCCAGCTCCACATTGAGCCGTTCCTTATCATCCTTGTACTTCTCCTGGATGGCCTTCATCTTCGGCTGGATCGCCATCATCGCCTTCGTCGACTCAATCTGCTTCTTCGAAAGCGGGAACAGGATGATTTTGATGATGACCGTCATCAGCACGATGGCCAGGCCGTAGTTGGCCAGCCCGAAATTGCCGAGAAAATGGTAAATCAGCGTAATCAGCTGACCTACAAGATGTCCTAAAAATTCCAAAGTTCGTCTCCTTCACTTGACGGGATCATACCCTCCGTCATGCCACGGATGGCAGCGGCAGATCCGTTTGACCGCCATCCATCCGCCCTGCAGCGCCCCGTACTTGCGGACCGCGTCAATGGCGTACTGCGAACACGTCGGATAATACCGGCATGTCGGCGGAAACAACGGAGAAATGAATAACTGGTAGAAGCGTACCATGGCAATCAGGAGGAAACGGACCGCTTTTCCCACAAAAGCCAGCCCTCTCATGATTGCACCTGCTGCAAAAGACCTGCTCTTTTCGCAAGACGCAGAAACACCCGCTCAAACGTTTTGCAATCCGCTTGCGCCAGGCGCTTGCGCGCCACCCAGATCACCCGGAAGTGTGGCTTCAACTCCCCTTTGTGCAGCCGAAAGACTTCGCGCATCAACCGCTTCACATGATTGCGAATAACGGCATTGCCCACCTTCTTACCCACAGCGAAACCTATTTTGACCTTTTCATTTTCGCCGGGCAACACATAGAAGACAGCCAATCCGTCCACCACAGAATGTCCTTTTTCATACACAGTCTGAAATTCTTTCTTCGCCTTGATTTTCTGGGATTTTGGAAAACCGAATTCCTTCATGGCTTCTTTACTCCTGTCCACATGGAAAAAATAGGCCGTTTGCGCGGCCTATTGATTTTCATGCATTATGCAGACAATTTCTTTCTACCCTTCAGGCGTCTTCTCTTCAGAACCGTACGGCCTGCCAGAGTAGCCATTCTGCGACGGAAGCCGTGCGTTCTTTTTCTTCTCAGATTGTTAGGCTGGAATGTGCGTTTCACGTTGATTACCTCCTTCATTCCAAATCTTATCAATCTATATGGAAATCAATTGATAGCTGCAAAGATTATACTAGAAAGCGGGGGCTGTGTCAAGGAAAATGCTGCCTTCCATAGGGCATGGCAACAGATTTTTCGTCACCGCAGGAGCCATGCGACGTGGGCCGCACTTCCTGTTGCAGGAATATGTCCCTGCCAATTCCCCCTGGACACTTTTATTTCCCTTTTTACGCCTTTATTCACATTTATTCGTGTCCCACCATTCAGAACTGTGGATAACTTTTTAAAACGTGAATAAAGGTTGAATCAGGGCTGGTGAGGAGAAAAACAAATAGTAAAAACAGGCCGTTTGTGGTAGAATAAGGGTGGTCTTTTTTACACAAAACAGGGATGAGTATATAAATAAGGAAGAAAGGGCGGAATTGCATGTCTCAACAAGACACGGGTTCGGTCTGGCAGTCGCTGGTGGATATCCTCAGCCAGTCGACGAGCGAAACGAATCTGAGTATGTACATCCGGCAGATGCGGCCGGTCAAAATAGAACAGGACACGTTGATTGCCGAGGTCTACAGCACGAGCCTGAAGACGGCCATTGACCAGACGTTCCTGCCGATCATGACGGGTATTTTACGGGATATCACGAAGAACGGGGCTTTCCGTATGGAGGTCCGGGTGAGCGAACCGCCGGCACAGAAGCCGGAAGGGAAGCGGGAACGGTATGCGACGGAGTCCTTGTTCCCCGAAGAGGGGGAAAAAGGCAAGGAAGAGGAGCCCTTTGAAACGAATCTTTCCAAGGACAAGCGGTTCGACAATTTCGTCGTGGGCAATTCGAACCGGTTCGCGACGGCAGCCGCCCAGGCGGTGGCCCACCAACCGGGCACCGTCTATAACCCGCTGTTCATCTACGGGGATTCGGGCCTGGGCAAGACGCATCTGATGCAGGCCGCGGGCAATGCGCTGCTGGAGGAGCATCCCCAGGCAAAGGTCAAGTACATTACGTGCGAAGCCTTTACGAATGAGATGATCGATTCCATCAAGAATGCGACCATCATGAAATTCCAGCAAAAGTACCGCACCATCGACTGCCTGATCATCGACGACATCCAGTTCCTGGAGAACAAGACGCGGACCCAGGAGGAGTTTTTCCACACCTTCAATGCGCTGCGCGAAGCGAACAAGCAGATCATCATTTCGAGCGACCGGTCGCCACAGTATCTGGACAAGCTGGAGGACAGGCTGCGCACGCGGTTCGCCAATGGCCTGACGATCGATATCCAGTCCCCGGACCTGGAGACGAGGATCGCGATCTTGCGGCAGAAGGCGGAGGCACAGCATGCCCGTCTGCCGAACGAGGTCATCCAGCTGATCGCTTCCAATGTAGAAGGCAATGTGCGTGTGATGGAGGGGGTACTGACACGCATCATCGCCTATGCGTCGCTGATGAACGGCAACATCGACGAGGCGACGACGGAACGGGTGCTGGAGGAGTTCGGCAGTTCCATCCATCCCGATGTCACTACCGAAGTGATCATCGACTACATCTGCAAGCATTATGAAATCAAGATGGAGGACATGCTGGGCAAAAAGAGGACGAAGAACATCGCCGTGCCGCGGCAAATCGCCATGTACCTTTGCCGCACCATGACGGATACCTCGCTCCCGCGCATCGGCAGCCAGTTCGGCGGCCGCGACCATACGACGGTCATGCATGCCATGGACCACATCGAGAAGATGCGCAGCGAAGACAAGTTCTTCGACCAGAAGCTGAAGCAGTTCGAGCGGGACATCCGCAAAGGCAACAATTGAGATGGGGAAAAGACCGTGTAAAAACTGTGTAAAAGCCGTGTCCAAATTGTGGACAACGGTGGATAACTTTTCCCGCAGTGGAAGATGTAGATAAAGTTACACACACTTTCCACAGGGTTATCCACAGGCTGGAAAGGCTTTGGAAGCAGGGTTTTCCCATTATCCACACTTTCCACAGGACTGATGACGATGATGATGATTTTTAATATATAAAAAGAGCTTTTAGGTTTGAAAACGAAAGGAATAGAAAAAATGAAGTTCAGTTGTGCAACCCAGGAATTGACAAAAGCAGTAAAGATCGTATCGGCTGCCGTAGCAGCGAAGCCTTCCACTCCGGTATTCGGAGCCATCCATGTACTGGCGTTGAAGGAAGGCCGGTTACGTTTGGAGGGAATGGATGTCAGCCTCAGCATGAGTGCGGAAATTCCGGCCCAGGTGGAAGAGGAAGGGGAAATCCTGATCGAGGCGCAGCGTTTCTACAAACTGGTGAACAGCCTGAACAGCGATACGGTGCAGTTCAGCAAGGAAGAAAAACAGAACAACATCCATATGGTTTCCGGTTCGGGTTCCTACAACATCCTGCTGATGAACAATCTGGATGATTACCCGAAGTTCCCGGCCTTCAACGCGGAAAAGACCTTTACGCTGGACGAGGACAAGGTCAAGGAACTGATCAACAAGACGGCTTTCGCCTGCTCCCAGGACGAGGCAAGACCGCTGTTCAACGGCGTACTGTGTGAAATCAGGAACGAAAAGATCACGTTTGTAGGGACAAATACGCACCGCCTGGTCATCAAGACCCTGCCCATGGAAGGCACGGAAGACATGAGCATCATCATTCCGTCGAAGGTGCTGAAGGAAATCGGCAACAACCTGAATGACAAGCTGCCGCAGGATGTGCAGTTCTCTTTGCTGAACAACCAGCTGATGGTGCTCATCGGCAAGGTGACGATGGTGTCCCGCCTGATCGAGGGCCGCTTCCCCGATTACCAGCGCGTGGTGCCGGCGCAGTTTAAGGTGAAGACAAAAGTCAATACAAAAGACTTTGCCGGCGCTGTGGCCCGCATGAGCCTGTGCAGCGGGACGGAGAGCGATTACAGCATCGTCAAGATCAGCATCGAAGGCAATGAGATGAAGGTCATGTCTTCGAGCCCGGAAGTAGGCACAGGCGAAGAAGTCCTGCCGTGCCGGACGGAAGGCGAAGGCATCCATGTGGCATTCAATGCGGCCTATGTGACGGATATCCTGAAGCGCATTGCCACGGAGGATGTGGCAATCTGCCTGAATAATTCGCTGAGCCCGGTCTGCATCAAACCGACGAACGACGAGGAGTACACCTATATCGTGACGCCTGTCCGCGTCGTGTTCTGAGTCCCCTGTCTGCAAAGGAATAAAAAAATGAAGAAAGTAACGATTACGATTGATACGGACTACATTCCCGCCATGGCCCTCCTGAAGCTGGCCGGCGTGACGGGGACGGGCGGCCAGGCCGGGTACGGGATTGAAGCGGGCCTGGTCAGCCTGGACGGCACCGTCATCCACGAAAAACGCAAAAAGGTGTATCCCGGCCAGGTCCTGTCGGTCGGCAGGGAATGGCAGATCCTGGTCAACAAGGTGAATGACCGCAACGATGTAACCGATTGAACGCATGAAATCAAAAAAATGAAGATTGACACGTTACAGCTTGTGAATTTCCGGAATTACGACCACGCGGCCCTGCGGTTCGGCCACATGGTGAACGTCTTTTACGGAAAGAACGGGCAAGGCAAGACGAACCTGCTCGAAGCCATCTTCTATGCCGCTTTCGGCCTCAGCCACCGCACGAACAAGGAAGAGGAACTGCTCCGCTTCTCTTCCCCGGGCATGGCGGTGCTGGCGGAAGTGGAACGGTGCGACGGACCGCACGAAATCCGCTGCAAACGCCTGCTGGAAAACGGGCGCTGGCGGAAAGAGGTACGCATCGACGGCAAGAAGACGGCCGCCCGGGACCATTACGGTTTTCTGAATGTCGTCATGTTTTCCCCGGAAGACCTGCAGATCGTGAAGGGGGAACCGGCCCTGCGGCGCCGTTTCCTGGATATGGAGATCGCCCAGACGGACCCCCTGTATTACGACCTGCTCGTACAATACAACCGTTCCTTAAAGCAGCGCAACCGGCTGCTCAAGGACATCCGCGAGGAAAAGGCGGGACGGGACCAGCTGGCGGTGTGGGACAAGGCCCTGGCTTCGACGGGGGCGCAGCTCCTGCAGAAACGGCTGGAAAACCTCGGCAAGCTCGAAGCCATCGCCCAGCCCATTTACGCCGCCCTGGCGGAGGACAAGGAAACCCTGTCCCTGTCCTACGAAATGAAGGGCAACGACGGGCAGATCCTCCATCCCCTGGAGGAGGCGGGACGCGACTGGGAAGCCCATTATCTCGGCGCGCTGCAGGAGCGGCGTTTCAAGGATGTCCTGCAGGGGACGACGGGCATCGGCATCCACCGCGACGACCTGAAACCCGAAATCAACGGACGGGCCGCCAAATCCTTCGCGTCGCAGGGGCAGCAGCGCTGCTGCGCCCTGGCGTTGAAGATGTCCCAGATTGAGTACGTCCGCGAAATGGCCGGGGAATATCCCGTCCTTTTGCTGGACGACGTGATGAGCGAGCTGGACGGCAGCCGCCGCCGGCAGCTCGTCCGTTTCATCAATGAAAAGGTACAGACATTCATTACGGTCAATGACCGTGCCCTGATTCCCGATTTCGCCACTAACGGCTATTTCGAGATTGAAGACGGACAAATCCGCGAGGCCTGATCATGCGCAGAAGAAAGACACAGGAAGAACTGGACCAGTCCCTGGCCGTGACCGTCGACGGGGCCTTGCGCAGCATGCTGCCCCGCGGTGAAAAACGCAGCCGCTTCTCCCTGTACCAGCTGCAGAAGCGCTGGAACGAGGTGGTGGGGGCCGTCAACGCCCGTCATTGCCAGCCGGCCCGTCTCGACAAATCCGTCTTGTACGTGGATGTGGACGGTTCCGTGTGGGCCAGCGAGCTGTCCATGCTCAAACAGGAAATCCTGGGCCGCATCCAGGGGCTGTTGACGGACAAGGAAGTCCGCGACATCCGCTTCCATACAGGGACCGTGCACCGGCGTCCGGTACAGGCCGCCGCGCCGCCGTCCCGGCGCGAACTGCCGCCCCTGACGGACGAGGAAAAGGAAACAGTGCGGCAAAATCTGCCGCCTCTGGGCAACGAGGCCCTGCGTCCCCGCATTTTCGAAGCCGCCTGCCGGCAGGCCCAACTGGAAAAGATGTACCGGGCCGGGCAGCTCCGCAAATGTCCGCGCTGCGGCGCCTTCCTGGACCGGAAGGAATCGGTGTGCCCCGCCTGCGAGCAGGAGTACCGCGTCCACCAGGAACGGGCCTTATGGCGGATCATCCGGCGCCGTCCCTGGGTGCGGCGCGCCGAAGAAGTGGGATCCTTCGTGCCCTGCGACGACATCACCTTCAACATGGTGAAAAAGGATGTGGACGCGTACTTTTTCGAACGGGTGCGCAACGGCGTCTCGACGCCGGAAGAAGACCGCATCGCCGTGCAGCTCAAGTGCCACCGGCCGGCGGACCTGATTCCGGAAAAGGAACAGGGCGACGTGCTGGCCTATTTGAAAGGAAAGAACAGGAAGAATGTACGTACATCTGGGAACAGGGTGTTTCATCCGAAGCAGTGAGATCATAGGTATTTTCAGTGTGAAGGACACGTCTTTTTACGGGCAGCTCCGCCGCCGCGACGGAAGGAACTGCGAAATCCGCGATTTGACGGACCACGGCGGCGTCTGCAGCTGCGTTTTGACGGACCAGGTCCTGTACCTGTCCGCCATTTCGGCGGTGACGCTGCAGAAAAGGGTCAGGGACCATACACTGTTAAGTATTGGAGGAAATAATGACCGATAAGAAAACGCAAGACCCGAAGGACCTGCTTCGGGACGTGGAGGCAAGCGATCCGGAAAAGATCCGTGCCATGGAAGCGGAAAAACAGGCAGAAATCACGGAGGAAATCGAAGAAGCGACGGCTGTCAAAGGCCAGTACAGCGCCAAGCAGATCCAGGTCCTGGAGGGCCTGGAAGCGGTGCGCAAACGGCCGAGCATGTATATCGGCAGCGTTTCGGCCCGCGGCCTGCACCATTTGGTGTCCGAAGTCGTCGACAACAGTATCGACGAGGCCCTGGCCGGTTTCTGCACGGATATCCAGGTGACGATTCACCGCGATAACAGCATCACGGTCCGCGACAATGGCCGCGGCATCCCCGTGGATATGCACAAGACGGGCAGACCGGCCGTGGAAGTCGTCATGACCGTGCTGCACGCCGGCGGCAAGTTCGGCGATGGCGGCTACAAGGTATCCGGCGGCCTCCATGGTGTCGGCGTATCCTGCGTCAACGCCCTGTCGGAAAAGATGGAGGTCGAAGTACACCGCAACGGCAAGGCCTACGGCATCGAATTTTCCCGCGGCAGGACGGTGCGGCCCCTCTACGAAAAGGGACCGGCCGAAGGGACGGGGACCATCGTACACTTCAAACCGGACGACACGATCTTCACCGAGACGGTCTATGATTACGACACGCTGCGCCTGCGCCTGCGCGAACTGGCGTTCCTGAACAAGGGCGTCACCATCTCCCTGGCGGACGAGCGGTCGGGCCGGTCCGAAGCGTTCCATTTCGAGGGCGGCATCATCGAGTTCGTCCGGTACGTGGACCAGAACAAGGACAAGGTCAACACCGCCCCGATCTACGTGGAAGGCGTGAAGGACACGACCATTGTGGAAGTCGCCATGGAGTACACGGACAGCTACAATGAGAACATCTTCACCTATGTCAACAACATCAATACGGAAGAGGGCGGCACGCACCTGTCGGGCTTCAAGCAGGCCCTGACGCGGGCCATCAACGATTACGCCCGCAAAATCGGCGCCCTCAAGGACAACGACGAAAACCTCGGCGGCGACGACTGCCGCGAAGGCCTGACGGCGGTCATCAGCCTGAAGGTGGCGGAACCGCAGTTCGAAGGCCAGACGAAGACCAAGCTGGGCAACAGCGAAATCCGCGGCATCGTGGACAACCTGGTGACGGCCCAGCTGAACGAGTTCTTTGAAGAGAATCCGGCGGAAGCGAAGAAGATCGTGGCCAAAGCGGTCATGGCTTCCCGCGCCCGCGCCGCGGCCCGCAAGGCCCGCGACCTGACCCGCCGCAGCAACCTGCTCCAGAGCACGAGCCTGCCGGGCAAGCTGGCGGACTGCCAGAGCAAGGACACGACCATGACGGAAATCTACCTGGTCGAAGGGGATTCCGCAGGCGGCAGCGCCAAGCAGGGCCGGGACCGCAAGTTCCAGGCCATCCTGCCGCTGCGCGGCAAGATCCTGAACGTGGAAAAGGCCCGCATGGACCGCATGCTTTCCAGCGAAGAGATCAAGAACATGATCACGGCCTTCGGCTGCGGCATCGGCGAAGACTTCAACATTGAAAAGGCCCGCTACGGCAAAATCATCATCATGACCGATGCCGATGTCGACGGCGCCCACATCGCCACGCTGCTCCTGACCTTCTTCTACCGCTATATGAAGCCCCTCGTCACGGAAGGACATGTCTATATCGCCAAGCCGCCCCTGTACCTGATCAAGAAGGGCCAGAAGGCGCACAGCTACGCCTACACGGACGAAGAATTGAGGAGGCTCCTCGACGAAATCGGCCGGGACCAGAAGAACATCACGGTCCAGCGCTACAAAGGCCTGGGCGAAATGAACCCCGAACAGCTCTGGGAGACGACCATGGACCCCAAATACCGCACGCTCCTGAAAGTCAACCTGAGCGACGCCGCCGAAGCGGACAGCGTCTTCTCCATCCTCATGGGCGACAAGGTCGAGCCGCGCCGCCGTTTCATTGAGGAGAACGCATCCAAAGCCGTGCTGGACCTGTAAGAAAAGGAGCATACCGTGAAAATCAAAAAGAATTTGTCCGACGCCGACATGCTGCGCGGCTGGTCGGAAGAAGAATCCTTCGAAACGGCCGTGCTGACCGATGACAGCGAACACCGCCGCATCCGCCGCACGTCCCGGGAGCTGAAAAAGGAAGCGGAAGCGAAGATGATGCTCCCGCCGGAAGCGCAGGAAAAACTGAACCGCTGCCTCCTCGAAGTGAGCATGGAATGGCTCCGCGAAAAGGGCGGCGACGTCGACTGGAAGGTCGTCCGGGACGGCATGGTCATCACCCTGGTCCCGGCACCGGCCAAACATAAAAAGTGAGGTATTGCCATGGACACATTGAAATTTCCCCAGGGTACCGTCACCTTTCAGGCGGAGTCCCCGGACGCGGCACCGGAAGATGTCGTGTTCGCCGTGGCCGGCGGCCGCAAACCGGCCCGGGAATGGCTGAAACAGGTCCTCAAGTCCCTGCCCCACAACACGACCGTCGTGGCGGCTGACCGGGGCCTGGACTACCTGGCCGACGCGGGCACCATCCCCTCCCTCGTCGTGGGCGACGGCGACAGCGCCGAAAAGGAATCGTGGGAGGCGGCCCGCAAGGCCGGCCTCACGAAGGACTACCCCCGCGACAAGGATTACACGGACCTGCAGCTTTTGCTGGAGCAGATGGACGACGGCAGATTCTGGCTTTTTTCAGGCGTTTTCGGCGGCCGCTTCGACCACCTGTTCAGCGCCTTCCAGTCCATCGGCGCCCAGGCCCTGCACCAGAAGCAGGCCATGGTCCTGGCCGACGAACGGGAGATCTGCGTCTTTGTGCCGTCCGGTATGACCGTATCCTTCTACCCGCCCGAGGGCGAATCGCCCGTGGCCGTTTCGCTGCTCCCCTTCACGGATGAATCCATGGTGAGCCTCGAAGGCGTCAAATGGCCCCTGGACCGGAAAATCCTCTTCCGCGACATCCCCTGCTCCGTCAGCAACGTCATGAGCGAAGCGGAGCTGGAAAAGGAAATGCCCCGCGTGCGCCTCGCGTGCCACACGGGGATGACCGTGTTCTATATCGCGGGCTGAACCGGAAGCGTGGCGGACGGTGTGCCTGGTTACACCGGGCCGCCCATGTATTGAGACAATGAGGTGTTAAAGTGGACGACAATACGAAAGATCCGAGGGAGACTTCGGAAGAGCTGGCCAACGACGACGGCTATATCGCTGAAAGCGGTAAGATCGAGGACGTCGACCTGACCAACAAGATGAAGGACTCGTACATCAATTACGCCATGAGCGTCATTGTGCAGCGGGCCCTGCCGGATGTGCGCGACGGCCTGAAGCCGGTCCACCGCCGTATCCTGTATGCCATGCAGGAAGCGGGCATGACGTCGAACCGGCCCTACAAGAAATCGGCCCGTATCGTCGGCGAAGTTTTAGGTAAGTACCATCCGCACGGCGATTCGTCCGTGTACGACGCCACGGTGCGCCTGGCCCAGGATTTCAATACGCGCTACCTGCTCGTCGACGGCCACGGCAACTTCGGCAGCGTCGACGGCGACAGCCCCGCGGCCATGCGTTACACGGAAGTGCGCATGACGAAGATGGCCGAGGCCATGCTGGAGGACATCGACAAGGAAACGGTCGATTTCGTGCCGAACTACGACGAGTCCCTCAAGGAGCCGGCCGTACTGCCGGCGAAGGTGCCGGAACTGCTGATCAACGGGTCGGCAGGCATCGCCGTCGGCATGGCGACGAACATCCCGCCCCACAACCTGCGCGAGGTCGTGAACGGCCTGAAGCTGCTCATCGACAATCCCGACGTGACGACGGAGGAATTGATGAGCGCCATCAAGGGGCCGGATTTCCCGACGGGCGGCATCATCCTGGGCCGCTCGGGCATCCGCGAGGCCTACAATACGGGCCGCGGCATCGTGAGGGTCCAGGCCCGCTGTGAAATTGAAGACATGGCGAAGGGCAAGCACCGCATCGTCGTGACGGAAATTCCCTACCAGGTCAACAAGGCGCGCCTTTTGGAAAGCATCGCCCAGATGGTCAAGGACGGCGTCCTCGACGGCATCACGGACCTGCGCGATGAATCGGACCGCCGCGGTATGCGCATCGTCATCGAGCTGCGCGCCGACGTGGTGCCCAACGTGATGCTGAACAACCTGTATCTGCACACGCAGCTGCGCGATTCCTTCGGCATCATCATGCTGGCGCTGGTGGATAACAAGCCCCGCATCCTGACCTTGAAGCAGATCCTCCAGTATTTCCTGGAACACCAGAAGGATGTCGTGACGCGCAGGACGCGCTTCGACCTGGCCAAAGCCAGGGACCGCGCCCATATCCTGGAAGGGCTGCGCATCGCCCTGGACCACCTGGACGAAGTCATCCACACCATCCGCAACAGCGCCAACGCCGATGTGGCCAAGGCCGCGCTGATGGAGAAGTTCGGCCTGACGGACCGCCAGGCCCAGGCCATCCTCGATATGCGCCTGCAGCGCCTGACCGGACTGGAGCGCCAGAAGATCGACGACGAATACGTCGACCTGCTGCAGACCATCGATTACCTGGAAGGCGTCCTCAAGGACGAGGGCAAGGTGCTGGACATCATCCGCCAGGACCTGCAGGAAAAGGCCGACAAGTTCGGCGACGAACGGCGCACGGAAATCCAGAACGACCCGGGCGACCTCAACGTGAAGGACCTGATTCCCGACGAGGAAATCGTCGTCACCCTGAGCAACCAGGGCTACATCAAACGCCAGACGCCGGACAACTTCCGCAGACAGAAACGCGGCGGCGTGGGCAAACTGGGCGGCAGCGGCAAGAAAGAGGACGACTTCGCCAAGTACCTCTTCCTGGCGCGGACCCACAACCATATCCTGTTCTTCACGAACATGGGCCAGGTCTACACCCTGCCGGGCTACGAAATCCCCGAAGCCAGCCGCCAGGCCAAAGGTACGGCCATCGTCAACGTACTGCAGCTGAGCCCCGGTGAAAAGATCACGGCCGTCATCAACACGGCCGATTTCGGGGACGGGAAGTACCTGTTCATGGCCACCAACAAAGGCACCGTCAAGAAGACGAAGCTGTCGGCCTTCGCCTCCGTCCGCAAGAGCGGCATGCGCGCCATGGCGCTGGACGACGGCGAGGAGCTCATCAGCGTGCGCATGACCGACGGGAACAGTGAAATCCTCATGGCCACCCGCGGCGGCCTGGCCATCCACTTCGGCGAGACCGATGTGCGGGAAATGGGCCGGCCGGCCCACGGCGTGCGCGGCATCATGCTGAACCTGAAGGACGAAGTCGTCGCCATGGACACCATCACGGACCCGGCGGCCGAAGTCCTGACCATTACGGAAAACGGCATGGCCAAACGCACCAGGCTGGAAGAATACACCAGGCAGATCCGCGGCGGCAAGGGCCGCATCAACTACAACCTGACCGATAAGACGGGCGAAGTGGCCGGCATGGCCATCGTCCATCCCGGGGACGAGCTGTACATCATCACGGCCAGCGGCATCATCATGGTGACCGGCGTCAGCGACATTTCCCAGATCGGCCGCAACACCCAGGGCGTGAAAGCCATCTCCCTGAACGAAGGCGACAAGGTCACGGGCATTGCCACGGTGGAACCGGAAGAAAAGATCATGGGCGGCGAAGCCGGCAAGGCCCTGGCAGCGCCGGAAGAAAGAGGGAACGACTGACCGTCGTCCCCTCCCCGGCACCGGCCGGTGCCGGAAAAAAAGGCATAGAGAGAGACAGCCAGAAAAAGAGGAAAAGGCAATGGAATTTTTCAGAGAAACAGATGTAGTGGTCATCGGCGGCGGCATTGTGGGCACAGCCATCCTGCGCGAGTTGTCCAAGTACGACCTGCGCTGCCTGCTGGTGGAAAAGGAACCGGACCTGTCCATCGGCACGACGAAAGCCAACAGCGCGGTCTGCCACGCCGGTTTCGATGCCCCTGCGGGGAGCTGGAAAGCAAAAACGAACGTGCGCGGCAACGCGCTCTACCATGAACTCCAGGACGACCTGGACCTGGACATCAAATGGTGCGGCAGCCTTGTCTGCGCCGTCACGGACGAACAGGTGGAACAGCTCGGTGTCCTGCTCGAACGCGGCAAAGCGAACGGCGTGCCGGGCCTGGAAATCCTGACGGGCGACGAGGTGCGGGAAAAGGAACCGAACCTGACGACCACCAAAGCCGCCCTGTGGGCTCCCACGGCCGGCGTCATGTGGCCCTTCGGCGCCGCCATCGCCTTCGCCCAGTGCGCCGTCCAGAACGGCGCCCAGGTCCTCCGGGACTGCGCCGTGACAGGCTTTGTCAAGGAAGACGGCCGCGTCACCATCGTCAACACCACGAAGGGGGCCATCAAGACCCGCTTCGTCATCAACGCCGCCGGCGTCTATGCGGACAAGGTCGCCCGCCTGGCCGGTGACGATTCCTTCACCATTACGCCCCGCAAAGGCGAATACATCTTGTTCGACAAGACCGCCGCGCCGGACCTGGTCTGGGGCATCGTGTTCCCCTGCCCGACCAGGACCTCCAAAGGCATCCTGGTCTGCACCACGACGCACGGCAACACCTTCATCGGTCCCAACGCCAACGACCAGGACGACAAGGAAGACACGGCCGTCACGCCGGCCGGTATGGAGGAAATCATCGCCGGCGCCCGCAAACTCGTGCCGAACCTGCCCCTGGGCGCCGCCATTACGGAATTCGCCGGCCTGCGCGCCGTATCCAGCACGGGGGACTTCGTCCTCGGCGCCTCCCCCGTCCCCGGCTTTTTGAACGCCGCCGGCACCCAGTCGCCGGGCCTGTCCGCGGCACCGGCCATTGCCGAAGTGCTGGTCGAAGCCCTCGGCAAGGAAATGGCCCTGCGCAAAAAATGCAACTGGAACGGCCGCCTGCCCCGGAAAAAGGCCTTCAACAAGATGTCCGCTTCCGAAAAAAAGGCGGTCATCGCCGGCAACGCCCTTTACGGCCGCGTCATCTGCCGCTGTGAGACCGTGACGGAAGGCGAAATCGTCGCCGCCATCCATGAACCTGTCGGTGCCCGCACCGTCGACGGCGTCAAACGCCGTACCCGCGCCGGCATGGGCCGCTGCCAGGGCGGCTTCTGCGGACCCCGTGTCGTGCAGATCCTGGCGCGGGAGCTGCAGGTCCCCGTCTCCTCCATCGTCAAGGAACGGGCCGCTTCGCATCTCTACTATGACAAATTCACGGGCGGCGGAACGGAAGGGGGCAAATGATGATGGAAACGTATGATGTAGTAATCGTGGGCGGCGGCCCCGGCGGCCTGTCCGCTGCGTACTCCGCGTATCGCAACGGCGCGAAGAAGATCCTCGTCCTCGAACGGGACCGCGAACTGGGCGGCATCCTGCAGCAGTGCATCCACAACGGCTTCGGCCTGCACCATTTTCATGCGGAACTGACGGGCCCGGGCTACGCCGGCCGCTGCATCGACCTGGTCAAGGACAAACCGGAAATCGAGACCATGACCGACACCATGGTCCTCGACGTTTCGCAGGACAAGGTGGTGACCGCCGTCAACCCGCAACAGGGCCTCTTCACGGTCCGGGGCAGGACGGTCATCCTCACCATGGGCTGCCGCGAACGTACCCGCGGCGCCATCCGCACGGCCGGCGAACGGCCTGCCGGCGTCTTCACGGCCGGCGCGGCCCAGCGCATGGTCAACATGGAAGGCTACCTGCCCGGCAAGAAGATCGTCATCCTGGGCAGCGGCGACATCGGCCTCATCATGGCCCGCCGCATGACCCTGGAAGGCTGCAAGGTCCAGGCGGTCTGCGAAATCTGCCCCTATTCCAACGGCCTGACCCGCAACATGGTCCAGTGCCTCTATGATTTCGACATTCCCCTGTACCTGTCCCACACCATCCTGAAGATCAAGGGCCGCGACCGCGTGGAAGGCGTCACGGTCGCCAAAGTGGATGCCAGGATGCGTCCTATCCCGGGCACGGAATTCGATATCGACTGCGATACCCTGCTCCTGTCCGTGGGCCTCATCCCGGAAAACGAGCTGTCCCGTGCCGCGGGGGTCGAAATCGCCCCCTTCACGAACGGCCCGAAAGTCGACCAGCACCGCCAGACCAGCCTGCCCGGCATCTACGCCGCCGGCAACGTGGTCCATGTGCATGACCTGGTGGACTTTGTGTCCGATGAAGCCGACATTGCCGGCAAATTCGCCGCCCTCGACGCCCAGGGCAGACTGGAACCCGTCGTCAGCACTGTCGCCGTCAAACTTGTCGACGGCGTGCGCACCTGCGTGCCCCAGGTCCTCCACCTTCCCCGGGAAGGCGAAGCCACGCGCCTCTTCATGCGCGTCGGCGCCCCGGCCCGCAAAGTCACCCTCGAAGTGAAATGCGGCGGCGAAGTCCTCGTAAAACGCCTCTTCCCTGTCGTCAAACCGAGTGAGATGATTACCCTGGACATTCCGGCGGATAAGACCGCGGTCATGAAGGACGAAATCACGGTAGGACTGAAGGCCGATTAAGGAGGAGCGACATGGAAACGAAAGTGATGAACTGCATCATGTGCCCCATGGGCTGCGAACTGACAGTCACCATGGAACACGGTAAATTCGTGAGCGTCACGGGCAACACCTGCCCCCGCGGCGCCAAATACGCGGAACAGGAAGTGACGGACCCCAAACGCATGCTGACCACGACGGTCCGCATCCAAGGCGCCTTGCTACCCCTGCTCCCCGTCGTCTCGGCCGACGTGCTGCCCAAAGGCAAAGTCGCGGACTGCATCCGCTTCCTGCGCCAGGTGGAAGTGGAAGCCCCCGTACAGGCCGGCCAGGTCGTCGTGCCCGATATCCTGGGCCTCGGCGTCGACATCGTCGCCAGCCGGGCCATGGAAAAAGTGGTCCCGTAAGGTAAAATCCGCCCTATTTCCGGATAAAAAGCTTGGAACCCTTTGCGGAGGGATTCCAAGCTTTTTTTAGGTCCTTTCCGCCCCGGCCCCCGCCGTACACGGGGAAACGGAACTACCCAAGAAGGGGAAGAGGATGCAAAATAATTAAAATCCCGTTTTTCATACGTATTGCGAAAATACGTATTTTTTCGACACGTATTAAAATGCCGATTTTAAAAATGGGGGATATGGTGTGCTGCTTCTTCAAACCCAGCATTGTCGAAAAAACTGAGGGATTCCTTAGGACGGCGGGGAATCCTTTTCCGCTATAATGAAGATGCAGAAAAGCAATCAGGAATCCTTTTCCCTGTTTTTTTACACCCGCCGGGTACAAGGGACGCCCGGCGGGAAGGACGCGGGGGACTTTATACCAGACACAAGGAGGGATGAAGATGGACAAGACCTGTAAAACCGGATGCCGGTGGCTGGCCTTCCTGCTGGCGGCGCTGGTCCTGCTGCTGCCGCATACGGGCTCGGCGGCCGGGAAGACGGTTTTCGTCAATAATGTATACGAACTGATGGAGGCCTTGGCGGACGATACGGAAATCGTGCTGGCACCGGGACGGTACAACATTTCGGAATGGGGGCGGGGCAATGAGGCGCAAAAGCTGGTCCATCCCTTTGGCTACAACGAACTCAGCCCGGCCGGCCTGTACCGGGACTATGGACTGGAAATCTGCGGGTTCCGGAACCTGGCCATCCGCGGGCGTGATACCGCTTCCGTGACGGCGGAAATCGTGCAGGAAGACCGGTACGAGCCCGTCCTGAATTTCCGGAACTGCCACGGACTGCAGCTCGCCAACCTCCGCGCCGGCCACGTTCAGGGAAAAGGCTACTGCAGCGGCGCCGTCCTCCACTTCGCCGAAACGTCCGGTGTGGAAATCCGGAATGCCGACCTGTACGGCTGCGGTACATACGGGTACGAAGCCCGGAACTGCCACGGCATCACCGTATACGACAGCGTGATCCGCGACTGCACCTACGGCCTGATTTCCGCCAGCAACTCCACGGACCTGCGCTGCCTGCGCACCACCTTCAAGGACACAAGGACGGACCTGCAGCTCCTGTGGATGGAATCCTCCCAGGTGGAGCTGACGGATTGTGTCTTCGACAATGTCTGCGGCCCCGTGAAAGGACTCCGTGTCTCGGCGGGCCTGCAGGGCAGCAACCAGTGACGACAGGGAAACGGAGGTAAGGAACCATGACAAAAGACAGACAATGGAGGAAACAGCTGGCCGGCCTGCTCCTGGGCGTACTGGCCCTTCTGTTCGTTTACCTGCCGGCCGGGCTGGCGGCGGATTTTTCGAAACTGGTCATCCTCCATACGAACGACACCCACGGCTTTGACATCCAAAGCGACGGCATTTACGGCATGGCGGCCGTGGCAGCGCTTAAAAAGGACTTCGAGGCCAAAGGGTACGATGTCCTGCTCCTGGATGCCGGCGACGCCATCCAGGACAACAACCTGGTGAACTACAGCAAAGGCAGGTCGGCCATCGCCATGATGAACGCGGCGCGGTACGATGCCATGACCCTGGGCAACCACGAATTCGACTACGGGCAGGATGTCCTCCTGCAGCGGGTGAAGGAAGCGAAGTTCCCCGTCGTGTCGTGCAATGTCCTCGTCGACGCCTGGAACAGGCCCCTGGTCCGGGAAACCGCCGTTTTCCGGAAAGGCGGCGTCCGCATCGGCGTCATCGGCATGACGACGCCGTCGACCGATACCTCGACCAATCCGAAGAATGTCGAGGGGCTTACGTTCCTGTCCGGACAGGCCCTGTTTGACAAAGTGCAGGGCCTGGCGGACGGCCTGAAAGGGCAGGGCTGCGACCTGGTCATCGCCCTGGGCCACATGGGCAGCGAAGAAGGCAATGAAGGCAACCGCTCCGACGATGTATTGCAGCACGTTACGGGCCTCGACATCTTTATCGACGGCCACGACCACAGCGTCAAGAACCGTTATATCGGCAAGGCCCTGCTGGCGGAAACGGGCAGTTACACGCACAACATCGGCGTCATTCGCTGGCAGGAGGACCGCTGGACGGAAAAGTTCTCCCCGGCCGTGACCTTTACCGGACAGGATAAGGAAGTGCTGCGGATTGCCAACAAGTACAACGCCGAAGTGCAGAAGGCCATGGGCCGCCAGGCCGGTACCGCGCCGTTCCTGCTGGACGGGTCCCGTGATCCCGGCGTACGCACCCGGGAGACGAATCTCGGGGATTTTGTGGCGGACGCCTTCCTGTGGCAGGCCCGGACGGCCCTGAAACCGTACGGCCTCGACGTGGACGGGGCCATCGTCAACGGCGGCGGCCTGCGGAAGAGCATTCCCGCCGGCCCCGTCACGGTCGGCTCCGTAACGGCTGTGCTGCCCTACAACAACCAGCTCTTCCTCATGAAACTGAAAGGGGCCGTCCTGCTGGAAATCCTCGAAGCCGGATATTCCACGGCACCCGCGGCCAATGGCGCCTTCCCGCAGCTGGCAGGGATCAAGGTGACGGTCCGGACGGGCGTACCGTATGAAAAAGGGCGCCAGTATCCGAATTCCACCTACTTTGCCCCGGCGAAACCGGGCAGCCGCGTCACCGTGGAAGAAATCAACGGCAAGCCCTTTGACCCGGACAAGGAATACGTCCTCGCCGCGCCGGAGTTCCTCTGCCGCGGCGGCGATACCTACGGCGCCCTGGCAGAGGAAGGGGCGGCCGAAATCCGCGGTACCGGCTACATCGATACGGACGCCGTCCTCAACTTCCTGGCGGAGCTGGGCGGCACCGTCGGGGAACCCTACGCGGAACCGGCCGGCCGGGTACGGCTGGTGGAATAGGCACCCTGACGAAAAGCGGAATAGGCACCCTGACGAAAAAAAGGATTGCGGCCTCCTAGAGGCCGCAATCCTTTTCCTTTTCCTGCCTTACGATTTCACGTTGATATAGCCCTTGTTCGCCGCTTCGATGGCGAGCTGCAGCAGCGTCTTGAAGCCCGTTTTGGCCAGCATCTTGTTGATGTGGAAATTGATGGTGCTGTCGCTGATGAAGAGCTCCTTCGCCATCTCGCGCCGCGTCAGTCCCGCCGAATACAGGCGCAGGATCTCCAGCTCCCGTTCGGTCAGGGAGCACTGGGCCGCGCCGAAGGTCATGGTGTTCCGCGAGACATCGGGATAGCGGTGCTCTCCGGCCATGGTGGCGCGGATGCATTCGACGAACTCCTCCATGGACGACGTCTTGTAGAGGAAACTGTCGGCGCCGGCCTCCTTGCCGCGCTCCAGGAAATTGAGTTCCGGAAATCCCGTCATCAGGATGACCTTGATGGCGGGGTCCGCCTTTTTGATCCGCGCCGTGGCGTAAATGCCCAGAATGTCGCCGTCAGCGCAGATATCCATGAGGACGCAGTCCGGGTGCCACATGCGGCACGCCAGGTCCGCGGCCCCGGCATCGGCAATGGCTGCGACGACGCGGATGTCTTCGTAATTGTGCATGGCGCTCGTAAAGGTGTCCAGCAGGATTTGCTGGTCCTCCACAATCAATACCTTGATCATTTCCCTATTCCTCCCCGCTTCCTGATTCCTCCGTCCCCTTCCCTTTCCAATCCTGCCGTCACGCCGGCGGCCGTTCCGTTTCGCAATGGATCCGGAAGAGGGGCCGGTGTCCGACGCGCAGGACGCCGCCGAGACTTTCCATGCGCTCCCGCATGCCCGTCAGGCCCGTGCCGAACCGGGGCGGCGCTGCCGTACCGCCGCCGTTGTCGAACAAATCCAGGGTATACCGGCCCCGCGTTCCGGCCAGGCGGATGACGACCTTGTCGCAATGGCCGTGGCGCACGGCATTGGTCAGGCCTTCGCGGATGATGTCCACAAAGGCTTCGGCCGTCCTTGCGTCTTCGGGCAGTTTGCCATGGCAATGCACGGTAATCCCGATTTTGCGGTACGTGGACAATATATTGGACAGCACGGTTTCCGGCTTGCTTGCGCGGGACATCTTCATTTCGCGGATGACCTCGTCCAGCAGCGGCGCGACGCGGGCAGCGGCCCCGCCGGCGTCCGTGTCGATCAGGTGCTGCACCAGGGCCAGGCGCTGGCCCAGCAGGTCGTGGATGAAGAAGCGGATCTTCGTCGCCACCTGTTCCTGCGTGATTTCTTCCAGGCGCCCCAACAGGTCCTTGATTTTCCCGCCCTGTTCCGCCAGCAGGGCGTTCTGCTCCTGGAGCTGCCGGTTGACAGCGTCCTCGGCCGTGACATCTTTCACGAGGATCTGCGTCATGGGGCCGTCCGGCGTCTGCAGTTCCGAACGGCTGAGCAGGACGGCCTGCCCGTCGGGAAAGCGCAGGAACAGCTCCATGCCGAGGCGCTGGAGGGCGAGGCACCGGTCCGGCGGGCAGGTGGCGGCATCGTGCCAGAAGTGGCGCAGGTCGCCGTAATACCGGCCGAAGCGCTGGTAACACAAATCGAGGAAGGCTGTGTTGGCGAGGAAGATGTTCCCGTCTTTCCGGGCAAAGGCGAGGCCCAGGGGCAGGTTGTCCATGGCCGCCTTGATGGTGTGGGGCGTCAGGAGGTCCCGGCGCTGGTGCCAGAGGAGGCGCGCCGCGAAAAACTCCCGCAGGGTCCACAGGACGAGGGCTGCCGCCAGGCCCGGCCAGCCCAGGCGTGCCATAACGCCGGGCAGGGTGAGGACGACCGCGGCGGCCAGGCACAAGTCCCTGGGCAGGCAGCGCTGCTCCAGGGCGAGGGTGGCCAGGGCAGCGGCGCCGGCGGCATAGCGCCAGCCTGTCAGGGACGGCAGGATCAGTCCGCCCAGGTAACGCGCTTGCAGCGGTTGGGCCAGGAGGGGATAGACGAACAGGATGGCAAAGACCAGCAGGATCCCTTCCCGGAGCAGTCCGGCACGGTGCCGCCGGTCCCCCAGGTGCGGGGCCTCGGTCAGGAGAAAGGCCTGCAGGCAGACCAGGAAGCAGCCGTACAGCAGGAGGAGCCGGTGCCAGGGCGCGTCGAGGAAATAGAGGTCTGTCATGGCGCGGGCCTCCTTTCTTCTTCCGGTTTCAGGGTGACATATAATGTCGCCGAGTCGTCCTCGTCAAACTCCGTCCGGCAGGACGCCCACTCCTTGCGGCGGGCGATGGTGCGGCCGGCCGCGGCGAGGATGCCTGCCAGGCCCGGACTGGCAAGGCACACCAGACGCAGGGCGCCGCCGGTTTCCACCAGGCTCAGGAGGACCGTTTCCCCGGGAAGGCGGCTGCAGCTTTCCAGCAGGAACTCCGCGAGGTCGTACAGGACCAGGGCGTCGCCGGCCGCCAGCAGGGGACGGTCAAGACGGTATGTGCAGGCGCTCTGCAGGCCGGCTGCGGTGAAAGAATCGCAGCTTTCCCGCAGGGCCATCATGAACTCGAGGGGTTTGACCGTACCCTGGCCTTTGGACGAAAGCAGCAGGACGCAGCGCTTTTTGAGATACACGATGAGGCAGCTCACCAGGCGCATGATGCGCTTCTGCCCGGTCCGGTCCAGGTCCCGCCGTTCCAATTGCCCCGTGAGGACGCGTACGGCGTGGCTTTTGGATTCGCAGATGGCGGCCAGTTCCGCAAAGAGGCGGTTCTGCTGCTGCAGCGTCAGGTAGCGGGAGCGGATTTCCCGGCGCCGGCGGAGCAGGCGGACATAGCGCGACAAGGTGCGGTTGCTCAGATCCAGGGAATGGCGCAGGCGGCGGATTTCCGACAGGTCTTCCTGCCACCAGAAAGAGCCCCTGTCCAGCGGGAGGCAGTGGAGGACCAGGCCCGATTCCGGCGGATGGGGCCGGGGCAGGATGCCGTAGACCGTGTGTCCCGCGGCATCGCAGATGGCCATGGAGACCGTGGCACAGTCGAAGGCCCGCTCGTAGCCCCGGTTGACGGGAAGCAGGTACAGATAATCCGACACGGCGGCGAAGGCGAGGCAGCCCCAGATGAGGACGAGGCACGTGTCCCAATGGCGGGCGCTTGCAAGATTCATGCCGTAGCAGAAATGGTACGCCAGTTCCAGGCTCAGGATGAGCGCCGGCAGGGCGTATTTCCACTGCAGGACCGCCCCGGCATCAGCCCTTTCCCCGGTCCCGTCCGGCCTCTTCCGGGGGTGGCGGACCATGGCGCAGCTGTTGCGCACGAGGAGGAGGAAGGCGGCGCAGAACTGGGCCGCCAGGAAGCACTTGATGAGGGAGCCCTCCAGCGTGATTTCGTACACATTGCTGCCCAGCGTGGGCCCCAGGGGAAACGCGGCAAAGGCTTCCGTCAGGTCATTGGTGAGGATGACCAGGCACACGGCCCCGTCCAGGGCGGCCAGACCCTTCCACCACGAAGGCACGCGGAAGTCGCCGTGCTGCCGGGTCATGTAGTAAATGGCCAGGAGCAGGGACAGGGCGATGAGGAAGTAGGGCGGATAGAAGGCGTACCAGAGGAACCGGTTCAGCGGCGAGGTTTCGTCCGTGTACAGTTTGAAGAACCGCACCAGGGCCAGCAGCACCAGGGAGCCTTCGGCAAGGCGGGCCGCCAGCAGGACATTCCGCCGCTGGGTATGGTGCTGCAGGAAGCCGAAGACGAGGAAGATGGCCGCGAAGGTGACCAGGTAAGCCGCAATCAGGCTGGTGCGGCCGTTCCGGGCCCAGACACGGTAGCGGGCCACGTGGCGCCGCAGCAGGGCCGGCAGGGCCAGACAGGTGGCTTCGAAGGTTTCGGGATCTTCCAGGTCTGTCTGCGGCGGCCGGGCGTTGCCCCCGGCCAGGGGCCGGTCGCTCAGCAGGCCCCGGGTCACGTGCAGGGGATGGGTCCGGGGCGTGACCAGGACCAGGTGGTTCCGGTCCTGGAGCTGGCGCCGCCGTTCCGCTTCGGACCGGAACAGGATTTCCACGGGGAAAGGCGCCGGCGCGACAGCGGAATGGTCCCGGCTGTATTCCCGGCCCCGGTAGTGGACCACGAGGCGCCCGTCCTGCCACAGTTCCGTCAGGAGGGACAGGACATCCTGTTCGCGGCAGCTGCCCCGGAGGGCCAGCGTCAGGGCCAGGATCCCCGACTTCCAGTCGGCATCGCCGTCTTCGATGCCGATGACGGCCCGGCTGCGGTACAGATCCTGCCAGTCCGAGATCTCTTCCTGGCAGAGGCCGCGGTTGACGAGGAAGACGATGTCGTCGATTTCCCGGGGATACCAGTACAGGGGCTGTCCCTGCCGGACGAGCAGCACGGCTTCCGAATCCCGGGCCGGAAGGGGTCCGGCGCCTGCCGGCCGGGCCGGGCACAGCAGGCACAGGGCGCAGAAAAGCAGCAGGGCAAGGCGGATGTACCTTGCCGCCACGTCCGCAAAAAAGCCGCGCCTCTCCATGGTTCCTTCCTCCGTCCGATTTTTCCGGTCTGGCCGGGTTCCATTCGGGTTCCATTTATGTAATGATACTACGGAAGGCACCCTTTCGGCAAAGAAATCCGCGCTTCTTCCCCAAAGACTGAGGAATTCCTTAGGCCGGCCGGCCCCCCTTTCCTGCTACAATGAAACCGGAAAAGTGGAACCATTCCGTCCAGACAAGGAAATGGAAACAGAGTCCCCTCAGTCAGCAAAAAGGAGGAAGACCATGGGTTTGATTAAAGCAGCATTGGGTGCCGCCGGCGGTGTATTGGGCGATCAATGGAAAGAGTTCATCTATTGCGAAGGCATGCCGGCCGATGTCCTGATGACGAAAGGCCGGAAACGGACCTCGAGCCAGGGGCGCAGCTCCAACACTACGGCCGAGGACAACGTCATTTCCAACGGCTCCGTCATCGTCGTCAATAACGGCCAGTGCATGATGATTGTGGAAAACGGCAAGGTCGTGGATGTGTGCGCCGAACCGGGGCAGTATACCTATGACCAGTCTTCGGAACCGTCCCTCTTCACCGGCGGCCTGAACAAGGACAGCGTCGTCGCCGTCTTCAAGCAGGTGGGCCGGCGCTTCACCTTCGGCGGCGATCCCGGCAAGGACCAGCGCGTCTATTTCTTCAACACGAAAGAAATCATCGGCAACAAGTACGGTACGCCGAGCGAAATCCCCTTCCGCACCGTCGACGATACGACGCACCTGAGCCTGACGGTGCGCATCCGCTGCTTCGGCGAATACAGCTACCGGATCATGGACCCCATCCTGTTCTACACCCACGTCGTCGGCAACGAGTCGGACGAATATCGCCGCAGCCAGATTGACAGCCAGCTGAAATCGGAACTGCTGACGGCCCTCCAGCCGGCGTTTGCCAAAATCTCGGCCCAGCGGATCGATTACACGGAACTGCCGGGACGCACGTTCGAGCTGGCCGATGCCCTGAACGAAGTCCTGTCCAAGCGGTG
Source organism: uncultured Selenomonadales bacterium (assembly GCA_900316935.1). Lineage (GTDB taxonomy): Bacteria > Bacillota > Negativicutes > Acidaminococcales > Acidaminococcaceae > Succiniclasticum. The sequence goes on from ONEW01000015.1 coordinate 54,115, forward strand.
GCGCGAGCTGCGCGGCATCGAGATTGTCTCCTTCGGTGTCAACAGCGTCAAGGCGAACGAAGAGGACGAAGCGAAGATCCAGAAGATCCAGATGGGCATGGCCACGGCGAATCCGGCCATGGCCGCCGGTGTGCTGGCCGATGCCCAGGCAGACTTCCTGCGGTCCGTCGGGACCAACGAAGGCGGCGGCCCGGCCATGGCCTTTATGGGCATGGGCATGGCGAACGCCACGGGCAACAACATCGCCGGCCTGTTCAACCAGGCGCAGGCCGCACAGGCCGCACAGACGCCGCAGACCGTGCAGACGCCGCAGGGAGCCCCTGCTCCCGCCCAGGGTGGCTGGGACTGCCGCTGCGGACAGAAAGGCAACACGGGGAAATTCTGCATCAACTGCGGGAACCCGAAACCGGAACCGGCCGCCGGCTGGTCCTGCCCGTCCTGCAGCACGGTGAACCAGGGCAGGTTCTGCATGAACTGCGGGACCAAAAAACCGGCGGACGCACCGCTGTACCGCTGCGACAAATGCGGCTGGCAGCCCCCGGATCCCCACCATCCGCCCAAGTTCTGCCCGCAGTGCGGCGATCCCTTTGACGACAACGACAAGATGTGACCAGGCCATCCTTCCGATTCCGCGGAGAAGGCAGGAGCCTGATGGCCAGGGAAACATGAAAAAGACGGGAGGTACGTTATGGCGGATACATCGGTAAGCTTCAAATGCCCGAATTGTACGGGCCCCCTGAGCTATGTGCCGGGCCAGTCGGAAATCGTATGCGAATACTGCGGCACCCGGCTCTCCGTAGCCGACCTGGAAGCCTACTATGCCAGGAAGGAAGAGCAGGCCGCCAAGGCGGAACAAGCGAAAGAACAGAAATGGAACACGGAAGGAGCCGGCGCAGCCTGGAGCGAAGACGAGCAGAAAATGCTCCGAGCCTTCCAGTGCCCGTCCTGCGGCGCCGAAATCGTGACGGACGACAACACCATGGCCACGGAATGCTGCTACTGCGGCAACCCGACGATGATTTCCGCCCGCTACGAAGGCGCCCTGCGGCCGGACTACGTGATCCCCTTCCAAAAGACCAGGGACGAAGCCAAAGAGGCCTTCCGGGCCTTTTACGAAGGCAAACGCCTGCTGCCGGACAACTTCCTGTCCGATACGCGCATCGACTCCATCCAGGGCATGTACGTGCCCTTCTGGCTCTTTGATTCCTGCGTGACGGCCACCGGCAGCTACCGCGCCAAAACGGTGCGGACATACCGCCGGGGGAACTGCGAAGTCACGGAAGCAGAGTATTACGAATGCCAGCGGGAAGGCTCCCTGGCCTTCTCCAAAGTCCCTGTCGACGGCAGCCGGCGCATGGACGATACATGGATGGAGAGCATCGGGCCCTACGACTATTCCTTCCTGCAACCCTTTACGACGTCCTATCTGGCGGGATACCTGGCGGACCGGTACGATGTCGCGGCCGACGAGGCGGCACCCCGGGCCCAGGAGCTGGTGGAACACGCGGCCCTGGGGGAACTGGAAAAGACCGTGACAGGGTACACCTCGTTCGAGCAGCAGGAAGCCTTTGTCACGAAAGATGCCGAAAACAAGGTGTCTTACGCCATGGCCCCTGTGTGGATCCTGACCACGCGCTTCCAGGACGAGCCCTACACCTTCCTCATGAACGGCCAGAGCGGGAAGTTCGTCGGCAAACTGCCCATTGACGAAGGCAAGTGCAAAAAATACACGGCCGGCGCCTTCGTGGTCCTGCTGCCGGTCTTCTATTTCCTGGCCAAACTCGTCCTGGGTTCCCTGAACGTGCTGTAAGGAGGTGCCAATATGACCATCGGGAAACGTTTCCTCAAACTCTTCTTCGCGGCGCTGGCCTTCGTCTGCCTGCCGGTGCTGGCAGGTCCCGCAGGGCCGGCGGCCCGGGCGGCTGCGCCCCTCTTCGGAAGCCAATCCATCCAGGACGGCGCCCGGCTCCTGCAGCAGCCGGAGCGGGCCCGGCTCACGAAAGCCCTGGAAGCGGTGGAATTGAAACACAACATCGGCATCGGCATCGTCACCGTGCAGTCCCTGGGCGCCGTGACACCCGACGCCTACGCCGGACAGCTCCTGAAGAGCCGCTACAACAAAGGCGGCAAGGGCAACATCGTCCTGGTCCTGGATATGCAGAAACGGGACTGGTATATCGGCACGGACGAAAAGATGCGCGCCATGATTTCCGACAAGGCCGGCATCAAGGCCCTGGGCGGCCGGTTCACGAAATCCCTTTCCAAAGGAAACTATGCCGAAGCCTTTACGGCCTTTGTCAACGGCACGGATGAACTGACCTCCTATTACGAGAAAGAAGGCAAAGCCTACGATCCTGCCGGCCGGTTCAGTATCCTGGCCCTGGTGACCGGCGCCGTCCTGGCGGCAGCAGGCGCCCTGGGCGTGCGCAGCTGGCTGCGCGGCACCATGAGCAACGTGGCGCCCAGCGTATCGGCAGCCCGCTATATCGAGGAAGGCAGCTTCCACCTGGTTGTCAGCGACGACCAGTATCTGTACACGGACCGGACGGAACGGCCCCTGCCGCAGAAATCCGAATCGTCGGAAAGCGGCGGCGGTGGCGGCAAGTTCTGATCCGCTTCCGGCGGGGGAAGGGGTGTTTTCTCTTCCCCCTTTTTGCAAAGGTGGTGAAAACGATGGCAGTACTGACAACGCGGAACAAGTCCGCACGACGGGGCCTTCGCGCCCTGGCCCGGGCGTCCTGCCTCCTGGCCGTGGCAGCGGCTCTCTTTTCCGCGGCACCGCAGCCTGTCCGGGCCGGTGTTTATACGGAGGAACTCGGGGAAATGCAGACCCTGCTCCAGGATATGGTCGTGAAACAGTCCCGAGGGCAGACGGACACCGCCCCGGACCGGGAGGACCTGATGGCTGTCTGGGAAAGCGCCCGGAACCTGCCGCCGGACGAAGTGTTCAACCAGACCCGCTATGTCCTGGCCGACATCAACGGCGACGGCGAAGGGGAACTCCTGACGGGAGACGCCGAGGGACGGATTACGAACCTGTACACCCAGCAGGGGGGCCGGCCCCGCCACGTGAAAAGCGGCTTTGTCCGCGATGCCTGTTATTATCTGGGCGGAAACCGCTTCCTGAGCACAGGCAGCACCGGCGGCCGCAACATGGTCCTCTCCCTCTGGCACCTGGACAAGCAGGGCAGCCCGGTCTGTGACCAATACTACTATACCAGGGAGGCGGAGGCAGATCCCGCCCGGCAGGAAGTTTACGTGGGGACGGACCCCAATACGGGCGGGGCGGCCGCAAAAAAGAGTACCTATACAGTCGGGGAACTCAACGACTTGCGGCAGCAATATGAAGGGCAACGCTTCTCCCTGCCCTGGCGGCCCCTGGCTGATTTCGGGAACCAGCCGGTGGAAATCACCTTCTTCAACCTGGGCGGTGCCAAAGTGCAGCTGGAATACACGGCGACCCGCTACGTGAAAGATTTCCATGTCGTCCAGGTGGAAGCGGTGCCCGACGGCGGCAGCTTCCGCCAGCGTCTCGTCCAAGACCTGCCCGCAGGGGATCTGGCCCTGGCGGAGAGCTTCCGCGGCGAACCCTGTGTCAACGGCGCCCGCAGCCAGTTCCTGACGGACGGCTTCACGTACCGGGACCACACCGGCAGGCAGCACTACTACCAGTTCCACTACAGCGGGGCGGACGGTTCCCTGATCGGGTCGGAGGAGCAGATTCCGTGGTAAAGAAAACCGCCGTCATTGCCGCTGTCCTGGCAGCGGTTCTCGTGCTGGCCTTCGCAGGCCTTTGCTGGTATTCGCAGCAGCACGTCCTGGACAAGGACGGCATGGAACGGAATCCGGACCGGTACCCGTTGGAACAAGTGGAGCCGCAGAAAAAAGGGCAGCGCTGAGGCGCTGCCCTTTCTGCATGGTTCCTTAGGACGGGTCAGAACCCGAAGGTGACGCTTCCGCCGAGGACGCGCTGCCGCAGGTCGCCCAGGAAGGGCGACCTGCGGATGCTTTTCAAATCGTACCCTTCCAGGGTCAGCAGGACCCCCCGGGCCAGGACGTAATCCAGGGAGAGGCCCCAGCCTTTCATGCCCAGGCGCTGGTCCGCCGTGTCGAAAAAACCGGGCCAGCCGTTCATGGTATGGACAATGACCGATGCCTGGGGCTGGTGGTAATAATGGAGCCGGATGCGCCGGCTGCCGGGATCCGTGTAACAATAGTCGCCCAGATTGAAATTCAGCGTATACCCGTACTGGCTGGCCACGTCTTCCCGCCGGTCCCGTCCTTTCGCGAAGAGATGTTCCCAGCCGAGGAAGGCCGTCGGCGTGAAATAGTACCCGGGCTCCAGGCTGGCCACTTCCTGCTCGTTCCACTTGCCGTCCGGGTTGCCTTCGTTCCGGAACCGGGTGTAGACTCCTGATGTGACCCCAAAAAGTTAGACCTTAGTAACGAGATGGTTTTTACTGTCTCGTTACTTTTTTATGCTGCCTGCAAGGAAAGCCTATATTGAACAG
>ONEW01000029.1 GCA_900316935.1 uncultured Selenomonadales bacterium
ACCAGTCGGTGCATAACAACTGTTGAAACCGCCGTGTACCGAACGGTACGCACGGTGGTGTGAGAGGACGGGGGCTAACCGCCCCCTCCTACTCGATCCTTTTTTTTGTTGTAGTGACAAATTACTTCTTTTCGTCTTCGTATTCCGCGATGCAGGCATTCAGGTCCTCGATCAGGGCCGGAACGTCGAGACCGTGCGCGCCGGCGCCTTCGCCGATCGTCTCGAAGCTGGAGGCCATGCAGCCGATGCAGCCCAGGCCGTATTCGGCAAAGACCTGCATGATTTCCGGATGGGCCTGTACGGCTTCGATGATGTTCGTGTCCGCCGTAATCTTCTGTACCTTTTCCACCGTGTCCTTCACGTTGTTCATTTCCATATCGTTCACCTCGTCTATTCATATGCTGTGAGTTTCTCTGCAGCCTTCTGCACAGAATCAGTGCCCTCATTATATCACCGGTCGCCGAAAAGGGAAAGGGAGGGGGACCTTGTTCCGGCGGATTTCAAATTAAATTCATTTTTTGTTCGGGAGAAAAAAATTTTTGCATCGAAAAAATTTATATTTTGTAGGTACACTATATATAGATATGAAAAATACACTGTATTCTAGATGTTGCGGATTATTGGGGAACAGACAGGCCGAAACGGGCAATTTCCGCCTGTCAAGGGAGGTTGCAAGGGGTGCGGGGCTATTGCAAAATCCCTTTTTCAAAGGTATAATTGTAAAAAAGTGGTGAAAAGTGGGGAAAAGAGGTGGAGCGAAATGTTGTTAGGCGAATTCGAGCATTCCCTGGATGACAAGGGACGCCTGTTCATCCCTGCCAGACTGCGCGATGCGCTCGGCAAGCATTTCTACCTCTGCAAAGGCTTCGACGGCTGCCTCATGGTCTACGACGAAGCGTCGTGGCAGCGGTTTACGGAAAAGCTGAACAACCTCTCCATGGGGTTGAAGAAAAACCGCGACCTGAAACGTTTCTTCTTTTCCGGAGCTTCCGATGTGAGCTGCGACAAGCAGGGCAGGGTCCTGCTGGCCGCGAGCCTGCGGCGTTACGCGGGCATCGACAAGGATGTCGTCATCATCGGCGTCGGCGACAAGGCGGAAATCTGGGCCGCCGCCAAGTGGCAGGAAAAGGACCGTATGGCCGACCAGGAAATGGCTGAGGAAATGGAAGACCTGGACCTGGATATCTGAGGAAGGGGCAGCGTATGGAATTCTCCCATGTCAGCGTATTGCTGCAGGAAAGCGTGGACTGGATCGTCACGGATCCTGCCGGCATCTATGTGGACTGCACCCTTGGCGGTGCCGGCCATTCCCATGCCATCGCTTCGCGGCTGACCCCGCAGGGCTGGCTCATCGGCATCGACCAGGACGACGAAGCCCTGGCGGCGGCAAAAGAAAGGCTGGCCGGCGTACCCTGCCGCGTCTCCCTCGTAAAATCCAACTTCAAGAACCTGCTGCAGGTCCTGTGGAATCTGCACATCGATACAGCCGACGGCGTGTTTTTCGACCTGGGGGTCTCGTCCCACCAGTTGGATACGCCGGAGAGGGGGTTTTCCTATATGCACGACGGTCCGCTGGACATGCGCATGGACCAGGAAAACCCCAGAACGGCCGCCGAAATCGTCAATACCTATCCCGAAGCCGACCTGGCCGGCGTCATCTGGCGCTACGGCGAGGAACGGTGGGCGAAACGGATCGCCCAGTTCATCGTGGCGGAGCGGAAACAGCACCCGATCAGGACCACGGGGGAACTGGTTTCGGTCATCAAGAAGGCCATTCCGAAGGGAGCCCGGGAAGACGGTCCCCATCCCGCGAAGCGTACTTTCCAGGCTCTCCGTATTGAAGTCAACGACGAACTGAACATTCTGGACCAGGTGGTGGAGGATGCCGTCTCCATCCTGAAACCGGGGGGCCGCATCGGCGTCATCACCTTCCAGTCCCTGGAAGACCGCATCATCAAACAGAAATTGGCGCAGCTGCACCGCGGCTGCATCTGCCCGCCGCACATGCCCTGTGTGTGCGGACGCAGACCCGTCATCGGCAAACCGGGCAGACTGGATCCCGGACGGGACGAAGTGGAACGCAATCCCCGGGCCCGGAGCGCACGGCTCCGGTTCGCGGAAAAAATCGGCAAATGACCGGCATCTGGCCATGCAGGCAGTTAAACGGATGGAGAGACAGATATGTTAGCACGTAAATACGATTACACAGCTACCGCAGCGCCCTGGGCGGCAGCGCCGCAGACAGCGCCGCAGACAGCGCCGGAGCCGCGGCACCGGGAACGGCCGTATGTGGTCCCCGGGGATCGCATCGAACGGACACGGCGGGCGGTACGCCGGCACGACAGGCTTCTGGTGCGCCGCATCCTCGTTGCCGCAATCCTCGTCTTCGGCATCTACACCCTCCTCGTCATCCGCAACGGCGTCCTGACCAGCTCCGGCTTCCAGCTGGAGGCCCTGCAGGCCAGGGAAACACAGCTGCTTGCGAAGAATGCCGAACTGAAAATCGAGGTGGACGGCCTGAAAGGGCCGGAACGGATTACATCCTTCGCGGAAAAACAGCTGGGTATGAGTGTGGCGCGCAACAACATCTATGTGAAAGTTAAATAGCAGGAAAGCAATCATCCAGACATGCAGCCCGCTGTTGTGCCGGTTCCGGCGTGACAGGAGCTGCATGTTCCCTTTTACGGGACCCCGCCGCCGTTGACTTTGCGGTTTCCATAGCCATTTGTGCCGCAGTGTGATATAATGATTCAGACTATGGACGGCAGCCTTAGCAGAGGGCTGCCCTTTCACTTTACGGACCGCCGCGGCGGTCCGGGTCAGGAGGATCTTTATGGAAAAGAAGTTGCAGGCTCTCTTGGATTTGCTGCCCGAAAAGGTGGTCAGCGGCAATCCCGACAAAGTCATTACGGATATCACCATCGACTCGCGGACCGTCCAGCCCGGCAGCCTGTTCGTCGCGCTCAAGGGCGTCCACACGGACGGGCAAAGATTCCTCGGCAAGGCAGCCCGGGCCGGTGCGGCGGCAGCCCTTGTGGAAGATGTCCCCGCCGATGCCCCGGCGGACCTGACGTTCATCCGCGTACCCGATGTCCGCAAGGCAATGGAAACGGTGACGCCGTTCTTTTACGACTACCCCGGCAAAACCATGCGCATGATCGGCGTGACTGGCACGAACGGCAAAACGACGAGCACGAACATCATCCGCCGCGTCCTCATGCAGGCGGGCTACAAGTGCGGCCTCATCGGCACCATCAACGTCCTCATCGGCGACGAGGCCCTTACGTCGCACAACACGACGCCCGATGTGGCGGACCTGCAGAAGTTCCTCTACCGCATGAAGGAGGCCGGCTGCCAGTACGTGGTCATGGAGGTGTCCTCCCATGCCCTGGCCCTGAACCGCGTGGCGGGCATCGAATACGACACGGCCATGCTGACGAACATCACGGAGGACCACCTGGACTTCCACAAGACCATGGAGGCCTACCGCGATGCCAAGAGCCTCTTGTTCGAACACCTGGCGGACGGCACGAAACCGGACAAGAACGCCGTCTTCAACGCCGACGACCCGTCGTCGGCCGTCATCGCAGGCCGCACGAAGGTGCCGTGCCTGACCTACGGCATGGGCAAGGACAACGACATCTACCCGCTGGACTACGAAATCGGCGCCAAAGCCATGCACCTGAAGCTCCATACGCCGGCCGGAGACATGGACCTGCACCTGAAGATCACGGGCAGATTCAACGTCTACAACGTCATGGGGTCCATCGGCGTCCTGCTGGCGGAAAAGGTCTCCCGCGCAGACATCGTCAGCGTGCTGGACGGGTTTGCCGGTGTACCGGGCCGGTTCCAGCTCGTCGAAGCAGGTCAGCCCTGCACGGTCATCGTCGATTACGCCCACACGCCGGACGGCCTGGAAAACGTCCTGTCCACGGCGCGCCTCATCACGAGGGGGCGCCTGTGGGTCGTGTTCGGCTGCGGCGGCGACCGGGACAATAAAAAGCGTCCCATCATGGGCGAAGTCTGCCTGCGCCTGGCCGACGACCTGGTCGTGACGAGCGACAATCCCCGTTCCGAAGACCCGGAACGCATCATCGACATGATCTTCGCGGCCCTGCAGCACGTGCCGGCAGGCAAAACGGTGACCCGCCTCGCGGACCGCAGGGAGGCCATCCATTACGCCCTGTCCCACGCGGCGGACGACGATGTCATCCTCATCGCCGGGAAAGGCCACGAGGATTACCAGATTTTGAAGGATAAGACCATCCATTTCAGCGATAAAGAAGTCGTGGAAGAGTATTGGAAAGGAAAGAACGCATGATCAGCCTGGCGGAAGTGGTGAAGGCGACGGGCGGCCGCTGCGGGGTGAGCGGTGCCGGCGCGCGCAATCTGGAATTCACGGGGGTCAACACGGACACGCGGACCATCGGGAAAGGGGAACTCTTCCTCGCCCTCAAGGGTGGGAAGTTCGACGGCCACGCCTATGCGGGCAAAGCCGTGGAAGCCGGCGCCGCGGGCATCGTGGCCTCGGGCCCTGTCTCCGTTCCGGCCGGAACGCCCGTCGTGTATGTGGCGGACACGCTGAAGGCGTACCAGGACATCGCCCACGCCTGGCGCATGGGCTTTCCGGAGCTGAAGGTCGTCGCCATCACGGGATCCAACGGCAAAACATCGACGAAGGACATGGTGGCGGCCGTCCTTTCCGCAAAATACAACGTGGTCAAGACCCAGGCCAACTTCAACAACGAAGTGGGCCTGCCGAAGACCCTGCTCAGCATCCATCCCGGCACGCAGATAGCCGTCGTCGAGATGGGGATGCGCGCCCTGGGCCAGATCCGGGCCATGTGCGCTATCGCCCGGCCCGACGTGGCCGTCATTACGAATGTCGGCTCGACGCATGTGGGCGAACTGGGCAGCCTGGACAACATCGCAAAGGCGAAGAGTGAAATCCTCGAAGACCTGCCGGCGGATGGATTCGCCGTCCTGAACGGCGATCTGCCCCGCGTGCGCGCCATGGTGCCGAAACTGCACGTACCCTGTGCCTGGTTCGGTCTCCAGGACGGGGACGATGTCCGGGCCGAAGCAGTGGAAATCACGGCGGACGGCAGTTCCTTCCGTTGCCTGGCCGGCGGGGAAGAGGCCGCCGTATCCCTGCCCCAGATCGGGGAACACAATGTCATGAATGCCCTGGCGGCTATTGCGGTCGGACGCCATTTCGGTGTAAAATTAAATAATATGGCAGAGGCACTGGCCGGACTTGCTTTGACGGGCAGCCGGCAGGAAGTGCTCCATTTCGGTCCTTACACGGTCATCAACGACGCCTACAACGCCAGCCCGGCCTCCATGGAAGCGGCGTTCGCGACGCTGGAACGGCTCAAGGCCAGCAGCAAGGCCCCGTGCCGCACTATCGCCGTGGTGGCGGACATGCTCGAGCTGGGCAGCCTTTCGGCCGAGGCCCATGCCGATGTGGCCCGCCTGGCGGCAAAGACGCGGACAGACCTGCTCGTGTCCTACGGCACGGAAACCGGCCACACGCAGGAGGCGGCCGGCCGGGCCGGGGTTCCGGCGTGGCACTTTGCGGACCGCGGCGGCGCCGAGGCCAAACTGAAGGAACTGTTGCGGCCTGGCGACATCGTGCTTCTCAAGGGGTCCCACTCCATGCAGGTCGACGGACTGCTTGACACGTTGTTCAAAAAGCTGTAATAAAAGTATAGAAATTTCAAAGACAGGGGATAATTTTTCATGCGGGTATTTTCAGATATGCAGGCTCTCGGGGCGCTGCTGACTTCCTTTATCGTGTGCGCGGCGCTGGGACCGGTCCTGATCCCCTTACTGCACAAGCTGAAATTCGGGCAGAGCATCCGCGAGGTGGGCCCTGCCAGCCATAGGAAGAAGAGCGGTACGCCGACCATGGGCGGCATCATGATCCTGATTGCCCTGACCGTGTCCGTGCTGCTCTGGGACAGGCTGACGCCGGTCGTCGTCATCGCCCTGGTGCTGACCCTGGGCCATGCCCTTATCGGCTTCACCGATGACTACATCAAGGTCGTCAAGAAACGCAACCTGGGCCTGACGGCGAAGCAGAAGTTCGCCATGCAGACGGCCCTGGCACTGTGCTACATCTATTACGTGGAAATCCACGCCGGCCCCCTGGCCACGCTGCTGTGGATTCCGGGCACGCACCTCGTCGTGCCCGCGGGCTGGCTGTACTACGTGCTCGCCTTCTTCCTGCTTGTCGGTTCGACGAACGCCGTCAACCTGACGGACGGCCTGGACGGGCTGGTGTCGTGCGTCACCCTGCCGGTCATGGCCACGTACGCCGTCATCGCCCTGTTCGCGGGCGAGGCGGACCTGAGCCTTTTCGCCATCGCCGTCTTCGGCAGCCTGCTCGGGTTCCTGGTCTGGAACCATCACCCGGCCAAGGTCTTCATGGGCGACACAGGCTCCCTGGCACTGGGCGGCGCCGTGGCGTCCATGGCGCTGCTGACGCATACGGAACTGCTGCTGGTCATTGTAGGCGGCGTCTACGTGTGCGAAGCGTTGTCGGTCATCATCCAGGTGACCTACTTCCGCCATACGGGCGGGAAACGGATTTTCCGCATGACGCCGGTTCATCACCATTTCGAACTGGGCGGCTGGAAAGAGACGAAAGTCGTGGCCGTGTTCACGCTGGCCAGCGTCGTGTTCTGCGCGCTGGGCATGTTGTTATTCTTACAATGGGGGCTGTAAGCTATGTTATTCGGTAAAAACAGGGAAGGGGATACGGCGGCCCGCAAGGCCGCTTCCGTCATGGTATTCGGGGCCGGCATCAGCGGCCGCGGCGTGGCGGGCGAACTGGCGAAGGCAGGCCGGCAGGTCTTTTTGTACGACGATGCGCCCCGCGGACCGGAGCCGGCCCTGGCGGCCATGCTGGCCAGAAACGGCGGCGGTTTCGTGTCGGGCCATCCGGAAGAACTGCTGCCCCGGGTGCAGCAGATCGTCCTGTCGCCGGCCGTCCCCCTGAATCTGCCGATCCTGCAGAAGGCACAGTCCCAGGGCATCGAAGTCATCGGCGAAGTGGAACTGGCCTGGCGGAATTATCCCGGGCACATGATCGCCATCACGGGCACGAACGGTAAAACGACGACGACGATCCTGGTGGGGGAAATGCTCAAGACCCTGCCCGTGCGGTCCGCCATCGGCGGCAACATCGGTCTGGCCCTGAGCGTCCAGGTCGCGGGGCTGGACAAGGACAGCTGGGTGGCGGCGGAACTGTCGAGTTTCCAGCTCGAATCCGTCAAGGACTTCCATCCCGCCATCGCGGCGGTCCTGAACCTGACGCCGGACCATATGGAACGGCACGGCACCATGGAGGAGTATGCCCGCTGCAAACGGAACATCTTCCGCAAACAGACGGCTTCGGAAATCACGATTCTGAATTACGACGACGAGGAAGTGCGCACGTGGGGACGCTATGCCAAGTCCCGCCTGTGCTATTTCAGCCGGGCCGTCGTGCTCCCCGAAGGGGCCTTCATGCAGGACGGAAGCTTCTTTATGAAGTGGGACGGCAAAACGCATGAAATCTGCCATAAAAAGGAACTGAAGATCTTCGGCGCCCACAACGAGGAAAATGTGCTGGCAGCCATCTGCTGCGCCTTTTTTGCGGGCGTGAAGCCCGAGGACATCCGCCGCGTGCTGTTGTCCTTCCAAGGGGTGGAACACCGCATCGAATATGTGGCGACCATCGACGGCGTGCCTTACTACAACGATTCCAAGGCCACCAACACCGATTCGACCATCAAGGCTTTGGAAGCCTTCCCCAAAGGGCACATCATCCTTCTGGCCGGCGGGCATGACAAAATGACACCGCTGGGGCCCATGATGGAGCTCGTGGCGAAAAAGACGGATGCCCTGATCCTGCTGGGGGCGGCACGGGACCGCTTTTACGAAGCGGCCGTGCAGGCAGGCGTGCAGAACATCATCCGCGCGGACAGTTTCAAGGAGGCCGTGGAAAAGGCCCACGCCATCGCGCAGCCCTTCCAAGTGGTGCTGCTGTCCCCGGCGTGCTCTTCCTTCGACATGTTCCATGACATGGGCGAACGGGGCCGCTATTTCAAGCAGCTGGTCCGTTCCTTCGAAACGGAAGACCGGCACTGAGCTGCACGGCAGCAGGGAGGAAACACAAGCATGCGAATCATCTTATCCGGCGGCGGTACGGGCGGCCATATCTATCCGGCCCTGACCATAGCCGATACGATACGGGAACTGGAGCCCGCTGCGGAAATCCTCTTCGTCGGAACGCAGCACGGGCTGGAAAAGGACCTGGTGCCGCGGGCCGGGTATTCCATCAACTTCATCAATGTCCAGGGATTCAAACGGAGCCTGAGCCTTGACACGGTCCGTTCCTTCTATAAATTGTTCACAGGGCTGAACGGGGCGCGGAAACTGCTGGACGACTACAAGCCGAACCTCGTCATCGGCACGGGCGGGTACGTTTGCGGACCTGTCTGCTTCCTGGCGGCGCTGAAGGGGATTCCCGTCTGCGTCCAGGAACAGAACGCCCTGCCCGGCGTGACGAACAAGATCCTATCCCACTTCGTGAAGCGCATCTTCCTGGGCTACAGCGAAGCGGACAAATATTTTCAGGGCAAGGCCCGCAAAGTCTTTACGGGCAACCCCGTCCGCGCGGAAATCCTGCAACATACCCGGGGAGAGGGCCTCAAGGCCTTCGGCCTGGATCCGGACAAGATGACCGTGCTCATCGCCGGCGGCAGCCTGGGCGCGGCGTCCATGAACAAGGCGGCGCTCCCGGTGGAGCGGAGCCTTTCCGGCCGCGGCGATGTACAGATCCTGCACGCCACGGGCAAGAACAACTACGGTGCCTACATGGCGGCAGCGGAAAAAACAGGCGGGTTCGGGGACAACATCCACGTGACACCGTACCTGTACGACATGCCGCTGGCCCTGGCAGCGGCGGACCTGGCCGTGTTCCGCGCCGGTGCCATCGGACTGGCGGAACTGACCGCCAGGGGGATTCCGTCCATCCTGATTCCATATCCGTACGCGACGGCCAACCACCAGGAATTCAATGCCCGCGCCCTCGAAGGCGCCGGGGCCGCCGAAGTGATCCTTGACAAGGAATTGACCGGGGAGGCACTGCAGGAAAAGATCGAAGACCTGCTCCTGCACAAGGACCGGCTCCTTGCCATGAAGATGGCGGCCCGCAAAGCCGGCCGTCCCGGCGCGGCGCAGGAAATCGCCAAACAGGCCCTGACGCTGGCGCATATGGCGCCGCGGCAACATTGAGGCGCGGCTGCACGCGCCGGCAGGACCGTCAAAACCAATAGCTTAGACAGGCAGGGGGATTTTCAGATGTTGGAACAGTATAAGCACATCCACTTTATAGGTATCGGTGGTGCCGGCATGAGTGCTCTGGCTTATGTCCTGGTGAAGCGCGGGTTCGAGGTGACCGGTTCGGACCTCCACGCAGGCCATATGGCGGCCCAGCTCGCAGCAGCGGGGGCCATGGTCTTCATGGGGCACGACGCGTCGCAGGTCGACTGCGCCGACGCCGTCGTCATTTCCAGCGCCATCCATGCGGACAATCCGGAACTGGAGGCCGCACGGGCCAAAGGCATTCCGGTCCTGCACCGCAGCGATGTCCTGGCGGAACTGCTGAACGATGACAAGGCGAAGGGTGTGGCCGTCGCCGGCGCACACGGCAAAACGACGACGAGCGCCATGATTTCCGTCATCGCGACGGAAGCCGGGCTGGACCCGACCGTCGTCATCGGCGGCGACGTGCGTTCCCTGGGCGGCAACGCGCGGGATGGCGCCAGCCCCTGGGTCGTGGCGGAGTCCGACGAAAGCGACGGCTCCTTCCTGAAGTTCCGTCCCTGCATTCCCGTCATCACGAACATCGAAGATGACCATCTGGACCATTACGGCACAGAGGAGAACATCTACCAGGCCTTCAAGCAGTTCCTGTCCGACATGAAGGAAGGCGGTACGGGCGTGCTCTGCCTGGACAATCCCAAGGTGCGCCGCCTGGCACGGGAAACGGACCGCCGCTTCATTACGTACGGGCTGACGGAGGACTGCGACTACTATGCGAAGGACATCCGCCATACGGCGGACGGCAACTTCTACGACCTGTACCACAAAGGGGAGAAGCTGGGTCCCGTCAAGCTGATCATCCCCGGCCGCCACAACGTGCTCGATTCCCTGGGCGCCATCAGCGCGGCCCGGCTCATGGGCGTGCCCCTGGAGTCCATCCAGGCCTCCCTGGCGGACTTCGCCGGGGCGCGGCGCCGCTTCGAGACGAAAGGCCGCATCGACGGCATCTGGGTGGTCGACGATTACGCCCACCATCCGACCGAAATCAACGCGACCCTGAAGGCTGCGCGGGAAACAGGGGCGAAGGAAGTCGTCTGCGTGTTCCAGCCGCACCGCTATACGCGTACGAAGCTGCTGCACGACGAGTTTTGCGAGTGCTTCCGCTCCTGCGACAAACTCATCCTGACCCATATCTATGCTGCCGGCGAAGCGCCCATCGAAGGCGTTTCCAGCCAGGCCCTGGCCAGCGACATCGAAAAGGCCACGGGGCAGAAAGTCCTCTACATCGACGGGTTCGACGAAGTGGAAAACTATCTGTTCAAAACGGCCGCTGCCGGCGACCTGATCATCACCATGGGAGCCGGCGACGTGTTCCGCATCGGCGAAACCCTGTTAAAGGAATTGCGAGAGGTAGAGAAATGATGTTGAAGAAATCCGGTACCGTAGCCGTCGTCATGGGCGGCCCGTCGTCCGAAGCGGAAATTTCCCTGTCGACAGGCAAAGGCATTGCCGGCGCACTGCGCGAAAAGGGGTACGAAGTGGCGGAAATCCGCCTCAATCCCCGTGATTTTTCGGAACAGCTGAAGGCCAGCGGTGCCGAAGCGGTATTCGTGGCCGTCCACGGCCTGTACGGCGAAGACGGGCGGCTGCAGAGCGCCCTGGAGATGATGGGGGTGCCCTACACGGGGTCCGGCGTCCTGTCCAGTGCCCTGTGCATGAACAAGATCGCCACGAAGCGCGTCTTCCTGGGCAGCGGCATCCCGACGCCCGAAGCTGATTTCTATTACGATAAAGACAAGGACGATCCGGACCTGGCGGAAAAGGTCGTCAAAAAATATGCCCTGCCCGTGGTCATCAAACCGGCCTCGCAGGGTTCGAGCATCGGTGTCACCATCGCCAAAACGGAAGCCGAAGTGAAGAAGGCTTTGCAGACGGCCTTCTCCTTCGACAAGGAGGTCCTGGTGGAACGCTATATCGCAGGCCGCGAGACGTCGGTCTGCATGATGCGTGAACAGGACGGGTCCGTCACGGTGTGGCCCGTCGTCCTCATCAAACCGCGTGCGGAATTCTACGATTTCACGTCCAAATATTCCGTCGGCGGCGTCGTCCACGTCGTCCCGGCCCCGCTGCCGCAGGAAACGCTGCAGAAGCTGGCCGGGATCTCCGTCCACGCGTTCGATGTGCTGGGCTGCGAAGGGGTGGCCCGCACGGACTGCATGGTCGCCGGAGACGGCAGCTGCTACGTGCTGGAAATGAACACGGTTCCCGGCATGACGCCCACGAGCCTCGTACCCGATGCCGCCAGGGCGGCAGGCATCGGCTACGCCGACCTGTGCGAAAAGATCCTGGCGACGGCCCACCTGTAAGGCGGGCGGAAGGCAGCGGAGCAACGACGGAAAGACAGGGCATGGATAAGGAGTCCCATCATGGTCACTATGGAAGAACGCCTCAGGGAACACCGGCGGCACAAACGCGCCCGCCGGCTGCGCCGGCTCGTTTTCCTGCTGGTGGTCCTCCTTGCCGTTGCGGGGGCTTATCACTATGTCCATCGCCCCGGGTTCGCCTTCGGCTCGCTGCGGATCCACGGCACGGACCTGTTCACCCAGGAACAGGTTCTGCACATGGGCGGCGCCGAACCGCCGGTCAACCTGTTCCGCCTGTCGAAGACCCGCATCCTGAGTGCCCTGCGCGGCGACGTGCGCGTGGCCAGGGCCGAAGCGTACTACAATGCCGGCTTCCCGCCGGTCCTCAACATTTATGTGGATGAGCGGGTGCCCGTGCTGTACGTGCAGACCGGATACGGCGACTACGCCAAGCTGGACGCGTCCGGCCTGGTGCTGGACATTACGGACGGCATCAAAGATGCTTCCGTACCGCGCCTGACGGGTGTGCGGCTGCCGAACATCTTCATCGGCGACACGATGGAGACGGACGATGTGAAAGAAGTCATGAAGTTCCTGCTGAAGCTTTCGCCGGAGGCGCGGCAGCAGGTGGCGGAACTGACCATTGACGGAAACCACAAGCTGGTGCTCCGCATGGACTACGGCTTCCCCGTCATGCTGGGGCCGGTGAACGAGCTGGCCGGCAAGGCGGACCTGTTCATGACGGTCTACAACGAAATGAAGGGAAAGAACATCCAGGCGCTGTACATGGACCTGGAATACAGCAAGCCTTACGTGCGGCTGAAATCCGACGCCGTCGAGCAGCAGAAGATAGAGGCGCAGCAGAAGCAGCAGCAGGAGCAGCGGATACAGCAGGAGAAACGGAGACAGCAGGCTGTGCAGCAACAGGAACAGGAAACGAAGAAACAGTGACAGGGAAAGAAGAAGGAAATGGTTAAAATCAAGAAGCACTACACCAAGGTGCTGATTTTTGTAGTGTGCATCATCCTGGGTTTCATGATCTCGATGCAGCTGAAATCGACGCTGCGGTCCCAGACGGTTTCCGTGCAGCGCGCGGAAGAACTGTCGGTCCGCCTGCAGCAGGTGGAGAACGACCGTGACAACCTGGCCCGGGAGCTGGAAGAATACCGGACCGGCAGGGTCTCGTCCACGCTGAAGCAGGAAATGGACAACCTGAACGCCTATGCAGGCCGGACGGCACTGCAGGGCAAGGGCATCATCCTGACCATCGACGACAGCCAGCAGACCATCAAGGCCGGGGAGAACAAGAACCTCTACATCATCCACGACGAAGACCTGCTCCGCGTGGTCAATGAACTCCGGGCCGCCGGCGCGGAAGCCATCGCCATCAACGACCAGCGCGTGACGGGCACCAGTGAAATCCGCTGCGTCGGGCCGACGGTGCTGGTCAACGAAATACGGCTGGCCGCCCCCTTCGTCATCAAGGCCATCGGCAATCCGCAGACGCTGGAGTCGTCCCTCAAGCTGCGCGGCGGCGTGCTGGACAACTTCAAGTTCTGGGGCATCAAGGCGGAACTGGCCAAGTCGGATACGGTGAAGGTACCGCCCGCGGCGCTGCGGCAGTCCTTCGAATATGCGAAAATCGTCCCGTGGGATGCCAAGAAAGAGACGGAAGGTACCACAGAGACAGCCGGGAAGGGAGGCGCCGCGAAATGATCTATGCGGTTTTAGGCCTGACCATCGGCGCCCTGCTGGGCTTCCTTGCGCCCGGCTATATCCCGAAGATGTACGCGTCGTACTTTTCCGTGGCCCTCATGTCCGGCCTGGACACGGTCTTCGGCGGATTGCGTGCCGCCATGGAGAACAAGTATGATAACACGGTCTTCCTGTCGGGCTTCTTCATCAACATGCTGGTCGCCGTGTTCTTCTGTTACGCCGGCAACCTGCTGAACATCGACTTCTACCTCATCGTCATCCTGGTTCTGGGCATGCGCGTCTTCAACAACCTGGCCATCATCCGCCGCCTCTATCTCGACGAAAAGGAAAAAGAGGCGCAGGAGAAGGAAAAGGGAAAGGGCGCAAAGGCCGACTGACGGCCCCTGGGATGGCAATTTGCAAAATTATTGTGAAATGCACAACTTTTTTGCATAAGGCAGAAAAAAATGGTAAAATAGTATTACAATCATACTGTAAACACAATATACAGGACATGAACATCCCATATACCTGCAAACCACGGGTTTCAGGCAAAGAAATACGATCAGGGGGAAACTAACATGGAGGATATCACGAACAACGTGAACTTCGGTATTGAACAGGCCAACTTAGCGAAAATCAAGGTCGTCGGTGTCGGTGGCGGCGGCGGAAACGCCGTCAACCGCATGATCGACGCAGGCGTCCAGGGCGTGGACTTCATCGCCGTGAACTGCGATGCCCAGGCCCTCATCCTGTCCAAGGCGCAGACCAAGCTCCAGATCGGCGAAAAGCTGACCAAGGGCCTCGGTGCCGGCGCCAATCCGGAAATCGGCCAGAAGGCGGCCGAGGAATCGGTGGACGAAATCACGGAAAAACTGAAAGGCGCCGATATGGTGTTCGTAACGGCCGGCATGGGCGGCGGTACGGGTACCGGCGCAGCCCCCGTCGTAGCTGAATGTGCCAAGAAGGCCGGTGCGCTGACCGTCGGCGTCGTTACAAAACCCTTCTCTTTTGAAGGCAAACGCCGCATGAACCAGGCGGAAGCGGGCATCGTCAACCTGAAAGACAAAGTCGATACCCTGATCACCATCCCCAACGACCGCCTGCTGCAGGTCATCGACCGCCGCACGAGCATGCTCGACGCCTTCAAGATTGCCGACGACGTACTGCGGCAGGGCGTCCAAGGCATTTCCGACCTGATCGCCGTGCCCGGCATCATCAACGCCGACTTTGCCGACGTGAAGACGATCATGTCCGACGCCGGTTCCGCCCTCATGGGCATCGGTACCGCCAAAGGCGACAATGGCGCCGTATCCGCGGCCGAAGCGGCCATCAAGAGCCCCCTGCTGGAAGCCTCCATCGAAGGGGCGCGCGGCGTCCTGTTCAACATCACCGGCGGCAAGGACCTGTCCCTGGTCGATGTCACGGAAGCCTCCAACATCATCACGGAAACGGTCGACCCCGAAGCCAACATCATCTTCGGTGCCGTCATCGACGAAAAACTGCAGGATGAAATCCGCGTGACCGTCATCGCGACGGGCTTCCGCGGCAACAATCCCGCCATCGGCGGCCAGTCCAAGGTAAAACCGGTCGGCTGGAAGAATAAACGTACGGAACCCAAAAAGGAAGCCACCGCGCGTCCCGCCGCTTCTGCCGGAGAAACGAAGGATGCTTCGGAAGCCAAGCGGAGCGACGGCCACATCCTCGGAGAATTTTCCTCCGGCGGCCAGGGCGCTACGGAAATTCCGCCTTGGATGCAGGGCCGGTAAAATGCAAAAAGGCGGCAGCGCAAGCTGCCGCTTTGTTATATCTGCATCGTAACGGTAAGTAGGGGAGAGGAGAGAAGCACATGAAATGTCCGTTTTGTTCTTACGAAGACAGCAGGGTCATCGATTCCCGTTCCGTGGAAAACGGGGTATCCATCCGCCGCAGAAGGGAATGCCCGTCGTGCGGCCGTCGTTTCACGACGTATGAAAAATACGAAGAAACGCCGCTGGTCGTCAATAAAAAGGACGGCCGGCGTGAACTTTTCGACACCTCCAAACTGCTGAGCGGCCTCCTGAAGGCCTTTGAAAAGCGCCCCGTATCGCTGGAGACCATCCAGAACATGGCCCACGAAATCGAACGGGAACTGCGCCTGAAAGGGGAATCGGAAGTCAGCAGCCGCGAAATCGGCGAACTTGTCATGCAGCACCTGGAAAAGACCGACCAGATCGCCTACGTCCGTTTCGCTTCCGTATACCGCCAGTTCGCCGATGTGCAGAACTTCATGCAGGAGCTGCAGCGCCTGGTCCGCAACAACGACGAAGCAGCCGGCAAGGAGCAGAAGGAGTAACTGTTTCCAGCTCCGGCCCGCGCCGTCAGCCCACAACTGCAAACACAAAAACAAAAGCCTGCTTATTTTCATAAGCAGGCTTACTGTTTCTCAATATTATTTGGCAGCATTCACTTTTTTGGCAAGTTTGGATTTCTTGCGGGCGGCGGCGTTTTTGGAAATAACGCCGGCCTGAGCTGCTTTATCGAGTAAACCGGATGCAGTCTTCAGGGTAGCTGCGGCTTCGTCGGCTTTGCCAGCCTTGGCCTGGGCTTCCACCTTCTTGGCGGCGCTGCGCAGAGTGGATTTTTCCTGTGCGTTCTTGGCGCGGCGTTCAGCATCGGTCTTTACGCTGCGGATAGAAGATTTGATGTTAGGCAATGGATTCACCTCCTGCAAATAACTTTACCAAAACATTTTAGCACGCATTTCCGATTTGTGCAACAAGAATTTTCAACGTCTCCGGTCACCCCGCATTTATCCGGTGAAACGCGGTTGATGACCGTCTCCTATTGCATACTGCCCGCCTTTCTTGTTATAATTAATCATTATCACTAATTTATAGCAATTGAATGATACAGTGAACCATTTATTCAGAAAGGCGGGCCCCGGCCCGGCAGTAGAGAAACCATGCAACAAGACCACATCCGTAATTTTTCCATCATCGCCCACATCGACCACGGCAAATCGACTCTGGCCGACCGGCTGATCGAGATAACAGGCACTCTGCAGAAACGCGAAATGGAGGACCAGATTCTGGACTCCATGGACCTGGAGCGGGAGCGCGGCATCACCATCAAGGACCAGGCCGTGCGCTGCTTCTACACAGCCAAAGACGGCGGGGAGTACATGCTGAACTTCATCGATACGCCGGGCCACGTCGACTTCAACTACGAAGTGTCCCGCGCCCTGGCGGCCTGCGAAGGCGCGCTCCTCGTCATCGACGCATCCCAGGGCATTGAGGCCCAGACACTGGCCAACACCTACCTGGCCCTGGACAACGACCTGGAAATCATCCCGGTCATCAACAAGATCGACCTGCCCAGCGCCGACCCGGACAAGGTGAAGAAGGAGATTGAGGACGTCATCGGCATCGACGCCAGCGAATCCATCCTCTGCAGCGCCAAGACGGGGGAAGGCGTCGGCGACATCCTCGAAGCCATTGTGCACCGCATCCCGGCGCCTGTGGGCAATGGAGCGGCCCCCCTCAAGGCCCTGGTCTTCGATTCCAAATTCGATTCCTACAAGGGCGTGCTGCTCTACCTGCGCCTTTACGACGGCATGGTCAAAAAGGGTATGAAGATCCGCATGTACTCGACGGGCGCCGAATACGAAGTCACGGAAGTGGGCATCTTCAAGCCCAATCCGGAAAACGTGGAGGTCCTGACGGCCGGCGAGGTCGGCTTCCTGGCGGCTTCCATCAAGACCGTCGGCGAGGCCCGCGTGGGCGACACGGTGACTGACGCCGCCCATCCCTGCGAAACGCCCCTGCCGGGCTACCGCAAGGCGACGCCCATGGTCTTCTGCGGCCTGTACCCCGTGGAAAACACGGATTACGACAACCTGCGCGACGCCCTGGAGAAGCTGCAGCTGAACGATGCGTCGCTCCTCTTCGAACCGGAAACCTCGACGGCCCTCGGATTCGGTTTCCGCTGCGGCTTCCTGGGACTTCTCCACATGGATGTCATCAAGGAACGGCTGGAACGGGAATACAAGCTGGACCTGATCACGACGGCGCCGAACGTGGTCTACCAGATCCATAAGACGAACGGTGACACCGTGCTCGTCGACAATCCGTCGTCCTTCCCGGACCCGACGACCATCGCCAGCGTCGAAGAACCGTACGTGGCGGCGACCATCATCGTCCCCAAGGACTACGTGGGGGCCGTCATGGAACTGTCCCAGGAAAAGCGCGGGGAGTACCAGAACATGACCTACCTGGACGAGGACCGCGTCATGATCCACTACGCCCTGCCGCTGTCCGAAATCATCTACGACTATTTCGACCGCCTCAAGTCGTGCAGCCGCGGTTATGCCTCGCTGGACTACGAACTGGCGGGCTACCGGCCGAGCGACCTCGTGAAGGTCGACATCCTGCTGAACGGCGATCCCGTCGACGCCCTGTCGGCCATCGTGCACCGCGAAAACGCCCAGGCCCAGGGACGCAAACTGGTCGAACGGCTGCGCAGCCTCATTCCGCGCCAGCAGTTCCAGATCCCCGTCCAGGCGGCCATCGGCAACAAGATCATCGCCCGCGAGGACGTGGCGGCCCTGCGCAAGGACGTGCTGGCCAAGTGCTACGGCGGCGACATCAGCCGCAAACGCAAACTGCTGGAAAAGCAGAAGGCCGGCAAAAAACGGCTGAAACAGGTCGGCACGGTGGAACTGCCGCAGGAAGCCTTCATGGCCATCCTGAGCATGGATAAGAAGTAACAGCCCGCCGGTCCGCAAAAGGCCCGGCCGCAGAGAAGGAATATGAAACCATACGATGCTTTCCAAGGGGTATATGTACATACCCCTTTTTGTGTACGCAAATGCCTCTACTGTGACTTTCCGTCCTACGCGGGCTGCCCCGCGGCCCTGCAGGAACGGTACGTGGAGGCCCTGTGCCGGGAAATCCGCAACCCGGCCCTTTCCTATTGGAAAAAACCTGTGGCGCCGGAGGCGACGGTCTATTTCGGCGGCGGTACGCCGACCGTCCTGTCAGCACGGCAGCTCGGGCGCGTCGTGGCCGCCCTGAAGGAGGCGGGCTGGTGGCGCCATCCGGCCGAGGCGACCATCGAGGCCAATCCGGGGACGGTGGACCCGGCGAAACTGCAAGCCCTGCGGGAGCTGGGCTTCGACCGGCTCAGCCTGGGCGTACAGTCCTTCCAGGACGGGGAGCTGCAGGCCATCGGCCGCATCCACACGGCCTCCCAGGCGGTCCAGGCCCTGCAGTGGGCGAAAGAGGCAGGCTTCCGGCGCCTCAGCGTGGACTTGATGTACGGCCTGCCGGGGCAGACGCGGGACTCGTTCCGCCAAAGCCTGGACCAGGCCCTGTCCCTGGGTCTGGAGCATATTTCCGCCTACAGCCTCATCGTGGAAGAGGGGACGCCCCTGGAACGGCTCGTGCGGGAAGGGCGGACGACCCTGCCGGACGACGACGCCACGGGCGCCATGTATGACGACGTGACGCACATTCTGGCCGCGGCGGGACTGGCCCGTTACGAAGTGTCGAACTATGCCGTGCCGGGGCAGGAATCGCGCCACAACGAGGTCTACTGGCACTACCTGCCCTACGCGGCCTTCGGCGCCGCCGCCTGCGGCTTCGACGGCAGCCTGCGCAAGACCAACACGGCCGGCGTGGAAGGATATGTCCGTGCCATGGAAGAGGGGCAGGCCGGCACCGTGTGGCAGATCGAGGAGCTGCCGCCGGCCACGCGCCTCGAAGAGGCCGTATTCATGGGCCTGCGCACAACCCGGGGCGTGTCCCTGGCAGACCTGGACGAACGGTTCGGCACCAATGTTTCTTCCATATATAAAAAGGAAATGGGAGACCTGACGCGCAAAGGCATGGTGGAAATCCGGCAGGGACGCATGCGCCTCACGCCCTTCGGGATGCGGTATGGCAACGAAGCGTTCGAGGCCTTTATCCGGACCGGGGAGGACTGAAGAAAAGTTTTTGTGAAAAACAGATAAAATTTAAAAATTTTACCTTTTGACTATTGACAAGGCCGAAGGGCGGTGCTATTCTAACATTGTGAAAGATGTTAGCACTCTGCATAAATGAGTGCTAATAGAAAGCGGCACCGCCCTTTTTGGTGCCGCAGACAGAGAAGAGGGAAGATGAGGTGGGATTATGTTATCGGATCGAAAAAGAAAAATCCTGCAAATCATCATCGAAGACTATATCGAAACGGCGGAACCGGTCGGTTCCAGAACGATTGCCAGAAAACATGATCTGGGCCTGAGTCCGGCCACCATCCGCAACGAGATGAGTGATTTGGAGCTTTTAGGCTATCTGGAACAGCCGCACACGTCGGCGGGCCGCGTGCCTTCGGCAGCCGCCTACCGCCTGTATGTGGATTCCCTGAAACCGGGGACGCTGACGGACAACGACATTGCCCTGATCAACGGGTGGTTCCGGGAACGGACGCGCAACATGGACGACATCTTCAAGTCCACGGCGAAGATCCTGTCCCGCATGACCCAGTCGGTTTCGGTCATCGTGGCCAACAAGAAACCGACGGCCCGTTTCAAATACATCAAGTTCCTGCCTTTGAGCGGGAACAAGGCCATCCTGTGCATCGTCACGGATGACGGCGACATGGACAACGGCCTCATCACCATTCCGGCCGGCATGACGCCCGGCGAGCTCGACTACCTGGCGGGCCGCATGAGCCGCATGCTGGAAGGGACGCCCATTTCGGAAATCACGAGCGACATGCTCCAGAAGGTGTATTACGAAGTCTACCACGACGAAGTGATGCTCAATTCCCTGAAGCGGACGCTGGGGGAGATTGCCGCCAAGAACAGCGAACAGAAGGTGTTCCTGGGCGGCACCAAGCAGCTCCTCAACCAGCCGGAGTTCCAGAACATGGACCGCGTGAAGGACCTGCTGGGCATCCTGGAAGAGGAGAAGGTCGTCAAGGACCTGCTGAACGCCGGGGGCCAGTCCGGACTGAAGATCACCATCGGTTCGGAAAACAAGTTCACGGGCATCAAGGACTGCAGCATGGTCCAGGCCACGTACCGCCTGAATGGCGAAATCGTAGGGACCATGGCGGTACTCGGGCCGACGCGGATGGAATACCGCAAGGTCATTGCCGTGATGAACTATTTACATAAATATCTGGAAACCATCCTGAGGAACCCCGAAGAATTCCGGGAACAGATGCGGAGGAAACTTCCGGAACTGAATCCGGACCCGGGGCAGGACGAGGAAGAGTGATTCCACAAAATATTTGCAGAAACAGGAGGAAGAAAATTGTTCGATACGCTGCATAACCAGGACGCGGCCGATGTGAAGGACGAAACCCGGGCGACCCAGGCTGCCGCAGAAGAAGCGCAGGCCGCACAGGCCGCCGCGGACGCTGCCGCGGCGCCGGAGGCGGACGCCGAAGGCGCGGAACCCGTGAAGGACACGGCCGGACAGGGCGAAGCGGAAGCCGGACAGGAACCGGACGACGCGCAGGCCCTGCAGGAAAAGCTCAACGCCATGGCCGCCCAGGCCAAGGTGAAGGACGAAAAGATGGCGGAAATGGAGAAACGGCTCCTGCGCCTGCAGGCGGATTTTGAAAACTTCCGCCGGCGCACGGCCAACGAGAAAGCGGAGCTTTCGACCTACGTCACCATGGACGTGGTCGCCAAGTTCCTGAAGATCCTCGACAACTTCGAGCGGGCCGAGGCGAGCGCCGCAACCGCCCAGGACGTGAAAAGCGTGACCGACGGCATGACGGCCATCATGAAACAGTTCCGGAAGGCCCTGGATGACCTGGGCGTGAAAGAGATCCCCGCCGAAGGACGGAAATTCGACCCCCAGTACCACGAAGCCGTGATGCGGGGCCAGAACCCGGACCTGGAAGAAGACACGATTGACGCGGTCTTCGAAAAAGGGTACGAGCTCAACGACAAGGTGATCCGCCACAGCAAAGTACGGGTCATCTCGAAGGAATAACGCAATGACTGACTGATACAGACAGACAGCAATACATGAATTCAGTGAATCATCAAGGAGGAATACATCATGTCTAAAGTAATCGGTATTGACTTGGGCACTACGAACTCCGTAGTGGCAGTAATGGAAGGCGGCGAACCCACCGTCATCACCAACCCGGAAGGCTCCCGCCTGACTCCTTCCGTCGTCGGTTTCACGAAGGACGGCCAGCGTCTGGTCGGGCAGATGGCGAAACGCCAGGCGATTTCCAACCCGACCCGTACAATCAGCTCCATCAAGCGTCATATGGGTGAAGCAGGGTACCGCGTGGAAATCGACGGGAAGAAATATTCCCCCGAAGAAATTTCCGCCATGATCCTGCAGAAACTGAAAGCCGACGCGGAAAAGTACCTCGGTGAACCGGTCACCCAGGCCGTCATCACCGTACCGGCCTACTTCTCCGATTCCCAGCGCCAGGCCACGAAGGACGCCGGCAAGATTGCAGGCCTCGACGTGCTGCGCATCATCAACGAACCGACGGCCGCTTCCCTGGCTTACGGCATCGACAAGACCGACGACCATACCATCCTGGTCTATGACCTGGGCGGCGGCACCTTCGATGTCAGCATCCTGGAACTGGGCGACGGCGTCTTCGAAGTAAAGGCCACCAACGGCGATACGCACCTGGGCGGCGATGACTTCGACAAACGCATCATGGACTGGATGGTCGACGACTTCAAAGCCAAGAACGGCATCGACCTGTCCACGGACAAGATGGCCATGCAGCGTCTGCGTGAAGCGGCGGAAAAGGCCAAGATCGAACTGTCCAGCATGGTCCAGACCGAAATCAACCTGCCGTACATCACGGCTGGCGCCGACGGCCCGAAACATCTGGAAATGACCTTGACCCGTGCCAAATTCGAAGAAATGACGGCCGACCTGGTCGAACGGACCGTCGGACCGACCCGCAATGCCCTGTCCGATGCCGGCCTGACCCCGGACAAGATCGATAAGGTCATCCTGGTCGGCGGTTCTTCCCGTATCCCGGCCGTGCAGGAAGCCATCAAGCGCATCATGGGCAAGGAACCGACCCGCAACGTCAACCCCGATGAATGCGTCGCCATCGGCGCCGCCATCCAGGCCGGCGTGCTGGCCGGCGAAGTCAAGGACGTCCTGCTGCTCGATGTGACGCCTCTGTCCCTGGGCATTGAAACCCTGGGCGGCGTCTTCACGAAGATCATCGACCGCAACACCACGATCCCTACGTCCAAGAAACAGATCTTCTCGACGGCTACGGACAACCAGCCGTCCGTCGATATCCATGTCCTGCAGGGCGAGCGGGAAATGGCCGCTGACAACAAGACCCTGGGCCGTTTCGAACTGTCCGGCATTCCGGCAGCTCCCCGCGGAGTCCCTAAGATCGAAGTCGCTTTCGATATCGACGCCAACGGCATCGTAAACGTCAGCGCCAAGGATCTGGGCACGGGCAAGGAACAGAAGATCACCATCACCTCGTCGGGCACCCTGTCCAAGGACGAAGTGGACCGCATGGTCAAGGAAGCCGAAGCCAACGCCGAAGCCGACAAGAAACGCAAGGAAGGCGTCGAAATCCGCAACCAGGCCGATTCCCTGGTCTACCAGGCAGAAAAGACCATCAAGGATATGGAAGGCAAGGGCCATGACGACCTGGTCGCCAAAGTAAAGACGGCCCTCGAAACCCTGAAGACCGACCTGAAAGGCACGGACAACGACAAGATCAAGGCCGGTATGGACGCCCTGACGAAACCGCTGTACGAACTGTCCTCGGAACTGTACAAGCAGACCCAGGCCGACGGCGCGGGTGCTGCCGGGGCAGGCGCAGGTGCCGGTGCCGCCGGTGCCGGTGCGGCAGGCGGCGAAGAGAAGAAGGCCGATGACGATGTCGTGGACGCCGAAGTCGTGGACGACAAGGACAAGAAGTAAGCATTCGGGATGGTGTTGACACATGGCTGAAAAAAGGGATTATTATGAGGTGCTCGGCGTCGCCAAAGACGCCAGCGCCGATGATATCAAAAAAGCATACCGCAAACTGGCACGCAAGTACCATCCTGATTTGAACAAGGACAATCCGGATGCCGCTGACAAGTTCAAGGAAGTCAACGAGGCATACAGTGTCCTGAGTGACGAACAGAAGCGTGCCCAGTACGACCAGTTCGGTATGGCCGCTTTCGAAAACGGCGGATTCGGTGCCGGCGGACCCGGTGCCGGTGGATTCGGCGGATTTGAAGGATTCGGCGGTGCCGGCGGGTTCGGCGGCGGTATGGACGATATATTCGACATGTTCTTCGGCGGCAACGGCCGCCGGGGACAGGCCGCGGACAATGGCCCCAAACGGGGCAGCGACCTGCGGTTCGACCTGGACCTGACCTTCGAGGAAGCCGCCTTCGGCGTGGAGAAGGAAATCGCCCTGCGCCGCGATGAAGCATGCGATCATTGCCACGGAACCGGCGCGGAGCCGGGCTCCAAGGTGGAGACCTGCCCGGACTGCCACGGCACGGGCCAGGTACGGCGCGTGCAGCACACAATGCTCGGCCAGATGCAGACCGTCACCACGTGCCCGCGGTGCCATGGCGAAGGCAAGATTGTTTCGGATCCGTGCCACGAATGCCACGGCAGCGGCCTGAAGAAGGAAGTCAAGCACCTGAAGGTGAAGATCCCTGCCGGCGTGGACAACGGTTCGCGCCTGCGCGTGGCCAACGAAGGTGCCGCCGGGACCAAGGGCGGTCCGCACGGCGACCTGTACGTGTACCTGTTCGTGAAACCGCATAAGTTCTTCCAGCGCGAAGGCAACGACGTGTACTGCGAAGTACCCATCAACATCGTCGAAGCCACCCTGGGCGCGGAAAAGGACGTGCCGACCCTGGACGGGAAAGTGGTCATCAAGATTCCCGAAGGGACGCAGCCCGGCCGTGTGATGCGGCTGCGCGGCAAAGGCATTCCGAGACTGCGCGGCAGCGGACGCGGCGACCAGCTGGTACGCATCAAGGTCGTGGTACCGACGAAACTGAAGGAAAAGCAGAAGAAGATCCTCCAGCAGTTCGCCGATGCGGCCGGAGACACCCTGAACCCCGAAGAAAAGGGATTCATGGACAAGATCAAAGACTTGTTCAACAAGTAAAAAAACAGACCCTTGCAGGAACCAAATTATCCTGCAAGGGTCTGTTTTGCTTTGCCTGCACCACGTATTTGTTGTATTTGTACTGCAGTTTAGCGGCCTTTTTTCAGCCGGGATGCGAAATCGTCCAAGTAGCTGTTGATGATGCGATTATACAGACCCTTTGGTTTAGAGTGGTCCAGTATTGTGGGATTTGGTTTAATTCTATCGTCAATTCTGGTCCAATAGGAGAACCCGTTTGAATATGTCGTACCCACGAAACCAGCGCCCCGGCAGCCAGGCCTGGACGCGCATCAGCCGACGCGGATCAGGGCGAAATAGCAGCCGACCATGGTCTCCGGGGACTCCTGAAAGCCCTCCGCCACCCAGCGGGAGACGAGTTCCGCGAACGAGGAGACATAGAACGTCTCGGCGTACGCCTTCGGCACCGATTCCGGAAACAGTTCCTGCATGCCGTCGAAGGCCTTTGCCAGCTGTTCCCGGAAATATTTCAGGAACACGCCGCCGCTGTCACCGGAGAAGAGGCTGGCGAAATCGTCCCGCCGGTCCAGCAGGTGATACAGCAGGTGTGTCAGCCCGTTCCGCAGGGTGCCCGGCCGCGAGGAAAAGTCATGGCTGTCCTCCCGCTCCCGGACGGCGGAAAAGACATGGCCGAAAATGTCCTCGCACAACTGGTCCAGCAGGTCCTCCTTCGTCGGGAAATGGGCGTAGAAGGTCGTCCGGCCCACGTCGGCCTCGTCGATGATGTCCTGCACCGTGATATGCTGGTAGCGTTTCTTTGCCAGGAGCCGGCTGAATGCTTTGAATACCGCTTCCCGTGTCTTCCGCTGTCTTCGGTCCATGGTGTCCCTCCCTGCCGGATTTCCGAACAAACGGAAATTTTTGTTCTGTACGGTATACCCGGCTTCATCTGCTTCTTGTTTTCAATGGATTCTGCAAGTATCATGAAGATGTAGAACAAAATGTTCTCTATCAAATATATTGTACGGGAATTTCCGTGGAAAAGCAAGGAGTGAGGGTATGGACCGCTTAAAAGAGTGGGTTACGGATGAAGCGAAGTTCCGTCTCGTCCGGATTGTCGTTTCCGGCATCGCACTGGTTCTCAGCCTGGGAAAGTGGGTCACCCTTCCCGGCGGCCCGGACACAGCCTGGATCGTCGTCGTGCTGTGCGGCGTGCCCATTATCGCCGGGGCCGTCAAAGCGGTCGTTACGGAGCGGGATATCACGGCCGATGTCCTCGTCTCCCTGGCGCTGCTCGGTTCGCTGTACGCCCGGGAGTTCTTCGCGGCCGGCGAAGTGGCCTTCATCATGGAAATCGGATCCGCCCTGGAAGACTACACGGCCGCCAAGGCGAAGAAGGGCATCCAGGAACTGATCAGGCTGCTGCCGAAGAGGGCCCGGGTCCGCCGTGCCGGCAAGGAGGAAACCATTCCTGTCGAACAGGTGAAGGCCGGGGACACGCTCATCGTGCTGACCGGCGAAACGATTCCCACGGACGGCATCCTGACGGCGGGAACAGCCACCGTGGATCAGTCCGTCATGACCGGCGAATCCCTGCCGGTCGACAAGACGGCCGGCGACACCGTCATCGGCGGCACCGTGAACCGGCAGGGCGTGTTCGAATACACGGCCACGGCCGAAGCGGCCGACAGTTCCCTGCAGAAAATGATCGACCTGGCTCGGGAGGCCGACGGGAACAAGGCGCCCATCGTCCGCCTTGCCGACAAATGGGCGGCGTGGCTCGTCGCGGCGGCGTTCACGGCCGCCGTCCTGACCTTCCTTGTGAACCGGGCCTTTTTCACGGATCCGTCCGCGGCGTTCCTGCGGGCCGTCACGGTCCTGGTCGTCGTGTGCCCCTGTGCCTTCATCCTGGCCACGCCGACGGCCATCATGGCCGGCATCGGCAATGCTACACGGTACGGCATGATCGTCAAATCGGGCGAGGCCCTGCAGCGCTTCGGTACCATTGATACGGTGGCCTTCGATAAAACGGGTACGCTGACCTGCGGGAAACTCAGCGTAGTGGACATACGGGCCCTTTCACCGGAGTTCACCAGGGACGCGGTCCTGACCCTTGCAGCGGTGGCGGAGGCCCGCTCCGAGCACCCCATCGGCCAGGCAATCCGCACCGCGGCCAGCACAGCGGAACAGGCGTCCGCTTACATGGTCACGCCGGGGAAGGGCATCGCGGCAGCTTACAAGGGACGCAGGCTGCTTCTCGGTAAAGCGGATTTCCTGAAGGAGCAGGGCATCGCCCTGGATGCCGCCCTGGCCGACGCCTATGGGGAACAGGGCGCCACCGTCGTGTTCCTGGCCGTAGACGGCAAGGCAGCCGGCCTGGCGGCCCTGTCCGACACGCTGCGGGAAAGCGCCGCACCTATGGTGCGCACCCTGCAGAACATGCACGTCGCATCAATCCTGCTGACCGGCGACAATCCGGCCGCCGCGCAGCATATGGCCGCAAAGGCCGGCGTTTCCGCTGTCCGCAGCGGACTGCTGCCGCAGGACAAGCAGCGGATCATCCGGGAATACCAGCAGGCGGGCCATAGGGTCTGTATGATCGGCGACGGCATCAACGACGCGGTCGCCCTCCGCACGGCCGACGCCGCTATCGCCATGGGTGGTATCGGGTCGGATATCGCCATCGAATCGTCCGACGTGGTCCTTGTGCAGGACGACATCAGCCGCGTCCCGTACCTGCTGTCCCTCTCCCGCAACGTCCTGCAGAAGATTCAGGCGAACATCATCATCTCCCTGTTCCTGAATGCACTGGCGACGATCCTGGCCGCCACCGGCGTGCTGAACGCCGTCACCGGCGCCCTGGTCCACAACGCGGGCTCCGTCTTCGTCGTCCTGAACTCCCTCTTCCTGCTGTCCGTCAAAGATACGGGCTGGCAATGAGCCAAACCACCCGGTTGCAATCTGGTTGCAACCGGGTGGTTTTTTGTGGAAAAGAGGCTGGAGCGATGAAGATGGCAAATCCTGTCCATGCGCCGCGCTATACTGCAGGCAGGAAGAAACGACAAGGATCCGATGGACCCGTTGAACAGGAGGAGGGAATCGCGATGAAATACAGGGAAGATGGGTTCCGTTCTTTTAACAATGTGTTTGTCACCGTGCCGGTGACGGACAAACTGCGCAAGCTCATCCAGACCTTTCCCGGTGGAGCAGAGGCGGACTACATCCTCGCCTACGGCTATATCGACCACGAAGCCGGCATGACGCTGGAAGTGCTGGCTGCGGCACAAAAGGCAGGCAAGGGCTTTCGGTTTTGGGACTCTAACGACGAAGGGACCGTGAAAATCCGGATTGGAAGTATAACCGACCTGGAATGTTACTACCTTGACGACGACGATGGAAAACTGTACGGCTGGTACAAGGAAAAAGTCGACAATCTGTCCGTCTACGATGTAGACGACGACGTGAAGGTTTCGCGCGGCATGGAGTTTCTGGATGCGTTCCGCGAGCCTGATTTTCCGGATGACGTCCTCGTGCATCTGTTCAAAGAGGGATATCACGCAGAAGGCTGCTGGGTGCGCGTGGAGGCGCTGGACGAAGAGAACCACCAGTTCCTGGGTACGCTGCTCAACGAGCCGGAACAGGAACTTGGCTGCCACGAAGGCGACCGGATCGCCTTTTTCTTCTACGAAGCGGAAAAGGATCGGCGCCTCCTGTGCGCGGATTTGGACCAGGAAGGTGCGATTGTTCCGGCACCCCGGGCCCATATGCAGAGCCTGGAAGAGGCCATCCGGGCCTTCTACGACGAGGGCAGCCAGGAAAATCTCCACCGTGTCTTCGAAACACTGACCTGCAGCACGGTATTGATCCCCTGCGAGGCGAAACTCAGTGACGCCGACATGGCGCAATTCATGAAACTCCTTGAGACCAAAGGGGAGGACCTGACAGGCGATACTGTCATATCGCAGGACAACGTCCGTCTGATTCCCAAAATCCTGCAGCACGAAGGGAAATCCTTTTTCCCGATCTTTTCCACGGAAGAAGCAATGGAGGACTATGGCAAGGAATGTTCCATCGTGGGAAAGCCGTTTATGGAGGTTCTGCCGCTGGTACAGCACCACCCGGAAAAGCTGTCGGGCATCGTGGTCAATCCGTTCACGCAGCCCTTTGTGGTGCCGATGGAGTTGCTTGAGAGGGAGAAGGAAGAATAATTCCGCTGATACATGTAAGCCGGTCATGCAGTAAAAAAAGAATTTTGGGAAATTTAACGAAACCGGTATGAATTTGTCCATACGGTGCGGTATAGTATTCCCCGCATGCGCGGGGGTGATCCTAAAGGCGGGGAGACTAATAACGGTTTTCAGTAAAAATGAGTTTGACGACGAGATCCGCAAAAAATTAGAGGTGGCAAAAAATGGGCGTAAATATTGTAAAAGATTATGTAGCTTATTGCCCTCTACTCAAACGAAAAATCGATGACGGCTTATGCTACGAAATCGAGCTGGTATTATGGCAAAACGCAATGAAAAGCTTGGTTCCTGAACTAAAGAATAAAGACTGGTGTCAAGGCCGGGTTCAATTTGACCCATTTGGCCGGTTAAAAGTGACCCAATAAAACGGTAAATTCAATGTTTCTTCTGCCTTAGGGCCGGAAGTC
>ONEW01000016.1 GCA_900316935.1 uncultured Selenomonadales bacterium
CTCTGAAGAGTATCTTTTGTCTCTACCCATAAAAATAACTCCCTTCATAGAATTCAGTGATTATTTATTTCACTGTTTCCTATAAAGGGAGCATATCACACCCGGAGGCGGCGCAGGGCCTCACGGTTTGTGGTGCAGCTCCTTCCCCTGGCCCAGGTACCACGTGACGAACTGCCGGGCGATGCGGCCGTTGCGGCCGGAATGCTCCATTTCCCAGCGGATGCCTTCGAGGCGCAGCTCTTCCGGATCGAGGGTGACGCCGGCTTTCTTCAGTTCGTTCGCAATGATGGCCAGGTACTCTTCCTGGGTCGGCGCGGAGTAATGCAGGATCAGGCCGAACCGGTCCGCCAGTGAGATGGATTCATTGGCGCTGTCGTCGCGGTAGACTTCGTCCAGTCCGTCGCTGCGGTCCTGCCAGGTCTCCTTGAGCAGGTGGCGCCGGTTCGACGTGGCGTAGAGCAGCACGTTGTCCGGCTGGGGCGTGACACTGCCGTCGATGGCCGATTTCAGGTATTTATAGTCCTTTTCCCCCGCGTCGAAAGACAGGTCGTCGAGGAAGAGGATGAACTTTTTGCTCCGCACTTCGGCCAATCCCTCAAGCAGGGCCGGCAGCCAGCGGAGCTGGTCCCGGTCGACCTGGATGAGGCGCAGGCCTTCCCTGTGGAAGCGGCCCGCCAGCGCCTTGACCGCCGTCGATTTGCCCGTGCCCCGGGCGCCGGTCAGCAGGACATTGTTCGCCGCGCGGCCGTCCAGGAAATCTTCCGTGTTGGCCAGCAGTTTCGCCTTTTGGGCCTTGTAGCCGATGAGGTCTTCCCAGGGGAAGGCCGGGAACGGGTCAATGCCGGTCAGGCGGCCCTGGTCGTCAATGCGGAAGGCTGTGAAGCGCGCGAAGAGGCCGCGGCCGTAGTGGACGTAGTGGTCCAGCAAGGCGCGGGCGGCTTCGTCCGGTGTTTCGCAGGCCGCCAGGGCCTCGTCCAGGCGCAGCGTGGCCTCGCACGTGTCCGGCCGGGCCGGCCGGTAGTCGTCGAAGAGGTCCGTACCCAGCAGTGCCGACGGCGGCTCCGTCAGATAGGGCCACAGCAGGATCATGTCGGCCCGCAGGACCTGTTCCATGGAAGCGCCGATGACGCCCGTCCGTTCCACCGCCGCGGCAATGGCGGAATCCCCCTCGGCCAGCAGGTTGACCAGGTACGAGCGGACTACGTTGCCCCCCAGGCCCAGGGTTTCCGCCTGGTCCGTCAGCAGCGCCGCAGCGGCCGCCGCCGTATTCACGTCGGGGTGTCCGGCCTCTTCTTCCGGCGGGGCCGTGAAGCCCGTCACCGCCGGGCGCGCCCCCAGCCTCTGCAACCCCAGGAGGGCCTTCACTACGGGGTCCTTCAATATCTTGCGGCAGCCCATGAGGCCGCTTAAATCCGTATAGGTCATGCTGTCATCCTCTCTTTCCTGTATGTCCCGATTATACCATACCCGAAATTCCCTGTCTTGCGGAACAGGACATCTGTGCCGGGAAATGAATTGAATAAAAGTCATTGACTTAAATTCAATGAATGTGATACAATCCAATGGCAGACGAAAGGGGTGCATACCATGACGAACCGGCAGCTGGCGGCGCAGCAGACGCGGAAGAAACTCGTTGCAGCGGCGCGCCGACTCATCGGGGAAAAAGGACTGACCAATACCTCTGTCGCGGAAATCGCGAAAGAGGCAGGCGTCGCGAACGGCACGTTCTACACCTATTTCAGGACCAAGGAAGAGATCGTCTTCGAACTCGGCTGGGAATCGTTCCGGAACCTGCTGGACGAAACGCTGCAGCAGGCCGGCGGCTTTCCGGAACGCCTTGTGTATTTCATGGTGCATTTCGCCGGGCAGATCGAGGCTTCGGGCCTGAAGCTGTGCCAGGAATGGGTGCGCAACAACGCGGATCCGGCCCTCGTGGAACCGCAGAACCGGGGCAAGCTGCAGCTGGACCTGGCGTCCCTGGGAAAACTGGTGGAAGACGGCATCCACCGCGGCGAGCTGAAACAGGACACGCCGGCCGATATGCTGGCCCGTACCCTGGCCGATGTCCTCTACGGACAGATGCTTTGCTGGGCTATGGCCGGCGGGGCCTACAGCTACAAGGCGCGGACGGAGGAGTTCTGCCGCTTCTGCCTGCCGGCCCTGATCAACCCGTATCTCGTGAAAAAGAAGGAACGGAACAATTAAGAGGGACAGATGATGTCCGGGAAAGGAAGGAAAACCACGATGGAATACAGAACGTTGTACAACGGCGTCAAGATGCCCATGCTGGGCTTCGGCGTCTACCAGGTTTCAGAAGAGGACACGGAACAGGCGGTCCTCACGGCGCTCCAGGCCGGCTACCGCCTGATTGACACGGCCCGGGCCTACCGCAACGAGGCCGCTGTCGGCCGGGCCATCAAGGCAAGCGGCATCCCCCGCGGAGAAATCTTTCTGACCACCAAGCTGTGGGTCAGCGACTTTTCGTACGAAGGCGCCCTCGCCGCGACGGAAAAGTCCCTCAGGCGGCTCGGGACGGACTACATCGACCTGATGCTGCTCCACCAGCCCGTCGGCGACTACTGCAGCGCCTGGCGCGCCCTGGAAAAGTTCTACGCCGATAAGGCGCTGCGGGCCATCGGCATGGCCAACTGCTACCCCCATGTGCTTTGCGATCTGTGCGAAACCTTCCAGGTCAGACCCATGGTCAACCAGGTCGAACTGCATCCCTTCTTCCAGCAGCCCGGGAACCTCGAAGTCATGCAGGAATACGGCGTCGTGCCCGAAGCCTGGGGCCCCTTTGCGGAAGGGAAGCACGACATCTTCCGCCACCCCGTGCTGACCGGCATCGGCGCCAAATACGGCAAAACGGCCGCCCAGACCGCCCTGCGCTGGAACATCCAGCGCGGCGTCGTCGTCATCCCCAAATCGGTCCATGAAGAACGCATCCGCCAGAACTTCGACGTGTTCGATTTCGAACTGGACAAGCAGGACATGGAACGGATCCAGGCCCTGGACCTCGGCCGCAGCGACATCGTCAACCACTTTGACCCGGCCTTCGTGAAGCTGCTGCATTCGTTCCGTGTGGATTGACCGCATAGCGATTGTCCCGGAAATCATTTTTGTGTGGCAATCTATACGCTGAAACATAAAGACAGGCGTAAAAAGCAAATCCGCCCTTTGACGAAGGGCGGATTTTTGTATGAGGCGGGAAATCCTGCCGTCCCTGCTGTTTTGGTCATTATATTGTAGACATTTACGAAACACACAGGTTGTGTTACAATGATAAAATAGACTGGATAAGTGTTTATTTGCGGAGGTTACGGTGAAAAAGGAACCGGAAAAGGAACTGCACCAGCCCCTGGTGGAAGCCATGGAACGGTACTTGCAGGAGGGCGTGTATCCGCTGCATACGCCGGGCCACAAAGGGGGCCGCGGCATGGCGGAACCGCTGCGGTCGCTGCTGGGGGACGCCGCCCTGAAGATGGATGTGTCCCTCATGGCCGAGCTGGACGATATCCACGCCCCGTCGGGCTGTATCGCGGCGGCGCAGCAGGCAGCGGCGGAACTGTACGGCAGTGACGCCGCCTTCCTGGCGGTCAACGGGACGACGGGGGCGATCCACGCCATGCTGATGACGGCGCTGCGTCCCGGGGACAAGGTCCTCGTACCCCGCAATTCCCACCGCAGCGTGGCGGGCGGCCTGATCCTGGTGGACGCCGTGCCGGTCTATGCGGCACCGCCGTATCTGCCGGAATGGGGCCTGCAGGGGCAGCTGACGCCGGACCAGGCGGCGCAGGCGTTCGGGCGGCACCCCGATTTGAAGGCCGTCGTCCTGACGAGCCCCAACTACTTCGGGATGGCTGCCGATGTGCGCGCCATCGCGGACATCGCCCACGCCCACGGAGCCGTGCTGCTGGTGGACGAGGCCCACGGCCCGCATCTGGGCTTCCACGGGGGGCTGCCTCCGTCGGCCCTGCAGTGCGGCGCCGACATGGCGGCCCAGAGCACCCATAAGCTCCTGGGGGCCATGACGCAGTGTTCCCTGCTGCACGTGCGGGGGGAGCGCATCGATCTGCGCCATGCCGCCGATGTCATGAGCCTGTTGACGACGACGAGTCCCAACTACCTGCTCATGGGCTC
The DNA here is from genome assembly GCA_900316935.1 of uncultured Selenomonadales bacterium. Taxonomy (GTDB): domain Bacteria; phylum Bacillota; class Negativicutes; order Acidaminococcales; family Acidaminococcaceae; genus Succiniclasticum. The sequence continues at coordinate 4,141 of ONEW01000016.1, forward strand.
GCTGGATGCGGCGCGGGCGCAGCTGGCCGCCGATGGCCGCGGGATGATGTCCCGGGCCCTGGCTGCGGCAGACCGGCTGCGGGAGAGCCTGACCGGCCTTGCGGGGCTGCGGGTCCTTTGGGAAGCGGATGTGGCCGGCCGGGCCGGGGTGACGGCCCTGGACCGGACGAAGGTGACGCTGCATCTGGACCGGACGGATGTGACGGGGATCGAGCTGGGCGGACGGCTGCGCGAGGCCGGACTGGCGGTGGAACTCGTCGATCCGCGCCATGTCCTCTTTTTGGTGACCTATGCCGACGCGGGCGCGGAATGGCCTGCCGTGTGCGGACGCATCCGCGGCGTGCTGGAGGCGCTGCCCGCCTGGCAGGGGGCCGCGGCTGCCGTTCCGGCAGCCGCTGCGCCGGCCCTGCCGCTGACCGAAGCGGTCCTGCCGCTGCGCCAGGTCTTTTACGGCACAACGGAACCGGTGCCGCTGGACCGTGCGGCAGGGCGTATCTGCGGGGAAACGGTCAGTTTTTATCCGCCGGGGATTCCCGTGGTCTTGCCGGGGGAACGGTTTACGGAACCAATCATCGCATGGTGCAAAGCGCGCAAAGCGGCAGGCCTGCCTGTGAGCGGCCCCGCCGACACGACGCTCGCCACGGTGCGCGTCCTGCGGGAACCGCGGGACGGCGCGCGTTAAGGAGTTATACATGCAACAAGGCTATTTCATTACATTGGAAGGCGTGGACGGCGGCGGCAAAACGACGCAGCTCCGGCGTCTGGCCGATGCGTTCGCGGATTGCGGCGTACCCGCGGTCTGCACGCGGGAGCCCGGCGGCACGGCGGCGGCGGAGCGCATCCGCGGCGTCGTCCTGGATAAGGACTTCACCATGAATGCCCGGACGGAGCTGCTGCTTTACCTGGCGGCCCGGGCCGAGCATGTGGACCATGTGGTGCGGCCGGCCCTGGCGGCGGGCAAGGTGGTCCTGTGCGACCGCTTTTCCGATTCGACCATGGTCTACCAGGGATTCGTCCGGGGGATTCCGCCGGACCAGGTGGCCGCCCTCTGCGAATTCGCGGCACAGGGGCTGCGGCCGGATTTGACGATCCTCCTCGACGCGGATCCGCAGGACCTGCTGGCACGGCGCACGCAGCGCCGGGTGGAAGACCGGTTGGAACGGGAAGGCCTGGCGTTCCAGAAGCAGGTGCGGGAGGGCTTCCTGGCCCTGGCACGGCGCGAGCCGCAGCGCATCTGCGTGGTGGACGCCCTGCAGACGGCGGACGCCGTCCAGGCGGAGATTTTGACGGCAGTGGAAAAACGGGGCATCCTGCCCCGCTGAAGATAGAGGAAAAGGGACGAAGCCATGTTTGAGACGATTGTGGGGCACGAGCAGAACAAGGAATTCCTCCGGCGCCTTTTGGCACGGGACAACCGGCCCCACTCCCTCCTGTTCCACGGACCGGAGGGCATGGGCAAGCGCCTGCTGGCGCTGGAATTCGCCAAAGCGCTGTTGTGCCTGGCCCCGGACAAGGCGGACAGGCCCTGCGGAATATGCGGGTCGTGCCGGCTGCTCCATACGGTCGGGGCGGGCGCGCCGCCAGAGGTCCGCCGCGGGGACACGGAGGGGCCGGGCCATCCGGACCTGATCTACGTGGAACACGACCACAACCCGGACAAGAAACGGCGCCTCATCACCATCGGGCAGATCCACGACCTCATCGGGCAGGCGCAGCTGTCGCCGTCCGTGGGCACGTGCCGCGTGTGCCTCCTCGACGAGTCGGACCTGATGACGACGGAGGCGGCGAATGCCTTCCTGAAACTGCTCGAGGAACCGCCGCAGCATCTGTACTTCATCCTGATTGCCGCCAAGACCGGCAATATGCTGCCGACCATCCTGTCCCGCGTCATCTCGCTGCGGTTCGCCGCCCTGTCCCGGGCCGAGGTGCAGCAGATCCTGATGCGCAAGACGGGCCTGGGGGCGGACGAGGCCGCGGTGGTGGCGGACCTGGCGGATGGCTCGCTGGGCCGCGCGCTGGCGTACCACGAAGCGGACATCCTGTCCTTGCGCGACCGGGCGCAGGAGTTCATCGCCTGCTTCCCGACGCAGACGCCCCTGAACCTGATCATGGAGCGGGATTATTTCAGCGACCTGATTCCGGACGGTTCGCCGGCCAGCTTCGAAACGCTGCGGATCTTCCTCGATTTGATGAAGACCCTCTTCCGGGACATGCTCTTCCTGCAACTGGGGCTGACGGGGCGCGTCCTGAACGCGGACCGGGTGCCGGCGCTGCAGGAGCAGGCGCAAAAATGGCGCCGGGATGCGCTGACACACGCCGTGGAAGCGGTGGAACGGGCTTCGCTGGCGGCCCTCCGGCACGCCAACCGCAAGGCCGTCCTCGACGACCTGACCTTCACCATCAACGCCTTCGCGCAGCACGCGTGAAGGAGAGTGCAAAAAGGAGTTCATTATGACGACCATCGTAGGGGTCCGCTTCAAACGGACCTGTAAAATATACTATTTCGACCCTGCGGACACGGGCGCCGTCAAAGGCGACGACGTCATCGTGGAAACCACGTGGGGCATGGAATTCGGCACCGTGACGGTAGGCCCGAAGGAAGTGGATGACAAGCACGTCACCCAGCCGTTGAAGCCGATCATCCGCAAGGTGACCGATGCGGACCGTAAGAAGCTGAAGGAAAACAGCGTCCGCGAAAAAGAGGCCTTCAACATCTGCCAGCGCTGCATCAGGCGCCACGGTCTGGAAATGAGCCTGGTGGACGTGGAATTCACGTTCGATGTGTCCCGCATCATCTTCTATTTTACGGCGGACGGCCGCATCGACTTCCGCGAACTGGTCAAGGACCTGGCCTCGGTCTTCCGGACCCGCATCGAGCTGCGCCAGATCGGCGTGCGCGACGAGGCCCGCATGGTCGGCGGCATCGGCTGCTGCGGCCGGCCCCTGTGCTGCGCCTCCTGGATGGGCGACTTCGAACCGGTCTCCATCCGCATGGCCAAGAGCCAGAACCTGTCCCTGAACCCGACCAAGATTTCCGGCTGCTGCGGCCGCCTCATGTGCTGCCTCAAATTCGAAGATTACCTGTATGAAAAGCCGAAGGGAAAGAACAAGAAGCCCCGCCGGGAGAAGGCGGAAATGCCGCAGGTCGGCACCATGGTTGCCACGAGCATGGGCAACGGCAAGGTGACGACGGTCAACAAGGCCAAGCACACGGCCACGGTCCAGTTGACGCCGGACAACGTCGTCACGCTGGAGTGGGACGAGATCATGGAAGCCGACAAAGCGGTGCAAAGCAGCGATTGAGGGGACGATGTCCCGGCCTTTGCGGCTGCAAAGGACAGGACATCCCGGGAAACCATATGATACGCGAAGATTATCTGCCGTCATGCGGGTACAGGATCTACCAGGACCCGGCGGAATTCACGTTTACGACGGATTCCGTGTTCCTGGCGCACTTCCCCCACATCGTGACGAAGGCCCGCGCCCTGGAACTGGGGTGCGGTACCGGGGCTGTCAGCCTCTTCCTGGCCGCCCGGGGCGCCGCGAGCGTGACAGGGGTGGACATCAACCCGCGCATGACGGAACTGTTGAACAAGAGCGCCGCCGCGAACGGCCTGACGGGCCGGGTGCAGGCGGAAACGCTCGATATACGCGCCATCCGGGACTGGTGTCCCACGGAAAGTTTCGACCTGGTGGCGGCGAACCCGCCGTACCGCCACAGCGGCAGCGGGCAGGAACGCAAGATCGGCACCATCGCGTGCCACGAGAAGACCGCCGTCCTGGAGGACTTTTTCCGGGCCGCGGCCTACGCGCTGCACAGCCGGGGCCGTTTCGCCCTGGTGCAGCTGCCGGACCGGTTTATGGAGAGCATGGAACTGGCCGTACGGTACAAGCTGCAGCCCAAGCGGCTGCAATGGGTACATGCGTCGGTGGACAAGCCGGCGTGGGTGTTCCTCCTGGAAATGGTGAAGAACGGCAGCTACGGCCTCGCTGTCCTGCCGCCCCTCGTCCTGTACGGCGCGAACGGCGGCCTGACGGAACAGGCGCGCCGCGCCATGGGAGAAGTGCCGGAGGAGGCGTGACGATGGCGGAAGAGCAGAAGACGGTCCGGGAGCCGGGCCGGGGAACCCTGTATTTGACGGCGACCCCCATCGGCAACCTGGACGATATGACACCCCGCGCCCTGGCGGTACTGCGGGAGGCGGACCTCATCGCCGCCGAAGACACGCGCCGCACGCTGCAGCTGCTGAACCACTTCGGCATCCGGGGCAGCCTGGTCCGTTATGATGAGAACACCAAGGAACGGGAAGGCCCGATCCTGCTGGAAAAACTGCTGGCGGGGCAGGACATCGCCCTCGTGACGGACGCCGGCTTTCCGGGCATTTCGGACCCGGGCGAAGCCATGGCGCGCCTGGCCCTTGACGCCGGCATCCGCGTCGTGCCCGTGCCGGGCGCCAACGCGTGCCTTACGGCCCTCGTCGCATCGGGCCTGCCGTCGACCCCCTTCTTTTTCGGCGGCTTTTTGCCGAAGACAAAAAAGAACCGGGCGGCCCAGCTCGAAGCCTGGAAATACATTCCGGCCACCGTCGTCCTCTACGAAGCGCCGCACCGCATCCGCGACGTGCTGCAGGAAATCCTGGCGGCCTGGGGCGACCGGCCCCTGGTATTCGGCCGGGAGCTGACCAAGGTGCACGAGGAATTCTGGCGCGGCACCGTGTCCGGCGCCATCGCCTACCTGGCGGCTACCCCGCCGCGGGGGGAATTCGTCCTCGTCATCGGGCAGGGGGACGCCGTCCCGCCGGACCCGGCGGAACCGGCGGAGGAGCCGCTCGACACCGTGCGCCGCCTCCTCGCCGAAGGCGTTCCGAAGAAGGAAGCCCTGGCCCGCGTGGCCAAAGAACGCAAAGTTCCCAAACGGGAACTGTACAACGCGCTCTTAAAAGATTAAAATAGAGGGAAACCCATCCATTTCATTTTCCATACAAAGGGGTCTGAACATTATGTCCAAATTCTATATTACGACACCGATTTACTATCCCAGCGCGAAACTGCACATAGGCCATGCCTACTGCACGACCGTGGCGGATTCCCTGGCCCGTTACCACCGCGCCAAGGGTGACGATGTCTTCTTCCTGACCGGCAGCGACGAACACGGCCAGAAGATCCAGCGCCAGGCCGAGGCCGAAGGCGTTACGCCGCAGCAGTACGTGGACCGCATCGTGGCCACCTTCCAGGCATTGTGGAAACGCCTGCACATCAGCAACGACGACTTCATCCGCACCACCCAGGAACGCCATGTGAAAGTGGTCCAGCAGGTGATGCAGCAGATTTACGACCAGGGCGACATCTATAAAAAGAATTACGAAGGCTGGTACTGCGTACCCTGCGAAAGCTTCTGGACGGAACACCAGCTCGTCGATGGCAAGTGCCCCGACTGCGGCCGCCCGGTGGAAAAGATGCAGGAGGAAAGCTACTTCTTCAACATGAGCAAGTACGCCGACCGGATGCTGCAGTACATCGACGAGCACCCGGACTTCATCCAGCCCGTGTCCCGCCGCAACGAGATGATCAACTTCATCAAGCAGGGCCTGGAAGACCTGTGCGTCACCCGCACGTCCTTCGACTGGGGCATCAAGGTCCCCTTCGACCCGAAACACGTGGTCTACGTATGGTTCGACGCCCTGCTGAACTACATGACCGCCGTCGGCTACAAGTCCGATGACGCGATGTTCCGCAAATACTGGCCTGCCGACTTGCACCTCGTCGGCAAGGAGATCGTCCGCTTCCACTCCATCATCTGGCCCATCATGCTGATGGCCATGGGCGAAGCAATCCCGAAAAAGGTCTACGGGCACGGCTGGCTCGTCGTCGACGGCACCAAGATGAGCAAATCCATCGGCAACGTCGTCGATCCCAACGGCCTCATCGATGAATTTGGCGCCGATGCGATCCGTTACTTCCTGCTCCGGGAAATCAACCTGGGCAGTGACGGCAACTTCTCCCGCGACGCCCTCATCAACCGGATCAACGCCGACCTGGCCAACGACCTGGGCAACCTGCTCTACCGCACGGTGTCCATGGTGGAGAAGTACCACGGCGGCGTCCTGGAAAACCGCCCTGCCGCGGCAGAACCTGTGGACGAGGCCCTGCGCAAGCTGGCGGAAGACACGCTGGCTTCCTATCAGGACCACATGGACAAGATGGAGATCAACGATGCCGTCAAGGCTGTCTGGAGCCTGGTGGCGGCCGCCAACAAATACATTGACGACACGGCCCCCTGGAAACTCGCCAAAGAGCCGGAACAGGCCGGCCGCCTGCACCTGGTCCTCTACAACCTGGCCGAAACGCTGCGCTTCGTCGCCGTCATGACCGCCCCCTTCATTCCGGCCACGACGCCGAAGATCATGGAGCAGCTGGGCCTGCCCGTCAAAGACCTCTACTATTATTCCGAACTGACCTGGGGCGGGATTCCCGACGGCACCAAAGTCGCCAAGGGCGAACCCCTGTATCCGCGTATCGACGTGCTGCCCGACGGCCGCACGCTCATCGGCGCCACCAAGAAATCCGCCGGTATGGTCTACAACCCCGAAACAGGCAGACGCGAGCCTTATGGGGCCGGACAGCCTGCCAGGGAGGCCCAGGGCGCCAAGGGGAAGAAGTCCCAGACCCCGGAGGAAGCAAAAGCAGCCGCCGCGCTGGCCAAAGTGGCCGCCGCCAAAGAACTGGCCGCCCAGAAGGCAGGCTCTGCCGCCGACGCCGCCAGTGATGCCGCCGCTGCCGCCGGAGACGCGGCCAAAGCCGTAGGCGGTGCCGTACTGGCCGTCGCGGCCGTCGCCAAAGCCCGCGTCAGCCAGGCCGCCGAAGACGCCCGCCGCAAAGCGCTGGAAGTCAAAGCCGCCACCATCGACAAAGCCCGGGGCAATGCAGCCGGCAGCGAAACGCCGGAGACCGCCGCACCCGAACGCCCGGCGCCGGAAGTCACCCTGGACGACTTCCAGAAGCTGGATCTGCGCGTCGCCAGGATCCTGACGGCGGAACCGGTTCCGAAGAGCCGTAAACTGATGAAACTCACCGTCGACATCGGCGGCGAAGAACGGGATATCGTGTCCGGCATCGCCCAGCACTATACGCCGGAGCAGCTGGTCGGCCGCAACGTCATCGTCATCAAGAACCTGAAACCGGCCCGCCTGTTCGGCATCATGTCCTACGGGATGCTGCTCGCCGCCAGCGACGGCGAAGGCAACCTGGTCCTGGCGGATGCACCGGACATTGCCAGCGGCAGCAAGGTGAAATGAGTAAAATGGAAACGAGCTATTGTACGCCTGCGTGCAACAGCTCGTTTCCTTATAATGATCGGGGTAAAACAGATTGACGGTATGTAAGGAGGTGTCCGTATGGCAACAAAGACTGCCTGGTTCCGCATCGGACTGCTGGCGCTGCTCCTGACCGGCTGCGTCAGGCTGCCGGCTTCTGCCGCCGACACGGCCGTGAAGGCTGTCGCGGCAGAAGCAAAGGAAGAAACAGCTGCCGCTCCGGAGAGGCTGCAGGATCCCTTTGCGTCCCTCGACGGGAAGATGGTCCGCAAGTACTGCCTGGTGAAAGGCAGCACGTACGATAAGGTGACGGCCTGCCTGGCCTCCCTGGATCCGGCCGGAACGGATCTGGACGCCCGAAAGCGGCCCTACTATTTCCGTGTCTCCAAAAAATTGACGGACAACTATTTCCGGCACATCCGCGCCTATGACAAGGAGACGCACGGACAGATCGGCGACTATTACGTGGCCCGGGACGGACGGTCCATCTGGCGCCTGGACGGAGACAAGGCGGGCCTGCTGGCCGGCACGGCGAAAAAGGTCATGGACAGGACGGTCATCCTCGTCTATCCCTACATGGAACTCGGCGAAACGGCAACCGTACGCTTACGTACGCCTGGCAACGTCCCCTACAAGGTGACGGCGAAGAGCCTCGACGAAAACGTGGTCCGCGTGGACGGAACGGACCGCATCGTGCCGGTAAAGCTGGGCAAAACGGTCCTTTTCGTGGAAGCGGAAATCGGCGATGTCAAGGACACGGGGTCCGTCAACCTGCGTGTCGTGACAAAGGAGGAACTGCGGCAGATCGCTTATGCAAGTTACATGCGGCGCCTCTATGTACAGCGCATGATGGAGGAATCCCTCTACTGGGATGACTGGGGCCCCCGGGGCTGGGGCTACGGCCCGTGTTACTACGGGCACCGGCCGCCTCCGCCGCCCCGTGGACACCGGCCGCCACCGCCGCCGAAACGCTGAAGCAAGTTCCCTGCAAAAAAAATTCGTGCCCTTGCGCACGAATTTTTTTTGGCAGCCTATTTAACTGGATGCAACGGAACTGGATATAACCGTATTTATCGCAAAATGGATGATTTTGATACGTATCATCCTGATACGTGTTTTTTCGACACGTATTAAAAATGGGGAATTGCCGCCGGCTTATGGCAGCCTTATCGTAAGAACGTCACACAATCCGCAAACCCTTTCCTTGCCCGCGCCTTCGGCGCTTCGCCGGCATATCCGACGCACAGGGCGGCTACGAGCATGCCGTGTCCGCCGTCGTGGGCGGCCGTCCATTCCGCCAGCTCGGGATAGGCGAAAAAGATGTCGCCGAGCCACAAGGTGCCCAGCCCGCGTTCCTGGGCCTCGAGGATCATGTTCTCCATGGCGGCGCCGATGGACTGGATGTTGCAGAGTTCGGCAATGCGGTCGTCTGTGTCGAGGCCTGCCTTGAAGTCTGCCGCGACAGCCAGCTCATTGGTGGCGAGGATGAGGACCGGCGCCTGGCGCACAATCCGGGCCGAGGTAAAGGCGCCGTTGATCAGGGCCAGGCTCTTCGGCAGAAACGGCTGGTGGGCTTTCACTTCGAGATTGAGCCCTTTTTCCATGGTATCGGCGAAATCGGTCTTGGCGTCTCCCTGCAATACGGTGAAATGCCAGGGCTGGCGGTTTTTCGAAGATGGAGCGAGCATGCCGGCCCGTAAAATTTCGTGCAGGTCCGTGTGGCTGACCGCGTCGGTCCTGAATTTGCGGATGCTGCGGCGGGCTGTGATGACAGGCGTGATGGAGCCATTATCTTCCATTGACAGACACTTCCTTTTTATTTTTTCTGCGATTGTCTGATCCGGGTAAAGAGCGTGAGGGCGTTCTTCGTGCTTTGCTCGGCGATATGTTCCCACGTGGTGCCGCGTACGAGGGCGGCGTTTTTGGCGATGAATTCCGTGTACGACGGGTCGTTGCGCCGGCCGCGGTACGGTTCCGGCGTCAGGTAGGGACAGTCCGTTTCGAGCAGGTACAGGTCTTCCGGGCAGGCGGCCAGGATTTCCCGTACCTTTTTGTTGCGTTTGTACGTCGAGGAACCGCCGAATCCGGTGTAGATGCCGCGTTTCCACAGTTCCCGGGCCATTTCAAGGGAACCGGAGAAGCAGTGGAACACCATGCGCAGCCCCTTCGGCATTTCCTTCTGGACGAATTCCAGGCAGTCGCCGTGGGCTTCCCGGTCGTGGATGACGGCAGGCAGGTCCAGGGAGGCCGCCAGCTCGCACTGCTGGTGCAGGCGCAGGAGCTGTACATCCCGGGGCAGGTTTTCCTTCCAGTAATAATCAAGGCCGATTTCGCCGATGGCGACGACCTTTTCGTGTTCCCGGGCCAGCCGTTCGATGTCGGCCAGGTAGCGTTCGTCCCGGATGCCGGCCAGATCCTCGGGATGCCAGCCGACGGCGGCGTAGATGAAGTCATACTGTTCCGCCAGCCGGACGGACGCCACCGAGGTCCCGTACGTCGTGCCCTGGGTGATGACGGCTTCCATATCGCGGGACAGGCGGCCGATGACCTCGGCCCGGTCCGCGTCAAAACGCCCGTCGTCCAGATGGGCGTGTGTATCGATGATTCCTAAACGGGACATGTCGCAACCCTTCCTTATGAAAAATACACTTTTATGGTACTCCATTGGCGGAAGCAAGTCAACTTTTCCCGCCTCCTGCGGCGGAACGATGGAGTGGTCCGGCAGGCCGAAAGGGCAGGGAAGGAATAATACGTATTTTGTGAAAAATATATGTCATACGTATTAATTCGCCCGTTTCATTTGCGGGGAGCCCTGTTTTATGGTAAAATCAATGGTTGTTGGAGGTTTTACCATGATTTTACACGATGGAAGACACGGGGCGGGCCTGTTCCTGCTGCAGCACTGGCTGCCGCTGCTGGCCCTGTTCCTGTGCACCGTATATGGTTCCGCCGCCGAGGCCGTTGCAGACGCTTCCGCACAGGCTGCGGCCGCGCAGCCGTCGAACATCCGGGTCGTACGGATGGGGATGGAGCGTGTCTACAGCACGTCGGAGAAGACCGTGGACAAGGCGCTGGCCAGGCTGAACATCAACCTGGCGGGACGCCAGGTATATCCGCAGCTGGGCACGAAGGTGGAAAACGGGATGATCATCCACGTACTGGGCCGTCATTCCCATTTGTCGACGGAACAGGTGGAAGTCCCTTACAAACAGAAATTCATCGATGATCCGAAGCTGAAGTACGGCGAGACGAAGGTCGAGACGCCGGGCGTTGCCGGAAAAGACGAGGTCACTTATGAAAATGTGACGCGCACGGGGTTCGAGCAGAAGATCGAATTGGAGCGCAAGCACCTGAAGGAGCCCGTGGACGAAGTCGTGCGGCGGGGGATCGCCCAGGCTGTCTGGACGCCCCAGGGCTACGTGCATTACCGGTACAAGATGATTGTGGAGGCTTCGGCGTACACATGGGGTGCCGGCGCGTCGGGCAATACCTCGCTGGGGCTGACGCCCCGGGTAGGCATTGTCGCCGTGGATCCCCGCTACATCCCCTATTATACGAAAATGTACATTCCCGGATACGGGTTCGCCATGGCCGGGGACACGGGCGGCGCCATCGGCGGCTACCGCATCGACCTGTTCATGAACAGCCTGTGGCAGTGCTATGAATGGGGCCGCCGCGAGGTGGAAATCTATATCCTGTAAAAGGAGAGGGACCATTGCTGAAAGAAGTCCTGATTGTCGAAGGGAAAATGGACACGGTGGCAGTGCGCCGCGCCCTGGACTGCGAAACCATCGAGACTGGCGGTTTCGCCCTGCGCCCCGGTACGCTGCGGCAGATAGAGGCGGCGTACCATAAACGGGGCATCATCATCCTGACCGATCCCGACGGGTCGGGGGAGCGGATCCGCAAGTTCCTGACGAAGAAGTTTCCCAATGCGGGGCAGGCTTTCGTGCCGAAAAAGGACGCTTCCGTGCCGGATGATGTCGGTATCGAGCAGGCCAAGCCGGAAGCCATCCGGGAGGCCCTGCGCAAGGTGCGGCACGAATCGTTCACGCCGGCGGAGACCTTTACGGCGGCGGACCTGCGGGACAACGGCCTGGCCGGCAGTCCTGACGCGTCGGCCCGCCGCGCCCTCCTGGGAGCGGAACTGGGCATCGGGTACGGCACGGGCAAAACGTTCCTGCGGCGCCTCAACACGTACGGCGTGACGCGGGAGGAATTCACGGCCGCCCTGCGCAAGCTGGACGGCGCGGCACCGGCCGGGGAATAAGGAGCATACATGGAAGATACGGAACTGGATGTGCAGCCGGTCATTGCCCGGCGCGAGGTGACGAACCGGATCCTGAAGGCGTTCCATTTGCGGGCGGACAAGAATCTGGGGCAGAACTTCCTCGTGGAGGAGTCCGTGGTCAGCCGCATCGCGGCGGCGGCGGAACTGACGCCGCAGGACAAGGTGCTGGAAATCGGCCCCGGCATCGGAACCCTGACCCAGGCTCTGGCGCGGACAGGGGCGCAGGTGACGTGCGTCGAGCTGGACAAGCGCCTGCTGCCGGTACTGGCCGAGACCGTCGGCTCCTATGAAAATGTACGGATCGTGCAGGGGGATATCCTGAAGACGGACATCCCTGCCCTGATGGGCGGGGGCCCCTTCAAAGTGGCGGCCAACCTGCCGTACTATATCACCACGCCGATCATCATGAGCCTGCTGGAGCGCAGGCTGCCCCTGGAACGGCTCGTCGTGATGGTCCAGAAGGAAGTGGCGGAACGGATGACGGCGCTTCCCGGCGGGCGGGACTACGGCGCCATTTCCGTGGCCATGCAGTATTACACGGAACCCAGGACCGCCTTCCTCGTGAAGGCCGGCTCGTTCCTGCCTCCGCCCAAGGTGGACAGCGCTGTGCTGGTCTGCCGGCGGCGGCCGGATCCGCCGGTCGCCGTGCCCGACGAAAAGACCTTTTTCCGCATCGTGGCGGCGGCCTTCTCCGTGCGCCGCAAAATGCTGACGAATTCCCTGAGGCACATGGGCGGCCTCAGCGGGGACGAGGTCCGGGCCTGGCTGGCGGCAGCCGGCATCGACGGGACGCGGCGTGCCGAAACGCTTTCCCTGGAGGAATTTGCAGCCCTGGCACGGGCGTATGCGGTCCGGTAACGGACACGGGGATTCCGTACTACATCTGGTAAAAAAACTGGTTACAAACGAATGGAGTGTTGATTCATGAATAAGAAGGATTCCCTGGGGTACGCGATTTGCACGACGGCGCGCAAAATCCACCGCTGCCTGACGGCGCGGTTTGAAAAGTACGATATTACGCCGGAGCAGTGGATTGTGCTGCGCGCGGTGTTTGAAAACGAAGGAATCTCGCAGAAGACGCTGGCCGGGCTGGTCGGCAAGGATCCGAACAATGTGAAGGTGCTGGTGGACAAGCTGGTCCGGAAGGCCCTGCTGGTGCGCCAGACCAATCCCGAGGACAAGCGTGCCTTCTCCCTGTTCGTGATGCCCAACGGCCGCGTGCTGAACTACAAGATCCAGATGGAGAACGACCATATGCTGGATTATCTGGCCGAGGGCCTGTCGGGCCGCGAACTGAACCGCTTCCTGCAGACGCTGGACAAGATCAACGGGACGGTGGACGCCGACGAGGCACGGCTGGCCGCCGAAGCCGCCGCGGCGACGAAGACCGCCGGAAAGGCAGAATAAGGACACGAAAAAACAGGTACCGCACCGGCTGGTGGGTACCTGTTCTTTTTATGCTGTTCTGCCTGTCTCCGTCAGCCGGCCAGGGCGAACTGCGTGTTCAGCAGGGCGATGCCGCTAGGCGTGCGGAAGACTTTGTCCCGGAAGGTGCGGATGGCCTGTTCCGTCAGCCCGTCTTCGTAGGCGTTGACGAGGAAGTCCGCTTCGAGCAGGATCTGCCAGTCCTGGCCTTCCACGTGATCGTACGTATGATGATGGGCGATGAGGAAGCAGACGCGGTCGATGTACTCCGGCGGGAATTTGCCCGTTTCTTCGAGAAGCCGGCGCGCCGGGGCGGGGCCTTCCTGTTCCTGCAGCTTGCCGTTCTGGCGGCCGTATTTTTCCATGGCGGGATGGATGCCGATGTCGTGCAGGATGGCCGCCGTTTCCAAAATCTCCTGTTCGCGGGCGGGCAGCCGCTCCATGGCGCCGATCAGGGACGCGAAGGCGCAGACCTTCAGGAAATGCTGGATGCGGCGGGCGTCGCCTTTGTCAAAGGCAATCATTTTCTGTAAGACAAGGTTCTGGTACATAGGGCCTCCTTATTCCGTCTTAGCGGGCTGTCCCTTCGTTTGCCGGTCTTTGCGCCACGAACTGCTCCACAGGGAGCCGTCGTCCCGGGCGGTCTGCTGCGGTGCACGGCGCACGGTAGCGATGGTGTGCAGGTTCTCCACGGCGTACAGCGCCTTGGGGAGGTACGTGTACAGGCCTTCTTCGGGGAAGAGCTGGAAGAGGCGGTAGGTCCTGCGGCCTGCCTTCATGCTGCTGTCCACGGCGAAGCATTCCGTGCCGGAAACATAGTAGCGGAAGTAGGTGATGGACGTGTCGTATCCTTCCCGGCTTTTGCGCGTTTCCGTGAAGAGGGGTTTCACGTTGGGGATTTCCGGGAAGGTGTCGCTGTTTTTATAATGATACGTATCATCGGGGTCATCGACGGTGGCCGCCAGAAACGCGGCGCTGGAGGCGCTGCGCAGCATCATGGGGCCGGACTGGGGCAGACCCTGCAGGGGATCCGTCTGGAAGGCCCGCACGACGGGCACGTTGTATCCCCCTTCGCTGTTGCTGATATAGTCGAAGTCGCCGGCACTGAAGGCCTGGAAGGGCGACGGGGCGGGCACGTTGACCCAGCCGGTGAGCGTTTTGTAGGATACGGTCTTGGCTGGAGCCTTGGCCGCGCCCTGGGCCTTTTCCACGGTGGCTTTATCCTGCCCTTCGGCCGCGGCCGCGGCGGCCTGCCGGGCCAGGGCCGCCTTTTCCGCTTCCCAGGCCTTCAGCTTCTGTGCGTATTCCGGGCGCATGCCGTAAGTTCCGTCGGCGTTCACCGTATACGTGCCCGTCACGGGTTTGGCGACGGCCTCCGGAAAGAAGCAGACCGGAATCTTGACATCGAGGCTGCCCGGTGTGTAGCCGGTGTCGGCCTGGCCGCCGGATACCGTGCGGTACTCCGGCAGCTTCTGCTGGTACTGCTTGTTCAGCTGGGCCTGGATTTCCGCTTCCGTGTACCCGATGGGGCCCTGCGGTGCGGCAGCGGCCTGGGCCGCCGGGGCTACGGGTCCCGGCATCGGGGCCGTCTGACCGGACGCCGTGTCCGGCGCGGCCTGTTTCACTTCCGTCGTGGCTGCCGGGACGCTGCCGGCGGCCGTTCCGGCGGCAGCATCTGCCGCCGCGGCGGGCAGGGCCGGGCTGGAAACGGCCAGCATAAAGGCGAGGACGGCCGAAACGGCCGGTCGTTTGTTTTTCCACTTCATGATGCTTCATTCCTCACGTTCAATGACATCGATCGTACCGCCGCCCACGACGTTCTTCCCCTCATAGAAGACGACCGCCTGGCCCGGTGTCAGGGCACGCTGCGGTTCGTCGAAGGTGACGCGGATTCTGCCGTTCCCCAGACTGGTGATGACGGCGCCCACGTCCCGGGCATGATAGCGCGGTTTGGCCGTGACATGCAGGGGTTCGGGGAGGGACGGCACGGAAATCAGGTTGCAGTCCGCAGCAATCAGGGAACGGGCAAAGAGGGCTTCCCGGGGCCCCACATAGACGATGTTCCGTTCCAGGTCCTTGCGGATGACGAACAAGGGACAGGCGTACGCGATGCCCAGGCCTTTGCGCTGGCCGATGGTATAGTGGAGCTGCCCCTTGTGGGTGCCCAGTACTTCGCCTGTTTCCACATGGACGAACGGACCGGGGCGGGGGTCTTGGCCGGTGAGGGTCCGGATGACCCGGGCGTAGTCCCCGTCAGGCACAAAACAGATGTCCTGGCTGTCCGGTTTGCGGGCCGTCCGCAGGCCTGCTTCCCCGGCCCGCGCGCGGATTTCCTCTTTGTGCAGGTGCCCCAGGGGGAACAGGGTGCGGCCCAGCTGTTCCTGCGAAAGGGTGTAGAGCATATAGCTCTGGTCCTTTTTTTCATCGTCCCCGCGCTGCAGCAGCCACCGGCCCGATGCCTCGTCGAAGGCGACATTGGCGTAATGCCCCGTGGCGATATAGTCGCAGCCCAGCAGCTCCGCCTTGGGGTAGAGGCGGCCGAGCTTGACGTCGCGGTTGCAGTCGACGCAGGGGTTCGGCGTACGGCCGCGGTTGTACTCGTCGATGAAATGGTCGATGACGCAGTGGCGGAAGGCATCGCAGAAATTGAACACATAGAAGGGGATGCCCAGGCGGTGTGCCACCAGGCGGGCGTCTTCCGTGTCGGACAGGCTGCAGCAGCGGCTGTCTTCTTCCAGGCCGATGTCCTCGTTGCGGAACATGCGGAGCGTCACGCCCGTCACATCGTATCCGGCTTCCTGCAGGAGCAGGGCCGCCGTACTGCTGTCGACGCCGCCGCTCATGGCCATTAGAACTTTCTTCTTCATAGATGTATCCTTTACGGGGTACCGCAATCCTTTATTTTTCGAAGGCGGCACACTGTTCGTTGATGGCTGCCTCGTCGGGCTTCATGGCCTCCAGGGTGCGGGTCATGAGGTCGTCCAGGGACCAGCCCAGCAGCTCCGCGCCCTGTTTGATGATGTCGCGGGAGCAGCCGGCGGCAAAGTGTTTGTCTTTGAACTTCTTTTTCAAGGACTTGAGTTCCATGTCCTGGATGTTCTTGGACGGACGCACCAGGGCGCAGGCCCCGATGAGGCCCGTCAGTTCGTCGCAGGCGAACAGGACCTTTTCCATTTCGTGCTCCGGCCTGATGTCGACGCAGATGCCGTAGCCATGGCAGGCGACGGCGTGGATCAGGCGTTCGTCCAGGCCGCGTTCCTTCATGATTTCCTGGCATTTGACGCAATGCTGTTCCGGATATTTTTCAAAATCCAGGTCGTGCAGCAGGCCTGCGATGCCCCAGAAGTCCTTTTCCCCGCCATAGCCGAGTTCGTCGGCAAAGCGCCTCATGACGGCTTCCACCGTCAGGGCGTGGCGCAGGTGGAACGGGTCCTGGTTGAATTCCGTCAGTAGTTTCCAAGCTTCTTCGCGTGTGATCATGGTGTGATTCCTGCCTCTCTGTATGGTGTGCGGCGGTATGCCGTCTTTTTTATTTTACGAAACCCGGCGTGGACAGGTAGCGTTCCCCCGTATCGGGGAGCAGTGCCACAATGACCTTGCCGGCGTTCTCTTTGCGTTTGGACAGTTCGACGGCGGCATGGAGGGCCGCGCCGGAGGAGATGCCCGTGAGCAGGCCTTCGCATTTGGCCAGGGCCTGGGTCGTGGCAAAGGCGTCGTCGGACTTGACCGCCACGATTTCGTCGACTACCTCGCGGTGGAAGTTGCCCGGCACGAAATTGGCGCCGATGCCCTGGATTTTATGCGGGCCGGCATGCCCCTGGGAGAGCATGGGCGAGTCGAAGGGTTCCACGGCGACAATCTGCACGGCGGGGTTCTGTTTTTTCAGATAAGCGCCGACACCGGACACGGTACCGCCGGATCCCACGCCGGCGACGAAGATGTCCACCTTGCCGTCCGTGTCGCGCCAGATTTCGGGGCCCGTCGTCGCTTCGTGCACGTTCGGGTTTGACGGGTTGTCGAACTGGCTCGGAATCCAGGAACCGGGAATGGATTTCTGCAGTTCCGCCGCCTTGTCGAGGGCGCCCTTCATGCCCAGGGAACCGGGGGTCAGGACGAGTTCCGCCCCGTAGGCCCTGGCCAGGTTGCGCCGTTCCAGGGACATGGTTTCCGGCATGGTCAGGATCAGCTTGAACCCCCAGGCTGCCGCCACGGCGGCGAGGCCGATGCCCGTGTTGCCGCTGGTCGGTTCGATGAGCGTGGCGCCCGGTTTGATGATGCCCGCGTCCAGGGCATCCTTCACCATGGCTTTGGCGATGCGGTCCTTGGCGCTGCCGGCCGGGTTGAAATATTCCAGCTTGGTCAGGATCCGGGCTCCGCCGGCATATAGTTTATTGAAGTTTTTCGTTTCCAACAGCGGCGTGTTGCCGATCAGGTCCATAATGCTTGCTGCAATGTGTGCCATATCCATTCTCCCTTTCTTGTGCGGCAGGTCAGATGACGTAGTTGCCGCCGCCCTTTTCGTTGTACTTTTTCACCAGGTCGGCCAGCGTGATGTTGTCGACCACATTATTGATGGCTTCCTCAATCCTGGCCCAGACTTCCACGGTGACGCAGGCCTTGGCCATGCTGCAGGGACTGTTCCGGTCCAGGCAGGCGACCGGCGCCAGGCTGCCTTCGGTCGTCCGCAGGATGTCGCCTACGGTGTACTCTTCCGGCGGCCGGGACAGATGGTAGCCGCCCTGGGCGCCGCGGGCGCTGGTCACGTAACCGGCGCGGCTGAGCTGGGTTATGATCTGTTCCAGATACTTATCGGAAATGTTCTGCCGTTGCGAAATGGCTTTCAGCGGCGTAAAGCCGCAGTCGTAATGAAGCGCCAGGTCGAGCATGAGACGCGTGGCGTAACGGCCTTTTGTCGAAATCCTCATGGCGGGGACCTCCTTTTTGAATTGCTACGGAAACCGGCTTGGGAAGCGGGTTTAAGCTTGGTTTTGACAACGCCCCTGCCGATATACTATTATATTACTATGAATACAGTGAATTAGCAAGATTTTTATGGTGCATTTCAAGGAGACCCTGATATGGAAGTGTATCTGGATAATGCGGCTACGACCGCCGTGCTGCCGGAAATCGCCGCGGCCATGGCGGATATCATGATCCGGCGCTGCGGCAACCCGTCGGGCATCTATAAACGGAGCCGCGAGGCGGCGGGCATCGTGCTGGAGGCGCGGACGCAGGTGGCGGACCTGCTGGGGGCTTCCCCCCGGGAGATCTGTTTCACGGGCGGCGGCAGCGAAGGGGACAACATGCTCCTGCGCGGGGCCGCCCACTGTTACCGGCACAAGGGCCGGCACATCATCACGACGCAGATCGAGCACCATGCCGTGCTCAACACCTGCAAGGCCCTGGAAAAGGAAGGGTTCGATGTCACGTATCTGCCGGTGCCTGCGGACGGCCGGCTGGATCCGGCTGCGGTGGAGCAGGCCGTGCGCAAGGACACGATCCTGATTTCCGTCATGTACGCGAACAACGAGACCGGCGTCCTGCAGCCCATCCGGGCTGTGGGGGACATGGCCCGCGCCAGGGGGATCCTGTTCCATACGGACGCAGTCCAGGCTGCGGGCCATGTCCCCATCGACGTGGAGGCGGACCACATCGACCTGCTGACCCTGACGGCCCATAAATTCCACGGGCCGAAAGGCTGCGGCGCCGTCTATATCCGCCGCGGCACCGCCATGGAACCCCTCGTGTACGGCGGCCCCCAGGAACGGGGCTGGCGCGCCGGAACGGAAAACGTGCCCGGCATTTACGGTCTGGGTATGGCGGCGGCGCACGCCCGGCAGGGAATGGACACGGTGGCCGGACGGGTGCGGAGTCTGCGGGACCGGCTGATCCAGCGTGTCCTGACGGAAATCCCGGACACGGAACTGAACGGCAGCCGGACGGAGCGCCTGCCCAACAACGCCAACTTCCTCATCCGGGGCGTCAGCGGCGAAGAGATGGTGCTCCTTCTGGATTTTGCGGATATCGCGGCGTCGAGCGGCAGTGCCTGTGCCAGCGGCAGCCTCGACCCGTCCCACGTGCTGCTGGCCATGGGCCGTTCGCGGGAAGAGGCGGCCGGCTGCCTGCGCCTCACCTTGTCGGAATTCACGACGGGGGCGGAAATCGACTACACCGTGGACAAGCTGAAGGAAGTTGTGGAACGGCTGCGCGCGGCCCAACGGGACGTGCGTTGATAGCGTGGTCCTGATGTGGTACAATGGTACAAGCATTTGATTTCAGGAGGGTGGCACCATGGTGGATGCAAAAGCACTGGAGCGCGAATTCAAGCGGTATATGGGTATGTACAAGGCGGATCCGGAACTGGGCAGGCTGATGATGAAGCTGTCGTACCAGGAACTGTTCAACGACCAGTTCCTGCAGCAAAACAGCAAATTCAAGAACCTGGACGACATGTTGTTCCGCGGCGGCTTCGGCCTCACGAACGCCATGGAGATCGAACAGGTCAGCCAGGATAAGTGGAACGAATACATTGCCGCCAACACGGACTGCAAAACATGGCACCAGTTCGGCAAACTGGCCATGGTCGACTGGATGAAGACGGTCATCAGGCTGGTGGGGCAGGTAAAGAAGAAGGAAGCCGCCGAAGCGGAGGAAAAGGCCAGGGAGGCCGGGAAGGAAGCCGGGGCGGAACAGCCGCACGGGACGGCGGACGGTTCCGGGCAAAAATAACGGACCCGGAGGCGGCAACAATCCGGAAAGGCGCGGCTGCCGTGAATTGGCAAACAGAAAACGGAATAAGCGAACATCCTTTCTAAATTTCCCTTGACAAACGAACATATGCAAGCTACAATACAGATAGCGAACAGATGTTTCTGAAAGGAGAGGGAAAATGAAAAAGAGTTTACTCGCTTTCCTGCTCGGCGCGGTCTTGAGCGCCGCATTTACATATATGAACGTTTCCGCGTCGCCTGTGGTGTATGAACAGCAGGCCGTGACGGTCCATGCGGGCGATACCCTGTGGACCATCGCCTCCCGGTGGAGCGGTACGGACGAGGATGTCCGCGAAGTCGTGGAACGCATCCGCACGGCCAACCGGATGGAAGGCACGGACATCCGTGCCGGCCAGCAGCTGGTCGTTCCCGTACGCCGCCCTGCGGCGGACAATAAAAAGACCGCACAGCCGGTCAATGTGGCTGTACGGTAAAGACAACCGTCCTCCCCGTGCCGTGTTTTCCCTAGCGGCCGGCGTTCGCCTTGAGATAGCGGATGGCCGCCTTGACGTCCTCAAGCGGCTCCGGAAATTTTGCCGTCGGCGCGACGCGATAGTTGATGCTGCCGACGACATAGCCATGTTCGGCCAGATGCATGCGGAGCTGGATGCCGTTGTCCTTGTTGGCGTTGATGAAGCCGCCGCCGGTCACGAAAAGGATGGCCGGTTTCTTCACCTGCGTCTTCGGCTGCAGGATGTCCATCTGCAGCGGGACATTGGCATAGCCGCGGCTCGGCCCCTGCCCGTAAACGACGTTCGAGATCAGGCCGATTTCCGTCTTGTCCGCCGTGACGTCGAGCACCTTGCTCGCCACATGGCCCGGCATGTCATTCGTCGCCGCGTCCACATGGACCGGCGGCTGCGCCGGTGCCGCCACGCTGCCCCGCGGGCAGCAGTCCGCCGGCCGCCATGGCCGTCATTGTCATGATGAAGAGCTTCTTGCAAGTCTTTTTCATAATCGTCCTCCTGATCTTACGGTCCCCGATCCTACGGGATAACCGTATTATAATACACCCCGCCGGAAGAGGCCGTTGGGTTCCTGGTCAGGTTCTCCCAGTAGTTCCCGGGTACGGTAATGTCGTGCCGGGGTATTTTTTTTGCGTCGAACAGGGGAATCAGGTCGGCGGCCTTCAGGGGCTCGTAATGGTCAATCTGCCCCAGCAGCCAGGCCAGGTATCCGACCAGGGGTTCCGGTTCCGGGCAGAGGGAGCGTAGAAAGCCCACGTCGGCCGCCTTTTCCCGTTTGGCCAGGCGCTCGCCGGCCGGCGAGACCAACAGCGGCAGGTGCAGGTAAGACGGAGCCGGAAAGCCGAAGAGGCGGAACAGGTAGAGCTGCGGCGCGGCGGAACTCAGCAAGTCCCAGCCGCGTACGACCTGTGTCACGCCCATGAGTCCGTCGTCGACGGTGACGGCCAGCTGATAGGCGAACACACCGTCGCTGCGCCGTACGATGATGTCTCCCCAGTCCGTGGCGAGCTGGTACTGCTGCGGGCCGTAGTGTTCGTCCGTGAAGGAGATGGTCTCATCCGGCAGAACCAGGCGGAAGGCCGGGGGACGGTGCCTGGCTTTGGCGGCCGCTTCGTCCGCCGTCAGGTGCCGGCAGGTACCCTTGTAGACGAAACGGCCGTCGCTGGCGTGGGGCGCGTCCGCCACATGGAGCTGGGCGCGGCTGCAGAAGCAGGGATACAGGTGGCCGGCGCGGCGGAGTTCCTCAAAGTAATAGGTATAGATATCGCTGCGCCCGCTCTGGTAGGGAACCGCTTCGTTGTCCCACGAAAGGCCGAGCCACTCCAGGTCCGCCAGGATCTTGTCCGCGAACGGGCGGGGACAGCGCAGGGGATCCAGGTCCTCCATGCGCAGCAGGAAATCGCCGCCCCGGCTTTTGGCACAAAGCCACGCGGCCAGCGCGGTATAGATGTTGCCCAGATGCATGCGCCCGCTGGGAGAAGGGGCGAAACGCCCGCAGGGCGGCTTATGCTGTTCCCGTTTCCAATTTGCCGCTTCCGTTTCGTTACATCTCCTTTTCTACAATTTCTACAATAATTAGTTCATAAATTAGTTCATAAATTTTTCGTTATTATTATAACACGGGGATAGTATAATAAAAGAAAAAGAGACCGGCGCGAAAGCCCCGGAAGGGGCGGCCGGTGGAAAATACAGGTGAATGGGGTGTGGCGCATATGGGCGAGGAAGAAAAGAAGAACTTGAACGAAGAAACGGCTGCGGAAGCAACCGCGACCGCACCGGAGGCGGAAGCTTCCGAAACGAAGGAAACAAAGGAAACCGCCGAAGCTGCCGGAACGACGGAAGCAGCGGCGGAAAAACCGGAACCGCTGAAGGATATCGACACGGAATGGGAAGCGGAGAAGATCTGCCGCTGGGGCGCGGCCCGGGCGAGCGTCATCGTCGTGGCGCCCCTGTTGGGCAGCATGGCCCTCATTGCGAACGAGGTCTATATGATCACCCGCCTGGCGGATCTGCGGGGCATCACCCTGTCCGAAGGTGCGGCGATGGGCCTGCTGGGTTCCCTGGGGGCTACGTTCGTCGGCCAGTCCGTGGCGACGATCATCCCCATGCCGGCCCTGCAGATCCCCCTGGCCGTCTCCATCACCTACGGCGTCGGCAAGGCTGCCAATGCCTGGCTGAAGGCCGGCCGTCCGGAAGATGTCGCCGCGTTCCGCGAGGTGTATGAGAAAGCCCGCAAGGAAGGGGCCGACAATGCCGACACGTTCAGCAGGATGGACTGCCGCAACCGGCCGCTCGGCGACGAAACGAAAAAGTTCGACATCCGCGAGTTGAAGGAGCAGGTCAGGAACCTGAATTCCGAAGACATCTTCAATAACGTGAAGGCACGGGCGGACAAGGCCGAAAGCAGCATCTCCGCCCGGCTGCGCGACATCAACGAGCGCATCGTGAATCCGCTGAAGAGCAAGAGCGACCGCTGGCTGTCCGCCCAGAACTGGAAACAGTTGTCCCGGGGGGAACTGGTCATCCCCTATTCGGAAATCCGCTGGTACATGATCCAGGCCCTGGCCGGCAGCGACTTCGCCCTCCTCGACATCGGGTACCAGGCGCCGGACTACATGACGATGGTGCTGCAGCATAATTCCTACGGCACCTTGTCTTTGAAACTTTCGATTCTGGACTTCTTCGTGGACCAGAGCGAGGCGACGGCCCATATCAAGGTGGAAGGGTTCGACATCTTCAACAACGAGTTTGCGTCCCTCATCGTCAACACGATCGGGGACAAGCTGATCCTGGGCATCCTGGACCTGGCTTTTGACAAGGTGACCATCGAGAACAAGGATGTCGTCACGACTTACGAGGATGGCGTCATCGGCCTCGACTTTACGAAGACTCTGCAGGAAAGCAAGCTGGGCAAGACCCGTTTCCTGGAAAAGTCCGTCCTCGACGTGCTGCATTTCACGGACTTGAGCGTCGTGCCCGAAGGCCTGAAGCTGAAGGCGACGGTCAAACTGTAAGGGCGCTGGCGGACGGGACGTCTTTCCTTTCTTCCGGAACCGGAATCCAACGGCGGACATTGCGACAGCGGTGTCTGCCGTTTTTCCGTTCCGGAGGAGGCATGGCGCTGACGGAATGGTTATTTTGGCGGGCAATTTTGCCAAATTTCCTTATATGTAGTAAAATATATAGGCCTAATGTCTGCCCGGAGTGTTTCTGACCCGGGCTTTGTTATTCAACCGGAGGAAATCGTGGCCTTAATCAATAGGAAAAGACGGGGCAGTACCACTGCCATGGTCGAGGGCGCCATTTTTGCAGCCATCGCCATCGTCTTCAATTTACTGTTTTATTATGTACCGTTCATCGGCATCTTCATCAACCTGGTCATGCCGCTGCCGGTCGTCATCTGCGGCATCCGCAACGGCCTGCGTTACAGCATCCTTTCGACGGTGGTCGCCACGGCGATCATCGCCATGGTCATCAATCCGATCCACGCCTTGTTCTTCCTCGCCGTCTTCGGCATCATGGGCGTCGTGCTCGGCGAATGCGTGCATCGGGATTTGCCGGCGAAGAAGCTTTTCTGGTATTCGACCCTCGGCGGGCTCATCAGCATCGGCCTGAACCTGGTGCTGGCCCTGTATGTGATGGGCATCAATCCGGTGGAAATGATGTTCAGCCAGCTCGATGCGGCCGTCCCCCAGATGACCCGGAGCGTGGGCGGCTTCCTGGGGGCGGACCAGGCCGCCACGTTCGGCCGGCAGATGGCGGAGAACATCCAGCTGATGAAGCTGATCCTGCCGGGCGCCATGATCCTCGTGGCCCCCTGCCTGGTGTTCCTGAACTACTGGCTGGCCCGCAAGGTCATGGCCCGGGCCGGCGTGCAGCTGCACGGCTTTCCGCCGGCAGAGCGCTGGGGACTGCCGTTCGGTACGGCCATCCTCTACATCGTCAGCCTGATCGGGCTGCAGTACTGCACCAGCTCGGGCATCCGCAACTGGCTGTACACTGCCAGCGCCAACGTATGGGCCATCTGCAGCATGCTGCTCGTCGTCCAGGGACTGGTCGGGGTGTACTGGTGGATGAAGAAGAACAACAAGCCCATGGCCTGGTTCCGCATCATCTTCATCGTGGCCCTGTTCGTGCCCATCTGCTCGCTGGCTTTGACCTACGTCGGCGGGTACGACATCCTGTTTGACCCGCGGGGCGTGCGGAAACACAAAAATAGGAGTGAGCAACATGAATAAAGGAATTTTTGCCGGCTGGAAGGACGTCACCATCTACGTGACGCTGATCTTCCTGCTGCTGGTCCTGCTGTGCGTGGAAACGCCGGTCCTCATCCCGCTGGCGATCGTCATCGCCATCGCCGTGTTCTGTTTCGCCCGCCGTACCATGCGCAACAAACGGCTGACCATGTCCGGGTATCTGGACGACATCATCCGGAACATCGAACGGGCCAATCACTATGCCGTGCGCAACCTCGACGTGGGCATCGCCGTGTTCGCATCCGACGGGAAACTGCAGTGGAAAAACGCGCGGTTCGAGGAAATGGTGGGCCTGCGCCACGTGGATGGCAAACGGCCGGAAGAGGTCCTGCCCCTGCCAGACAATGCGTTCGAGACCATGTGCGTCAAGGACGATGAGAAGGTCATCGCCGTGAAGACGCGCTGGTACCGCATGCGCTATTTCAGCATGCAGACCAAGCCGGAGGAACGGGCGCGGGACAATGCCGTCCACAGCAGCCTCATGGTCTACCTGACGGACGTGACGGAGCTGGAGGAACTGAAACAGCAGTACCATGACGACCGGCTCAACATCGCCTTTGTCCGCTTCGACAATTATGAGGACGTGGCCAAGGGCATGAGCGAGGCGGCCCGTGCCAACCTGACGGGCGAGGTCAGCGAACGCGTGTCCCAGTGGGCGGTTTCGCTCAACGGCTTCGTCTGGCGGTCGGGCAAAGAGAACTGCATGGTCGGGTTCACGAATGTGGGCCTGCAGAAGGCCGTGGAGGACAAGTTCTCCATTCTGGACCGCGTGCGGGAAATCAAATTGGAAAACAAGCTGGCACCGACTCTGTCCATCGGCATTTCCGGGGAAGGGGAGACGCTGGCCGATATCAGCATGAACGCGTCCAAGGCGCTGGACCTGGCCCTGGGCCGCGGCGGCGACCAGGTCGTGCTGCAATCGGGCAAGGAACTGCAGTATTTCGGAGGCACCAGCACGGTGAACGCCAAGAGCACCCGCGTGCGCGTCCGGATCGTGGCACATTCCATCCACGAACAGATGCTGGCGGCAGACCGCATCTTCGTCATGGGCCACGAGAACGAGGACTTCGATGCCATCGGCAGTGCCGTAGGCGTCGCCAAGATGGCCCTGGACCTGAAGAAACCGGTCTGTATCGTGTCCAGCGGCAACAGTACGGCCTTTGACAAGGTCAGGGAATACATGTTCCACGAAAAGGCGAACCTGAAGTCCGAGGACCCGAACTATATCGACCTCATGGTGACCGAGGAAGAGGCCCTGAAGGAGATTACGCCGCGGAGTCTGCTCATGCTGGTGGACCATCACCGGGCTGTGTTGTGCGCCAGCCGGAAGGTGCTCGACGCCATTCCCCGCAACCGCATCATCATCGACCATCACCGCCGCGCGGAAGATGTCATTGAAAACACGATCCTGCAATATATGGAACCGTCGTCGTCCTCGACGAGCGAGCTGGTGACGGAGCTCGTCGGCTATTTCGACGAAAAACTGGAATTCGACAAGGAAGAGGCGACCCTGCTGTACTGCGGCATCGTGGTCGATACGAAGAACTTCAACGTCCAGACGGGGGAGCGCACCTTCGAGGCAGCCGCCCTGCTGCGCCGCAGCGGCGCCGACCCGGTCCTGGTCCGGCAGCTCTTCAAGGATGACCTCGTGTCGTTCCGCGAGCGGTACCGCGTCATCGCCACGGCCGAAATGCCGATTCCGCATATGGCCATCGCCGTCAACAGCGTGACGGAACGGACCAGTGAAAGCAACATCATCGCCGCCCAGGCGGCGGACAGCCTCATCAACATCACGGATATCTCCGTCGGTGTCGTCATCACCGATTACGGCGATGGCGAAGTGTCTGTCAGCGCCCGCAGCGACGGCAGCATCAATGTCCAGATCATCATGGAGGAACTGGGCGGCGGCGGACACCAGACGGTGGCCGGCGTGCAGCTCCACAATGTGGACGTCGATGCCGTGAAACAACAGATCATCGAGCTGACCAGACAGCAGATGGAAGAAGCAAAGGAGAAAGCGAAGGATGAAAGTAATCTTACTGAGTGACGTCAAAAAATTAGGAAAGAAAGGGGATATCGTGGAAACGGCCGAAGGCTACGGCCGCAACTACCTGATTCCCCATAAACTGGCCCAGGAAGCGACGGCCGTCAACCTGAACCAGGCCGTGCAGGACAGGAAGGTGGCGGCCCACCGCGCCGCGCAGCGTCACGACGAGGCCGTCGTACTGGCTGCCCAGCTCGAGAAGGTGACGGTGCACATGAGCCTCAAGGTCGGTGCCAACGGCAAGCTGTTCGGCGCCGTCACGTCCAAGGACGTAGCCGAAGCCCTCATCAGACAGACGGGCCTGGATATCGATCGCCGCAAGATCGAGCTGAAACACAAAGTGACCGCCCCGGGTGTGTATCCGGCCGTGGCCAGGCTGCACCCGGAAATTTCCGCGCAGTTCAATGTCGAAGTAACCATCGATCCGGCCTGAGGGGCCGGACCGGTTCTCCCATAGAAAGATAGGGATTCATCATGAATCAGGATAAAAAGCCGGACCCTGCTGCCGACCGCGTGATTCCGCAGGACATCCAGGCGGAGCAGTCCGTCCTGGGCGCCATGCTGATCAGCCGGGATGCGGTCAGCGAAGTGGCGGAATTGCTGGTACCGCAGGATTTCTACCGCCAGTCGAACCGCATCATCTTCAATGCCATGATGACGCTGTACAACCGCAACGATGCCGTGGACCTGGTAACGGTTACGAACGAGCTGCAGAAGGAACACAAACTGGCCGATGCGGACGGCGTCAGCTATCTGACCCTGCTGGCCAACATGGTGCCGACGGCGGCCAATGTCAAGTACCACGCCAAGATTGTGGAGGAAAAATCCATCCTCCGGCAGCTGGTGGACGGCGGTACGGAAATCGCCCAGATGGGGTATGAAGGATCCGACGATGTCGGGACCATTCTGGACCAGGCGGAGAAACGCATCTTGCAGGTTTCCAACCGCAAGGGCGGCCGGGATTTCGAACCGATCAACCTCATCGTCGGGGACACCATCAACCGCATTTCCAGCCTGGCTGAGAACACCAGCGGCATTACGGGCCTCCGGACATGGTTCGCCGATTTCGACCGCCTGACGGCGGGACTCCAGCCGTCGGACTTCATCATCCTGGCAGCGCGCCCTTCCATGGGCAAGACCGCCCTGGCCCTGAATATCGCGCAAAATGTGGCGATCCGCGGGAACGGCGACGGCGGACAGAAGAAGGTCGCCTTCTTCAGCCTGGAAATGAGCCGGGAACAGCTGGTACAGCGCATGCTCTGTTCCGAGGCCGAGGTGGATGCGCAGAAACTGCGGATCGGCCAGCTGAGCGCGGAAGAGTGGAACAAGCTGTGGCAGGCGGCGGACCGGCTGGGCAGTGCGAAAATCTTCATCGACGACACGCCGGGCCTGCGGATCATGGAGATGCGCAGTAAGGCGCGGCGCCTGAAGGCCCAGGAAGGACTGGACATGATCGTCGTCGACTACCTGCAGCTGATGCAGGGCAGCGCGACGAAGGCGAACCAGGACAACCGCCAGCAGGAAGTTTCCGAGATTTCCCGCGGCCTGAAGGCCCTGGCCCGGGAACTGGATGTGCCCGTCCTGGCCTTGTCCCAGTTAAGCCGCGGCGTCGAAAGCCGGCAGGTCAAGAAACCCATGCTTTCGGACCTGCGTGAATCGGGCTCCCTGGAACAGGACGCGGACATCGTCTGCTTCCTGTACCGCGACGACTATTACAAGGCCGAGGACGAGGAACCGACGCACATTACGGAACTGATTGTGGCCAAGCACCGCAACGGTCCTGTGGGACATATCAACCTGTTCTTCCGGGAACAGTTCACCAAGTTTGCCGACCTTGCCCGCCGCGAGTCCTAAGGGGGAAGAAACTGAAAAAATCACTATACGGGAGCAGGGTTTATACATTATAATGTCAATGTGGAGAACCATGCGGAACCAACCAACGATGCAGAAGGAACGTTTGTTTCAGGAAAGGAGACCTGCACATGATTCCAAGATATACACGCCCCGGGATGGGAAGGATCTGGGACGAACGCAATGAATGGCAGACCATGCTCGATGTGGAAA
Source organism: uncultured Selenomonadales bacterium (assembly GCA_900316935.1). Lineage (GTDB taxonomy): Bacteria > Bacillota > Negativicutes > Acidaminococcales > Acidaminococcaceae > Succiniclasticum. The sequence goes on from ONEW01000016.1 coordinate 32,771, forward strand.
TCGCGGCCTGCGAAGCCAATGCCGAACTGGGACGTATTCCGAAAGAGGCTGTCCGGGTCATCAAGGAGAAGGCAGACTTCGAGGTGGACCGCATCCACGAGATCGACCGGGAAATCAACCATGACATCATCGCCTTCCTCACCTGCGTGGGGGAACATGTCGGCGATGAAGCCAAATACATCCATATGGGCCTGACTTCCACCGACGTGAAGGATACGGGCCTGAATGTGCAGATCAAGCAGGCCTCGGAAATCCTGATCGAGGACCTGGAAAAACTGGCACAGGTGCTCAAGCGCCGTGCCGTCGAATTCAAACATACGCCGACCATCGGCCGTACGCACGGTGTGCATGCGGAACCGACCACCTTCGGCCTGAAGCTGCTGCTCTGGTACAGCGAGACCCTGCGCAACATCGGGCGCATGAAACGGGCGGCGGACAATATGTGCGTCGGCAAACTGTCCGGCGCGGTCGGCACCTATGCCGACATCGACCCCTATGTCGAAGAATACGTGTGCAGGAAGATGGGCTTGAAGCGGGAAGACGTGGCGACCCAGGTTGTGCAGCGCGACCATCACGCCGAATACATCACGACCCTCGGCGTCATTGCCGGCACCCTGTCCCAGATGGCGCTGGAAATCCGGCACCTGCAGCGTACGGAAGTGCGCGAGGCCGAGGAATACTTCAGCCCGAAGCAGAAAGGGTCCTCCGCGATGCCCCATAAGCGCAATCCAGTCCGCAGCGAACGCATCTGCGGCATGGCGCGCGTCATCCAGGGGTATTCCCTGCCGGCCTTCGAGGACATTCCCCTGTGGCACGAACGCGACATTTCCCATTCGTCGGTGGAACGCGTCATTTTCCCGGACGCCACCATCGCCCTGGACTATATCCTGGACGAAACGACGAAACTGATCGACAAACTGCTGGTCTATCCGGACAAGATGCTGGCCGACCTGAACCTGACGGGCGGCCTGATCTACAGCCCCCGCGTCCTCCTGGCCCTCGTGGCCAAAGGGGCGTACCGCGACACGGCGTACCGCTGGGTACAGCGCAATGCCATGAAACGCTGGCTGCAGGGCGAGGATTTCTACGAAAACCTGTGCAAGGACGAAGATGTGCGCAAGTATCTGGACCCGGACGAAATCAAGGCCTGCTTCGACTATAAGCCCATGCTGATCCACGTGGACGAGATCTTTGCCCGCTTCGGCCTGTAATGGGCGGAAGGGGAAGCTGATACATCATCTGTTGGAAATTGAGTCTGAGGGAATCGAGGAGAGCTGAACATGTCATCTATCGTAGTGATCGGCGCCCAGTGGGGCGATGAAGGAAAAGGCAAAGTGGTGGATTATCTGGCCCAGAAGGCCGATGCGGTGGTCCGCTATTCCGGCGGCTCCAACGCGGGCCATACGGTTGTCGTCAACGACATTCCGTACAAGCTGCGCCTGCTGCCGTCGGGCATCCTGTACCACGGCAAGATCTGCATCCTCGGCAACGGCGTCGTCATCAACCCCGGCGTCGTGCTGCAGGAAATCAAGGAAATGCATGACAAGGGCGTCGACATCAGCCGCATCGCCATCAGCGACCGCGCCCATGTCGTACTGCCGTACCACCAGCTCCTGGACGAGCTGCAGGAAGAAGCCCTGGGCAAGGCCAAAATCGGCACCACCAAGGGCGGCATCGGCCCGTGCTACATGGACAAGGTGTCCCGCGTAGGCATCCGCGTCTGCGACCTGATGGACAAGGAGGTCTTTGCGGAAAAGCTGGCCATCAATGTGAAGGCCAAGAACGAGATCATCACGAAGATCTACGGCGGCAAGCCTTTTGATTACGACGCCATGCTCCAGGAATACCTGGGCTACGCGGATGAGCTGCGGCCGTACGTGACCGATACGGGCGTCATCCTGGACGAGCTGTGCGAAGAAGGCAGGAAGATCCTCTTCGAAGGCGCCCAGGCCACGTTCCTCGATATCGACCACGGCACGTACCCCTATGTCACCAGCTCCAACCCGACGGCGGGCAACGCCTGCACGGGCAGCGGCATCGGGCCGCGCTTCATCAACCATGTCGTGGGCGTCGTGAAAGCCTATACGACCCGCGTCGGAGCCGGTCCGTTCGTCACGGAACTGCTCGATACGGACGGCCCCGGCAACCAGCTGCGGGAAACGGGCCACGAATACGGCACCGTCACCGGCCGCCCGCGCCGCTGCGGCTGGCTGGATGCCTTCATGCTGAAGTATTCCGCCCGCCTGAACAGCCTGGATTCCCTGGCCGTTACGCGCCTGGATATCCTGGACCAGATGAAGAAGATCAAGATGTGCGTCGGCTACAAGATCGACGGCGTGGAAATCAAACAGATTCCGGCCAGCTTGAAGACCCTGTCCAAGGTGGAACCGGTTTACGAGGAATTCAACGGCTGGATGACGGACACGAGCAAGTGCCGTTCCTTCGACGAGCTGCCGGCAGGCGCCCAGAAGTACCTGAACCGCATCAGCGAAGTCGCCGGCGTGCCCCTGGGCATCGTCTCCGTCGGCCCGAACCGTGACCAGACCATCGTCATGAAGGAATTCTTCTGATTCAATCTCCGGATTGCTGCGTTTTGAAGGGAAAAGGTACCTGCTTTATGCTGAAGACCGTATTAGCCTTGAATTTCCGTCCCGACCGCCTGCAGGCCCTGCGCCGCCTGTGCATGATCCTGAAGGTCAACTGCCGCGAAGTGCCCCTGGAGTCCTTCAACGACTCCATCGGGTTCCTGGCCGGCGCGAAGGACTGCCCCCGGGAGGCCGTCAACCCGGCGGAAAACGCCGAGGACAAGCTGACAGGCGCCCTGGAGGAGGCAGCCGCCAAGGCGGGGGAGGACCCGGAAAGTGTAAAAAAAGCCGCCCTGCAGCTGCTGCTGGATGCGGCACAAAAAGAAATGACCGTCCTCTGCGGGTTCGACATGCACCTGTTGAACCGCTTCCTGGCAGCCGTCAAGAAGAGCCCCCTGCAGGACATTGAGCTCAAAGCCATGCTGACGCCCACCAACAGCCGCTGGAGCGCCCGGCACCTGCTGCAGGAACTGGCGGCCGAACATGTCTATATGCACCAGAAGGAAAACGGTGCGGCCAAAGGGTTGCACAACAAGTAAAAAAAGACAAAACGAAAGCCCGCGCCATCAATCTTTCATGTCGCGGGCTTCCTAATGACTTGCTTCTGACTTCTGCATTGGACTGTACCCCATTTCCTTAATATTCTTTCAAGAACATCACTTTCATGAGGATCAACCTTCTTTTCGTAGATCTACTACTCATTTCTTGCTTTGCAGTACCCTATTCAGTTTTGAGATGCTTCGGTTGACTTACTGCTTTCAACTACTTTTCCAAACTGCTTCAAGGGTTTCTGAAGAACTGCTTACGGTTGCTTACGTTTTCGGTGGAACCACTTCCTTTCCTGTTTCCCGAGAAATATCGTCCCTTCCTTCACCAGGTTTTTCCGGGTGATGGGCTTTCGCCCGGCCTCCGGAACTTTCTTTAGGCGATCTCTCTCTTTTCACCTTTATAGTACTATGGATTTACAAATAAATCAAGTGAAATCTATGTAAAATTTGTAACATGTAAATTTTTGTAAACAAATTGTACGGCAATAGAGGACAATAAGAAAAACGATTTCGCGGAAAAAGTGTGGATTTCACGGCAGCGTTTTCGTGAGTATTCCGCTTTTTGCAGGAAACGGGAGGACGGTGGGCAACAAAACGTTAACAGTCCACTGGAAATGGTTGACATAAATCCGCACGGGACGTATAATAGGGATTGCAGGTTAACTGTAAAATCACAATGGTTAATGAAGTTTCCGGCGGCCCGCGGGCCGCATATCCTTGGATTAGGAGATGTTTTTCATGGAACAGACGTCGCGCGTGCCGAGAGTAGAAAGCACTCTGGCGAAAACCCGTACCCTGACGAAAATGGCCCTGTGTGTGGCCCTGCTGGCGATTTCCGCCTATATTTCCTTCCCGCTGCCGTTTACTCCAGCTATGGTGACGGCCCTGACGATCGTGGTCAATCTGACCGCCTTCATCCTGAAACCCCACGAAGCCTTTCTGGTGCTGCTGGCCTGGATGATCCTCGGCGCCGCGGGCGTGCCCGTCTTCGTCGGCGGCACGGCGGGCCTGGGCAAGCTGGTCGGCCCCACGGGCGGGTTCGTCGTATCCTTCCTGGTGGCAGGCTGGCTCATGAGCAAGCTGCGCGGCAACACGAACTCCTTCAAACGGTTCGTGTTCCTCGGCATCGTTGTCGGCATGCCGGTCATCTACATCGGCGGCTGCATCTCCATGTACCTGGTGGCGCACATGGGCGTCTGGGCGACCCTGGTGGCGGCCGTGTTCCCCTTCCTCCTCGGCGATGTCGTGAAAGTGCTGATTGCCGCCTTCCTGGCTACGCGCATCAACAGGCTGGTCAAGGACTGACGGATTTCCGGAAAGGCAACCCCGGTTCCTTTACAAAAGGGACCGGGATTTTTTATAATGGATATTGTGAAACGACTGGTGAGGGGGGACGACATGAAAAAAGTCTATCTGCTCGGCGGCCTGCGCAGCCACATCGGCGTCCGCAACGGCATCTTCAGGGATGTTCCCGCGGAAACGCTCGCAGCGGCGGTGCTGGCGGCCCTGAAGGAAAAATATCCTGCTGTGGAAGATGTGGGGGAATTCTTTGCCGGCAATGCCGTCGGAACGGGCGGCAACATCGCCCGCCTGGCGGGGCTGACGGCGGGCTTCGCCGACACGGTGCCGGCCCTGACCATCGACATGCAGTGCGCGTCGGCGGCAGCGGCCATCGAAGCGGGCATGCTGAAGATCGCCTGCGGCCTGGAGGACGTCGTCGTGGCCGGCGGCTTCGAATCGAGTTCCATGCAGCCGCTGAAACACTATGCGGAACACGATCCGCGCTACACGCCGGAAGGATTCAAGGTATCCCAGTTCTCGCCCCACACGACGAGCGCCAAAGCCATGCTCGAAGGGGCGGAACGGACGGCCCACGTCTATGGCGTGAGCCGGGAGGAACTGGACCGGGCGGCCGTCGCCAGCCACGCCAAGGCCAAAGCGGCCCGCGAAGCCGGGTACCTGAAGGATGTCATCGTCCCGCTCTTCGGCAGCACGAAGGACGAATGCATCCGCGACCGCATGGGCGAAAAGCTGGCGGCCCGCATGCCGGCGCTGTTCACGGCGGAAGAGACAGCGGCCCTGCTGCAGGCGGACAAGCCGGTGCAGCCTGTGCTGACGGCGGCCAGCGCGTGCCTCACGAACGACGGCGCGTCCTTCGTCGTCCTCGCGTCGGAAGACTACTGCCGGGCCCGTCGTATCCGCCCTGCCCTGGAGATGCGCAGCGCCTGCGACGTGGGCGTGACGCCCCTCATGTGCCCCACGGGCACGCTGGCGGCAGGGGAACGGCTGCTGCGGCAGACCGGCCTGGCGGCGCGGGACATCGATTTCTTCGAATACAACGAGGCCTTTGCAGTCATCACCGTGCTGTTCCAGCGCCGCTATCCGGACCTGGCGGACCGCTACTGTCCCTGGGGCGGCGCCCTGGCGTACGGCCATCCTTTCGGCACCTCGGGCGCGACGCTGCTCCTGCACCTGTGGCAGGAACTGAAGCAGCAGGGCGGGCGCCTGGGCCTGCTCAGCATCGCCGGCGCCGGCGGCACGGGGGCGGCCCTCCTGGTGGAGCGTACGCCGGAATGTGACTGAAACAGCCGGATGGATGAATAAAGAAGGGTTGACAATGGATTATTACGGTTTGCTGGCACAACATGCCGCGGCCCACGGGGATTCGACGTATATCGTGGCCCGCGGCCGGGCATACACCTATGCGGAGGCGTTCCGCGAGACCTGCGGGTTCGTCCGCCCCGAATGGGCGGCGCGGTTCCCGAAAGGGTACAAGGCGACGGTCCTTATTGTGACGAGCGACCTGTACCACCAGCTCCTGGCCTTTACGGCCCTCATGAAGGCCGGCCAGGTGCCGGTCATCGGGCATTACGACCTGCCCGGGGCCGCCGAGGCGCAGATGGTGGAACAGAACCGGATCGCCTTCGTCCTGTCCGAAGAAGAGGGCACGTGGATTTTGCGGGACGGGTGTGCCGCCGCCTCGGAAGGGGGTCCGGCGCCTGCCCCGTACCAGGATGTGTGCATGGGGGTCCTGAGCTCCGGCTCGACCGATGTACCGAAGGTCATGTACCGCACGTACGAAAGCTGGGCGGGGTTCTTCCCTGTGCAGAACGGGCGGTTCCGGATTGACCGGGGGGCCGTGGTCCTCGTCGAGGGCAGCTTCGGCTTCACGGGCAACCTGAGTGTGTGGGCGTCGGTCCTCTACGCCGGCGCGTGCCTCGTCGTGAGCGACACCCTCAACTGCCGCCAGTGGCTCCGCCTCATCGACACGTACGGCGTCACGGTGCTCTACCTGGTGCCGACGAAGCTGAAACTGCTGACGCAGTACCTGGACGGACCCCATGGCACGATGGACATGATCCTCGCCGGGTCGCAGCTGTTGGGCGCAAAGACGGCGGAACGGCTGCGCGCCGGCTTTCCGGAGGCGGACATCCTCCTCTACTACGGGGCCAGCGAGCTGGACTACATCACGTGGCTCAGCTACGACGAGGTGCTCCGCTACCCCGACAGCGTGGGCAAACCCGTGCCGGGCGTGCGCGTGTGGAGCGAAAAGGGGCTCATCTATGTCGACACGCCGTACCATGTGGCCGGCCTCGCGCAGCCTTGTACGCTGAACGACGCGGGATATTTCAACGACGAGGGCTACCTGATTTTCGAAGGCCGTGTGACCAACATCATCAACAAGGGCGGCTTCAAAATCAACTGTACCAAGGTCCAGAACGCCATCGAGGACCTGGACGGCGTCGTTGGGGCCGTCGTCCTGCCGTACGATGACCAGGGCCGCGGCCAGGAAGCGGCGGCCTTCCTCGTGGTGGAAAAGGATCCGGCCGTGCAGGCCCGCTTCACGAAGCAGTCCGTGCGCAAGGCGCTGCAGAAGACCCTGATGCGCCAGGAAATCCCCAAAAAGATCCGCTTCATCGACGCCATTCCCCTGAACAGCCGCGGGAAAACGGACAAGGCGGCCCTGCTGCGCCAACTGGAAGTGTAAAAGGGCTTGACAATCCAAACCCGTCAGGATAAAATATTGCTGTTGTGAAACTGACAGTCCGCCATCATGGGGGCCGTCAGGCACCGTGCGGTCCATTAGCTCAGTTGGCAGAGCACCTGACTTTTAATCAGGGTGTCCCCAGTTCGAGTCTGGGATGGATCACCAGCAAGTCCGGGCAGCAAGCCGGTTTTCGGCCTGCTGCCTTTTCGTTTGCCCGGCAAAGGGAAAAAGTCCGCAGTTCTGCCTGTCTTTTTTACCCCGGTGACGGTATAATGGAGCTGTGGATGACAAAACCGGACGGAAAGGGGAGGCAGGCGCAGAGTATGGACAAGGAAAGACGGAACGGCGCAGGAAGCGGGGCAGGCAACCCCGTAACGCGCGAAGTGGAGCGCAAGGTGGCCCAGTCCCTCAAAAAGGACTGCAAGCCCCTGGGCATTCTCTATGAAGCGCTGCTCAACGCCGAAGACAGCATCGACAACGTGGCCGCGGCGACGGACCCCGGCAAGGACCACGGAGGCATGCGGGCGTCCGAAGCGCGCGACCGGCTGCACAAGGGCGACCATATCCTGGCCCACCACGGCATCTACGACGGCGACGGCCATGTGTACCAGTACGACTGCTTCCTGCCGGACCTGTTGCCGAAGGTGATGGTCGTGTCCCTGGAGTGCTTTGCCGCAGGCGACCCTGTCCAGGTCTTCGACGAAGGCACCTTCTACAGCCCCGATGAAATCATCGGGAGGGCCCGGTCGCGCCTGGGCGAGACCCGGTACGGCCTGGTCTGCAACAACTGCGAAAATTTCGCCACCTGGTGCCGCCTGGGCGGTGCCGTGGAGGAAAAACCGGAAGAGGCGGATACGCTGATCCCCATCAATCCCTGAATGGTGTCCTGCCAGGCCGGCCCGTCCGGGCCGGCTTTCGGCCGCAACCAGGAATCGAAAATTTAGATTATTGACATTTAGTTAATCAATATTTTTACGATTGTGTTTAATGCGTGACACTTTTCCCCGAAAATCGGCAGGCGGAACTGCCGTTTCATGAAATTTTCCGAAAAAAGTTTACAGGGACATCGTTTCCCGATAAAATGGATTTAATATGAACCGGTCTGTGCGGCAGGCCGGCAGCGCTTAGGAAAGGGTAGTGAAGGACATGTTGTTTTCGGGGAAGAAGATGAAGGCGGTGGCCGCGGCGGCAATGCTGGCGTTGGCCGTGGGAATCGCAGGCTGCGGCGGCGGGGATCGGAAGGCCGCTTCCGGCACGTCCGGCAAAACGTATAAGGTAGGCATTGTGCAGCTCGTGGAGCATGCGGCTCTTGACGCGGCCAACAAGGGCTTTGTCGACGGCATGGCCGGCAAGGGCTTCAAGGAAGGCCGGAACGTGACCTATGATCGCCAGAACGCGCAGGCCGACCAGTCGAACCTGCAGAACATCGCCCAGCGGTTCGTCAACAACAAGGTGGACCTGATCTGTGCCATCGCGACGCCGGCGGCCCAGACCGTGGCGAACGCCACGAAGGACATCCCCATCGTGGGCACGGCCATTACGGACTACAAACAGGCCAAACTGATCCAGGACCCGGCCAGACCGGGTACCAACGTGACGGGCACGACGGACATGAACCCCATCAAGGAGCAGGTGGCGCTGCTCCATAAGGTGTTCCCCAATGCCAGGAAGGTCGGCGTCATCTACAGTTCCAGCGAAGTGAACTCCCAGACGCAGGTCGAAATCATGAAGAAGGAAGCGGCGGCGCTGGGCCTGGAAGTGGCCGAAGCGACGGTTTCCAACGTCAATGACATCCAGCAGGCCGCGAGCAGCCTCGTGGGGAAGGTCGATGTCCTGTACATTCCGACGGACAATGTCATGGCTTCTGCCGTTCCGACGCTGTGCAAAGTGACGAACGAGGCCAGGCTGCCCGTCGTCTGCGGCGAACCGAACGAAGTCAAGGCCGGCGGCATGATCACCCTGGGCATCGATTATTACCAGCTGGGCGTCATGACCGGCGAAATGGCGGCGGATATCCTGAATGGCAAAGCCAAACCGCAGGATATGGCCATCCAGTCCCAGAAACAGTTCAAAGTCGTCATCAACCAGAAGAATGCCGACCTGCTCGGCGTCAAGATTCCGGACGACGTGAAGAAGGATGCGGAAATCCTGAAATAACCCTGTCAAACGCGGAGAGGGAAGTTCCGCTGAACTTCCCTCTCCGTTTTTCTGCTGTTCTGCGGCAGCCTTACGATGTTTTTGTAAAACCTTGCTGAAAGAAGGAACTCCGATATGCTCAATCTTGCAGTGTCCACGGTGGCACAGGGCTTGCTCTGGGCCATCCTGGCCCTGGGGGTCTATGTGACCTTCCGGGTGCTGGACCTGGCCGACCTGACCTGTGAAGGCAGCTTTCCCCTGGGAGCCGCTACGGCCGCCGCGTTCCTGGCCGGCGGGCACAGCATCGCCACGGCCGTCCTGGCCGCCGCCGTCGCCGGCATGCTGGCCGGCGCCGTGACAGGCCTGCTGACCACCAAAATGAAGATACCCGCCCTGCTGGCAGGGATCCTGACCATGATCGCCCTTTATTCGGTCAATCTGCGCATCATGGGCAAAGCCAACCTGTCCCTCCTGGGCGTCCCCACGGTTTTCGTGAAAATACAGGGCCTGACCGGCCTGAACCACACGTACACGACGCTGGTCGCCGGCCTGGCCGCCGTCCTCGCCGTGGGCTTTCTGATGTACTGGTTCTTCGGCACGGAAATCGGCGCGGCCATCCGCGCGACGGGCTTCAACCAGCAGATGATCCGCGCCCAGGGCGTGAACACGGATATGACCGTCATCTTGGGCCTGGTCATCAGTAACTGCCTCATCGCCCTGTCGGGCGCCATGATTGCCCAGAACAACGGCTTCGCCGACGTCGGCATGGGCGTCGGCACCATCGTCATCGGCCTGGCGTCGGTCATCATCGGCGAGGTCCTCTTCGGTACGCGGTCCTTCTCGAACTGCATGGTTTCCGTCGTCCTCGGCTCCGTGGCGTACCGTATCGTCATCGCCGTGGTGCTGCAGCTCGGCATGCCGCCCAACGACCTGAAGCTGTTCACCTCCATCCTCGTGGCGCTGGCCCTGGCCATGCCCATGATCCAGGCGAAGTTCAAGGGAAGGAAGGTGAGCCGCTGATGTTGAAGATGGAACATGTCTATAAGACCTTCTTTCCCGGTACGATCAACGAGAAGAAGGCCCTCGTCGACCTGAATCTGGAACTGGAGGACGGGGACTTCGTCACCATGATCGGCGGCAACGGCGCCGGCAAATCGACGACCCTGAACGCCGTCGCAGGCGTCTGGCCCGTCGACAAGGGCCGGATCCTCATTGACGGCATCGACGTGACGCACCAGCCGGAACACAAGCGGGCCAGGTACATCGGCCGCGTGTTCCAGGACCCCATGCTCGGCACGGCCGGCGGCATGATGATTGAGGAAAACCTCGATATCGCGTCCCGCCGCGGGGAATTCCCGGGCCTGCGCTGGAGCATGAGCGAGGAGAAGCACGAAAAGTTCTACCGCATGCTGAAGGAACTGGACCTGGGCCTGGAAGACCGCATGACCTCGAAGGTCGGCGTCCTGTCCGGCGGCCAGCGCCAGGCGTTGACGCTGCTCATGGCCACGCTCAGGAAGCCGAAACTGCTCCTTCTGGACGAACATACGGCGGCCCTGGATCCCAAAACGGCGGAAAAGGTGCTCGGCCTGACCAGGACCATTGTCGAACGCGATGCGCTGACGACCCTCATGATCACCCACAACATGCGGGACGCCCTGCGCTTCGGCAACCGCCTCATCATGATGCACGAAGGCCGGATCCTTATCGATGTGCGCGGCGGGGAAAAACAGAAGCTGACCATCCGCGACCTGCTGGCCATGTTTGAAAAGGCCAGCGGCGGCGAAGGCGACGTGAGCGATAAAATGCTCCTGGGCTGAGGAGGCCGTGTTGGAGAACCGGACTGAAAAATACTCCAAAAGCATTTTTTAAAATGCAATATAGGTGTTGGACATTCCTGCGCAGCACGCGCTATACTGAAGGTACCTTGAAAAAGGTGCCTTCTTTGCGTTTATACGATATTTCCAGGTAACAAGGAAAGGAGCGAATCATGAAAAACCACGGCTTAGGGATTTTAGCGGGCGCCTTATGGGCCGCCCTGATCCTGGTACCGCTGACGGCCGGCGCAGCCGGCACGGAAGCAACGGCCCAGCCGGCCCAGCCGCCCACGGTGGCACAGGTGGAACAGTACCTGCAGGGCGTGAACGGCGCCGTATTTCCCGTCGGCAGCTACAATGCAGCCTATGCGGACGATTTTACAGGGGATTCCTTCCTGGCGGTGCTGTCCCAGGATAAGGACATTCTCGCCGCCAACGTCACCTTTGTCAAAGGGGCCCACACCTACTGGCACAAGCATCACGGATCCTGCCAGATCCTGCTCGGGGCATCCGGTTCCGGGTATTACCAGATCTGGGGTCAGGACCCGGTCCGGCTCCGTCCCGGCGAAAGCGTCACGATTCCCGAAAACGTGAAACACTGGCACGGCGCCGCCCCGGGCAGCATGTTCCAGCACGTGTCCGTCATGAAGGCCGGCGCGTCCACGGAATGGCTCGAACCGGTCGACCAGCAGGTGTTCGCCGCCCTGGAAAAATGACGGATACCGGCATAAAGATTTAGAAAGAAGGGAACATATTGAATCCAAAAGTACTGACCGTATACTATTCCTGGTCCAACGGCAATACACGGCACGTGGCAGAACAATTGCAGCAGGCTGTGGGCGGGGATCTGGAAGAGATTGAAACGGTGACGCCCTATACAGGCAGTTACGACGAGGTGGTCGCCCAGGCCCAGGCCGAAGTACGCCGGGGTTACGAGCCGCCCATCCGGGCCCTGGCCCACAATCCGCAGGACTACGATGTCATTGCGGTTGGAACGCCGACGTGGTGGTATACCATGGCGCCGGCCGTGAAGACTTTCCTTAAGAGCCAGGATTTTTCCGGGAAAACCCTGGTCCCTTTCATGACCAATGCCGGCTGGCCCGGCACGGTCCTGAAAGATATGGCCCGTTCGGCCCGGGGCGCGCAGACCGTCTGCCCCAAGGAGATCCGCTTCGACTCTTCCGGCGGAGACCGCATGGTGACGCCGGCCAGGGAGCTCAAAGAATGGTTGGAAGAAGTCAGACAGAGTATTTAGTTAAGGGTCAGGTTGTCAGTTTACTATGGACCTGTCAGGATAGGACCCCTATCCTGACAGGTTTTTTTATGTTTTGGTATACATGATGATGTTAAGGGAATCCCTCAATTTCGAAACAATTTCTGAAAAAATCAATAAATACAAATATTTTTATATTTATTACGATATACCAAAATCAGGTGATTAGCTTTTGTATGTTTCTCCATATCAATAAAAATTCCCATATGATATAACATAACCAGGTTAAATAAGGCCTGCTGTGAAGGCAGGCTGCTCGGATGCATCTGATAGTAGGGAAATTGAAAACTAAAAAAGGATGTGGTGAACGGGAAATCATATCAGTCGTTATTGAAAGGAAAAAAGTTTACGCTAGGAATACTTTACGGCCGTATAATTACAGAAAATTCTGATAAAAATTTCAGGTGAAAGGAAGAGGCTCAATGGAAGACGTTTATATCGTGTCAGCTGCCCGCACGGCTCTCGGAAAAATTGGCGGAACGTTGAAAAAAATTCAGCCGGAAGTATTGCTGACGACAGCTTTACAGGGAGCTCTTGATAAGAGCGGAGTGGACAAGGAATTACTGGATGAGGTGGTTTGCGGCCAGGCTAAGCAGACGACGGATGCGCCGAATATTGCACGGGTAGCCTCTTTGATGCTGCGTGTACCGGAATCGACTCCGGCTTATACGGTTCATCGGCAGTGTGCGTCCGGTATGCAGGCAATTTTAAGCGGTATGATGCAAATTATGTGCGGATACTCTGATGTCGTCCTTACGGGCGGTGTAGAAAGTATGAGTACAGCCCCCTTCTATATCCGGAATGCCCGGTTCGGCGTTGGAAATGGAAATGCGGTTTTTGTGGATCCCAACATTGAAAGTCAGCCTAAAAGCCAGCCGAATGATATCTATGGTACGTTCAACATGATTCAGACTGCTGATAATGTTTCGCGGAAATACCATATTACCAGGGAAGAACAAGATGCCTTTGCTTTTGCAAGTCAGCAAAGAGTTTCTTTAACTTTAGTGATCGCTATTTGCTTTATGCCGCTGTCTTATTGAAAAAAACCTTAAGAGACAATTTGGCTGAGTTGGGAAGTGATGAATCGTAGAAAGGTGACAATTTAAAAATTTCAGTTAATGATACTATTAAAAATGGAGGGAATGTATTTTGAAGATTCATGAGTATCAGGCAAAGGACATCATGAAATGGTACGGCATCGACGTCCCGAACGGACGCGCCGCATTCAGCCCTGAAGAAGCCGCGCGGATTGCCAAAGAC
>ONEW01000022.1 GCA_900316935.1 uncultured Selenomonadales bacterium
CTGTTGAGTTTTGAAGGCCCAGGCCTTCTGAAGATCCGGTGATGATGGCTGAGAGGGACCACCTGTTCCCATCCCGAACACAGCAGTTAAGCTCTCACGTGTCGAAAGTACTTGGGTGGAAGCGCCCCGGGAGGATAGATTGTTGCCGGTTGAAGAGAACCTCTTCACGAGAAATCGTGGAGAGGTTTTTTTTATGCCTGTTTTACCCCCTTACCGGATTGAACCCTGATTTTCAACTATATATAGAATTAAAATTTAAATAATACTTGACAATAAATAGGAATTAATCTAATCTAATAACATAGTTGATATATGTGGAGTATCTGGCAATTCCGATAGCGAAGCGGGATTGCGGATAGATTATTAATGGATACAGGGGGGTTCCGTATGAACAAGAAACGAAAAACGATGCTTGCAGCAGCAGTATGTCTGGCAATTTCCGGCAGTTGTTACGCCGCAGAAAACGGGACTGTGACGGCCTTGGGGGAAGATCCGGATTTACAGCGGTTCCATCTGGCGGAAGTCGTGGTAAGCGGGCGCCGGTACATTGCCGGCGAATATGTACGTGCCGTCAGCAATGTCGGGATTTTAGGGAAACAGGACGTCATGCATTCTCCAATCAGTACCACGACTATTTCGGAAAAAGCTGTCGAAGATTTCATGTCTTCCACGGAAGGGCTGAGTAAAATGTTGAGCCTGGTTCCGTCCGTACAGAAAACGTACGATGCTGCGGTAGACTGCATCAATATCCGTGGGTTTTCCGATAGCGGGCGCGGCTTCATGGTTAACGGGATTCCCGGGATGCAGGCTATGACCCGTCAGTCTACCAACTATATTGATTCGGTTGACGTCATTGAAGGGCCGGCTACGGGAATCAAGGGCTCTGGAAACTATGTGACGGCAGGGGGACCATTAACATTAACAGCAAAAAAGCGGAAGATGACCCGAATACAAACATCGGATTGAAGTGGCATTCCAAAGGTGCTTTTGAACAAAGCGTCGATATTGGCCACCGCTTCGGAAAAGACAATCGTTTTGGTGTACGCGTGAATGCATACAGCACCAACGGGGAACGGTCTATCAAGAACTGGGATTTGGAACAGCGGAATGTCTATGTCAACCTCGATCAAAAAAATGATCGGAGCAACACAAACTTCCTTTTCGGCTATACCTATACGGACAGCCAGGGACGTCCGTACGGCGTTTCCGTCGGATCTTCCTACGTTGGGAATTCACTGCCTTCTGCACCGGACGGGGATATCAACTTCAACCCTGTTTGGCGTCGTGATAAGAACACAAATCTTGTTATGACGTTGAATCACGAACAGAAAATCAATGATCATTTGACGGCATTCCTGAATGCCGGTCATTTTAAACAGGATTGGTACTACTATGTCGGATTCAGTAAAACCCTGTTGAATCAAAATGGTGATTTCTCTGCTTCATCGGATAACTATTCCCTGCTGGAAAAGCGGGATTACTTGCAACTCGGCTTACGGGGGGATTTCAAGACAGGGGACTTGAAACACGATTATACAGTCGGTGTGGATAGGATGTGGCACTATTACGGCGGCCCCAGAGATTCCAAGGAAGTAACGAACGGCTGGTTTGGGAATATTTACCAAGGCGATCCGGGAAATTGGGAGAAACCTTCTTTTGGTCAATCGGATGCCTATTACCGTGACCGGAACCGTATTACCGGAGTTACGGTAGCAGATACGGTTTCCACAAGCAACGATAAACTGCATGTCCTGCTTGGCTACAACAACAAATTGATTAAGCGGGACCGGTACCTGCCCGATGAATCGCATCAGAGGAATAACGGACACTACCATGGCCATTCTCCGTTTTATGGCATCAACTATGCTTTCAGCCCCCGTTTCTCCGTGTATGCCAACCACACAGAAGAGTTTGTGGAGGGTGCCATTGTCGGGAGCGGATATACCAATAAAGGGGAATCATTGGATCCATACAAGACAAAAGAAAATGAAATCGGCCTTAAGTTCAAGACGGGGGATTTCTTCCATAAACTGAGTTATTTCGACATTAAGCAGGCGAATGCAGCGGACAAGTTCAATTCAGATGGAACGAAGACCTTGACACAGGATGGGGAACAGCGTCATCGTGGCATCGAATATACCGGAACAGGTACGATTGCCAGGAAATGGAATCTGATTGGCGGATTCATGCACCTTAATACCAACGTTTCGTCCAGCAGCGCCGCATCCAATGGCAAGCGGCCGAACGGCGTACCTGATTGGACAGCCAATATGGGGGTTGAGTATAAGGCAAGTGATGATTTTGCCGTGCTGGCCCGGGGCAACTATGTCGGGCCTTCCCATATTCTGAATGAAAGATACAGAGTGCCTGGGTATTTTACGATGGACCTGGGACTCAAATACAATACCAAAGTGAACACCACACCCCTGACGCTGAATGCAATGTGCTACAATGTGTTTGACAAGAACTACTGGAGCGCGTCCGGCAACACGTTGCATTTAGGCGGGCCGAGGACGTTCATGCTTTCGGCGGAGATGAAACTGTAATATGAAAAAGATCGTCATCCTGCACTGTCTGCGGTCTGTTTCGAACTGTACCGGGGCCGCATGTCTTAAGGCGTTTAACACAAAGAACAGCTGCTTTTCCCGCTACGGGGAGGAAAAGATGGAACTGGAGGCCTTCATGGCATGTAATGGATGTAAAGAACTGCAGACGGGCGGAATGGAAGGGAAGCGGGAAAAGGCGGAACGGATTCTCCGGATCCGGCCCGATGCCATCCATATCGGTGTTTGCTGCCGGACCCGGGCGGAAGCACAAGGACGCTGGTGCCCTGAAATTTGTGGATTGGCAGCGTTGTTTCAATCAAAAGGAATCGAAATCGTTTGGGGGACCCACTCCTAAGGAATTGCGTCATGAACAGAAAACTGCTTGTCATCACCCTGGCAATCATTTTGCTGGTGGTCGGAGCGTGCTGGCTGACCAAAGGCCGGGGCCGGGGTACTGCCCCGAGCCCCGATCCTCATTCCGGGCCGGAAATGTATCCGCCCAGGGTGGTCCGTAATCTGATTGTCAAGAACTACCAGGTCACGGGGGAAAACGAAACCGTGTATGACCGGGTGCCGCAGCGTGTTTTAGC
Source organism: uncultured Selenomonadales bacterium (assembly GCA_900316935.1). Classification (GTDB taxonomy): domain Bacteria; phylum Bacillota; class Negativicutes; order Acidaminococcales; family Acidaminococcaceae; genus Succiniclasticum. The sequence goes on from ONEW01000022.1 coordinate 3,137, forward strand.
TGTAGGGGAAAACATTAACGAAACGTTGGTGGCGCTGGGTGCGGAGGATAAGGTGATCTGCCCTGTCCGGTATGGAAACCCGTATTACGTTCCGGAACCGGAGTATGCAGAACGGTATAACCGGATCCGGTTTCAAAAAGATACGATCCTGAACCCGGAAACCGTGTTGGCCCTTTCTCCGGATCTGATTGTTTCGGGGCAATCTTTGTTTACGGAAAAAAGGCTGAAGAGCACGGAGTTTTGGAATAACCGGGGCATCCATACCTTTTTGCCCCGAAATGCTAATCGCCCCGCCCTCAGGACACAACGGGAAACATTGGAGAAAGAGTATGACTTTATCCTGGGACTCGGAATCATCTTCAATAAAGAAGCGAAAGCACGCAAACTGGTAGAGGACATGGAGCGCACCATTGACTCTGTCCGCATACAGTCGCAGGGACGCCTGAAGCCGAAGGTGCTGATAATTGAACAATTAGGCAAAAATCTGATTACATACGATGACACGAAATTGGCAGGGGACATCTGTACCCGTCTCGGGGCCGTGGTACCGAACAGTCCTTCAGGTACCATCGGGATAGAGTACCTGCTGCAAGAGGACCCCGATATCATTTTCGTCGTTAAAAGTGGCGGTGATCCGGAAGAAGCGGCAGACTATTTTCGCAATATGCGGTCCCTGCAGACCTTGAAAGCAGTCCGTAACAAGCGTGTAGCCGGGATTGCTTTGAATTATACTTACAACAGCGCCATTAAGACTGGTGCCGCAATCAAAAAATTTGCAAAAGGAATTTATCCGGATTTAAAGGTGTAGGATAGGATGGATACTCTTTTCGGGAAAATTAAATTCGGTCTGCTTCTGGCCATATTGGCAGCAGTTTTGGCAGGCGCTGTGTTGTGGGCGCTTTCCATCGGCACGATAAAATTACCGGAAGCCGCCATCTGGCAGAGCATAGTGGACCAGTTGGGAAGTGGGCTGCCTGTCGAAGCGCCGCGGCAAAGCCCTGTACACGACATTGTCTGGCTTTTGAGGCTGCCGCGATTGATTTTGGCGGCTCTCGTCGGTTCAGGCCTGTCCGTGAGCGGCGTCGTCATGCAGGCCCTTGTGAAAAACCCTTTGGCGGATCCCTATATCCTGGGCATTTCTTCAGGAGCATCCCTCGGTGCCACGATGGCGATTTTGCTGGGAATCGGCGTAACCCTTGGCGAGGATTTTGTCGGCATAGCGGCTTTTATCGGGGCTTTTGCCGTATCTTTGGGGGTGCTTTTCATTTCCAACCTTGGCGGCCGGTCGAACTCCGTAAAACTGCTTCTTGCCGGGATGGCCTTGTCTGCCGTGTGCAGCGCTTTTTCAAGCTTTATTGTGTATTTTGCAAATAATAAAGAAGGAATGCAGACCATCGCGTACTGGATGATGGGCAGTTTCGCCGGAGCCAAATGGGACAGCCTGGGCGTCATCGCCCTGGTTGTCCTGGTATCTGCCGCATTTTTCTGGACGCAGAGCCGGATCCTCAACCTGATGTTGTTGGGGGATGAAGCGGCTATCACCATGGGAACAGACTTGCATGCGTACCGGCAGGCTTATCTGCTGATCAGCTCCCTTGTCGTGGGGTTTGCCGTCTATTCTTCCGGTATGATTGGTTTCGTCGGCCTCATCATCCCACACGTGGTGCGTATGGTCGCCGGCCCTGACCATAAGCGGCTCATTCCTGTCAGCGCTTTGACAGGGGCGATCTTCCTGGTCGCAGCTGACGGGTTGTGCCGCATCCTTATTCCGCGGACGGAACTGCCCATTGGGATACTGATTTCCATGCTTGGCGCACCTTGCTTTATCTATCTCATGATCAAACGGACCTATAGTTTTGGCGGAGGGGAGTAAGATGGAACTACTGGCAGAGGCCGTCAAATTATACCTGGGCAAGAAAGAAATACTGAAAGGGATTGATTTGTCGCTTCGTCCGAAGGAGTTTTTGGGCATCATCGGGCCGAATGGAAGCGGCAAGAGCTCTTTCCTCAAATGTGTGTACCGGGTGTTGGAACCAACGGAGGGAGCCATTTGGTTCGATGGACAGCCGTTAGACGAACTGTCGTATCGCGAATCGGCCCTTAGACTGGCTGTTGTAGCACAGCACAATTCGTACAGTTTTGATTTTTCCGTGCTCGATGTCGTCGTGATGGGGCGCTCGCCGCACAAGCGGTTGATGGAACCGGACACGGGGGAAGACTATGCCATGGCGCGCGAGGCCTTAGGCGCCGTCGGATTGGCAGGGTTTGAAAAACGGGAATTTTCCACCTTATCCGGCGGCGAACAGCAACGTGTCATCCTTGCCCGTGCTTTGACACAGGGGTCTGAATGCCTTGTACTTGATGAACCTACGAATCATTTGGATATTAAATACCAACTCCAGATTATGGATATTGTCAAAGAACTGAACCGTACCGTTATTGCCGCTATCCATGACCTGAACATCGCCGCCATGTATTGTGACCGCATTGTGGCTGTCCGCAACGGGGAAGTGGTCGGTGTGGGACCGCCCCGGAAATTACTGACGGCATCTTTCATCAGGAATCTGTATGGCGTTGACTGTAAGGTCGCGACCGAACCGGAAACAGGACAAATGAATATCGTGTATATTCCCAGCCACTTGAAGGATTCCAATACATTACGCCGCATTCCTTCGGCTGAAATTCAATAGTGCGCGTGCTTTTTCAGAGGCTTTCCGTCGACAGGCGGGAGGCCTCTTTCTTGCTATTTGCTCTTGAAAAGAGTATAGTAAAAGCATAATGGAGTTTTCTGTCCATACCCTGTTTCGGACAGCTTTGTTTTCTGTCCTGCAGTTTGTCTTTCATGCACTTTATCAAACAGGAGCGTACATATGCGAATTGTAGTAGTAGGGGTCGGTAAGACCGGGTACAGTATTGCCAAGCTGCTGGCGGACGGCGACTATGATGTCGTCGTCGTCGAACAGGACGAGGAGCGCCGGCAGGTCATCAAGGATTCCCTCGACGTACTGGCCATCCGCGGGAACGGATGCAGTCCCGAGGTACTCTCCCTGCCCGAAGTCCGCAATGCCGATGTCTTCATCGCCATGACGGACAGCGACGAGGTGAACATGGTTGCGTGCCGCCTGGCCAAAGCCTATGGTGCCAGGCACACGGTGGCCCGCATCCGCAACGAGGGGTATACGGCCAAGGACCAGGAACTGCTGAGCAAGGAACTCAAGGTGGACCTGAACCTGAACCCTGAACGCATCACGGCCAATGAAATCAACCATGTCCTCATGACGCCGGCCGCGCTTGACGTCGACGATTTCGCCAATGGCAAAGTACGCATGTTCGGCACGCGCCTGACGGAGTCCTTCCCGTACCTGAACAAGCCGTTGAAGGATGTGAAGCTGCCGGAAGGCATCCTGATCGCCATGCTGTTCCGCAACCACCAGATGATCATTCCCCATGGCGACGACGTCATGCAGGTCGGGGACAACGTCTACTTTATCGGCCATCAGCAGGTCATCCAGGAGTTTGCGGAAATCTTTGAAAAACGGTATGAAAAGCTGGAGCGGGTGCTCCTCATCGGAGCCGGACGTGCCGGTCGCATGCTGGCCAATATGCTCGATAAGGAAGGCATCTTCGTCAAGGTCATCGACCAGGACGAGGAGCGCTGCCGCCAGCTGTCGGAACAGCTCAATAACGGCCTCGTGCTCTGCGGCGACGGGACGGATATCGACCTGTTGATGGAAGAAGGCGTGTCGGAAGCGGACTGCATGATCTGCCTGACCGACGACGACAAGCTGAACCTGCTGCTGGCTTTGCTGGGCAAGCATCTGGGGGCCAAGAAGACCATCGTCCGCGTGGCCCGCAGCGAGTATGTGGACATTATGGAAAAGGTCGGTGTCGACATCGTGCTGTCGTCCCGCCTGCTGAGCGCCGCTGAAGTCATGCGTTTCGTGCGCCGCGGCGGCGTCGTTTCGGTGGCCCTTTTGGAAGGCGCCAAGGCCGAAGCCATGGAACTGAACGTGGAGCCGGGCTGCAAGGTGGCGGGCAAATCCCTGATCAAGGCCGACCTGCCCAGGGACTGCCTGGTCTGCGGCATCGTACACCACGACGTGGCCTTCGTCCCGAACGGCCACAGTGTCATGAACAGCGGTGACAGAGTCATCGTCTTCGCCAAGAGCGAAGTCATGCAGGATGTCATCGACTGCTTCGGCAACAAATAATTCCGGAAGGATTGCAAGGTACTATGCGGGATTATCCTGTTCTGCGTCTGATGGGGATCGTCTTCCTCATCCTTACCGGGGGCCTGTGTCCCTCCCTGATTTACGCGCTGGTGCATGAACCGGGGATGGTGCTTCCTTTCGCCGGTACGGCGCTGGTCGGGCTTTCGTTCAGCGTCTATGCCCTCAAGTCGACGGAATACGCCAGGCGCATGCGCTTGTCCGTACGCGGGGGCATCCTCTTCATGGGGTCGGCCTGGTTCGCCATGAGCCTCCTTTGCTGCCTGCCGTATTGGACATCGGGCCGCTATACGCTCCTGCAGGCGTTGTTTGAGAGCGCTTCGGCCCTGACGACGACCGGCGTCAGCTGTATTCCGGACGATGTGCCGTATCCGGTGAGCCTGTTGATCTGGCATGAAATCATCCAGTGGCTCGGCTCCATGCAGGCCATGGTCCTGTTTTCCGTCATCATGCCCCGTATGGGGGCGACGGCGGCGGCCATTTTTTCGGCCGAAGGGCAGGGGGTATCGGCAGAGCGCACGCTGCCCCAGATTCACGAAATCGTCCGGCTCCTGGTCATGCTCTATGTGGGGCTGACGCTGTCCCAGACGTTCTGCCTCATCCTGACGGGACTCGATCCTTTGACATCGCTGCGTATGGCGGTATGTACAATCTCTTCGAGCGGGTTCATCCGGGATGCGAACTTCCTGGAAGAACACAACAGCATCGCCATGGAGGCCGTCATTGCCTTCTTCATGCTCGTCACGGCCACGAACTATGTGTTGCTGTTCCGCCTCATCCAGGGACGCTTTTCCGTGTTCCGGAACGACAGCGAACGCAAATGGTATACAGCCATCGTGCTGGTCACGGCGGTGGCGGTCATCGCCAACCTGCAGTGGAACCATGTCTATGACAGCTTCTTTCAGACGGTGCGCTACGGCCTGTTCCAGGTCATTTCCATCTTCAGCACGTCGGGCCTGGCTTCGACGGACTATACGGACTGGCCGCCGTTTGTGCACATGCTGCTCTTTTATGCCGCCGTCATCGGCGGCTGCTCGGCTTCGACGGCCGGCGGCATCAAGATTTCCCGCCTGGTCGTGCTGACCAAGATCTGCATCCTCGAAGTCAGGAGGGTGCTCCATCCGAAAATGGTCAGTTCCATCATCATGAGCGGCCAGCCGGTGGCGCAGAACACGATCATCGGCGTCACGCGGTACCTGTTCGTCTATGTGCTGCTCATGCTGATCCTGACGGCCCTGTATTCCCTTACGGGGACGGGGATGATTGAGGCCCTTTCCACCATCGTCGTCTTTTTGAACAATGTCGGGCCGGCCTACACCGTCCTGGGAGAAACTTCCAATTTCCAGAACCTGGGCAGCTTCGGCTACATCGTGCTCTATTTCGCGATGATCGTCGGGCGTATCGAAATCATTTCCTTCGTCATCCTGCTCCATCCGGACTTCTGGAAACAACGCAAGGGCTGGTGATTCGTTTTGAACATTCAGATCGTCCTGTATCTGCTGGGCAAGCTCAGCTGCTTCTTGGGGGCCTTCTACACGGTGCCGCTCCTCGTTTCCCTGTATTACGGGGACGAAGGGAAGGGCATCTTCCCGGCCTGCATCGCACTGTGCGTCCTGCTGGGGCTGCTGTTCACCAGATACGGGCACTACAACCGTTATACGGAGCTCATCTCCAACCGCGACGGAATCCTGGTGACGGTCCTCGTCTGGGTCATGGCGGCCGTGCTGGCGGCCATCCCGTACGCCGTGTCGGGCCGGCTGGATCCGATCAGCGCCTACTTCGAGGCCATGTCGGGGCTGACCACGGTCGGCGCCACGGTCATCGCCGATGTGGAGGCCTGGCCCAGGAGCCTGCTGTTCTGGCGTTTCTGGACCCACTGGCTGGGCGGGCTGGGCATCATCGTCATCTTCCTGGCCGTCCTGCCGAGCATCTCGGGCAGTGCCGTCCACCTGTTCGATGCGGAAAGCACGGGTTTTGAAGAGGGCAAATTGAAGCCAAAACTGAAGAGCACGGCCCAGATCCTGTTTTCCATTTACGTGGGAATCACAGCCCTGACGGCCGTCCTTCTGATGATGGCGGGGCTGGGTCCCTATGATGCCGTCGGCCACGCCATGACCTGTATCGCCACGGGCGGTTTTTCAAACTACAATTCCAGCGTGGCCGTCTTCCACAACCCCTGGGTGGAACTCATCCTGGGGCTGTGCATGTTCACAGCCGGCGGCAACTTCAGCCTGTACTACAACGTGTTCCGCAAGGGACCGAAAATGCTGCTGCAGGATGATGAGTTCCGCACCTACACGGCGTTCATCGTCATCATCGGAACCCTGATTACACTGAACCTGTATGTATCCGGGGTTGACGGAAGCCTCCTGCATTCGTTCCGGGTGGCTTTCTACCAGACCACGTCGTTCACCTCTACGACCGGGACCGTTTCAACGGACTTCGAACAGTGGCCGGCCTTCTCCAAACTGCTGCTGTGCCTGCTCTACATTACGGGCGGCTGCGCCGGGTCGACGGCCGGCGGCGTAAAGATGTGCCGCATCGTCGTCCTGTTCCGCGGCCTGCGCGTGGACGTCCTGCACATGCTGCACCCGAAGACCATCCGCCGCGTTCATTACAACGGCAAGGTCATCCGGGGCAAGACGATGCACATGATCCTGAGCTTTTTCACCATCTACGTGTTCACCATCGGGGTCACGTCGCTGATTGTGGCTGCCACGGGCACAGATGTATTGACGGCGCTGACGGCGTCCGCTTCCTGCATGTCCAGCGCAGGTCCCGGGTTCGGATCCATCATCGGGGCTACGGGGACCTACGCGCCGCTGCCCCAGGCCGCCAAATTCGTCCTTACATGGAACATGGTCATGGGCCGTTTGGAACTGTTCGTCGTGCTGGCGCTCCTGAACCGGAGTTTCTGGCGGGGCAACAGCCGCTGGTAAGGCAGGGGAAAAAACAAGGTACGGAAGAAAAAATAGGGAAACATACGGCGGGAAGCCGTAAATTGATTGCAGGAGGCAACGAGAGTATGAAGACCTACGAATTGGCGTATGGAAAAACCACCATGAAGGTGGATCTGCCGGAAGAAAAAGTCATTTACGACCTGGTGGGCAGACAGGCGACGGTGGAGGAGGATATCCCCGCCGCGGCGCTGGAGGCCTTGCGGCACCCCATTGACAGCAAACCGCTGCAGGAGCTCGTCAAACCCGGCGACCATGTCGTCCTCGTCGTCAGTGACGAAACGCGCCTGTGCTATACGGACCAGTTCCTGCCGGTCATTGTGCAGGAGCTGAACGACGCGGGGATCCCGGACAAGGATATGGACGTCGTCATTGCGACAGGTACGCACCGCGCCCAGACGCCGGAAGAAGACGAACTGGTCCTGGGCAGGGACATGGTGCGCCGCCTGCGCGTGCACCAGCACGACTGCCGCGACAAGGCGTCCCTCAAATACATGGGGACCACATCCCGGGGCAACAGAGTCTGCATCAATAAACTGGTGGCAGAAGCCGACGTGGTCATCGCCACGGGCGCCGTCACCATCCATCCCATGGCCGGGTTCGGCGGCGGCCGCAAGGCCATCGTTCCCGGCGTGGCAGGCCTGGACACGATCAACCACAATCATGTGCTGGCCCTGAATCCCGGCGCCGGCACGGGCTGCAACCCAAATGTGACCTCGGCCAACTTCAAGGACAACCCTTTCCACGAAGACCTTATGGAATGTGTGGAATTCGTCAATCCGGCCTTCCTGTTCGACGTCGTCCTGACGGCGGAAGGCAAACTGCATGAAATCGTGGCGGGCAACTGGAAGACAGCCTTCTTCAAAGGCTGTGAGGACCTGCTGGAGATTTCCGGCGTCCCCATCAAGGAACAGGCCGACGTGGTCATCGCATCCGGCGGCGGCTATCCGAAGGACATCAACCTCTACCAGGGAACCAAGACCCACATGAACGTCGAAAAGGCCGTCAAGGACGGCGGTATCGCCATCATCCTGCTGGAATGTCCGGATATCGTGGAGCCGAAGGTGTTCACGGACTGGCTGCTCAAAGACGATTTGAAAAAGATGGAACAGGAAGTACGGGACAACTTCTACATGGCCGCCTTCGTGGCCTACAAATCCCGCTGCATCATCGACACCCACACGGTCTACCTGGTCACGCGCAAAGAGAATTTTGACTTCGTCCGCAGGACCGGCCAGATTCCGGCGGCTTCCCTGGAGGAAGCATGGGAGATGGCCCGGGCCCGGCTGGCGGAGGAAGGGAAGAAGGATTACACGATCACCATCATGGGCCATGCGCCCGTGACCCTGCCGGTCCTGGAGGAGGAAGGCAAATGAAGTTATACGAAGTTCCTTATGGCAAAGGCCGGCAGCAGGTCCTGCTGCCGGAGGACAAGGTGTCCCAGGTGCTGCTGCCGCCGGTGACGGAGCATCCCCGCACGGTGGAGGAGCTGATGCGGGACGCCCTGGCGCATCCCATCGGTTCGCCGAAACTGGACAAAATCGTCCGGCCCGGCGAAAAGGTGGTCCTCGTCGTAAGCGACATTACGCGCACATGGGCCATGTTCGACAAGTTCGTGCTGCTCCTGGTGGCGGAACTGAACCGGATCGGCGTGCCCGATGACGATATGAGCGTCATCATCGCCACGGGCAAGCACCGCCTCAACACGGCGGCGGAAAAGGAGGAAATCCTGGGCAAGGACCTGTACCGCCGGCTCAAAGTCTACGACCACGACCCGGCGAAGGAGGCCTGCGTCTACTACGGCACGACGAAACGGGGCACGCCCGTGTGGATTGACAAGCGGGCTGCGGCGGCCGACAAGGTGATTTTGACGGGCGGACTGTCCCCGCACATCTATGCCGGATTCGGCGGCGGCCGCAAGAGTGTGCTTCCGGGCATTGCCGCGGCGGAATCCATCAACCATAACCATAACATGGCCCTGACCGACGAAGTGGGGGGCGGTGTCAATCCTGACACGTCCATCATGCGGCACAACGGCAACCGCGTCAGCGAGGACATGTGCGATGTGGCGGCCCTTTTCCGGCCTGACTTCCTGGTCAACGTCATCGTCGACGCGGGCGGGAACTTCTACAAGATCGTCGCCGGCGACTGGTATGAGGCCTGGTACCAGGGCACAAAAGATGTCATGAAGCTGCAGGGCGTGGCAACGAGGCAGAAGAGCGACGTGGTCATCGTGTCCGGTGGCGGCTATCCCCACGACATCAGCCTCTACCAGGGCATGAAGTGCTATGCGCCGGGTGCGGCGGCCTTAAAGCAGGGCGGCATTCTGATTGCCGTCTTGCGCTGCCAGGACATGGAGGAACCGCCGGAATTCTTCGACAGCTTCCGCTATACGGATATGCTGGAGATGGAGAAGGCTGTGCGGGCCGATTTCACGGTTCCCTTCTACGTGGCTTTCTACATGTGCTGTCTGGCCCGGTCCTTCACCATCATCCTGGTGACGGAACCGGAAAACTTTGCGGCGGCGAAAAAGACCGGCGCCATTCCGGCCGCCACGCTGGAAGAAGCCTGGCAACTGGCCCGGCAGAAGCTGGCAGCACAGGGGAAACAGGACTATACCATCAACATCATGCCTTACGGCGGCGACACGCTTCCGGTTTTAGGCTGAAGACAAAAAGACCTCCGTGGGGGAGGCCTTTTTTGTTATAAAGTTAGAAAGAACTAACTTTATGATTGACAAAATTTTTAAGGAATGATAAATTTAGTAAAAAGATAAGTTAGCAAATACTAACTTAGGGGGCGGATGTAAAATCTGTAACTGGATTTGTTTCTGTTTCGAACATATAACATATAAAGATATTAATAGCTTATAATAGTAAAATACTATTGATAATTTATACTGATAGTGATATGATGAATAAAAGTTTCCAAAGACTTTAAAATGTCCTTTCATTGGAATGGATGCATGAACGGGAAAGTGGGGTTCCCGTCCGGATGCAGTTTCAAAAGAGGGAAAGTACATTTTAAATAAAATTTCCAGGAGGAATCCACCATGAAAAAATCTTTAGTGCTGGCCATGGCTATGGCCCTGGGCGTAACGGCTTCCGCTTACGCCGCCAATCCGTTCTCCGATGTGCCTGCCGGCCACTGGGCGTATGACAGCATCGCAAAACTGGCTGCTGCCGGCGTCATCGACGGCTACGGCGACACGACCTTCAAAGGCGACCGCCTGATGACCCGCTACGAAATGGCGCAGATTGTTGCCAAGGCGATGGCAAAGGGCGCCAACGTGGACAAGCTGGCCGCTGAATTTGCGGACGAGCTGGATGCCCTGGGCGTCCGTGTAGCGGCTCTGGAAAAGAAGACGGACAACGTCAAGATCGGCGGTGAAATCCGTGCCCATTATTCTTCTTCCAACAAACGTGACCGCGAAGGCGATTTGAAGCACGAAGCCGGCCTGCGTACCCGTCTGTACTTTACGGGCGCAGTCAACGACAACTGGAACTACGTAGCCCGTCTGGAAAACCAGCAGTGGTTCACTGACAACGACAACTCCGCCTACAAAGGCGAAGACAATGACGTCAACGTCAACGTGGCCATGATGGACGGCCGCCTGGGCGGTGTCAATGTACAGGCCGGCCGTATCGACGACGTGTTTGCCGACGGTTACATTTACGATGGCGAACACGATGCCATCCGTGCCAGCTATGGCGATAAAGTGTATATAGCCGGCGCTTACGGCAAACCGACCGACCTGAACGAGGATTTGGACGAAGCCCTGTTCAAGGAGTTCTGGCAGGTCGAAGTGGGTACCAACACGGGTTCCTTTGTAGACGGCAAAGTCGGCTTCATGTCCTTCAAGGACTCCGACAGCACGGAATTCAAGACGGCTACCGGGGACGACAAGGATAACATCTGGTATGCCGGCCTGAACTTCAACATCGCCAAGGATACGGTCCTGAGCGGCATGTACCTGAAGTCCGACATTGACAAGGTGGGCAGCCACAGCCTGGATGACGACGGTTACGTACTGGGCCTGGCTTACCGGGGCGCCAATCCGTCCAAACCGGGTACCTGGGGCCTGGCGGCCAACTATTACGACCAGGGGGCCGGCACCTACACGGCCCACACGATCGATGGCTATACCGCCAACGATGGCGATAACTGGGGCTTCAAAGGCTGGAGCGTCAACGGCAACCTGACTGTCGCCAAGAACATGGTGGCCAACGTGACCTATTATGACACCAAGGCGAAGGACGGCGAAGACACGGCTAAGCACCATGTCCTGTGGTCGGAACTGAATATTTCGTTCTGATAAGGCTGCCTGCGCATATTGTGTACAATATTCTTGAAGCGGCGTAGTCTGCTTTTGGGGATGTTGTAACGAATGTTACAGTATTGCTTTTGCGTAGAATCCCTGCATGATTTATAATTAAATCCTGTAGGGATTCTTTTTTGCATCCCTTTGTTTCTCTATCATGAAATTGAGAGGGGTTTTGACTATGAAATTATCGAATCGTGTACTGGGACTGACGACTTCCCCCATCCGTAAACTGACGCCTTACGCGAACGCCGCGGTCAAGGCCGGAAAAAAGATCTACCACCTGAACATCGGCCAGCCGGACATCCCGACGAGCCCTAAATTCCTGGAAGCCATCCGTTCCTTTGACACGAAGGTCATTTCCTACGGTCCTTCCCAGGGGTACCCGGAACTGCTGAAAGCCATCGCGAAATATTACCAGGACTGGGGCATGGATTATACGGAAAAGGATATCTATGTCACCAACGGCGGCAGTGAGGCGCTGCAGTTCGCGGCCATGAGCCTCTGCGACCCCGGCGACGAGATCCTGGTCTTTGAACCGTACTATGCCAACTACAGCACCTTCGCCAAACTGGCCAACGCGGTCATCCGTGCCGTTCCCACCCAGGCGGAGGACGGCTACCGTCTGCCGGCGAAGGAAGTGGTGGAGCAATACATCACACCCAAAACCCGTGCCATCCTGCTGACGAACCCGGGCAATCCGACGGGCGTCGTCTATACGAAGGATGAAATGAACAGGATTGCCTCCCTGGTGCTGGAGCACGACATCGCCCTCATTGCCGACGAAGTGTACCGTGAATTCGTGTACGACGGCGAATACACGAGCTTCGGCACATTCCCGGAATTGAAGGACAACCTGGTCATCATCGATTCCGTGTCCAAGCGGTACAGTGCCTGCGGCGCCCGTATCGGCTGCGTCGTGACGAAGAACGCGGAACTGTGCCAGCAGTTCAACAAACTCTGCCAGGGCCGCCTGTGCGCACCGGAACTGGAACAGGTCGGGGCCGCCGCCATTTATGAACATACACCGAAATCCTATCTGGAAGAGGTCAACAAGGAATACAGACACCGCCGCGATACCATCGCTGCCGGCCTGGCTGCAATCCCCGGCCTGATTTCGGCCCAGCCGAAAGGCGCTTTCTATGTCATGGTCAAGCTGCCCGTGGATGACGCGGAGAAGTTCGCCATCTGGATGCTGCAGGACTTCGAAGACAACGGGGAGACCGTCATGATCGCCCCGGGCAACGGGTTCTATGCCACGCCGGGCAAGGGCGTGGACGAAGCCCGTCTGGCCTACGTGCTCAACTGTGACGACCTGAAACGGGCCATGGAACTGTTGGCCAAAGGCCTGCAGGCTTATCCCGGCTATACTTTGAAATGACCGGAACCCATAGTAAGACAGAAGGAGCTGTGCAAAAATGAGAAATCATTTTGCACAACTCTCTTTTTGTCTTTTTTACTTCCTGCTTCAGACTTGGGCTGCGATGCATCCCTGTTCCCTTTCCTGAAAATAGGCCTGGACGGCTGTCATGAACTCCCTTACCCAGGGGCGGTCTTCCCCTTGCTGGAACGCCAGATACAGCCGGTGGAGAGGGGTCCGCTCCTGGAGGGGGAAAGATGTAAAGCCCCTTTCTTCCATGGCGAAAGCCACGGACTCCGGCACCATCATCCAGTCTTCCGCCCCCTGGAAGTATTTTTCTGCAGTGTTGGTGCTGTTGACCCGGATTTTGCTGTCCAGGGCACTCCAGTACTGGTCATGCCAGCTGCGGAACTCTTCCGTGAACATTTGAAAGATTTCCTGCTTTCCATTAAGTTCAGCAATGGAAAGCATTTTTTTGCCCTGAAACCGTCCCGGTTCCTTCATGACCACCAGGAACGGTTCTTCATAGAGCAGCTGGCTGACCAGTCCCTGACGGGAAAAAGGGACCTGTACTATGCCCACATCCTCCAGTCCCTTCAGCAGAAGCTCCCGGATTTCCACACTGTGATGGTCCTCCACGGTGAGACTGCAGCTGGGATGCTGAAAAAGGTAAGTCTGGAGGAAGCCGGACAGGAAATATTCCTGAGCACTGCGTATAGCCCCCAGCCGAATGAAGACCCGTTCCTCATCTTTCTGCAAAGCCAGGCTTTCCTCGTAGAGTTCCAGCATATGGACGGCGATTCCCAAAAAATGTTCTCCTTTGGGAGTCAGTACAGCCTCCTGCCTTCCCTTGCTCCGGAGCAGGAGGGGATACCCCAGTTCTTTTTCCAGATGGGCGATCCGTTTGCTGAGAGTGGATTGGGTCAGATAAAATGTTTGGGCCGTCCGGGTCATATTCCGGGTCCGGCAGAGATCCCGGAACAGATAGAGAGATTCCGTATCCATTGGTTTTCCCTTCCTATAATAGTTATTTTTAGAATATTTTAAAGTAAAACAAGTTGTTTTACAACTGTTTCATGCTGTTTTATACTGAACTCATCCAAAGGAACCGTGATTTTGGAACATAAAAGCAGCGTAACAAAAGAAAGGAGGGATTCCCCTCTCCCTTTTCAGCCAAATCGGCTATCATCACTTTATGACATGCAATTCTTTTTCCCATCATAAAAGGAGGTCCATCATGCTTACTCTTTCTGCCATTTATGAAGCCCAGAAGCGGCTTGCTCCCTATGTTTACCGTACCCCTGTCATCCGGATCCAGGCCCTGGACGAGGTGCTGCACTGCCAGGTCTATGTGAAGGCCGAGAACATGCAGCGGATCCATGCGTTCAAGATTCGGGGGGCTCTCAACAAAGCCCTGCAGCTGAGCCCGGAAACTCTGAAAAACGGTATTGTCACAGCTTCCAGCGGCAATCACGGCCGGGGAGTGGCCTTTGCAGGCAAACTGCTGGGAGTCCCGGTGACGGTGGTTATGCCGGAACACGCGCCGGAAGTCAAAAAGGCCGCCATCCGGGATCTGGGGGCGGAGATCGTCCTGTGTGAAAAATCCCAGCGCTTTGTCATTGCGGACCGGATTACAAAGGAAAAAGGCGCCTGCTTCATCCATCCCTTCGATGATTACGATGTGATGGCCGGCCAGGGCACCGCAGGGCTGGAAATGATGGAACAGCTCCCGGAGGTGGACAAAATCGTGGTCCCGGTGGGAGGCGGCGGCCTCGTCAGCGGCATTGCCACTGCCGTCAAGGGCATCCGGGACAGTGTCCGGGTCTACGGGGCGGAACCGGCCCTTTGTGACCGTTACACGGAAAGCTTCAAAAAAAAGGAACCGGTACTGGTGCCTGTGGGAGACACCATTGCAGACGGTACCATGACGGCCAGGCCCGGTGACAAAAACTTCCCCATTGTCCGGGACAAGGTGGATCGGGTGATTCCCGTGGAGGAACGGTTCATCCATCAAGCAGTGAAACTGCTGCTCCAGGAGGGAAAGATCCTGGCTGAACCCAGCTCCTCCATGACCCTGGGAGCCGTCCTCCAGGGCACGCTGCCTGTAGCGGAGGACGAAAAGGTGATCTTCTTCCTTTCCGGCGGGAACGTGGATCTGTCGATGATCGAAAAAGTTTGTAAGGAGTAATAAAAAAGGGCTGTGAAAAAACTGCCCTCATTGTTTTCGGGTCGCGAGACCTGGCTCGCAGTAATTAAGGGTGTGAAGAAATAAGTTGGTATTTCTTCACACCCTCTTTTTTGCGTTCAGTCGCTATGCTGTTCTTTCAGGGCGGCGACGAGGTCCCGGGGCAGTTCCGTCGTGATTTCGATGCGGCAGCCCGTGACGGGGTGCCGGAAGCCGGTTTTCCAAGCATGGAGACCGTGGCGGGCCTGTTCTCCCGGTGTGCCGTACAGGTGGTCGTGCCAGAGCGGGAAGCCGGCGGCGGCGAAATGGACGCGGATCTGATGGGTCCGGCCAGTGTAGAGGCGGCAGCGGACAAGCGACAGGGGGCCGCAGCGCCGGAGCAGCCAGTATTCCGTACGGCAGGGTTTGCCGGCGGGATTGATTTCCCGTTCGATGATGCTGCCTTCTTTGCGGGCAATGGGGGCGTCGAGGATGCCGTGCGCTTCCGGCGGGGCTCCCACCGTGACGGCCAGGTATTCCTTGAGCAGGTCCTGGCGGGCGAGGGCGGCCTGCATGCGCGGTTCTTTGGCGAACACGACCAGGCCCGATGTGAACCGGTCCAGCCGGGATACGGGGTGGAGCCCCAGGGTCAGGCCGCGGTACGCGTAATAGCGCTTCACGTAGTTCCATAAGGTGCAGCCGTCTTCCCGGGCCGTCGGATGGACCAGCATGCCGGCCGGTTTGTTAAGGACGAGGAAGGACGCGTCCTCGTAGCAGATGGCCGCCGGGTTTCCGGCCAGTTCGGGCCAGCCTGCGATGTAAGGGTTTTCCCCGGTTCCTTTCGGCGTCCCGTCGGGGAAAAAGTGGGTTTCCTGAATCTGTTCCATGTTCTGTTTCCTGATGTTCTTTCGTTGACGTTAACAGTAATTAATGCTATTATGGATTATGGTTCATTTGTAAATCCGGGCGTTCCCATCCCTCCGGGGATGCCTTCATTTTGCCTTCAGTATACCTTGCCACCCAAGGGAACGCAAGGTGTGTGCCGTCATCATCCCGTCATAGAAAGGAAGAATCCTCATGAAGCCCATCCATTATTTGATGATGTTGATCTGCACCTTATTGCTACTGGTTTCCGGCTGTCAGCCGAAGAACGCGGCCACGACCGGCCAGACCGCCACAACGGGGAACAGCTTTGCTGTCCTGACCGATGGAGCGGGCCGCAAGGTCACGCTGTCCCAGAAACCGCAGCGGGTCGTCGTCCTGTCCCCGTCGCTCATGGAAATGATTGACGCCGCCGGCGGTACCGTCGTCGGCCGCCCGGATGCCAAAACGGAACAGGTGCCGGAAGGGATGCGCAAGGTAGCAAGCGTGGGCCACGTGTACAATGTGAACATTGAAAAGGTCGTCTCCCTGAAGCCGGACCTGGTCATCGGCAATGTGAAACAGCATGAAAAGTTCCGAGACATCCTGGAGTCGAACCACATTCCTGTCATCTATCTGCAGCCCAAGACCTATGACGAGGTCAAGGCCTGCTTCGCCGTCATCGGACAGGTCTACGGCACGAAGGACGTCGTGGACAAGAAGATTGCGGCCATGGACCGTTCCATTGATGAAATCCGGTCCAACCTGCCGAAGACGCAGGAAAAGATCGTCATCCTCCATGCCACGCCTTCCAATGTATCCGTGGAACTGGAAAACAGCATCGCCGGCTGCGTGGCCAAGATGCTGGGCTTCACCAACGTGGCTTCGGGCAGCAAGGCCATTGACGGGAAACCGGACAAGACGCCCTACAGCATGGAGGCCCTGGTGGAAAAGGACCCCGATGTCCTGTTCATCACATCCATGGGGGACCATGCGAAAATCGAGGCGCGCCTGAAGAAGGACGTCCAGGGGAATCCGGCCTGGAATTCCCTCCGGGCCGTGAAAAACGGCAAAGTATACGTCCTGCCGGAACGGCTGTTCTTGCTGAACCCCGGCCTGAAATATCCGGAAGCCGTCCGGTTCATGGCGAAAGACATTTTCCCGGAGGCAGTGAAATAACATGGAATCGAAGAAAAAAGGCGGCGGGCTGCCCGATTTGTCCGAAGAAGTGATGCGGTTCGGCATGAAGCGCGGCACCTGGCGGGCCCTCATGCTGCTCGTGTTCGCCTTTCTGGCCCTGACGGGCCTGTTCCTGTCCGTCGCCAAGGGCGCGGCGGACATTTCCCTGGCCCAGGTCTGGCAGATCCTGACGAATCCGCAGGCTGCTCCGGCGGACCAGATCATCTGGAACATCCGCCTGCCCCGTACCATCGTCGGCGCCCTGGTGGGGGTGAACCTGGCTTTGTCGGGCGCCATCCTGCAGGCCATTATGCGCAATCCCCTGGCGGACCCGCACATCATCGGCATCTCGTCCGGCGCGGGGCTGGCCGGCATCACCATCATGATCTTGTTCCCGACGCTGGAATACCTGATTACACCGGTGGCTTTCTGCGGTGCCATGGCGGCCGCTGTGGCCATCTACATCCTGGCCTGGAAGAACGGGATCAAGCCGGTGCGGGTCATCCTTGCCGGCGTGGCCGTGTCCGCTTTCCTGAGCGCCGGCATTTCGGGGCTTTTAATCTTTTACAGTGACCGCGTCAACGGGGCCCTCATGTGGATGGTCGGCGGCCTGGCTGCACGCAGCTGGCCCCATGTCTCCATCATCGTACCTTACGCGGTGTCCGGCCTGATTCTGGCAATCTGCAGTGCCCACTACCTGAACATCCTCGCCCTCGGGGATGAAATGGCAAAAGGACTGGGCGTCAATGTCGAAGTGACCCGCCTCCTCCTGACGGCTGTTGCGGCCCTGCTGGCGGCCAGTGCCGTCAGCGTCGTCGGCCTGCTGGGCTTCGTAGGCCTTGTGGTACCCCATATGGCACGCCTCATCCTGGGCTCCGATTACCGCTTCCTGGTACCCGGCGCGGCCCTGCTCGGCGTGGCCATCGTCACCTTGAGCGATACGTTCGCGCGGATTGTCTTTGCGCCCGTGGAATTACCTGTGGGCATCATTATGGCGTTTATCGGCGCGCCTTTCTTCTTGTTCCTGTTAAGGAGGGAAATCTGATGAACGGCACACCGGAAACCGAAAAACAAAAAGGCACGGCGGAGCCCATGATTGAAGTCCGCGGCCTGTCCGTGGTATTGAATAAAAAGACCATCGTCCACGACATATCCTTTATGGCGGAGAAGGGGAAGATTACCGCCATCATCGGCCCGAACGGCTGCGGCAAGAGCACGACGCTGAAAGCCATCTGCCGGATCAATCCCATTTCCGCCGGAACCATCACCCTGCTGGGCCGGGATGTGCGGGATTACGGGTATAAGGAATTCGCCCGCAAACTGGCCATCCTGACGCAATCCCCGCAGGCGCCGGCGGATCTGACGGTCCGCGACCTGGTCGCCATGGGACGGTTCCCGTACCGGTCCTTCTTCGGGAAAACCACGGGGGAAGACCGGGATTTCATCGACTGGGCCCTGGCGGAAACCAGCCTGGAACCGTACCAGCACCGCATCCTTTCCACGTTGTCCGGCGGGGAGCGGCAGCGCGCCTGGATCGCCATGGCGCTGGCCCAGAATCCGCAGGTACTGCTTCTGGACGAACCGACCACCTATCTGGACATTTCCCATCAGCTGGAAGTCATGAAACTGCTGTTCCGGCTGAACCGGGAACTGGGCCTGACGGTGGTGCTCGTGCTGCATGACCTGAACCAGGCCGTCCAGTTCGCCCACCATGCCGTTGTCCTGCAGGCCGGTACCCTCGTCACGGCCGGCTATCCGCGGGATATCATCAACGTCGGCCTGCTGCGCGACGTGTTCCGCGTCCGGGCCGAGGAGGCCGTGAGCCCCTCCGGCGTCCGCGCCCTGCTGCCGCTGGACCTGTATTGAACTGGTATTGACCGGAAACCTCCATCCACAAGGGTACTCAAGTATGATTAAAGCGTTTTTACACTATTACAAACCATATAGGGTCATGGTGATCCTGGTCATCCTGGGATCCTTCCTGACAAGTGTCCTGGACCTGCTGTTCCCCATGATCGTCCGCAAAATCATCCGCGACGCATTGCCGGCGGGGGATATGCGGCTCCTGCTTTCGCTGTCGGCCCTGCTGCTCGTACTCTACATCGTCAGCTATGCAGTCATGTACTGGATTAATTACCAGGGGCGCGCCATGAGCATCAACATGGAGAACGATATGCGGCGCGACCTGTTCGCCCATCTCCAGGAGATGTCCTTCCGCTTTTTCGACAACGCGAAGACGGGCCAGCTGCTGGCCCGTCTGACCGGCGACATCCAGGAAATCGGGGAACTGGCCTTCCGGCTGCCGCACGATGCCGTCGTCTGCGGGTTCACCATGGCGGGCACCATCTTCATGCTGCTCTACCTGAACCTGCCCCTGGGCCTGTTGATTACGACGCTGCTGGTACTCAAGACCTGGCATGCCGTGTCCATCAACCGCAAAATGAAGGCGGCCTTCCGGGAAAACCGCCGGCGCAACGGCGAACTGACGGCCCAGACTTCGGAAGCGTTGAGCGGCATCCGTATCGTCAAGGCCTTTGCCCAGGAAGATGTCGAACAGGAGCGCTTCATGAAAGGAGCCCGCGACCTGGCCTCCATCCGCAAGAAATCCTACCGGCTCCTGGCGCGCTTTACCAGCTCGGTCAACTTCTTCACGAATATCACGAACCTGGCCGTCCTTGTCTCGGGGGGCTTCATGATTTCCATCGGCCGCATCACGCTGAGCGACTTCATCGCGTATCTGCTGTACGTGAACCTCTTCATGCGTCCCCTGTACCGCCTGACGGTCCTGTTGGAAATGGGACTGCGCGGCATGGCCGGCTTTTCGCGCTTCGAAGAAATGATGGCGCTTCAGCCGGATATCACGGACGCGCCGGATGCCCTGCCGTGTCCGGAATTCAAAGGGGACATCGAATTCCGCCACGTCACGTTCCGTTATACGCCGGGACATCCGGTGCTGGAAGACCTAAATTTCAACGTGCGGCCCGGGGAAACGGTGGCCTTCGTCGGGGAGACCGGGGCGGGGAAGACGACTGTATCGAGCCTGCTCCTGCGCTTTTACGAACCCGCTTCGGGCGCCATCCTGATTGACGGTACGGATATCCGCCGCTTCCGGCAGAAGGAACTGCGCAGCCGCTTCGGCGTGGTGCAGCAGGATGTCTTCCTCTTTTCCGATTCCGTACGGGAAAACATCGCTTACGGGGTGCCGGGCGCCACGGAGGAACAGATCCGGAAAGCCGCGGAACTTGCGGCGGCGGACGAATTCATCGAAGCCCTGCCGGACGGGTACGATACCCAGATCGGGGAACGGGGCGTCAAGCTGTCGGGCGGACAGAAACAGCGCCTGGCCATTGCCCGCGTCTTTTTGAAGAATCCGCCCATCGTCATCTTCGACGAGGCCACATCGGCCCTGGACAACAAGACGGAGGCCATGGTGCAGGAATCCCTGGAGAAACTGGCCCGGAACCGTACGACCCTGGTCATCGCGCACCGCCTTTCCACGGTGCGGAACGCTGACCGGATCATCGTCATGAGCGGCGGCCGCGTGGCCGAGTCCGGCTCCCACGCAGAACTGATGGCGCGCAAAGGGACGTACTACCGGCTTTACACGGCGCAGCGGAACCTCGTCTGAAACAGGCGGGGGCCTTTGTTTGAAGACAGGGCCGTGAAATGGCATTTCCTGTTGTCTGAAACGGGGATGTGTGCTATAATTTTTACGTAAATTTTTACAACTGATAAATCGATGGGTCCGGGTATTCGAAAAATTTGAATGGCAAGGCGGTGCAACCCCGCCACGATCCCGTCACTGTGATAAACGGACGGCACGGCGCGCCGCGCCGCTTCCGTTTTAAGTCAGATACCAGCCCGGATTTGCTGTACCGTAATCCACGAGCGATGGAAATGGCGTAAAGCAGGGCGCAGTGTGACCAATAGGCTGCGGCTTGGACTTTTTATGAAGATTTCTGCGGGTTGCGGCAGAAATCTTTTTTCTTTATGTATGAGGTGATTGCATGGAAGACGAACTGACCGTGTCGCAGGGCCGGCTCATGCGCCGCGGCTACACGACGGGCAGCTGCGCTGCTGCCGCGGCGAAAGCGGCTGCAGCCATGCTTCTGTCCGGGGAAGAGTTCCGCCAGGTGAAGCTTGATACACCCAAAGGGATCCTGCTGACCCTGGACGTGCTCGACATCTGTCGCGCCCCGGGATCCGTGTCGTGCGCCATCCGCAAGGACAGCGGTGATGACCCGGACGACACGCACGGCACCCTGGTCTATGCCACGGTGAGCCGGCCGGACGCGCAGCCGCCGGCAGAGGGATATAGGCAGCCCCTGACAGCTTCGGTGGAGCAGGCCGTTTCCGGCGTTGAAATCTGGGGCGGCCTGGGGGTCGGCAAAGTGACGAAACCCGGCCTGGCGCCCAAACCGGGCGGTCCGGCCATCAACCCCGTCCCGCGCCGCATGATCACCAAGGAGGTGCAGGCCGTCAAAGCCCGGTACGGATACGGCGGACCGCTCCGCGTCGTCATTTCCATCCCGGCGGGGATGGAGATTGCACCGAAAACATTCAACCCGCGCCTTGGCATCATCGGCGGCCTTTCCGTCCTGGGTACGAGCGGCATCGTGGAACCCATGAGCGACCGCGCCCTCATTGAAACGATGTATGCCGAAATGGATTCGCGCAAAGCCAACGGGTACGAAGACCTGCTCGTCTTTTTCGGCAACTACGGCACGGATTTCGCCCGGGACGGGATGCACCTGGACGTGTCCCAGGCGGTCACCTGCAGCAATTTTGTGGGAGAACTGCTGGACTATGCCGTGCTCAAGGAGTTCCGGAGCCTGCTGCTCATCGGCCATTCGGGCAAACTGATCAAGCTGGCCCAGGGGGTCATGAACACCCATTCCAAATACGCGGACTGCCGCGGCGAATTCCTGGCCCTGCAGGCCTTGTTCGCCGGCGCTCCCGTGTCCGTGGGCAGGGAAATCTACGGCTGTAACACGACGGATGAAATGACGAAGATCCTGAAACGGGAAGGGTTGTTCGAGCCCGTTATGGCGAAGGCGACGGAGAAGATCGATTTCTACATGCAGAAGCGCGTCCATGGCCGGCTGCAGACTGCCGCCATCCTCTTTTCGAATGTCTACGGCATCCTGGGGGAGACGGAACAGGCGCAGGAACTGCTGGAACGGCAGCAGGGCCGGGACGCGGCACATTGACGGGATCTGCGCGCGGTCGCTTTCCGGCCGTCGCGTTCCACCGGACATAAAAGCCGGATACAGGCATCCATATGGACCGAAGAAAGGGGAATCATCGAATATGAAAGGTAAATTGTACAGCGTGGGCGTAGGCCCCGGCGATCCGGAACTGATGACGGCGAAGGCCATCCGCCTGATCAAGGAATGCGACGTCCTCGCCATTCCGCAGGGGGACAGCGACGTGCTTGTCGCGAAGAACATCGTGTCCGGCCTGATCGATATCTCGCAGAAGGAACAGCTGATTGTCTACATGCCCATGGTCAAGGACCATGACATCATCTCCAAAGCGCACCGCAAGGGGGCTGATGATATCGAGAAGTACCTGGATGAGGGCAAGGATGTCGTCTTCATCACCCTGGGCTGCCCGACCGTTTATGCGACGTGCATCTACGTGCATAAGCTGGTGGGAAAGGACGGCTACGCGACGGAACTGGTTCCGGGCGTGACGAGCTTCTGCGCCGTGGCGGCGAAGCTGAACACGTCGCTCTGTGAGAAGGCGGAACCCCTGACGATCCTGCCCGGCAGTTATAAGGAATCGGACCGGTTCCTCGACATGCCCGGCAACAAGATCCTTATGAAATCGGCTTCGGAAATCGGCCGTGTCCGTGACGAAGTGCTTCAGCGCGGTCTGTATGCGCAAATGATTGAAAACTGCGGCCTGCCCGGCGAAAAAATCTACAAGGACCTTCGCGACGTCGACGACAAGAGCAGCTATTTCTCGGTGATTCTGGTTAAGGAAAAGGAGTTTGAAGACTGATGATCTACTTTATCGGTGCCGGTCCCGGCGCGGCTGATCTGATTACCGTACGCGGCAAGGAACTGCTGGAAAAGGCGGACCTCATCATTTATGCCGGGTCCCTGGTCAATCCGGCATTGCTGCAATACGCGAAACCGGGCTGCAAAATCATGAACAGCGCCGTCATGACGCTGGAAGAAGTCATTGCCGCCATGGTCCCCGCCGCCCAGCGCGGCGAACTGGTGGTACGCCTGCATACGGGCGACCCCAGTGTCTACGGTGCCCATCGCGAACAGATGGACATGCTGAACAGCTACAATCTGGATTACGAAATCGTGCCGGGCGTGAGTTCCTTCTGCGCGGCAGCCGCTGCCCTGAAAGCGGAGTATACGCTGCCCGATGTCAGCCAGTCCGTCATCATCACCCGCATGGAAGGACGCACGGGCGTACCGCCGAAACAGAAGATCGTCGATTATGCCAAACACCATGCCACCATGGTCATCTTCCTGAGCGCCGGCATGCTGGAGAAGCTGCAGAAGGAACTGATGGCGGGAGGCTATAAGGCCGACGAGCCGGCAGCCATCGTCTACAAGGCATCCTGGCCGGACCAGCGGGTGTTCCGCTGCACCGTCGGCACCATTGCCGAAACGGCAGCCAAAAACAACATCCACAACCTGGCCCTCATCACCGTCGGCGGATTCCTGGGATCGGCATATGAACGGAGCGAACTGTACAATCCGACCTTTGAAACGGGCTTCCGCAAGGCCGACGCCAGCAAACTGCAGGTAAAACCGGAAACGAAGGAAACGGAATAAGTCTTTGCCGGCCCGGCGGCCGGGAGTCAAAAGAAATACAGAGGGATGGTACAATGAACGCACTTATCTTTTCCTTTACGAGGAACGGGGCGAAAATCAGCGTCCGGCTGAAAAAATACCTGGGCACCTGCGGGTTTGAGACGGAAATGTTCACCATGCGCCGTTACGCCGATCCCCAGGCCGGGCTGAAGGCCATCGCGCCGTCCCTGAAGGAATTGTGCGGCATGGCGTTCCAGACCTGCCGGCTCATCGTCTTCATCGGTGCCACGGGGATCGCCATCCGGACCATTGCGCCGTTCATCCGCAGCAAGGTGAAGGACCCGGCCATCGTCTCCATTGACGAACGGGGACACTTCGTCATCCCGCTGCTGTCGGGCCATATCGGTGGTGCCAATGCGCTGGCTGCGGGTATTGCGGAATTCCTCAAGGCTGTCCCCGTCATCACGACGGCGACGGACGTCAACGACCTGTTCGCCGTGGACGAATGGGCGGCCCGCCATAATATGGCCATTTCCAACCTGCCCAGCGCCAAAACCTTCGCATCCTGCCTGGTGGACTGCAAAAAGGTGGGCGTCAAGAGCGATTTCCCCATCCGGGGCCCGCTGCCGAAAGGCCTGGTCCTGGCAGAGGAAGGGCCGGTGGGCATGGCCATTTCCCTGCACAAGTCCGTGCAGCCCTTCGTGGAAACGGTGGTCCTGCGCCCCCGCATCCTGCACCTGGGCATCGGCTGCCGCAAGGGGACGACCATGGACGCCATCGAGGAACTCGTCATCCGGGAGCTGACCCGGCTGCGCGTCACCTTGAGCGTCGTGACGGGGCTGGCCTCCATTGACGTTAAAAAGGAGGAACCGGGCCTTTTGTCCTTTGCCCGGGAGTACGCCCTGCCCATCCATTTCTATTCGGCGGCGGAACTGCAGGCCGCAGAGGGCGATTTTACGCCGTCTTCCTTCGTGGCGCAGACCGTCGGCGTGGACAACGTCTGTGAACGGGCGGCCGTGCTGGACAGTCACGGCGGCACGCTGCTGCTGCGCAAGACCAGCGCCAACGGCGTTACCCTGGCTGTGGCCATGGAAGATTTCACCGTGGATTTCAACAAATGATTTACAGGCAGGGGCCGATGTCCCTTGCAGAAGGAGATAGTGTCATGAGCAAAATTTACGTAGTCAGCCTGGGACCGGGCGGGAAGGAACAGATGACCTGCCGGGCCGTCAAAGCCTTGGAAGCTTGTGATGTCATTACGGGCTACAACGTCTACATCGACCTGATCAAGGATGATTTTCCGGACAAGAAGTTCATCAAGAATGGTATGCGCAAGGAAGTGGACCGCTGCAAAGCCACGCTGGACGAAGCCCTGAAGGGCCAGACCGTCGCCATCGTCAGCAGCGGCGACGCCGGCGTGTACGGCATGGCGGGCATCATGCACGAAGTAGCGGCCGGCCATCCGGAAGTGGAAATCGAAGTCATTCCCGGCATCACGGCGGCCTGCTCCGGTGCGGCCATCCTGGGCGCACCGCTCATCTGCGACTTCTGCCTCATTTCCCTGAGCGACCTGCTGACGCCGTGGGAAAAGATTGAAAAACGTCTGGATTGTGCCGCCCGGGGCGATTTCTGCATCGCCATCTACAACCCGCGCAGCCACAAGCGTGCCGATTACCTGCAGAAGGCCTGCGACATCGTGCTGCGCCACCAGGACGGCGACGTTCCCGCCGGCATTGTGCACAACATCGGCAGGGACGGCGAATGCTGTGAAGTGACGACCTTGAAGGAACTGCGCGACCATACGGAAGGCGTCGACATGTTCAGCACCGTCTTCATCGGCAATTCCCAGAGCAAAGTGATCAACGGCAAGATTGTGACGCCGCGGGGATATCATTTATGAAACGGGTCGTCTGGCTGATTGCGGGAACCAGCGAAGGCCGGAAACTGGCGGAAGCCCTGGCGGACCTGGATATCCGCGTCCTCGTCACGGTGGCGACGGAGTACGGCGCTTCCCTGTATCCTGCGAGGAAGAACGTCGAGGTCTATGCAAAACGCATGACCTATGACGACATGTGTGCGTTTTTGAAGGAAAAGGATCCTGAACTGGTCGTGGATGCGTCGCACCCTTACGCGAAGATTGTGACGGAGACCGTGAGCCGCGCCTGCCGCAACCTGGGGTACGGATACCTGCGCATGCTGCGCCCGGCCACGCCGCATCCGGACTGCATCGACGTCCGCAACTTCGACGAAGCCGTGGAAGTGCTCAGCGATACGGAAGGGCCCGTCTTCCTGACGACGGGGAGCAAGAACCTGGTGGATTTCACGAAGCTCCCGGGCTACAAGGAACGCATCACGTGCCGCATCCTGCCGCTGCGGGACTCCCTGGACAACGCCCTGACCCTGGGCTATCAGCCTTCCCATATCATCTGCATGCAAGGGCCTTTTTCCAAAGAGCTGAACGTGGCCATGTTCCATCAGTGCGGCGCCAGATATGTCGTTTCCAAGGATTCGGGCAAGGCCGGCGGCTTTGAGGATAAACTGGCCGCTGCCGCCGAAGTGGGGGCGAAGCTCGTCCTGATTGACCGCATCCCTGAGACGGGTGACGACCTGGAACGGGTCCTGGAGATTTTACGGCAGCACTTCGGAAAAGGGGCTTAAAAGGAGTTCATTATGCTGAAAGTCAATGTCATCGGCATCGGCCCGGGCAATCCGGACCTGTTGACGGGCGAAGCCCGCAACGCCATCGCGGAAAGTACGATCCTGGCCGGCGATAAACGCATGGTGGCCCAGTTCGGCGCGGGGAAGAAGGTCTATACGACGTTCCGCACGAACGAGCTGGCGGGTATTGCGGCCCAGGCGGACCCCGGCAAGGATGTGCTGGGCATCCTGGTTTCCGGCGACGTCGGATTCTTCAGCCTCGCCCAGACCATAACAGGCAAGCTGCCGGATTGCGATGTCCACCGTTATTGCGGCATCAGCAGCCTCGTCTATTTTGCGGCGAAACTGCAGATGAGCTGGAACGACGCGGCCATCGTCAGCATGCACGGCCGCAATCAGCATCTGGCTGCGGCGGTCTTCGAACACGCGAAGGTCTTTTCCCTGACGGGCGGCGACAACCTGCCCCAGGTCCTGTGCCGCCAGCTGTGTGACACGGGCCTCGGCTATGTGACGGTCTGTGTCGGCTCCAACCTGTCCTACGAAAATGAGCAGATCGTAAAAGGGACGGCGGAAGAGATCGCCCAAGGCGATTTTCCTTCCCTCTCGGTCATGATGATCTTGAATGACAAGGCGGGGCAGCCTCTCCGGCAGGGAGTGCACGGTCTCGACGATACCCTCTTCCTGCGCGGCAAGGCGCCCATGACGAAACAGGAAGTGCGGGCCATATCCATTTCGAAACTGCAGCCCCGGGCGACGGATGTCATTTACGACATCGGCGCCGGCACGGGCTCCTGCTCTGTAGAACTGGCCCTGCAGGCCCCGCTGGGTTCCGTCTATGCCTTCGAACAGAAGGAGGAGGCACTGGCGCTGCTGGCCCGGAATAAGGAAAAGTTCCGCTGTGACAACCTGTACATCGTGGCCGGCGAAGCGTCGGAACACCTGGCGGAAGCCCCCGTCCCCGACTGTGTCTTCGTCGGAGGCAGCGGGGGCAGGATGGGCGGCATGCTGGACGACATTTACGGCCGCAACCCTGCGTGCCGCGTCGTCATCAATGTCATCGCCCTGGAAACGTTGTGCGCCGTCGTGGAATATTACAAAGCAAAACCCGGATACAGTCTGGACATCGTCAATGTTTCCACGGCCTATAACCGCAAACTGGGCCGCTACAACCTGATGATGGCCCAAAATCCGATTTATGTCATTACAGCCGTCCAGACGGCGGAATGACCTGCGCCGGTTCCGGACGTTCCTGTTCCGGTACCGGCCGATGTCTATCAGGAGATGATTGCCATGACAGCTATGCAGATCCTTGCCGTTCCGCGCCTTTTATTGGCGGCGGCACAGAGCGGCAGCGGCAAGACAACCCTGTTCTGCGGCATCCTGCGTGCCCTGTTGGACAAGGGCCTGCGGGCCGCCGCGTTCAAGAGCGGCCCCGACTATATCGACCCCATGTTCCATACGCGCGTCATCGGGGCCCCTTCCCACAATCTGGACATTTTCCTGACGGGGAAGGAGAACGTAAAGCGCCTGCTGGCGAAAAACGCCGCGGACAAGGACATGGCCCTCCTGGAGGGTGCCATGGGTTATTACGACGGCATGGCCGACTCCTGTGACGGCAGCGCCTATGACCTGGCAAGGACCGTGGGCGCGCCGGTGGTGCTCATCGTCAACGGCAAAGGGGCCGCCCTTTCCATGGGGGCCATCGTGAAGGGCTTCAAGGAGTTCCGCCCGGACAGCGGCATCCGCGGCGTCATCCTCAACAATGTGACGGAAATGACGTACCGCTTCTATAAGGACACGCTGGAAAAAGAAACAGGTGTCCGCTTTTACGGGTATTTCCCCCATATGAAGGACTGCAGCCTGGAAAGCCGCCACCTAGGCCTTGTGACGGCCGGGGAGGTGGGGAATCTGGAGACGATTGTGCAGAAACTGGCGGACCAGGCGGCCAAATCCATCGATCTGGACGGCTTGGTGGCCCTGGCCCGTTCCGCGGCACCGCTGCCTTATGCCCCGCTGGACATCCGGCCGCTGGGACGGGTGCGCATCGCCGTAGCCCGCGACAAGGCGTTCTGTTTCTATTATCAGGACGCCCTGGACCTGTTGGCGGAACTGGGGGCGGAAATCGTTCCGTTTTCGCCGTTGACCGACACGGTGCTGCCTGACTGTGACGGCCTCTATATCGGCGGCGGGTATCCGGAACTTTATGCCCGCCAGCTGACGGACAATGCGTCCATGCGCCGCGACATCCGGGAGAAGCTGGCCGGCGGGCTGCCTTGCTACGCCGAGTGCGGCGGCTTCATGTATCTGATGGAGGGGTTCAAGGCGGACGACGGCTTTTATCCCTGGGTCGGCGCCGTGCAGGGCCGGTGCTGGATGACGAAACGCCTTGTACGTTTCGGATACGTAACCCTGACGGCCCACGGGGACAACGTCCTCTGCAAGGCCGGCGGTTCCATTCCGGCCCATGAGTTCCATTATTCCGACAGCGACCAGAACGGCGCGGCCTTTAGGGCCGTGAAGGCCCTGCGCCGGGTATCCTGGCCCTGTGCCCAGGCGACGGAAACCATGTATGCCGGATATCCCCACATCCATCTGTGGGGCAATCCGGAATTCGCTGAAAACTTCGTGCGCGCCTGCGTACGTTACCAAAAGAAGGGTGCTGCCAAATGATGCTTCTGGGTTCGATCATCGGCGGGTTCATCCTGGACCTGCTTATCGGAGATCCCCCTGGCTGGCCGCATCCAATCTGCCTCATCGGCAACCTCATCGGCTGGCTGGAAAAAAGGGTGCGGGCCGCGGCCGGGGAGAATCCCCGGGGCCTGCTTTGCGGCGGGTTCCTCCTCGCCGCGGCGACCTGCCTGTTGTCCTTCGCCGTCCCGTACGTCATCCTGCAGGCGGCGGAACGGTTCCATCCGTGGCTCCGCTTTGTGCTGGAGACCATCATGTGTTATCAGATCTTCTGCACCCGCTCGCTCCGCGATGAGAGCATGAAGGTCTATACGGCGCTGGAGGCGGGCGACCTGCCCCTGGCCCGTAAGATGCTTTCCTGGATCGTGGGCCGCGATACGCAGGACCTGCGTGCGGAAGAGGTCATCAAGGGCGCCGTGGAGACTGTGGCGGAAAACACGGCCGACGGCATCCTGGCCCCCATGCTCTACATGTTCCTCGGCGGCGCGCCCCTGGCGTTCCTGTACAAGGGAATCAACACGATGGATTCCATGATCGGGTACCGGGATCCGAAGTACCTCTGCATCGGCCGGGTGGCGGCCCGCCTGGACGACGTGGCCAACTTCGTGCCGGCCCGCGTGTGTGCCTTCTGTATGCTGGCGGCGAGCTTCTTTACAGGCCTTGACGTGCGGCAGGCCTGGAAGACTTTCGTCCGCGACCGGTACCATCACCTGAGCCCCAATTCGGCCCAGACCGAATCCGTGGCAGCCGGTGCCCTGCACCTTTTGCTGGGCGGGGATCATTATTATTTCGGCAAACTGGTCCATAAACAGACCATCGGCGATGACCTGATGGCACCGGAAGCGCGGCACATCCGGCAGATGAATGTGCTCATGTATTTCACGGCCATCACGGGCCTGCTGGTCTTCAGCCTCATCCGGGCCCTGTGGGTCTTCCACAGCGCAAGCCCTATGTAAGGAGCTGGATTCGATGTATCAATACGTTCACGGCGGTGACATCTATGGAGCGGACGGCCTTCCGCAAGAGAAGGTGCTCCTTGATTTTTCTGCCAACATAAACCCTCTCGGGATTCCCGCCGGCGTGCGCCAGGCAATCCGCGACGCCATCACGGGCTGTGTCAACTATCCCGATCCGTTCTGCCGCCGTCTGCGCGCCAGACTGGCGGAAACGCTCGGCGTGCCCGCGGAACGGATCTACTGCGGAAACGGTGCTTCCGATGTGCTCTTCCGCCTCGCTTTTTCCATCCGTCCCAAACGCACGCTGGTGCCGGCCCCCACGTTCGCCGATTACGAACGGGCGGCTGTGGCGGCAGGCAGTAAGATGGACTATTTCGTCCTGCGCAAAGAGGACGGATTCCGGGTGACGCCGGACATTGTGCAGGCCATTACGAAACGGACAGGGATGGTCGTTCTCTGCAACCCGAACAACCCAACGGGGCAGCTGACGGAGCAACCCCTGCTCCAAACCGTGCTGCAGAAATGTGCGGACCTGGACATTCCCCTCATGATTGACGAATGTTTCCTTGATTTTCTGGAGGACCCTTCCGCCTGGTCCCTGTTGGACCTGACGGGCCGGTATCCCAACCTGGTGATTCTGAAGGCCTTTACGAAGAGTCACGCCATACCCGGGGTCCGGCTCGGTTATTGCGTGACGGGCAATGCGGGCCTGCTCGACAAGCTGTACGCCTGCGGCCCGGACTGGAACGTATCCGGGCTGGCCCAGGCGGCCGGTATCGCAGCCCTGGAAGACCGGGACTACCTGGAGGCGGCGCGGCAGCTGATGGTGCGGGAGCGGAACTATATGGCTGCGCAGCTCCGCCGGCTGGGCCTGACGGTCTACGATGGCGCGGCGGACTACCTGTTCTTTTATGCGCCAAACGATCCGGGCTGGGGTGCCCTCCTGCGCGAGCGGGGCATCCTCATCCGGGACTGCTCCAACTACCACGGCCTCGGCAGAGGATATTACCGCGTGGCCGTGAAACAGCGCCGGCAGAACCGGCAGCTGATCAAGGAAATGAAGGAAATTAAGAAGCATGCGTTCATTACTGATCTTGATTGACGGCCTGGGGGATGACCCCATTCCCGCCTGGAACGGCCAGACGCCGTTCGAGCGGGCCTACCATCCCCACATGGACGGCCTGGCGGCGCGGGGCAGGACAGACGCGGTGAGCATCTGCGGGGCGGATGTCGTACCGGGCAGCCTGGGCTGCATCCTGCGGCTTCTGGGCGTCCCGAAAGAGGATTTTCCCGCCAACCGGGCTTATCTGGAGCTGCTGGCCCAGGGCCGCGATGTCTCGGAGTACGAGATGGTCCTGCGCTGCAATGTGATTTCCGAGGACAGCGCCGGGCGCCTTGTGTCATTCAACGGCATGGGCTTGTCGGGGCGGGAGCTGGAAGAGATTGCCGGGCTGTTCAACAATTTTGCCCACACCATCGAATTCCTGCATCTTTCCGACTATCGCAACCTGCTGATCATGAACCGCAAGGACAGGGTGCTGCAGATTCAGACGGCACCGCCCCACGAAAGCATGGGTATGCCGGTGGACGAGCTGCTGGCCGAACTCAAAGGTGCTTCGCTGGAAATGAAGGTCTTCACGGAGAAGGCGGACCGCCTGCTGGGACGCTACAGCCGCAACGGCCTCACGTACAGGCTGTACCCCTGGGGCGCGTCGTGCCGCACGGACATGCCTTCGTTCCGGTTCCTTCACGGGCTGGACGGAGCCATCGTGGCGCAGACGGAAATCGTGCGGGGGATCGGCAAAGCCCTCCAGATGGAGGTGCCGCCTCTGTCGTACTGCACGGCCGATATCGACACGGACGTGCGGGAAAAACTGGCGGTCACGTGCCGCATGCTGCACCGCTATCCTTTCGTCATGACCCATTTCAACGGGACGGACGAGGCAGCGCACCGCCACGACTACGAAGGCAAGGCCCGGTTCCTTTCGCGGATAGACAAGGAGTTTCTGGGACCGCTGCTGGAACACGTGACGGAACCGTTACGGATCCTGATCTGCGGCGATCATGTCACGAGCAGCGTGACGGGCCGTCACACGCGGGGCAAAGGCCCGGTGCTGGCGGCAATAGCCGGCGGGGTGGGGACGGTGACCCCCATCCGCTCTTATCACGACATCATTGATTTTTTAAGGAAGGCGGTCGATGAAAATGACTAAAGCGATCATGGTGCAAGGGACGATGTCCAATGCAGGGAAGAGCCTGGTCACGGCCGGTTTGTGCCGTATTTTCCATCAGGACGGGTACAAGGTGGCGCCGTTCAAATCCCAGAACATGGCGCTTAACTCGTTCATTACAGCCAAAGGCGCCGAAATGGGCCGGGCCCAGGTCGTGCAGGCCGAAGCGGCGGGTATCGAACCGGATGTGCGCATGAACCCCATCCTGCTGAAACCGACCAGTGACAGCGGTTCCCAGGTCATCGTCAACGGCAAGGCCATCGGGACCATGCCGGCGGCGGAATACTACAAGTACAAGAAGAACCTCGTGCCGGACATCCTGGAAGCGTTCCGTTCCCTGTCTGCGGAAAACGACGTCATCGTCATCGAAGGTGCCGGCAGTCCGGCGGAAATCAACCTGAAGGACCAGGACATCGTCAACATGGGTATGGCCCGCATGGCCAAGGCGCCGGTCCTGCTGGTGGCCGATATCGACCGCGGCGGCGTGTTCGCCTCCATTTACGGAACGCTCCTGCTCCTGGAACCGGAAGAGCGGGCCATGGTCAAAGGCGTCATCATCAACAAGTTCCGCGGCGACGTGAAGATCCTCCAGCCTGGCCTCGACATGCTCGAGGCAAAGACGGGCATCCCTGTCGTTGGCGTGCTGCCCATGCTGCATGTGGACATCGAGGATGAAGACAGCCTCTCGGACCGCCTGACCCGGGAAAAAGGGAAGGGCGCCCTCATCGACATCGCCGTCATCCAGGTGCCCCGCATGTCGAACTATACGGATTTTAACGCCCTCGAACTCCTTGACGGCGTATCCGTCCGCTACGTCCGCTCCGTCGAAGAGCTGGGCGAACCGGACATGATTGTCCTGCCGGGCACGAAGAACACCATCGACGATTTGCAGTGGATGCGCCAGAACGGCCTGGAAGCTTCCATCATCCATAAAGCCGGCAACGGAACGGTCCTTTTCGGTATCTGCGGCGGCTACCAGATGCTGGGCCGGAGCCTGGCGGACCCCTTTGGATTCGATTCGGGCCACAAGGGCAGCGTCACGGCGGGCATGGGCCTGCTGGACACGACGACGGAATTCATCGAGAATAAACGCACCATCCAGATGAAGGGACGTTTCAACGAAGTGAAGGGCATCTTTCACGGCCTCACGGGCAAGGAGTTCTACGGGTACGAGATCCACAGCGGCGTGACCCACCTGGATCCGGCCAAGGCCCTGACGACGGCGGAACCGGTCAATGAAGAGGGCGAAGCCTTTGCCGAAGGCAGCCAGAACGTGCACGACGAAGTCAACATTTACGGCACGTATATGCACGGCCTCTTTGACGCCGAAGGCGTGGCGGCCACGGTCGTGGAAGCCCTGCTGGCGAAAAAGGGCCTGTCCCCGGACGATGTCAAGGTCATCGACTACAAGACGTACAAGGAACACCAGTACGACATCCTGGCGCAGAGCCTCCGGGAAAACCTGGATATGAAGAAGATCAACGCAATCCTGCAGGCAGGGCTGTGACTGCCGGAAGGGGAGAACGACATGACGGAAGCGGAAATGAAGGAAAAACTGGGCCTGGTCCACATCTATACCGGTGATGGGAAGGGCAAGACGACGGCGGCCATGGGGCTCATCCTGCGGGCCAGCGGCCGGGGACTGCGGGTGATTCTGCTGCAGTTCATGAAGGGCCGCGGCACAGGGGAACTGAACACGCTGCGGCTGCTGCCGGGCGTGCAGGTCTTCCGGGCCAAGGAGATGACGAAGTTCTCCTTCCAGATGACCGACGCCGAAAAGGCGGATGTCCGCACCCGCCATGATGCCCTGCTGCAGGACGTGATTGCAAAATGCCGTGCCGAAGGGACGGACCTGCTGGTTCTGGACGAGGCGCTCGGCGCCGCCGGCACGCACCTGCTGGACGAAGAACCCCTGCTCGCCTTCCTGGACACGAAACCGGCCCATCTGGAAGTGGTCCTGACGGGACGCAATCCGTCGCAGGCCCTGTTGGAACGGGCGGATTACGTGACCGAAATGGTGAAACGCAAACATCCTTTTGACAAGGGTATTCCCGCCCGGGACGGCATTGAAAAGTAAACCGGACCGGCGCCGGCAGGACAACCTGCCGAACCGGTCCCGCGGTAGAAAGAGGTAACGATATGAATCTGGAAAACGTACTTCCCATGGATATCGAGAAAAGAAGTTTTGAAATCATCACGGAAGAGCTGGGCCAGCTGAAGCTGGATCCGGAAAAGGAGAGCATCATCAAGCGCGTCATCCATACTTCCGCCGATTTTGACTATGCCCGCAACCTGCGTTTCAGCGGCCACGTCGTCGAAGATACGCTTGCCGTCCTGAAGCAGGGCGGCTTCACCATTGTGACGGACACGAAGATGGCCAACGTGGGCATCAACAAGACGGCCCTGGCCAGGCTGGGCGGTACGGCAGTCTGCTTCATGTCCGACCCCGATGTGGCGGCCCGTGCCAGGGAAGCGCACAGCACCCGGGCGGCAGCCTGCATGGAAAAGGCCTGCACCCTTGAAGGGCCGGTCATTATCGCCGTGGGGAACGCACCGACGGCCCTCGTCCGGCTCGACGAACTGATCCGCGAAGGCCGGATCAAACCGGCCCTGGTCATCGGCGTGCCGGTCGGTTTCGTCAACGTGGTCCAGTCCAAGGAGATCATCATGCAGAGCGGCGTGCCGTACATCGTCGCCGTGGGCCGCAAGGGCGGCAGCAATGTGGCCGCGTCCATCTGCAACGCCCTCCTGTACAAGCTGACGGCGTCACAGGAACAGGTGAACAGGAAGTGAATCCGTTCCGGCCGGACCGGGGCGGCGCAAAGGGGAGCCGGAATGAGCTGACCCCCAATTGTTAGACCAAAAATCTAACAATTGGGGGTCAGTTTTTTATGGCAAAACACAACTATGAATTTAAGAAAAAAATAGTACTGG
>ONEW01000017.1 GCA_900316935.1 uncultured Selenomonadales bacterium
GGCACAGCTAAAACATCCCTCGCATTCAAAAGCCCGAACCAAGTTGTAACAGAGTATTTCTCAAATTCTGGTGTGTAACATATGTCTTGACAACCAAGATTTTACAGCCACTGTCCTTTTTGTTGCCTGTTAACGGATACCGTCTTCCGTGGTAAAATAGGTATGATTCACCAAAATATACTGCTTCATCAGAAATAGATAGGGAAAATTCTGTCACTACGATGCAGGAGGTATGGGCATGTTTTGCATGAATTGTGGTACGAAGCTGCCGGATCAGGCAAAGTTTTGTTTTCGTTGTGGAGCCAGGGTGCCGGAGGGCATGGATGAAAATGGCACAGCCGGCCAGCCGGCGGATTCGGCCGGAAGTGCTGCGGCGCCGGAAAATGCAGCAGCTGCTGCACCGGAAGAAACGGTTCCTGCGGCAACAGCAGTGGAAAATGACCAGGCTGTGGGACAGGAACCGGCTTTGCCGGAGGTACCGGGCAGCCATATGGTCCTTCTTTCCAAGTATCATATTGATTTTCCGGAACCTCTGGCGCTGCGGCGGCAGTTGTGGAGGCCGTTCAACATGGAAGGGGAACGCCGGAGCCGTTTGGTTTATGACGAGATTCAGGAAAAGATCCATACGGAGAACTACACGGATCCCGCGGAACTGGCCGGAGACCTGACCACGGTCATTTTTTCGCATTGCGGCCCTTCCTTTACGGCGGCACTTGAAGTGCTCATCGATCATGGTGTCGAAGTGGTAAGCAAGGATGATCTCATGGAAAAAATCATGAAGAGATTCTATGAGACAGACTTGATAAAGGGACTCATGGAGGATAAGGCGGAAATCGCCCGCTTTTTGGAACAGCTCGGCTTGGAAAAGGAAGCCAACAAGGCCCACTGGCAGGGCGGCGGGTTTGGCATCAGCGGCGCTATTTCGGGAGCCGTCAAAGCGGGGATGCTCAATATGGCCCAGGACGGCCTGAGCGCCCTGGGACGAACCATTACCGGCAATACGTATGACGGCCGGGCCAGGAAATTCATCCGCGAGCGGCTGGACAGACGCGATTATCCCTCCATCTGCAGCAATATCACAGAGAACATCATCTCGGTCTGGCTGGTCAATGAGATCGTCCAGATCTTGGTAGAACATGGCAGGCTGCCCGCCTTTTCCTTTGCAACTAAAGAAGTGAAGAGCCGGATGGCCAATATCGATGCCATGTTGAAAAACGGCCGGTATACCAAGGATATGGCGATGCAGGCCTACTGTGATTGTCTGCCCCGTACGGGTTCGAGCCTTGTTGTCTACCGGGCTATGGTGGAGTTGATGCCGGAAGCCATCCCGGATGTCCTGGAAGTCGCGGATAAGGAAGGGGAAGGGCTTTCCCTGGCTCTTGCGTTATGGCATGACTGGCGGCAGCCAGGCAGCCTTACTTTTCCGGATTGGGTGGCGTGCCTGGGAATCCGCGAAGGGTATGCCATTAAAGGCCCTGAGATGATGGCCATGCTCCGCTATATCTTCGAACAGTATCCTGAAGGCTTCGCGGACCGGAAGGTCCTCATCAATGGCAGCAATCTGACCATTCCCTTCTATCCTGAATTGGAGAATATTTCGTATTACGGGTTCGGGGAGAATTTGCAGTTTGACTGTGACGCCATAGCCCCCATTGATTTTGCAGCCAAAAAAATCCGCTTTTACCATGTCCATTTTGCACCGCCTTATGCGGCCACGGAATCTGCCCAGGTCGAAAACCGGAAGGCAGAGGCACAAAAGGCCCTGGACGGGAAAGACTTGGAAAAAGCCGCGGCGGCCTATCAGGCCGGTGCGGATATGGGCGATGCGGAATGCATGTATCGCCTGGGCCTTGTCTGCCGGGAGCGGCAGCAACCTGACGAAGCGGCTAAGTGGCTGCAGGTGGCAGCGGAAATGGGAGAAGCCGATGCGGCTTGGGAATACTTCAAGATGACCGGTCAAAAGGACGGAAGCACGGATTATACATACCTTTTCAAAGCTGCTGATGCGGGCCATGGGAAGGCCGGTTTCAGAGCCGGCCAGCTGTATGAGGCGGGTACGGGCCTGCCGGATGGAGTGGACTTCGACAAGGCCGCCGTGTATTATGAAAAAGCTGCCGCACGGGGCGTAGAGGGAGCGGAAGAGGCGGTAGAGCGTGTAAGGAAGGCAGCCCAAACCCCTGCGTTCCAGACGATTCTTTTTAAGGATTATCAGAAATACAAGGATGCGGACGAAGACCGCGCCTTGGCATACCTGCGCCGCTGTGCCGCACGGGGCCATGAGGAAGCACGCAGGACGCTGGCCGCCTGGGACCTGAAAGGGGTAGAAAAAGCCCGGGAGTCCGGCGACGGTACAGACTGGGCGGCGGTATGCGCCTTGTATGAGGAGGCCGCAAGCTGCGGCAGTCCCGAGGGTTGCTACGGGCTGGCTCTCTTAAAGGAAAGCGGAAAAGGTACGGATTGCGACAAGCAAGGCGCTGCCAGCCTCTTCCTTCAGTCTGCACAGGCCGGGTACGGCCCGGCCTGTGTCCGGATGGGCCAGTCTTATGAAGGGCGGAACGATCCGGAAAGCGCGTTCCAGTGGTATCGAAAAGGTGCTGCCTCCCATGATTCCCAGGCCTGCCTGCATGTGGGACTTTGTTATGCGGAAGGGACCGGCTGTGAAAAGGATTTGGCACAGGCACGGAAATATCTTTCTACAGCGCTGCAAGACGGGATAGACGAAGCAGCGGCCCCGCTGTCGCGTGTCAACCTTGCCTGTGGAGATGCCTGTCAGGCAGACGGCCGCTATGAGGAAGCCCTGGAGTGTTATGAAGAAGCGGCTGCCGGCAAGAATGCGGAAGCCATGCTGAAGGCTGCCAGACTGCGGGGAAACGAGGAACTGAACGGATACGATTATACCAAGGCCATGGCCTGGTACGATGCAGCAGCGGCACTCCAGCCGGAAACAGAGGAAACGAAGAAGGAGCGGATTTGTCTGAAGGCCGCCGGTTCTTTTGCAGAAAGCCTGGAATATATGCAGGAAAAATATGGCGGGATGCTGGAAGGAACCCATTACCATCTGGGTGACGACATTTCCAGCGGACTCCTTGACAATGTCATGAAGGCATACGGCGGCAAGCTGGAGGTGGAGCCGTCTGAAATCTTCCTCGTCTGTGATGCGGCGAACGCCCTCTTTTGGGGCAAAGGGAAGAAAGGCTTCCTCATTACGAAAGAGGGGGACGTCTGTACTTCCCAGGGGGAAAAGGAATCGCTGAATGCATTCAGCGGAGTACATCTGGATGAAACCCATTCCCTCCAGAGCGATACGGGCTTTGTCTTCTGCACATTTGCCGACAGCGATTACGGAGAACTGGATGAGTCGTTTGCTAAATGGTTGACGGAGGAAGTGATCCTGTCAGAGGATGAATATGCCACCGCCAAGGCTTGCGGTGTCTTTGAGGACGAAGAGGAGGCCGCAGAAGAGGCCGAAGAAGAGACCGATGGCGGTGACGGGGAGGACCTGTCGGAAGAGGAGGCGGAGGACAGCGGATGCGGAGCTCCCCTTGCCTCGGCAAGCCCTACCCCGCACCAGCCGGGAGAAGGCCCCGGCAGGGAAGAACTCCGTGCTTTTACGGAGCAGCTGGCCCGGCAGGTGGGAGACAGACACTACTTCCTGTATTGTGCCCCGGAAATACCGCCCAAGAAATTGACGAACGCCCTGACAAGCTACGCCAAGAACATGGATGTGGATCCTGCAGACGTGCTGGTCCTCTGCGACAGCACAGTCAGGGGGAGTGCCCGCGATGGGTTCCTCCTGACCTGGGACAGACTCATTTCGTCCAGCGAGGGCTGTTTTGCCCTGAAGGATATGGAGTGCCTGGAACCGTCCACGAGCAATTGGACCGGACACATTACCGCGCAGCCAGGAAACCGGAAGGTTTTGGCAGTGGGAAAAGATAAGGAGCTCACCTGGTTCTGTGAAGGGTTGAACCGTCTGCTGAAGCGGTAGCCTGAATTGCCTCCGGGATGATGGCCCGGACCCGGCACGGGTCCGGTGGAACCAATACGATAAAGACACCGGCATGGAGACACAAAATCCATGCCGGTGTTCTGCTTCAAGTTGACAGGTATGGCCAGGAAAATACGGGGACAGGATGTACCGCAAAGATGTCATGTATCAATTGACAGCAAAAATGCAATATGATATATTACAACAAGAAATGTTTCAGAAGGCAGCGGTCTGCGGATTTACCGGGCCCTGCTGGCTGTGAAGGCCATAGATGGAAAATTTTGAGAGGTGGCACACGATGCAGATATCGACGAAATTCACGATTGCCGTCCATATCCTGATGGCTGCAAAATACTTTGAAGGGAAACAGAAAATCACGAGTTCGTTTCTGGCTGGCAGCATCGGCTCCAATCCGGTCATTGTCCGGAACATCATGCTGCAGCTGCAGGAGGCGGGCCTCATCAATGTGAAGCGCGGACCGGGCGGCATTACGATCAACCGCCCGCTCTCCCAAATCACCTATCTGGATATTTATAAGGCTGTGGAGACCAACAGCGGGAATGACCTGTTCCGCTTTCATGAAAATCCGAACCCGCGGTGTCCGGTCGGGCGGAACATCTTCAAAGCTATGGACGACTCGCTGGATCAGATTCAGCGTGCCTTGGAAAAGGAGCTGGCGGCCCATAACCTGGGCGCTGTATACGACAATATCGAAGCGGCAGTGGAAGCGTCCTGAACCTTAAGATTCACCACATAATTCCTTAGCCCGGAGGAGTGTATTTTGCAGGCAGCCGGGGTATATTGATATTGGGAAAGTGTGATGCAATACGGAAGGAGGACGGCTATGAGGCAAGGCAGTTTGAAACGGGCGTTCACCTACTTTGCCGACGGGGAGCTGTTCAACCGCCGCGCGGCGATGCAGCAGTGAGTGCCCGGCGGCTGCGAAAGGCTGTAGCGTGGCACGGGATTCTGCGAATTGATTCAGTGAGTGCAAGGAGGAATGCATTATGAAGACGAAACCGATGGATTTGGCGAAGATCACGACCTTGATGGACCCGGTTGCGGGCATGCGGGACAAGTGGTACCTCGTTACGGCGGAAAAGGACGGCAAGGCCAATTGCCTGACGGCAGGCTGGGGCGCATTCGGCAATGTGTGGGAGAAAAAGGTGGCCATCGTGTTCATCCGCCCCCAGCGCTATACGAAACAGTTCATGGATGCCAGCGGCCGGTTCACGATGACCTTTTTCGACGGATACCGGAAGGAGCTGCTGTACCTGGGGTCCCATTCCGGAAAGGACGTACCGGACAAGATTGAAAAGACCGGCCTGCACCTGACCCATGTGGATGGCCAGCCGACCTATGAGGAAGGCCGGTATCTCCTGGTCTGTAAAATCCTGTACAGCCAGGCGGAGAAGCCGGAACTGTTCCTGGATGCGGAGGTACCAGGGGCTGTGTTCCCGGATAAGGATTATTCGGTTATGTATGTAGGGGAAATTGAGGCTGCCTATGAACTCGAACCCTGAGGGAAAGACACAGCCGGCCTGCATCGAGGTGCGCGGCGCCCGGGTACATAACCTGAAAGGGATCGACGTCGATGTGCCGCTGCATACAATTACGGCCATTGCCGGCGTGTCCGGATCCGGCAAGTCATCACTGGCCCTGGGCGTGCTGTATTCGGAAGGGTCCCGCCGGTATCTGGAGGCTCTTTCCACCTATACGCGCCGGCGTATGACCCAGGCCGAAAAGGCCCAGGTGGACGATGTGCGCTATGTGCCGGCGGCCCTGGCCTTGCATCAGCGGCCCGGCGTACCGGGGGTGCGCAGCACCTTCGGCACATCGACAGAGCTGCTGAACAGCCTGCGCCTCCTGTTCTCCCGTCTGGCGCACCACCGCTGTCCGAACGGGCACTACGTGGAACCGTCCCTGCAGGTGGCGGCCATGAAGGAAATCACCTGCCCCGTATGCGGCACGAAATTTTACGGACCCGGTGCCGAAGACCTGGCCTTCAACAGCGGCGGTGCCTGTAAGACCTGTGGCGGCACGGGGCTGGTCCGGACCGTCGACGAATCGACCCTGGTGCCCGACGAATCCCTGACCATTGACGAGGGCGCCGTGCTGCCCTGGCAGACCCTCATGTGGTCCCTCATGAAGGATATCGCCCGCGAAATGGGCGTCCGGACCGATGTGCCTTTCAAAGACCTGTCGCAGAAGGAACGGGACATCGTGTTCCACGGGCCTGCCGTCAAACGGCACATGATTTACCAGAACCAGACCACAGGCGCTTCCGGCGAGATGGATTTTACGTACTTCAACGCCAAATACACGGTGGAGAACGCCTTGTCCCGCGTGAAGGACGAAAAAGGCATGAAACGGGTCGAAAGGTTCCTGAAGACCGGTGTCTGTCCGGACTGCCACGGCACGCGCCTCTCCGAAGCCGCACGGGCGCCGCGCTTGCGCGGCATTTCCCTCGACCAGGCCTGCACGATGACGCTTTCGCAACTGGTGGAGTGGGTGAACGGCGTGCCGGCTTCCTTGCCGGATTTTATGCGGCCCATGGCGGAGAGCATCTGCGCCTCCTTCCAAAGTGTTGCCAAACGCCTCGTGGACCTGGGCCTCGGCTACATTGCGTTGGACCGGGCGGCGTCGACCTTGTCCACCGGCGAGCGCCAGCGCATGCAGCTGGCCCGGGCCGTGCGCAACCGCACCACGGGCGTGCTCTACGTGTTGGATGAACCGTCTATCGGGCTGCACCCGGCCAACATTGACGGCCTCGCCGGTGTGATGGACGACCTGGTGGACGACGGCAATTCCGTCGTCCTCGTGGATCACGACACGCGCATCCTGGCCCGGGCGGACTGGCTGATTGAAATGGGACCGAAAGCCGGTGCCGAAGGCGGGCGGGTCCTCGCCACAGGCACCATAGCCGATATGGAGCGGAATCCGGCGTCCGTCATCGGGCCGTACCTGTCCGGCAAGACGGCTGTCCGTGTCCGGAACCCCATTGCCAAAGCCCATTTGTTCGACATCGGGCGGATTCATCTGGCGACGGGGCCGGTCCATACGGTGAAGCCTCTCGCCGTAGCATTTCCGAAGGGCCGCCTGTCCGTGGTGACCGGCGTGTCCGGGTCCGGCAAGACGACGCTGGTCCTGGAAAGCCTGATTCCCGGGCTGATGGCGCAGATGGCGGGCGGACCGCTGCCACCGCACGTGCACTCCGTCGACGGCGGGGGCATCACGCAGGTGAAACTGATCGACGCGACGCCCATCGGCATCAACGTGCGCTCCACTGTGGCGACTTACGCCGATGTGCACGACCAGCTCCGCAAGGTCTTTGCCAAAACGGACGAGGCCAAAGCGGCCGGCTGGAAACCGGGCGCCTTTTCCTACAACACGGGCGCCCTGCGCTGTCCGACCTGCGACGGGACGGGTACCATCAGCCTCGATGTGCAGTTCCTGCCCGACGTGGAAATCCCGTGCCCGGACTGCCGCGGCACGCGCTACGCCGCGAAGGCGGAAGCCATCCACTGGACGAACAAGGACGGCGTTTCCTACAGCCTGCCGCAGCTTATGGCCATGAGCGTCGATGAGGCCCTCAGGGCCTGCAGAGGCCTGCCCCTGGTGCTGCGGCGCCTGCAGGTCCTGCACGACCTGGGCCTGGGCTACCTGACCCTGGGTGAAGAAACGCCGGGCCTGTCCGGCGGCGAAGCCCAGCGCCTGAAGCTGGCCA
This sequence comes from uncultured Selenomonadales bacterium, assembly GCA_900316935.1. GTDB lineage: Bacteria > Bacillota > Negativicutes > Acidaminococcales > Acidaminococcaceae > Succiniclasticum. Next base: position 7,716 of record ONEW01000017.1, read on the forward strand.
GCGAAATGGGGCGCCCGCAGGCGGATTCCCTGTTTGTGTTCGACGAACCCACCATCGGGCTCCATCCCCTCGACGTGCAGACGCTGCTGCAGGTCTTCCAGACCCTGCTGGACCAGGGCGCCACGGTCCTCGTCATCGAGCATGACCTGGACGTCATCCGCAATGCGGATTATATTGTGGATCTGGGACCGGGCGGCGGAGAAGAAGGTGGGAAGGTCGTCGTGGCCGGCACGCTGCACGACGTGAAGGCCTGCTCCGAAAGCCTGACGGGAAAATACCTGTAACCATAAGCAAACAGCATAGTGGCTATGGCAGATTGGAATCCTGGACAGAGGGATTGTATGCTAATATAAAGGCGCAGGCATAACGATGTCTGCGCCTGCTTAGTATGCATATTGCAGATAGAGAAAGGATTTATACCATGCGCAAGAAACATTTTCTGCATGCCCTGACCTTATCGTCCCTCCTGCTGCTGGTGCCGGCCTGCGGCAGCCCGGCGGCACCGACTGGCCCGGCGGCTGGCAGAGGGTCTGGCACGGCCGACGGTCCCTACACGGTGGCTGCGCCGATCCGTACCGTCGTGGCGGACCCTGTCTTCGGGAATTTCGGCCGCCTCTTGTTCCCGCTCCGGGAAGGTTATTACAGCGGGGATACCTTGGGCACGCTGAACCTGGTCTGGTACAACAACATCAATCCGCGCAAGACCGTGGAAATCGTGAATTATCTGCACCGGGAAGCGGCAACAGGCCGGACGGTCTTTTACGATATCTACACGGAACAGGAAAAACGGGCCGACAGCGCCAAAGGGGACACGGGCCTCTTCTTCTTCCGCGGACGGCCGGGTGCTAAAACCGCCATCCTCAATGCCGGCGGCGGATTCGCCTACGTTGGGGCCATGCAGGACAGCTTCCCCGTGGCCCTCGAGCTGTCTAAAAAAGGTTACAATGCCTTTGCGCTGATTTACCGGCCGGGCGCGGAAACGGCCTTCTGGGAAAAGTACACGCACTGACGGCGGTTGCCCTTGGAATGCACCGGTGCTATGATATAGGCAGAGCCAGTTACATGGTCCTGTAACTTCGAAAGGAGATTCTGTAATGAGCATTCAGAAGATTGGTATTGCCGGCGCCGGCACCATGGGTTATTCCATGGCGGACATCTTTGCCGCCAAGGGATTCGACGTGACCTTGTGGAACCACAGGGCCTCGACGTTGGAGAAAGCGAAGACGCATATCAGCGCTGCCTCGCGCGACAAGATCCATTACACGACGCAGCTGGAAGACATTGCGGACAGCGACCTGATTGTGGAAAGCGTGACAGAAGACCTGCAGATCAAGACGGATTTTTACGACAAGCTTTCCCGCGTGGTGGAGAACCACACCATTGTGGCCACCAATACATCGGGCCTGTCCATCAACGCCCTGGCGGCCCATGTAAAGCATCCGGACCGTTTCCTGGGCATGCACTGGTTCAATCCGCCGACCCTGATCCTGCTGATTGAGATCATCAAGAACGACCATACGCGGCAGGATGTGGCAGAAACAGTCCGTGACCTGTCCCTCCGTATCGGCAAGAAACCGGTCATCGTGAACAAGGACGTCTTCGGGTTCGCGGCCAACCGCCTCCAGCTCGCCGTACTGCGTGAAGCCCTGTCCATGGTGGAGCAGGGCGTCGTGTCGCCCGAGGGCATCGATGATGTCATGAAATACGGCCTGGGCTTCCGCTGGGCCTGCATCGGGCCGCTGGAAACGGTGGATTTCGGCGGCATCGACACGTTCTACCATATCGCCGAATACCTGATGCCGGACCTGGAAGACAGCCATGCCGTCCCGGCCCTGTTGAAGGAACATTACGATAAGGGCGAGCTCGGCGTCAAGGCCGGCAAAGGTTTCTACGAGTATTCCGGCGGAAAAGATACCGCGGCTACGAAGGCCCGCGATGAAAAACTGAAGAAGCTGTTCGACGCACTGTACAAATGACTGTCTGATTCCGGACAAAAGCAAGGACCTCCGCAAAACCGGGTGTTTTGCGGAGGTTTTGTGTTTGCTGCGGGAAGTTGTTCAGAGTTCACAAGGCGAATACCTGCTTCTGTTTGTGCCACAGGAAGAACGCCGTCATCGCCGTGGCCATGAATTCGGCCACGGCGATGGAATCCCAGATACCGGACATGCTCAGCAGCAGGGGCAGCACCAGCACGGACACAGTCTCGAAGACGAAGGTCCGCAGAAACGAGATGAGTGCCGAGCTGACGAAGCTCATGGCCGTGCTGCCGCCGGCAGAGCGTACCGTGTTTCTGTGCGGTCTGAAGCAGGTAAAGGATCACCTGGTCCCCCAAGACTGAAGCGGGATTTCTGCCCGGAGGGAATTTTTGGAGTTAATCAATCGCATGCTAATCAATGAAAGGAGTTGCAACGATGGGATAGAATCGGCGGTATGTCGGTCATTGCCCGCGCCATGGGCGAAGGACGGAAGGACTATGCCCGGCAAGTCTGTGCTTTCTGCATGTGGGCCTGTATCGCGACGGGAGTTGTGGCGAGCGGGGCGGTCCTCTTCTTTATGGATGAATTGCTGCAGTGGCTGGGGGCCAGTGCCGATACGGTGGATATGGCGCGGTCCTATCTGGCCATCGTCTTCGCCGGATGTCCCTTCGGGTTGATTTCCGTCTGTTACGGCAATATCATCCGCGCCGAGGGACAAGCCAACATGGCCATGATGGGGCAGATAATCGGAAACGGGCTGAACATCGTCCTGGATCCGGTCTTCATCCTGTACCTGGATATGGACGTAGCCGGTGCTGCCATCGCCACGCTGATCGGCAATTCCGTGGCAGCGGCGTTCTATATCTGGTATTTCCTTCGCGGCAAATCCCTGTTGAGCATCCATCCCCGCGATGTTTCCCTGCGGAACGGCATCCCGGGTGCCGTCCTCAGTATCGGTGTGCCGGCCGCCCTGGAATCCATCTGCATGAGCATTTCCCAGATGGTGGCCAACGCCCGCCTGGCCGCATACAATGATATGGCCCTTGTCGGGTATGGTGTGGCGGCCAAGGGGAACATGGTGACGGGCATCGTCTGGGCCCAGCTGGCGGCTGATCTGATTTCCCTACTGCTGGCGGCGGTGCTGGCTGTGCACCGGCTGCGAAATTGAAAATTGAGTTTCTCCGGCTTTTCCGCTATAATGGGTAAAGGCAGGCGGTACGCCTGCCTGACCGCCATGGTGGGGCAGCAGGCGTTCCTGCTGCTTGTGAAAAGTCAAGAAGACCCTGTGGAGCGGATTCCCGGGGATTGTACGATAAGAGGGCCGGGTTACACCGGCCGGAAAGGATAACATTATGCGCAAAGATTTCGGATCCCAGACCTGGATTCTGCCTATGCCGATCCTCATGATCGCCACCTACGGCGACGACGGCACGGCCGATGTCATGCCCGCCGCCTGGGGAACCATTTACGATTATGGCAAGGTCCTGATTGCCTTGGCCATGGATCACAAGACGGTCCGGAACCTGAAAAGGACGAAGGCCTTTACAGTCAGCGTAGCTACGGAGGCCCAGCTCGAATCCTGCGATTACGCCGGCATCGTGTCGGGCAATAACACACCGGACAAGATGGAACGCACGGGATTCACGCTGGAAAAATCCAAATTCGTGAACGCGCCCCTGATCAAGGAGCTGCCGGTGGCGCTGGAATGCGAGCTGCAGGAAATCACGTCGGACGACTGTGCCGTCATCGGCAGGATCGTCAACGCGTCCGCCGAGGAAAGCGTACTCGATGAAACGGGCAAACCGGACCTCCGCAAAGTGCAGCCCGTCGTCTTCGACAGCGTCAAGAACGAATACTACGCCCTGGGTGATATGGTGGGCAAGGCTTTCTGGATAGGTGCCAGGCGGAAAGGGTGAGGCACATACAGGGAGGATATCCTGCGAAAGCTGTCTCGCCAAAACAGGATTTCAGGAACCCCGGATAGAGGTATCCGGGGTTTTTCTATGCCTGCCGCGTGCAATATGGTAGTATTAAAGTGTCAAACATCAACAATGTTTTCAGTTGAAGGAGGAAGGCATCATGTTGGCAATCGGTACCAAGGCACCGGATTTCACGCTGCCGGATCAGAATGGGAACAGCGTTACCTTAAGCAATTTCAGGGGGAAGAAGGTCGTCCTGTATTTTTATCCCAAAGATATGACGGCAGGCTGCACGAAGCAGGCTTGCGGGTTTGCGGAACTGTATCCTCATTTTGTGGAGAAAGAGGCCGTGGTCATCGGCGTCAGCAAGGACAGTACCGCGTCACACAAAAAATTCGAGACCAGGTACGACCTGCCTTTCATCCTGGTTTCCGACCCGGAACTGACGGCCATCCAGGCTTACGACGTGTGGAAGGAAAAGAACATGTACGGCCGCAAAACCATGGGCGTCGTGCGCACTACGTATCTGATTGACGAAGCGGGTGTCATCGTGCAGGCCTTTGGCAAGGTGAAGGCGGCGGACAACCCGCGGCAGATGCTGGAGCTGCTGTGACGGCAGGGAAAGGAAGCCTGTCATGAAAAAGATATTGGCCGCCGGATTGGCGGCAATGTTCCTCTTCGCCGGCTCTGCGGAGGCAGCAGAACAGGCTGCGGCAGTCCTGGAAGCAGGGGCGGCAGTGGCGGGTGCGGCCGCCGACAGTGGCTCCCTGGAACTGACCCGGCGGGCCGCTGTTTCCGTGCCGGCTGCCGATGCCGCAGGCTGGCTGCCTGCCGGCGTGAAGCGTGTGGCCCCGGAAACCAGGCCGCTGCCGGCTTTGGAACGGGCCATTGCGGAGCACTACGGCATCCCGGAGGCCGGGTGGGGTAAGACGCGGTACCGTTATAACTACGTCGACCTGAATGACGATGGCGTGACAGAGATTTTTGCCGTCGTGGATGGGCCGTACACGAGCGGTACCGGCGGCAGTTCCGCCGTCTGGGGGCGGCTGTGGGGCGGACGCTTCCTCCTGTATCAGGCCTTTACGCTGGTGCGGACGCCGGTCCTGGTGACGGACCGGGCCGCAAACGGCCTGCCGCACGGCGGCCGGATCCTGGTCATGCGCCGCAGCGGTGGCGGGATGCCGGCGGAACTCGTCCGTTACGTGTGCCATGACGGGGAATATGTGGCGGAACCGGCCGGACCCGTTGCGGTCGGGAAGGGCACGACCATCTTGTGCGCTCCGGCCGGAGCCGCTGCAGAAGAGGAAGGGTCGTTCCCTCTCTTACATGGTATGTAAAAAGTCCGTAAAATCCAGAGGCTTTTGTAAATTGTTTGTTATAATGTAACTGATGATGGAATTGACAACAAGGTGGAGGCCGGGCCGTTGTCCTGGTCCGGCACAGGAATGCTTCCCCGCATTCCAGGCTGCATTTACGGATGGGAGGACTCAGACATCGTGGCCTTGATTTACTGTGTGGAAGATGACGAGAACATTCGGGAACTGGTCGGTTATGCCCTGCGGGCGCAGAAATTCGACGTCGAAACGTTTGCGGATGGCGCGGCGTTCTGGCCGGCACTGCGCGACAAGGTTCCGGCCCTGGTGCTGCTCGACATCATGCTCCCCGGCGAGAGTGGAACGGAAATACTGCAGAAACTGCGCAGCCAGAATGCCTATAAGATGCTGCCGGTCATCATGCTGACGGCCCGGAGCGGCGAATACGACATCGTCAGGGGCCTGGATACAGGGGCTGATGACTATATCACGAAGCCTTTCGGTATCCTGGAGCTGATTTCGCGCATCCGTACGGTGCTGCGGCGCAGCCAGACCCAGCCCGGGACAAAGACGGTGCTGTCCTACGGTCCGGTGACGCTGAACACGGAAACCTATACAGTCAACGTCAAGGGGAAGCCCTGCGTCCTGACGGCCAAGGAGTTCGAACTGCTGCAATACCTGCTGCTGAATGCGGGCATCGTGCTGAAACGGGAACAGATCATGGAGGCGGTCTGGGGCTTCACTTATGCCGGTGAGACGCGGACCATCGACATGCATATCAAGACACTGCGCCAGAAACTGGGCGAAGGCGGCCAGATCATCCGCACCGTCCGTGGCGTGGGATACCAGATCGGGGGATATCAGTAAGCGGAAGGACGTGGGCCGATGAAACGCAAGGTTTTCCTTTCTCTGCTGGCTATGGGACTGACCTGCATGGTCCTGCTGACGCTCATCTTCGGCTGGATGTTCCGGAATTATTCGCGGCGCCAGGCGGAAGAAGAGCTGAACCTGACCCTTGCGACGGTGGCCACGGGCATTTCCCAGTCCCGGAACCCGCTGGTTTTCCTGAACACGGCGGACCTGCAGGAAAACGGCATCCGCGTCACGTGGATCACTGCGTCGGGCCGGGTGCTGTATGATTCCATGGCCGATTCCAGCCAGATGGAGAGCCATGAGGCACGGCCGGAATTCCGGGCCGCCCTGGAAACGGGCGAAGGGAAGGCGGAACGTGAATCGGGCACGCTGGACGAATCCATGCTGTACAAGGCCCGCCGCCTGCCGGGTGGCACGGTGCTGCGTGCGGCAGTCCGGGAACGTACCATTTACGGTCATCTGCGTGCCGTCTTCCCCTATATCGTGCTCATTCTGCTGGCAGCGGGGTTCGTCTGCTATCATGCGTCCCGCAAGCTGTCCCGGGACCTGCTGCATCCGCTGCATCAGGTCGTGCGCCTGGTAGAACACATCGGCCGGAACGGCGCCACGGAGCAGCAGAAACTGGAAGAGGCGGAACTCATGGAAACGGACGAGGAGCTCCGGCCCCTGGTCCAAAAGATTGCGGATTTGACGAGGGCCCTGTCCGGCACGCTCCATGATTTGGAACACCAGCGCAACATGATCCGCATGATTATTGAAAACATGCAGGAAGGCGTCATCCTGACCGACGAGACGCGGCATATCATGGCGGCCAACCGCAGTGCCGTGCGCCTGTTGAAGGCCGATTTGGAAGACCGCGTGCGCGGCGTCCGGCTGCCGCCCTGCCTGCCGGAGCTGGACTGGGACCTGGACCGGAACAAGACGGAAGTGCAGCGTCTGCAGCGCGGCAACCGGGTGTACCAGGTCACGACCCAGCCGATTTACACGGAAGGCCGGTATTACGGCCTTCTGGTCGTGTTTGACGACATGACGGAAATCGAGGAGCGCGAACAACTGCGCCGCGAATTTACGTCGAACGTGTCCCATGAGTTGAAGACACCCCTGACTTCCTTCACGGGGTTTTCCGAAGTCCTCAAGGAACACCTCTTCCAGAATGAGGACGACGCTGCCCATTTCGGCAGCCTCATTTACAAGGAAGCGAAACGGCTGCTGGCCTTGATTGACGATATCCTGCATCTGGGGCGCATCGAAGCCAGGGCGGTAACGGAAAAGGAATGGGAAGCCGTGAATCTGGCGGAGCTCATCAAGGACGTAGTCACCTTCTTGGAGCCGGTGCTGCAGGATAAGAAGGTGGCTGTCCGCTGCACCCTGGAAGATGTCGTGCTGGACGCGGATTCCGGGCTGATGCGGGAAATGCTCATCAACTTGGTCGACAACGCCGTCAAGTACAACCTGCCGGGCGGCCATGTCTATATCGGCCTTGTCCGGCGGGAGGCCGACGCCGTGCTGTCCGTCCGGGACACGGGCATCGGCATCCCCGAAGAGGACCAGGAACGGGTCTTCGAGCGGTTCTACCGCGTTGACACGAGCCGTACGCGCAGTGGGAAAATCAGCGGTACCGGACTGGGTCTGGCCATCGTCAAGCATATCGTCGACCTGCATAAGGGGGCGATCCGCCTGCACAGCGTGGAAGGCCGCGGCACGGAATTTACGGTCACGCTGCCTTTGAAACAGTGTTCCAAGGGCGTTTGAAAAGCATGCAGAACAGCCTGCGACACTATGTGTCGCAGGCTGTTTTTGATTTTACAATCTTTTACATTTCCTATACGGAACCCTTACAAAGCTCTGGTAGGATAATCGTGTCAATGATACAAGGATGTATCAGATAGGACTTAAGGAAACAGAGGAAAGCTGAGTCAAGGAGGAAGATTCACGATGAATGCAAAGAAAATGATGGGCGCGGCCCTGGCCGCCATGATGTTGTTGGGTGTTGCCGGCTGCGGCAGTTCTGACAAGAAAGCAGCCGACAGCAAACCTGCTGCAGCCAGCGGCAGTATCACCGGGTCCGGTTCTTCCGCGCTGCTGCCCCTGATGAAGGACGCAGCCGCCAAATACAAAGCAAAGAATAAGGATGTCACCATCACCCTGAACGCCGGCGGTTCCGGCACGGGCCTGAAACAGGTTTCCGACGGGTCCGTCGATATGGGCAACTCCGATGTGCCGGCTGAAAGCAAGCTGCCGAAGGAAAAGGCCGACAAACTGAAAGACCATAAAATCTGCGTCATGACCGTCGTCCCCATCATCAACAAGGACGTCAAGGTCAAGAGCCTGACCAAGCAGCAGCTGGCTGACATCTTCACCGCCAAGATTACGAACTGGAAGCAGGTCGGCGGCCCGGACAAAGCAATCATCCTGGTAACCCGTCCGAAGACTTCCGGCACACGCGCCCTGTTCAAGAAATACGCCATCAACGGGGCGGAAGAAGCGGACAACAAGTCCCTGGAAACGGATAACTCCGGCGTACTGCTGAAGAGCGTCGCTTCCAACTCCGGTGCCATCGGTTATGTAGCCCTGCCGTACGTCATCAAGGACACCACCGTGGACAAGCTGTCCATCGACGGTGTGGCTCCGACCCTGGAAAACACCTACAGCGGCAAATATCCGGTCTGGGGCTTTGAGCATGTCTATACCGCCCAGAATGAAAAACCGGCTGTAAAAGCCTTCCTGGATTATGTTCTCGGCGAAGAATACGGCAAACGGATTGAAGAGCTGGGCTATGGCGTAAGCTCCAAGATGCAGACCAAAGAAGTCCACTAAGGAAAGTCCGAAGGAAAGAGGTTCTCCCGGGAACCTCTTTTTTTATCAAAAGGAGAATGTGATTTATGAACCGGCTTCAAAAAGCGATTGCAAGGGCACACCGCAATGACCGGACGGCTAAAGTCCTCATTACGGCCTGCGGCGTCGGCATGGCGCTGGTGCCTATCCTGATTGGTCTGTTCCTGTTCTACCGGGGTACCGATACCTTCACGCTGTTCCATCATTCGCTGGCAGAATTCCTCTTTTCCGGCGTATGGAGCCCCAGTGATACGGCGGAAGGCGGCGGCAAGGTCGGGGCGGCCATGTTCATCACGGGTTCCCTGGCGGTCTGTCTGCTTTCCCTGGTGCTGACCCTTCCGTTCAGCATGGCGGCAGCCATCTTCATGACGGAGATTGCCACACCGCAGGCACGCCGCCTGCTGCAGCCGGCCATCGAGCTGTTTACGGGCATACCGTCCGTCGTTTACGGCTTCGTCGGCCTGACCGTGCTGATCCCTTTCCTGAAATCAATCTTTCCCATGCCGTTCAGCTTCTCGCTGCTGGCAGCAGGCATCGTATTGGCCATCATGATTTTCCCGACCATTACGACCATGTCCGCCGATGCCTTGGCGTCCGTTCCCAAGTCCTGGCGGGAGGCTTCCTACGGCTTGGGCGCCACGCGTTGGGAAACGATTGCCCACGTCGTCATTCCGGCCGCCAAAGGCGGAATCGCGACAGGCATCATCCTGGGCCTGGCCCGTGCCATGGGCGAAGCCCTGGCCGTCGCCATGGTCATCGGGCAGATGAAGGTGTTCCCGAAATCGCTCTTCCTGCCGGCGAGCACGCTGACGACCGCCATTTCCGCCGATATGGGCGGCGCCATGGAAGGCGGCGAATACAATGCCGGGCTGTGGACGATGGCCCTGCTCCTGTTCCTGTTGTCCTTCGCCTTCATCTTCCTCATCCACTACATCAATGATCTGGCTACGCTGAAAGGGGAGAGAAAGTAATGAATGATTCCCATTTTGCAGCAAAAAAGCGGGCCGATAACATCATGACGGTGTTCTTCCGCTTCGGCGCCTGGTCCGCCGTCATCCTGCTAATCGCCTTCGTCGGCTATGTCATGGGCGAAGGCTGCCGCTACCTGACGGCGGATATGCTCTCCTTTACGGAAAAAGGCCTGGGCAACCAGTTCTTCAACACGTTATACCTGGTTTTCCTGTCCCTGGTCTTCAGTGCTATCGGCGGCATTCCGGCCGGCGTCTATCTGGCGGAATACGCCCGCAAGGGGCACCTGGTCAAATGGGTACGTATGGCCGTTGAAACCTTGTCCTCCCTGCCGTCCATCGTCGTCGGCCTCTTCGGGTACCTGGTCTTCATCGTCATGACCCATTCCGAATGGAACATGCTGGCCGGCGCGCTGACCGTCTCCATCCTTATGCTGCCCCTCCTGACGTCGGTCACGGAAGATGCCCTGCGCACCCTGCCGGAAAGTTACCGCCTGAGCAGCTATGGCCTGGGGGCCTCGCAATGGCAGACCGTGCTGCACGTGCTGCTGCCTGCCGCGTTTCCCCGCATCATGACGGGCCTCATTATGGCGGCCGGCCGTGGATTCGGCGAAGCGGCGGCCCTTATGTTTACGGCCGGTATGTCGACGGACATCCGCTGGGATGATTGGAATTTGGGCTCCCCGTCCTGTCCACTGAACCCGCTGCGCCCTTCCGAAACGTTGACCCTGCACATCTGGGCCCTGCGCACGGAAGCGCTGGAAGTAAACGCGAACGAACAGGCGGCTGCCTGCTCCGCCATTCTGATGATACTCGTTGTATCGTTCAGTCTGATTGCCCGTTATATGAGTTACCGAATCGATAAGAAAATGGGAGGCAATTAATCATTATGGCCCTTACTACGACTACCTACGGGTATACCAAAGAGCGCAGCGGCGAAGCCAGGCCGGTTTCTCCCGATATTGCTGCCGTGGAACCCGGGTCCCTTACTTTTGAAATCAACCATATGGATTTGTTCTACGGCGACCATCACGCCCTGAAGGATGTCTCCATGGATATCCGCACCCATGAAATCACGGCACTGATAGGGCCGTCGGGCTGCGGCAAGTCGACGTTCCTGAAATCCTTGAACCGCAGGAACGACCTGGTGGAAAACTGCCGCATCACCGGTGACATCCGGTTCGAAGGCAAAGACATCTTCCGGGAAGTGGACCTGCTGGCCCTGCGCACGCGGGTAGGCATGGTTTTCCAGCAGCCGACGCCGTTCCCGAAGAGCATCTTTGAAAACGTGGCCTACGGGCCCCGTCTGCAGGGTATTTCCCATAAAGGCGAACTCGCCGGCATCGTGGAGCAGAGCCTGCGCCAGGCGGCCTGCTGGGACGAAATGAAGGACCGCCTCAACCAGAGCGCCCTGGGCCTGTCCGGCGGCCAGCAACAGCGCTTGTGCATCGCCCGCACGCTGGCGGCCCGTCCGTCCGTCATCCTGATGGACGAACCGACGTCCGCCCTGGACCCTATTTCCACGCAGAAGATTGAGGATCTGGCACTGGAGCTGAAGGAAAAATATACAATCATCATCGTGACGCACAATATGCAGCAGGCCAAACGTATTTCCGATAAGACGGCATTCTTCCTGCTGGGGGAATTGATAGAGTTTGACGATACTGTCAAGATGTTCACTGATCCGTCAAATCCGAAGACGGAAGAATACATTACGGGCCGGTTCGGCTGAGGAGGAACATTCCATGTTAGAGAACTACGAGAAAGCCATGGGCGAGCTGCACGACCGCATGTCTCTTTTGAGCATGAAACTCGAAAAGGCCATGGAGGATACCTGGTACGCCCTCGAGAACAAGGATCTGGTGCTGGCGGACAAGGTCTACCGCGGCGACCAGGCCATTAACGACCTGGTGCGCGAATGCATGCAGAAGGACCTGTCCATCAGCATGCTCCATGACCCGGTGGCCCGGGACTGGCGCTATCTGATGGCGACCATGAAGATCCTTTCCGATATAGAGCGTATCGGCGACCACTGCGCCGATATCTGCCATTATCTGATCCGCATGGAAAATCTGCACCACGGCCTGCCCCTGCTGCCCGGCCTGAAGGAGATGTACGGCGTCATGTCGTCCATGGTCAGTGACGTACTGACTTTCTACAATAGTCAGGAAAAGACCGATGTGGAGCTGATGAAGGACAAGGACGACATCGTTGACCTGGCCTTCGACAGCCTGATGGAGGAAATCAGCAGGCAGATTGCCGAACACCCTGAATACGCCCGCGACTATATGTCCTATGTCTTGATTGTGAAGTATGTGGAACGCATGGCTGACCACGCCAGCAATATCGCGGACTGCATCATCTACCGTGATACGAGCCGCATCATTGTCTGACGGGCGGACATCGCCCGGCGTTTTCTGACGCGCCCCCTCCGGGCTCACCGAGCCTGATCTGTTTCCATAGCAAATTGTGTTTTGCATTGCTTTCCGTTATAATGAAGAAGAACGGAATTCCCCTCGCAGGGAGCGGCAAGGCCTTTGCCGCGGTTCCGTCCTTCTTTCTTTTTTTTATTTCATTTCATTACGGGAGGAACAAGATGGATACAAGCGCCCTGTTCAAAATTTCCTACGGTCTGTTCGTACTGACGGCGAAGGGAAAAGACGGCCGGAAAAGCGGCTGCATCATCAATACGGCCATGCAGGTGACGAGCAATCCGGTCCGGATCTGCTTCACGGTCAATAAGGCCAACTTTACGCATGACCTCGTGCTGGAAAGCGGCCGGTTCACGTTGTCTGTGTTGTCGGAAAAGGCGTCCTTTGCGACGTTCCAACGGTTCGGGTTCCAGTCAGGACGGGATGTGGACAAGTTTGCCGGGTTCGAAGACGGCTTCCAGTGTGGTGCCAACGGCCTGCCGTATATCACGGCCGGCACGAACGCCTGGCTTTCCGGCGAAGTGGTGCAGCACTTCGATGTGGGGACCCACCGCCTGTTTGTGGCTGACGTGACGGATATGGCCGTGCTGGATGACAAGACGCCGTCCGCCACCTACACATACTATCAGGAACATATCAAACCGAAGCCGCAGGCTGCGCCGAAGCCCGGCGCCAAAACGAAGACCGTCTGGCGCTGCCGTATCTGCGGGTATATTTACGAGGGGGAAACGCTGCCCCCTGATTTCGTCTGCCCCATCTGCAAGCACGGCGCTTCCGATTTCGAAAAGGTTGAAGTGGAAATCTGAACGCCAGGCAAAGCGGAGATGTAAAAGGTCCGCCTTTCCTGCCCCTGTGAACAGGGGAGGAGAGGCGGACCTTTTTGTTCAGGAAATCAGTAGGTGTATTCAAACCCGAAGAGGGCCGTGCGGCCCCAGGCCGGGACACCGCCGATTTCACGGCTGCCGAGGGTCTCATAGGATTCGTTCAGCAGATTGCGCAGTTTCACATAGCTGCTCCAATGTTTGTTGAACTTGTAGTTCACGTTGGCATCGAGGACATAGTAGTTGCCGGAGAAGTAGTTATCGTCGCGGCCGATTCCTGCCGTGAAGAGCAGGCTGTTCGTCCAGCGGCTGTCCTTGTATTTCGCCATGGCCTTGAACTGGTGCGGCGCCACCTCGTCCGTGTAGAAGCGGTCGATGCCTGCGCCGTAGTCCGTTTCGAGGTGTGTGTAGGCGTAGGACGCGTTCATGCTGTATTTAGGGCTGAAACGGTGGGCGAAGGCCAGCTGCAGGCCCTGCTTGTTCTGACTGTCGAAGTTCTTCGCCGTCAGCCTGCCATCGCTCCGGTCATAGTACCAGTTGATCGGGTTGTTGATATGGGACACAAAGCCCGACAGGCTCCAGTCCGTGTTTTCCGATACCTTATAACGCAGGCCGCCGTTCCAGTTGAACCCTTCTTCCGGCTCCAGGTCCGGATTGCCTTTGATGCCGTGGATGCGGCCGAGGGTTGCGGAGTCGTTGTTGTAATACATCTCGTCCAGGGTCGGCGTATCGTAAATGCGCTGTACGGACCCGAAGAGGGTCAGTTTGTCGTCCGGGCGGTATTCCAGCGAGCCGCTGTACACGTATTCGTTGTCGAACTTCGTGTTATGATTCAACAGCGAAGTGCCGATCATGGTGAGCTTGCCGAAGCGGCGCTGCGTCGTTACGTAGGCCGACAGGTTGGAGACGCCTTCGTCGTAGTTTTTGCCGAAGTTTTCCCCGTCGAGGACGTTTTGCTCGTTTTCCACGGTCGTGTGACGCCATGTGGCGCCGGCTGTCACCAGGGTATCCTTCCGGACCTGCCAGCTGTCCTGCCAGTCGATTCCATTGGTCTTGGTTTTCCAGCGGCTGTAGGAAGGCAGGGTGTCCTGGTCTTCGTATCCTTCCGGGTAATAGGTGTCGCCCTGGTTATACATATGGTACAGGGAAACCGTGCCTTTCAGGGGCTGGTTGTCTTTGTAATGATAGGTCAGGGACAGGTTGTTGGCCAGTTTTTCGTAAGCGTACTTGTGATCGCTGGTGTCCCACCAACCCCGCGACAGCCACAGGCCGCGGTCGTTGCTGAAGTGGCCGTAGGTCAGGGTCAGGGCCTGGGACGGCGTGAACTGCCGGTCGAAGCGGTAGTACATTTCGCGGCGGTTGACGGAGGAGTTGGGCATAGTCTCTTTGTCGCCGCCGACAGACTTGTAATGCAGGGCATCGATGTTGTCGCGGCCGCCCGTGCCGAACCAGCTCCAGCCGTCAGCGCTGCCTTCGAGGGTGGCTTCCCAGCGCCAGGCCTTGTAAGGTCCGCGGGCGCCTTCGAACTGGAACTTGTGTTCCCGCCCTTTTTTCGTGACGATGTTGATGGTACCGCCGGGGGCGTCGTAGTTCATATAGTTTCCCGTGGTGTAACCAGGGACGATTTCGATGCGTTCTATCGCGTTGACGGGAGGTGCCGCGTCAAGGTCAAAGGTGGCCCGGCCGTTGGGCAGGCCGCTTTCCAGGTTCTGGCGCCGGCCGTCAATGAAGAAGGCTACGCGGTCGTCCCCGTTGATGCGGACAATCTGCTGCGACGTGTTGACGGAACCAGCCGTCACTGTTACGCCCGGGGCGTAGTCCAGGGCTTCGGCCACACTGCCGTAATGGTTGTCATGGATCTCTTCCGCCGTAATCACGGTCAGGGCGGCCGTAACGGGCGTGCCGTCGGCCAAGGTGGTACTGGTGAAGGCGGATACCTTGTCCGGCTTGGTTGCCGGGGCCTTTTGGGCGGCGTCTTTGCCAGGAGCGGCGCAAACCGTGCCCGTCAGGGACAGCAGGGCCAGGGCCGTCAGGACCGCCGCCGTGTGCTTCTGCGTTTTCGTATGCATGTTCATCTCTCCCTACTTGCCGTATCGCTGGGATTTTAGTCTCGGATGATGGTGTTCCATATCTTCCTCTATTATACATGGCGGCATGGCGAATTTCCATCCGGAAGGGGCGGCGGGGCAGGAAATTAAGAATGGACAGATTCTGTAAAGTGTTATAAAATTTGAATATCTATAGGCTCCCGACCGTAACCGTAATAGAAAGAAAAGGGAGCCTTTGGAGCATGCGCCCGGAACAATCGGGCAATCAAAGAAGAAAAGGGAGAGGTCTGTATGTTGCAAAAAGGGGAGCCGAAAGCGTTGACGGCTGTTTCCCTCGCGGCAGTGGCGCTGGTCCTGGCCGGTCTCGCTGTGGCTGTCGTTCATTTCCACATGCCGGTAAAGGAAACCTATTGGGCGCTGACACCGCCCGTCATCGCCATTGCCCTGGCACTGATCACGAAAGAGGTTTACAGTTCCCTGTTCCTGGGAATTTTAACGGGGGCTTTCCTGAACGCGGGGTTCGACCTGGTCGGTACCCTGAACCAGGTGTTCACGGGGGGCATCATCAAGGTGCTGGCCGATAAATGGAACGTGGGCATCCTCATTTTCCTCGTCATCCTGGGCATGATGGTCCAGCTCATGAACCGCGCCGGCGGGTCGGCAGCCTTCGGCCGCTGGGCTTCGAGCCATATCACGACGCGCAAAGGGGCGCAGCTTGCCACCATGGTGCTGGGCTGCCTCATCTTCATCGACGATTACTTCAACTGCCTGACCGTAGGCAGCGTCATGCGTCCCGTCACGGACAAGCACATGGTCAGCCGTGCCAAGCTGGCCTATCTGATTGACTCCACGGCAGCGCCGATCTGCATCATCGCTCCGATTTCTTCGTGGGCAGCGGCCGTCTCGGGCTTCGTCAAAGGGGAAAACGGCATCAACCTGTTTGTGCAGGCCATTCCGTTCAACTTTTACGCCCTCCTGACAATCGGTATGATGATCCTCCTCATCACGCTCAACGTCGATTACGGGCCCATGGCCCTGCATGAACGGAACGCCGTGAAGGGCGACCTGTTCACGACGGGCATCACGAAAGAGGCACAGGCAGATGCCTCCCAAACGGAGGAAACGCGCGGCCAGGTCATCGACATGCTGCTGCCTATCGTGGCGCTCATCATCTGCTGCGTCATCGGCATGATCTATACAGGCGGTTACTTCGAAGGCACAGGCTTCGTCGAATCCTTCGCCAACAGCGACGCTTCCGTCGGCCTGGTCCTGGGTTCTTCCGTGGCCCTGCTGATTACGGTCGTGTTCTACCTGGTCCGTCAGGTCCTGCCGTTTGCTTCGTGCATGGAATGCCTGCCGGAAGGATTTAAACAGATGGTTCCGGCCATGCTGATCCTGTCCTTCGCCTGGTCCTTGAAGGCTATGACGGACGGCCTCGGTGCTGCGAAGTTCGTTGCCGGTGTTGTCGCCAATTCGGCCGGCAGCTTCATGAACTTCCTGCCCTGCATCATCTTCCTCATCGCCATCGGCCTGGCCTTCGCCACGGGTACCTCGTGGGGCACCTTCGGCATCCTCATCCCCATCGTCGTGAGCTGCTTCCAGGGTTCGGACCATACCATGATGATCATCTCCATTTCGGCCTGCATGGCCGGCGCTGTCTGCGGCGATCATTGCTCGCCCATTTCCGATACGACGATCATGTCGTCGGCCGGAGCCCAGTGCGTCCATCTGAACCACGTGATGACGCAGCTGCCGTACGCCTTGACGGTGGCCGCTGTATCCTTCTTCACGTTCCTCGTGGCGGGCTTTTCCAAGAGTGCCCCCGTTTCCCTTTGCTTCGGCATCGTCCTGCTGTGCCTCGTGCTGATGGCCATGCTGCGGCGCCAGCGCAGGATGATTTGAATTGCGCAGATGTAGAGTACACAAAGGAGACAAAATTATGCTGAAAGACGGAAAAATCTGGGTTGCGGACACGGAAAAAGGGGAGAACGTCTTCCTGCTTCCGAAGATGGCAAACCGCCACGGCTTGGTGGCCGGTGCCACCGGCACGGGCAAGACTGTCACCCTGAAGGTGCTGGCCGAATCATTCAGCGCCATGGGCGTGCCGGTCTTCATGGCCGATGTCAAGGGCGATATTTCGGGTATGATGTGCCCCGGCACGGATAGTCCGGACATGCAGAAACGGATCCGGAAATTCGGCTGTGACAAGGCAGGCTTCGCCTATGGCGGCTGCCCCGTCACCATCTGGGACATCTTCGGCGAGACGGGCATTCCCCTGCGGACGACCGTTTCCGAAATCGGCCCCGTGCTGTTGGCCCGCATCCTGGGCCTGAACCCGCTGCAGAGCGACATCCTTTCCATCGTCTTCAAAATTGCCGACGACAACAAGCTGCTCCTCATCGACACGAAGGACCTGAAGGCCATGCTGAAATACGTGTCGGATCATCGCGCGGAGTTCGAAGGGGAGTACGGCAAAATGAGCACACCGTCCCTGGCTGCCATCACACGTGCCGTCGTGGCCCTCGAACTGGCCGGCGGCGGGCAATTCCTCGGCGAACCGGCCCTCAGCATTACGGACTGGCTGGCCCAGGACAACGGCAAGGGCGTGATCAACATCCTGGACAGCCGCAAACTGATCCAGAACGGTACCATGTATTCCACGTTCCTGCTCTGGATGATTTCCGAACTGTTCGAAACACTGCCGGAAGTCGGCGATATGCCGAAACCGAAAATGGTCTTCTTCTTTGATGAAGCCCATCTGCTTTTCGATAACGCGTCCAAGGCCCTGCTTGACAAAATCGAACAGGTCGTCAAGCTGATCCGCTCCAAAGGCGTCGGCATCTATTTCTGCACGCAGAATCCGGCGGACATCCCCGACGGCGTCCTGGCCCAGCTGGGCAACAAGGTCCAGCACGGTCTGCGCGCCTACACACCGGCAGACCAGAAAGCCGTGCGGGCGGCCGCGGACTCCTTCCGCCGCAATCCGGAATTCGATACGGAAAAGGTGATTCTGGCCCTCGGCACGGGCAAGGCCGTCGTCTCCTTCCTCGGCGAGGACGGTGTACCGGGCATAGCCCAGTCCGTCTCCATCCTGCCACCGCAGTGCAGCATGGCCGCGGCGCCGGATACGCTCCGGGACCAGGCTGTCAAGGGCAGTCTTCTGTACAGCAAGTACGCAACCTGTTTCGACCGTGATTCGGCTTACGAAGTGCTGAACCGCCAAGGTCAGGAAGAGGCGGCTGCCCAGGCGCAGGCCGCCGCAGATGCGCAGCGCGCGAAAGAAGCGGAGGCGGCGGCGAAACAAGCTGCCAGGGAAGAAGAAAAGCGCCTGAAGGAAGAAGCCCGCGAGGCGGAACGGGAACAGCGCGCGAAGGACCGCGCCATCAAGAGCGTCGGCACCTCGATCCTCGGCACTGTGGGGCGCCAGGTAGGCCGCGAAGTGGGCGGCAAGGCCCTGGGCAGTTTCGGCAGGACCCTCGGCGGCAACGTCGGTGCCAGCATCGTCCGCGGCATTTTCGGCACCTTCTTCAAGGGCTGAGCTGGCAGAGACAAAAGATGACGAAAGACGGTTCCCATCCGGATCAACCGGATGGAAACCGTCTTTTTTGATGCGCTGTGGGGGCTCAGTCTTTGAACTTCTTTTTCTGTTCCGTCATGACTCCGTGCTCGTCAGTCCATTCCTCCAGCAGGGGATTCTCGTCCAAAGCAGGCGGTTCTGTACCGGCGAAGTGCCCCACGATCAGGATCAGGGCGCTCACGGCGACACCGAGGAAGACCGGCTTGATGCCCGTGCCGGTCAGCACGGAAGCAATGGCGGCCAGGGAACTGAAGATTACGGAGGCCAGAACCCATTTCCCGTTGACAAAACGGGGCGCGAAAATGGCCAGGGTCAACGGCAGGAAGACGCCGGCACCGCGCAGGGCCATGGAGAGGAAGTTCCAGAACAGGATTTCCGAATCCTGATGGGCGATGGCGAAGGCACAGCCGATGAACAGGATGACGAGGACGATGGAGCGCGTCAGCTTCAGCTGGGTCTTCCCGTCCGAGATATGGCAGAGCGGGGTGATAAGGTCTTTGGAGACCATGGTGCTGATGCCCAGGCCTAAGCCCCCGATGGAGCCAATCAGGGAGAGGACGATGCCGCCCATGGCCAGGGAGCCGATCAGGATGGGTTGCTCTGTCAGCAGGAAGGCCGGCAGGACAAGCATGGCGGGGACTTCGGGATGGGCGACATGCATGTACATGCCGATGAGGGCGCAGGGCAGGCCGACCGGGATGGTGACGAGGGCCCCCGCGAAGGAGCCGTACATGGCCGTCTTCGGACTGTCGGCCGAAAAGAGGCACTGGATGTAGGTCTGCGTGCAGAGGACACCGACGATGAGGGACAGAAGGTTCGACAAGGCGGCGCTGACACCGCGGCCGAACAAGCTGTACCACGGGAAGGACGGCAGGGCGGCGACGAACTGCGGGTCGTTCCGCATAGTGAAGAAGAGGGAGCCGCCGGCCAGGACCATGGTCACCCAGATGATGACCATCTTCAGCATGCCGCCGACGCCGGCGCTCTTCATGCCGCCGAAGAAGATGTAGGCGCACACGAGCAGGATCAGGAGCACCGCCGATATAGCGGCCGGCGTCCCGAAGATGGCGGAAATCATCTTCATGCCCGGCAGAATGCTCGAAACGGTACTGAAGAAGATGCCCAGGGAAGCGACGATGGTCGCCGCGGCACCGACGCTTTTGCCGTAATGGAGGGACAAGTACTGGGGAATCGTTTCCAGGCTGGTAGCCCGCAGGGGCTGTGCATAAAACAGGCCCATGATGAGGAAGGCGATGCCGGAACCGAGGGTGAACCACCAGGCCGACAGGCCGACGGACGAAGCCAGCTGCGCCGTACCGATGGTGGCGCCGCCGCCGACCATGGTACCGGCCAGGCTGCCGGCAATCATGGGGGTACCGGCCGTCCGGCCTCCCAGGGTGTACCCTTCAGCCGAATCCACGGCCCGGGCCGCATAAATGCCGCCGCCGATGACCAGGAAGATTGTGGCCAGCATCAAAAGGAGCTGCGGCATGGAAATGACTAACTGCATAAGTATCTCCTCCTGAAATATGGTGTAAACGTTTTATTCACTATAGAAAACATTATATCAAACTTTAAGCAGTGTGGCGGAGAAAATAGATGTTTTTTTGTGCGGGTGCATTCTCAGTTGCAATCTCAGGATATGATGTGGTAAAATTACGTTGTAAATACATTAAAAATATTATGTAGAATTTATGTAAAGAAAAAGTAAACAAAAAAGAATTGTTGGAAAATTCCGGAAATTATGCAACTGATTTATGGGATTAGCACAATTGTTTTAAGAAAGAGGCGATATTATGCAATGGAAATCAATGTTGGCAGTGGCTTTGGCAGGGCTGTCCCTTTTGACGGCCGGTTGCGGCGGTGGGGACAAGAAACAGCCCGGCGAGGCGGGCGGTCAGTCCCTGAAGGGGAAAAAGCTGGTCATGTATGTATCCTTCCATGAAGATACGGCGAAAGAACTGTCCGAGCTGTTCCAGAAAAAGACCGGTGCCGATGTGAGCTTTATCCGTCTGCCGACTGGGGAAGCACTGGCACGCATCAAGGCGGAAAAAGATGCTCCCAAGGCGGATATCTGGCTAGGTGGGACGGCTGACGCTCATGCAAAGGCTGCTGCAGATGGCTTGCTGGAAGCTTACAAATCCCCAAATGCCAAAATGATTCTTCCGGAATATCAGGACAAGGATGGGTTCTGGTACGGCACATATCTGGAAGTCATGGCCATTGGCTATAACGAGAAACGTTTCAAGGAAGAATTCGCTCCTAAAGGCGTGAAAGCGCCGGAAAGCCTGCAGGATCTGCTCAATCCGGAATTCAAGGGCGAAATCATCATGCCGGATCCGAGAAAATCCGGTACGGGCAATACGTTCATCAGCTCAATCCTGCAGCAGATGGGTGAGGAAAAAGGCTGGGCTTACCTGAAGGCACTGAAACCCCAAGTTGCGCAGTTTACACCTTCCGGCTTTACTCCCGGACAGAAGACCGGTGCCGGCGAATACCTCATTTGCTTGAACTTCATCTCTGATCAGACGCTGGTAAGCAATAAAGGGCAGAAAATCCACAGCACCATTTATGATAATGCGGGGTGGACCACCTGCCCTGTCGGTAAAATCAAAAACAAGGCCAATGATGAGGTAGCGAAGGCTTTCATCGATTTCGTACTGACTAAGGAAGCGGGCGATATCCTTGTTCGCACCACGAATGGTGTAGCCTGCAACCCGGACGTGGCTCCCCCGAAAGGCATGAAGCCGTTGAAGGAGCTGCCGCTGTTCAAAGGGTATGATTTGGTCAAGGCCGGCGCAGATAAGCAGAAGAACTGCGATACGTTCTTCGGTAAATAAGTTCAACCGTTCCGGTTTCAATGGTCCGGCAGCAACAGTATCTGCAATCAAAATGCCTCCGCTTCCGGGCGGAGGCATTTTTCAAATTAAAATAATGAATGCGTTCCATCTGATTTTACTGTATTTGGGAGCAATGATCCATCATGATTGAAAAAGATAACGGGCACGAACATACAGGCCTTGGTGCCGAGATGAAGGTGCTGCTGCGGGAGCCGCCGCTCCTAATCAGCATTGCGGCAGTGTTCCTTCTTTTTGCTACATTCATCATCTATCCTTTCATTAAGATTTTGCTGGTGCCTTCCGCAGCAGACTGGATGCGTGCGCTTACAGGCAGGGAATACCTGTTGGTTTTTGGACACACGCTGTTTTCTTCTTTAACCGCGACGACAACGGCAATTATATTCGGCTTTATTTTTGCATATGGCATCAATTATACCCACATGCCGTGCAAACGGTTCTTTCAGGTTGTCGCGCTTCTGCCGACCATGGCCCCATCGGTTGTATCCGGCCTGGCATTCATAATGCTTTTCGGCCGTCGTGGATTTGTGACGTGGAATCTGCTGCATCTTCATGTTGATCTGTATGGGCCTTTCGGCTTGTGGGCCGCGCAGACCATTGCGTTTTTCCCACTCGCCTACATTACGATTTCCGGCGTCCTGAAAAGCATTAGTCCGAATCTGGAACTTGCCGCGCAAAATCTGGGCGCCCGGGGATGGTATCTTTTCCGAACCGTGACACTGCGGTTGGCCACGCCGGGTATAGCCAGTGCTTTCTTGTTGGTTGCCATCAACTCGCTTGCGGACTTCGGCAATCCTATGCTGGTCGGCGGTAATTACCATGTCCTTGCCACAGAAGCGTACGCACAAGTGACGGGTGCATGGGATATGCCGATGGGTGCGACGCTGTCTGTCTTTCTAGTCATTCCGACACTGATTGTCTTTTTTGTACAAAGGTATTATCTGGAAAAGAATTCGTATGTCACGGTCACAGGCAAACCGGTTTCCGGTTTGATCCGCGTGACGGCGGGACCGATGGCCACGCGCCTCTTGTGGGTGTTCTGCCTGTTTGTCAGCCTGATCATCCTACTGATTATCGGGGTTGTCATCCTTTTTGCTTTCACAGTTGCTTTTGGTGCTGACTACACGTTTACGTTGCAATATTTTAAGGAAGGTGTCATCCAGTCCAAGGTCATGGTGCACTCCTGGGTGGCCTCCATGTCCACAGCGGCTGTCACGACTGTTCTTGGTATCGCCTTGGCGTTCCTCACAATCCGTAAGAGGTTTCCAGGCCGGACTGCGATGGATTTCCTGGCAATGCTTCCTGTCTCCCTCCCCGGAACGTTTATCGGCCTCGCGCTGATCCTTGCGTTCAATGATGGACCACTGGAACTGACCGGTACCCTGGGGATCATTATTCTGGGCATGTCGCTGCGGCAGCTGCCAGTCGGGTATCGGCAGGCTGTAGCCGGCCTGAAACAGATTGAGGCATCCTTGGAACAGGCCTCCACGAACCTTGGCGCAAATAGTTTTACGACATTCCGCCGGATTGTGTTGCCGATGCTTAAGAATTCCTTGTCTGTAAGTTTTGTATATGCGTTCATGAGGTCCATGAACACATTGTCGACAGTCATTTTCCTGGTTTCTCCGGAATGGAATCTGGCGTCAATCAACATTATGAGCCTTGCCAATCAGGGATTCCTGCCCACAGCCAGTGCCACGGCGGTAGGTATTATGCTGGTTATTTACGTGACATTTGGAATTGTGAAATTGATCCTCAGAGACAAGATCAACATTTTTGACCTTTAATGGAAAGCAGGGAAGATTATGGCGGATTACGTATTGCAGTTGAAGAATATCAACAAATATTTTGGGAAAAACCATGTCATTAAAAATGTGAACATGAATTTTAAGAAAGGCGATTTCGTAACTTTTTTAGGACCTTCTGGATGCGGGAAAACAACGATTTTGCGTATGATTGCCGGATTTTATGAACCGGACGACGGTGAAATCCTGTTGAACAACCGGAATATCGAGAGGGTACCCCCGTATGACCGGAACGCCGCTATGGTGTTTCAGGAATACGCCCTTTTTCCCCATATGAGCGTTTATGAAAACGTTTCCTATGGACTGCAAGTAAGACATTTACTTAAAGCCGAAATCGATCAAAAAGTAAAAAAAGCATTGGAACTTATGCAGTTGCAAGGGATGGAAAACCGGTATCCTAATCAAATGTCCGGTGGGCAGCAGCAGCGGGTTGCTGTTGCGAGAGCTCTTGTCATGGATCCGGAAATCCTGTTGTTGGACGAACCGCTGTCGAACCTCGATGCCAAACTGCGCGAAAGCGTACGTGTCGAATTGCGCGATATCCAGCGCCGGATGGGCTTGTCCACAATCTATGTCACCCATGACCAGTCAGAGGCTTTGTCTATGTCCGACTGCATTGTCGTGTTGAAGGACGGAGTGGTGCACCAGGCAGGGACACCTCAGGAAGTCTACTTTGAGCCGGAGACGGCTTTTGTCGCTGACTTTATCGGGACAACGAACCTGTTGAAAGTGAACGGAACTGGCAGCCACGAGGTGGAATACCGGAATGTCACTATCCGGACTGATAAAGATGTCCGGCCCGGTGAAACTTATTTCATCAGTATCCGGCCGGAATGCACCGGATTATCTGAAACGCCGGTACAGGGAAAGGTCAATGTAAAGGCAACCATCTTCAATAAAATGTTCCTTGGGGAGAAGGTGCGCTACTTTGTCCACGACGGCGCGGACAAGGAATGGATTGTCGATGTGTTCGATCCCGGCAGGAAACTGGTGCAGGGCGAGGTTTATGTCAATTTCCCGGATGAAAAGGCCTGGCTGATTAAAGGATAAGGGGAGTGCGGTAGGTCATGGGTTTCCTGTCTGAAGAGAATTCCGAAATCCGCTGCCTGGAAAGGGTGGCCAACCACATCCGCCAAGTCGTCCTCGACATGGTCTACAATGCCAAGAGCGGCCATATTGGAGGCGATTTCAGCGAAATGGAGTTGCTGATAGCTCTCTACTTTAAATTTTTGCGTTTTTCATCCTCTGACACAGATGCCCCGGACCGCGACCGGTTCGTGCTTAGCAAAGGCCATTGCGTGGAACCCCTGTATGCCATTCTTGCGGAAAAGGGATGTTTTCCAGAACGGGAGCTTGCGGGTTATGGGAGCACAGGGTCACCCTTTATCGGCCATCCCAACAGGAAGATTCCCGGCATAGAAATGAACACCGGTTCCCTGGGTCACGGGTTGTCTCTTGGGTGCGGGATGGCCCTGGCTGCCCGGATGGATCATCGTCCTTACCATACGTATGTCTTACTGGGTGATGGAGAATTGAATGAAGGGTCTGTTTGGGAAGCCGCCATGTTCGCCGCCCATAACAGACTGGACAAATTAATGGCCATCGTTGATTGCAACGGATTGCAGATAAGCGGCCCGACGGAAAAAGTGTTGTCTCCCGGCAATCTGCCCATACGATGGAAAGCCATCGGTTGGCATGTGGTGGAGCTGGCTGACGGGAATGACATGCGTGCTGTTTGCAGCGTCTACGAAAAGGCTCTTGCAGGCAGCGGAAAGCCAACGGTTATCCTGGCCCATACGGTGAAGGGGGCCGGCTGTCCTTCCATTGAGGGAAAGGTAGAGTGGCATCATCGTGTTCCCTCGCAGCCGGAATATGAACGGATGAAGGCGGAGTTGGAAGAAGGTGCGTTACTGCTATGATTTCAAACAAACAGGTGATTGGCGACGTGCTTCTTCAGGCGGCATCCGAGGATAAAGATATTGTGGTGCTGTGCAGTGACTCCCGCGGCAGCGGTTCCATGACGGAGTTTGCAGAACGCTTTCCCGGACAATTCGTGGAAACGGGAATCGCCGAACAGGATTTAGTGGGAATCAGTGCAGGTCTGGCAAGTTGTGGCAAGAAGGTTTTTGCCGTGTCGCCGGCCAGTTTCCTCACGACGCGCAGCATGGAACAAATCAAGGTCGACGTCGCCTATTCCCATGTGAATGTCAAACTGATAGGAGTGTCTGGCGGCATCAGTTACGGTGCGCTCGGCATGACGCATCATTCCGTCAATGATATCTCGGTCATTGGTTCCATCCCGGGAATGCGCGTTTTCCTGCCCAGTGATCCGGTACAGACCCGATGTCTGATGGAGGCACTGCTCCAAGATGAAGAGCCGGCCTATATCCGTGTCGGGCGCAATCCTGTCCCGGCCCTTTACGGGGAAGAAAGCGTTCCGTTCGCATTCAACAAGGCGGCCGTCCTGCAAGAGGGGAATGATTTGGCTGTCATTGCCTGCGGGGAACTTGTGAAGGTGGCCCAGCTTGCGGGAAAAAAGTTGAAAGAAGAAGGCGTGTCCACCCGCGTGCTGGACATGTATTGTGTGAAACCCATTGACGAAGAGGCAATAGGGAAGGCCGCAAGCGAATGTCGGGCCATCCTCACCTTGGAGGAACATGTCGGCTGGGGTGGACTTGGTTCTTGCGTGGCGAGGATTGTATGCGCAAGCTGTCCCTGTCCTGTTCACAGTCTTCATCTTCCTGACAGGCCGGTTGTTTCTGGTTCGCAGAGTCAGGTTTTTGACTATTACGGCCTGAATGTGGAAGGCGTCTTGAAGGGCGCCCGCATGTTGTTGGAAAAGGTCCGGTGATATCCTTGTTGGAAGAATTGAAACGAAAAACATACCAGGCCAATCTGGAGCTGGTGCGCAAAAATCTGGTCATCTATACCTGGGGAAATGCCAGCGGAATAGATCATTCCAAAGGACTTGTCGTCATTAAGCCCTCCGGCGTTGCTTATGATGCCATGACCTGGCAAGATATGGTGGTCGTTGAGGCGGACACCGGCCGGGTTGTTGAAGGGTCCCTGCGGCCTTCGTCAGATACACCGACCCATCTGGAATTGTACAAGGCATATCCGGAGATAGGGGGTGTGGTGCATACACATTCGGTTTACGCAACAGTTTTCGCTCAAGCGGGGAGAGACATCCCGGCCCTGGGAACGACTCACGCCGACTATTTTCATGGCCCCATCCCTTGTACCCGGAGCCTGAAAGAGACCGAAGCAGCAGAGACCTACGAAGGGAATACGGGGAAAGTCATTTTGGAAACAGTGTCCGCCTTGAACCAACCGGTTCTTGCCGTTCCAGGAATCATTGTCAAAAATCACGGACCTTTCACATGGGGAAAGGATCCGGAAGAAGCGGCATGCCATGCTGCGATTCTTGAGAAAGTGGCAGAAATGGCTTTTAAAACGCTGCTCCTTAATCAGGAAAGCTGTCTTCCGCCTTTCATCCTTGAAAAGCACTATCGGAGAAAACACGGAGAACATGCCTATTACGGACAGGAAAAACAATAATCCGTTTTAGTCCTTACGGTCTTATTCGTCCCCCTGAAAACACAGGGGGACGATTTTTTGCTTCGATATTTGTGGTATCTGTTCATATGTTTTTCATAAGTGCTATAATGGAAGTGTATTTCCGGCAGTTTCTGCTGCCTTTACAAGGGGAGACACTATGAACAAGACAAAACCCGGGGCCGACGGCAAGACGGCGGCCCTCAATTACAATGAAGCCATCGTGCGCAAAGTGCGTGTCCACATGCTCGACGAGGCCCGTGTGACCAAGCTGGCGGAATTCTTCAAAGTGCTCGGCGACCCGACGCGTGTGCGGATCATCAACGCACTGGCCTATCAGGAACTGTGTGTCAGCGACCTGGCGGCGGCCCTCGGCATGACCCAGTCCGCCGTTTCCCACCAGCTCAAGCTGCTGCGCATGGCGAACCAGGTCAAGACGCGGCGCGACGGCAAGAGCATCTTCTATTCCCTGGACGACCAGCATGTGCTTGACATCCAGGAAGAAGCCTTGACGCATATCAGCCATAAGATGGCGGACCGCCCGGAATGAGTCCGCGGCCTGCGGCACCGGAAGCACAACCCGGGCATCATGAACCCGGACGAAGTCTGAGACACTGAAATTCTTTAAAGAAAGCTTGTGAAACCATGGCAGCAAATGATAAAAAGGAACAGCTCGCAATCCTGCAGGAGCAAATGGAGCGGTGTACGTCGTGCCCGCTGCGCCAGGGGTGCAAGGCCCCCGTGGGCTGGTTCGGCAATCCCGACAGCCCTATCCTGTTCATCGGCGAAGCCCCGGGCGGCGTCGAGGATGATTACGGCTGTCCCCTGATCGGGCCGTCGGGCCAGTTGCTCGACAAGGCCCTGTGGTCCGTGCAAATGACCCGTGACCGCGTGCTGACTTCGAACATCGTCAAATGCCGCCCCAAAGGAAACCGTACGCCGGACCTGGCGGAAGCGGATTTTTGCGCCAAAATCTGGCTGACCCGCGAAATCGCCATCGTGAAGCCCAAGGTCATTGTGGCTCTGGGCAGCGTCGCCCTGCACTATCTGGGCAATCCGTCCATGCGCATTACACACCAGCGCGGGCAGTGGTTCAAGACCTGTGACGGCATTGACTGCATCGCCACGTTCCACCCGTCCTACCTGCTGCGCCAGTACGGCCACGCCCAGGTCCAGGCCAAGTGGGATGTATTCCACGACCTGCAGGCAGCCCGGGCGAAGGCACAGGAAACCGTGCCGGACTACAATTTCTGCTCTGCTGCCCCGGTGGACCTGTTCCGCCTGTTCCCCAAACGCCAGGAGGCAAAGGAACCCGGAAATGTGCTTTCCGGAATGGGTCCCGATAAAGATTAACCGGCTGATTAAATGCATATTCCGGTTTATTGACACTGTTTCCCAGTGTTGATAAAATTATCTTGAGGTTTTATTCCCTTAACCCGCTTCAAAGTTGTATAGTTTGTTACACGAAAGTCCTCCGGGAAAGGGAGGACAGGTTTCCTATTTTTATTTCTGAAACAGGGACAAAGGAGCGCAAACATGAAAGTAGCAATCATCATGGGCAGTAATTCCGACTGGCCGAAACTGGAGCCGGCCGAAGCGGTACTGAAGGAGTTCGGCATCGAGGTCGAGGTCTGCGTGGCTTCGGCGCACCGCACGCCGGACAAGGTGCATGAATTTGCGGCAGGCGCCCGGGACCGCGGCGTGGAAGCCATCTTGTCCGCTGCCGGCCTGGCGGCCCACCTGGGGGGCGTCGTCGCGTCCTACACGACGCTTCCGGTCATCGGCATCCCTATCGGCGGCGGCCCGCTGAACGGCATTGACGCCCTGCTGAGCACGGTACAGATGCCTTCCGGTGTCCCCGTTGCCACTATGGCCATCGACGGTGCGAAGAACGCGGGAATCTTTGCTGTGGAAATCATGGCAGGCAGGCATCCCGAACTGGTGGCGAAACTGGATGCCTATCGCGCCAGGATGCGCGAAGAGGTGGCTGCCAAGGCGGCGAAACTCGATGCCGTGCGCAGCGGCAGATAAACGGAACGGGAGACGGTTAAAAAATGAGGGAACAGTCCGCCGTCCCGTATTGGGAGCGGGTGAGGACTGGGTAAGGAGAAAAAGGTGTCCAACTCTAACGATCTGTTTGAACTGGATAAGCTGCACGAGGAGTGCGGCGTATTCGGAATTTACTCGCACAAGGAAGACGTACCCCTGAACATCTACTGGGGTCTGTACGCACTGCAGCATCGCGGCCAGGAAAGCTGCGGCATCGCCGTGAGCGACGGGTCCGAAATGCAGATCAAGCTTGGCATGGGCCTGGTGCAGGACGTCTTCAAGGACGGCACGGGGGACATGATGGGCTTTATGGGGATCGGCCATGCGCGCTATTCCACAACGGGTTCCAGCATGGCCTACAACATCCAGCCGCTGAAGGTCTACTACGACGGCGGCAACCTCGCCATGTCCCACAACGGCAATATCGCCAACGCAGCAGAGCTGCGGGCCCGCCTCATGAACATGGGGTCCTTCTTTAAAACGACCGTCGACAGCGAAGTCGTCCTGAGCCTTATCGCCCGTTCCACGCAGGCCGCCCTGGAAGACCGCGTGGCTGACGCCGCCAACCAGTTGAAGGGCGCGTTCTCCTTCCTGTTCATGGACGACCATAAGATGCTCGCCCTGCGCGATCCTTACGGATTCCGGCCTCTGTGCCTCGGCAAGATGGAGCACGGCTGGGTCGTGGCGTCCGAAAGCTGCGCCCTGGACCTGGTCGGCGCGCAGTTCGTGCGCGATGTGGAGTCCGGCGAAATGCTGGTCATCGACGACGATGACAAAGAGCCGGTGAGCATCATGTACGCCAAGGATAAGCCGAAACATTATGCCCACTGCATTTTCGAATATGTCTATTTCGCCCGCACGGACAGCGTCATCGACGGGCAGAGCGTCTACGAGGCCCGTGTGAACATGGGCCGCGAACTGGCGAAGGAAACGAAGGACATCCACGCGGACATCGTCATTTCCGTACCGGACTCCGGCACGGCGGCTTCCATCGGCTACAGCCTGGAATCGGGCATCCCCTTCATGGAAGGCCTGACGAAGAACCGCTACATCGGCCGCACCTTCATCCAGCCGACGCAGAAACAGCGCGTCAACGCCGTACGGCTTAAACTGAACCCGGTTAAATCCGTCGTGGAAGGCAAATCCGTCGTCATGGTGGACGACTCCATCGTCCGCGGCACGACGAGCGGCAAAATCGTCAAGATGCTGCGGGACGCCGGCGCGAGGGAAGTGCACGTGTGCATTTCGTCCCCGGCCGTCACGGATCCCTGCTACTACGGCATCGACACGTCGGTCCGCAAGGAACTCATCGCTTCGACCCATTCGGAGGCGGAAATCTGCGAATACATTGGCGCCGACAGCCTGCACT
The DNA here is from genome assembly GCA_900316935.1 of uncultured Selenomonadales bacterium. Taxonomy (GTDB): domain Bacteria; phylum Bacillota; class Negativicutes; order Acidaminococcales; family Acidaminococcaceae; genus Succiniclasticum. Next base: position 38,114 of record ONEW01000017.1, read on the forward strand.
ACATCTCCATGGAAGGCATGAAACGCGCCGTGTCGCACGTGGCTGGCGAGAACCTGTGCTGCGCCTGCTTCAACGCGGAATACCCCGATAATGCGGAACAGGTCATCCGCCAGGGCTCCAAATACATTTTCGAACATAAAAAATAACAGGAGGGCGTCATGGACGAACACAAGAAGGGCTTGACCTACGCCGATGCAGGCGTGGATATCGATGCGGGCAACAAGGCCGTGGAACTGATGAAGGACAGTGTGCGCGCAAGCTACAGGCCCGAAGTCATCGGCGATTTGGGCGGGTTCGGAGGCCTCTTTGCCCTGGACACGAAGAAATACAGGGACCCGGTCCTGGTCTCCGGTACGGACGGCGTGGGCACGAAATTGAAACTGGCCTTCCTCATGAACCGGCACGACACAATCGGGCAGGATGCCGTCGCCATGTGCGTCAATGATATTCTGGTACAGGGCGCTGAACCGCTGTTCTTCCTTGACTACATCGCCGTGGACAAGGTTGACTCCCAGAAGGTGGCCGATATCGTCAAAGGCGTAGCGCGGGCCTGCAAGGAATCGGGCTGTGCCCTTATCGGCGGTGAAACGGCGGAAATGCACGGTTTCTATGCCAGGGATGAATACGACATCGCCGGTTTCTGCGTCGGAGCTGTCGATAGAAGCAAAATGATCACCGGCGGCAAGGTGAAAGCCGGTGATGTGCTGCTGGGCCTGCCGTCCAGCGGCGTCCATTCCAACGGCTTCTCGCTGGTGCGTAAAATCTGCTTCGAACTCATGCATTACACCGTCGACACCTATATCGACGACTTCGGCATGACCCTGGGCGAGAAGCTGCTTACGCCGACGCGCCTCTATCCGAAGACCTGCCTGCCCCTGATTGGGAAGTTCGATCTGCACGGCATGGTGCACATCACGGGCGGCGGTTTCTATGACAACATCCCCCGTATCCTGCCGGACGACTGCGATGCCGAAGTGCACGCCGACGCCTGGGAGGTGCCGGTGGTCTTCAAAAAACTCCAGGAATGGGGCAATGTGCCGGACAAGGAGATGTACCGCACGTTCAACATGGGCGTCGGCATGGTCCTCGTCGTCGACCCGGCGGAGGCGGACGCTGTGCGCGCCCACCTGAAGGCGGCCGGCGAAACGTTCTACGAACTGGGCCGGGTTGTGCCGGGCCATAAGACGACAGTGATGAAAGGCGGCGTTTTCGGTGACTAAGAAAATCGGTGTCGTCGTCAGCGGGCGCGGTTCCAACCTGCAGTCCATCCTCAATCATATCGATGCCGGGGAACTGCCGGTCGAAGTGGCCGTCGTCGTCAGCGACCATCAAGAGGCCTTTGCCCTCCAGCGGGCTGCCAAATACGGCATTCCGTCCGAGGTGGTGGAACGCAAGGACTGCAAGGACAAGGCGGAATTCGAAGACCGGATTGCAGACGCCCTCCTCAGCCATGGGGCGGAGCTCGTCGTCCTGGCCGGCTTCATGCGCATCCTGTCAGGCAACTTCATCAGCAGGTTCCCGCACCGCATCATGAACATCCATCCGGCCCTGCTGCCCAGCTTCACGGGTCTTCACGCCCAAGGGCAGGCCGTGGCGTACGGCGTCAAGGTGGCGGGCTGCACAGTCCACTTCGTTGACGAAGGCACGGACACAGGTCCCATCATCCTGCAGAAAGTCGTCCCTGTCCTGGACGACGACACGGAGGACTCGCTGGCGGACCGCATCCTGGTGGAAGAACACAAGGCCCTGCCCGAAGCCATCAAGCTGTGGGCCGAGGGGCGGCTTACAGTGGAAGGCCGCAAGGTCCGTGTCGCCCGCTGAAAAGCAGCGTGAACAGACGGCCGCAAATCCAGTTGGCGGCCGGACAAGGCAGTACATCTGCCATAAAGCATCCGAGGGGGTAAAAACATGAAGATCCAAAGAGCATTGCTGAGCGTATCCAATAAGACGGGTATCACGAAACTGGCGGCGTTCCTCCATGAGATCGGCGTGGAAATCATTTCCACGGGCGGCACCATGAAGGCCATCAAGGAAGCCGGTATCCCGGTCACCTACGTGAGCGACGTGACGGGCTTTCCGGAAATCATGGACGGCCGCGTCAAGACGCTGAATCCGTTCATCCACGGCGGTATCCTGGCGGTCCGCAGCAATCCGGACCACATGGCCCAGCTGAAGGAACACGGCATCAAGCCCATCGACCTGGTGGTCGTCAACCTGTATCCGTTCAAGGAAACCATCGCCACCCCGAATGTGACGGAGGCGGAAGCCATCGAAAACATCGATATCGGCGGGCCGGCCATGGTCCGCGCGGCGGCGAAGAACTTCCGCGACGTGGTCATCATCACGAACCCGGCCCGTTATTCCAGCCTCATCGCTATGCTGCAGCAGCACGGCGACATCGACCTGACGACGCGCAAGACCCTGGCCAAGGAAGCATTCCGCCATACGTCGGAATACGATGCCATGATTGCCGATTATCTGGAAAAACAGCTGAAGAACAGTTGATGAAAGGACGGAACGTCATGAAACTGCTATTGATCGGCGGCGGCGGGCGCGAACATGCGCTGGCATGGAAACTGTCCCAAAGCAGCCATGTGGAGGAGATCCTCGTCGTACCGGGCAATCCCGGTATCGCCCGGGTACCCAAGTGCAAATGCGTCGACCTGGCGTTGGACGACCTGAACAAGATGGCGGATTACGCGGAGGAAAACAGCATCGACCTGACGGTCGTCGGACCGGAAGCGACGCTTGTCGCGGGCATTGCGGATATTTTCCGTTCCCGCGGGCTGCCCATCTTCGGGCCCAATAAGGCGGCGGCGGAAATCGAAGGATCCAAAGCCTTTTCAAAACGCCTGATGAAGAAATACAACATCCCGACGGCGGACTTCCAAGTCTGTACGGATTTGGAGACGGCCAAAAGCTTCATTGCGGAGCACGGCGCACCCATCGTCGTCAAGGCGGACGGCCTGGCGGCCGGCAAGGGCGTCGTGGTCGCCATGACGGTGAAGGAGGCCCTGGACGCCGTGACGGAAATGATGGCGGACCATAAGTTCGGCGCAGCGGGGGCCAGCGTCGTCCTGGAAGAATTCATGGACGGCGAGGAAGCCTCGCTGCTGGCCTTTACGGATGGCAAGATCGTCATCCCCATGGTCGCGTCCCAGGATCATAAACGCGTCAACGACGGGGACGAAGGCCCTAACACGGGCGGTATGGGCGCGTATGCACCGGCTCCCGTCATGACCGAGGCATTGCGCGTCAAAGCCGTGGAGACCATCCTGAAACCGGTCATCGCGGCCCTCAACAAGGAGGGCCGCAGCTACAGCGGCTGCCTGTATGCGGGCCTCATGATCAAAGGCGACGAAGTGAAGGTCGTCGAGTTCAACTGCCGTTTCGGCGATCCCGAAACACAGGTTGTGCTGCCTCTTCTTGACAGTGACCTGGCGGATATCATGCTTGCCTGCGCGACGGGCACCCTTGACGTCTCCATGGTGCGTTGGAAACAGCAGGCGGCGGTCTGCGTCATCCTGGCCAGCGGCGGGTATCCCGGTCCCTATCCGAAGGGCCTGCCCATCACGGGCCTGGACGAAGCGGACAAGATGGACGATGTCATCGTCTTCCATGCCGGCACCAGGATGCAGGACGGCCGGATTGTCACGAACGGCGGCCGCGTGCTCGGTGTGACGGCCCTGGGCGGCAATATCCGCGCCGCCAAGGACAAGGCCTATGCCGCCGTGGACAAGATCCGCTTCGAGGGGGAACACCACCGCAGCGATATCGCCTGGAGAGCCCTGAAGCGCTGAATTCTTTTTCTCGGCTGATGCCTGTCTGCACCGCTGAAAAAAATGGGGAAGGTACTTGACGAATCTAAGGAAAGCTTGTATTATATATGGAATATCAAAGCGCCTTAAAGTGTAACAAAGTTAACAAAAAGGCGTCATAACGGCATTGCGTACAAAAAATTCAAGCAACACAATCAGTCAAAAAAGGATGGTGCAAGATGGCGTTTTACTACGACGAACCCTCTCATACTTTTAGTGAATACCTGCTGGTGCCCGGCTATTCCTCTTCCGAGTGCATCCCCGACAACGTCTTCCTGAAGACGCCGCTGGTGCGCTTTAAAAAGGGCGAAACCCCGGCACTGTCCCTGAATATCCCGATGGTATCGGCCATCATGCAGTCCGTATCCAATGATACGATGGCTGTCGCACTGTCCCGCGAAGGCGGCTGCTCCTTTATTTACGGCTCCCAGTCCATCGAAGACGAAGCCCGGATGGTCCGCAATGTAAAGGGCTACCGCGCCGGTTTCGTGACGAGCGATTCCAACATCACCCCGGACAGCACCCTGAAAGACATCCTGGCCCTGAAAGCCAGGACCGGCCATTCCACGGTCGCCGTGACCAGCGACGGCACGGTGAACGGCAAACTGGAAGGCATCGTGACGAGCCGCGACTACCGTGTGAGCCGCATGGATCCCGCCACGAAGGTGAAGGAGTTCATGACCCCCATAGCCAACATGATTGTCGGCACCAAAGACACGACGCTGCAGCAGGCCAATGACATCATCTGGGATAACAAGCTGAACACACTGCCCATCATCGATGACGAAGGCCGGCTGCTCTACATGGTCTTCCGCAAAGACTACATTTCCCATAAGGAATATCCGCTGGAGCTGCTGGACGCCAAAAAACGCCATGTGGTCGGCGCCGGCATCAACACCCGCGACTATGCGGAACGCGTCCCAGCGCTGGTGGACGCTGGTGTGGACGTCCTCTGCATCGATTCTTCCGAAGGGTTCTCCGAGTGGCAGAAACGGACCCTGGAATGGATTCACAATCGTTATGGTGACAAAGTGAAAGTGGGCGCCGGCAACGTCGTGGACGCTGACGGGTTCCGCTTCCTGGCCGACTGCGGCGCTGACTTCGTCAAAGTCGGCATCGGCGGCGGCTCCATCTGCATCACCCGCGAGACCAAAGGTATCGGCCGCGGACAGGCTACGGCCCTGATTGATGTGTGCAAGGCCCGCGATGAATATTACAAGGAAACGGGCGTTTACGTTCCGGTCTGCAGCGACGGCGGCATCGTGTACGACTACCACATGGTGCTGGCCCTGGCCATGGGCGCAGACTTCCTGATGCTGGGCCGCTATTTCGCCCGCTTCGACGAAAGCCCGACGAACCGCGTCAATGTCAACGGCAGCTATATGAAGGAATACTGGGGCGAAGGGTCCAACCGTGCCCGCAACTGGCAGCGCTACGACCTGGGTGGTTCCGCGAAGCTGTCCTTCGAAGAAGGCGTCGATTCCTACGTTCCGTATGCCGGCAGCCTGAAGGAAAACGTGAACCTGACCCTGGCAAAGATCCGGTCCACCATGTGCAACTGCGGCGCCCTGAACCTGCAGGAGCTGCGCGACAAGGCAAAACTGACCTTGGTTTCCGCCACCTCCATCGTCGAAGGCGGCGCCCATGATGTCGTCCTCAAGGACAATTCGGCTCCTACGTACGCCAAGTAAGTCCTGAAAAACAGAACATTGGAAAAAATCCGAACGGTGGGGAGTGCGGCTCCCTACCGTTTTTTGTAGGCGGACGGCAGGTCCGGTGGTATAATGAAACACAGAAGGAATCACGTAAGACCCGAGGAGTGAAGAGAGCTATGAAGAAAACCTGGAAAACCTTATTATGGGGCATCCTGGCGGCACTGGCGGTTCCGGCGCTGCCTGTCCTGGCGGCGGAAACACCCGCTCCCGCCCTGGGCAGGGGCACTATCGCCTATGTGCCCCTGGACACCCGTCCTGTATCGTACGATTACGCGGTCCGCACCATGCGCGACGCCGGCTGGGACGTGCAGGTCCCTCCCAAGGAACTGCTGTCGTCGGCCCTCCGGACCGGTAATTCGGACCAGATCTTCGAATGGCTCGAGGATCAGGCCTCCCGTGCCGTGGCTGTCGTTGCCAGTGCCGACACGATGCTGTATGGCGGCCTGGTGGATTCCCGCACGCATCATTACGACGAAGCCGTGCTGGCCTCCCGCGCCGAACGCCTCCTGGACCTGAAGAAACGTAGCGGCAGCCCGAATACCTACGTCTTCGTGACCATCATGCGGTCCCCGAAGATGAGCAGTGCGCCGGCGGAACCGGTCTACTACAAGGAGTGGGGCGGCAAGCTGTTCCGCCAGGGCGTGCTCCGGGACAAGCAGGAACTGCAAGGCCTCGGACGCAGGGAAAAGAAGGAACTGGAAGCCCTGGACCGGGAAATCCCCCAGGATCTGGCACAAGACTATTACGGCCGCCGCGCCCTGAACCTCAAAGCGACGACGTTCCTCCTGCACGGCGTGGAGAACGAGAGCTTCGACTACATGCTCATCGGCCGGGACGATACGGCGCCTCTGTCGCAGGCCCATAACGAGGCCCGCGCTATTGCGACCATCATCGGCAACATGCCCCGCGGGCAGATCCGCTTCTTCTCCGGGGCGGACCAGATGGGCCTTTTGCTCATGACGCAGGCGGTGAACCGCCTGACATACAATTATCCGTTCATCTACACGCATTACGCCCCCGGTGTGGGCCCGGACACGGTGCCTGCCTACGAAGACGACACGGCCCGGGTTTCCGTCCGGGAACATATCTTTTCGGCCGGCGCCTTCCCGACGCGTCATCCGGCCAAAGCGGATTTCCTGCTGGCCGAGAATACGCCTTACAATGGCGTTACGGCGGAAGCCAACTGGCCCGCCAACAACGGTGTCATCGATAAGCACAAAGCCGGATTCCTGGACTACATCGAGCAAAACGTGCAAGCGGGAAAACGGGTCATCGTGGCGGATACGGCCTACGGCAACGGCGCCGACAAGGCACTCGTGCAAGGGCTCTTCCAGCGCGGCCTGGCCTATAAGGTGGCGGCCTACGACGGCTGGAACACACCGGGTAATTCCCTTGGCTACGCCCTCTGCCAGGGAATCCTCTCGCCGTACATGTCCCCGGAAGCCCATAAACGGATGTTGGAGACGCGCTATCTGGATGACTGGGCCTACCAGGCCTACGCCCGGCAGGATGTCGCCCAGAGCGTCATCTGGCCGCAGGGACTGCCTGCCCAGGGACTGGCTGGCAAAGAATTGCAGATGGTCGAACAGGCCGTGGCGGAAAGCATCGTGAAGACCGCAGAACCCGTGATGGGCGGCGCAGTCCATGATTACTCCTTCGTCCTGCCGTGGCAGCGCCTGTTCGAAGTGGAACCGGTCCTGAAAGTGAAATAAGGGAACGCGGTATTCACGCGAAGCAGAACCGTGCAAAGTCTGAAAGAGGAAATCCGGATGCGGCGTACGGAAACAGAAAAGGGAGGATTGTCCGGTGTCGGACAGTCCTCCTTTTGCGTTGTGCGCCCGGCGGCGCACGTTTCTAACCGGTGAAAGTCCGGAATCTGCCCGGCAGCGGGAAAGATACAGCCAAAGGCAAGGGTGTCCAT
>ONEW01000003.1 GCA_900316935.1 uncultured Selenomonadales bacterium
CAGTACTATTTTTTTCTTAAATTCATAGTTGTGTTTTGCCATAAAAAACTGACCCCCAATTGTTAGATTTTTGGTCTAACAATTGGGGGTCAGCTCAACCGTTTCAAACGGCACTCCCTTTCTTTTTGCCTTGCCGGCGGCCTCAGTTGCCTTTATAGCTCATGAAGGCGGCATCGCCGTATTTGACGATGCAGTTCCAGATGACGAGGCCCTTGCGGACATCCTGTTTTTCCACGTTGTTGATGACATCGCTGCCACTGACCGGCAGGGTCTGTCCTTTATAGACCACCTGGCGGATATAGAACAGTTCGGAATCCTTGACGTCGAAAATCACTTTGCCGCCGGCATCAGCCACGGCCTTCAGGTCATGGCCTTTCGTCGTGTTGTAGACCATGGTGACGCCCGGAATCGGCTGCCGGTCCGGCGTCATGAAGAAGTAGACCAGCTTGGCGGAACCGGGATGGCGCAGCATGGCCGCTTCCTTCGTGTAATTGTTCTTGTAAGGATTTTCGCTGCCCGTGTCGGCTGCGAAGGCTGCCACGGACAGGCAGGTCATGATCACCGTCAGGGCGGCGATCAACAGTGCTCTCAGTTTCTTCATGGTGATTCCCTCCGATGTATGCTGCATTTCATGTCGTACGTTTGTTACAGGCATATATTCATTATACCATATTTTTCCGGTCCGGTACCACCCCGTCCCGGATTTCCCGCTGCAGGGGCTCAGAAGCCCACTTCCCTGCCGACCAGGATGACCTTGATCCTGCCGATGGGTTTGCTGCGGCGCACGGTCAGGATATAGTTGCACATGGTGTCCGGCATATTGCAGTCGAAGCAGACGCCCGTCTTCTGGCAGGGCGTTGCACTGCCGGGGAAGCGTTTCCCGTTGATGACCGCCGCCGTCATGTGGGCGCGGTCCAGGGCCGACTGCAGGGTCTTGCAGACCTTGTTCAGGCCGATGACCGCGATAATCTGGCGCGGCCCGTACAGGACAGCCGCCGTGCGGTTTCCATTCCCGTCGATATAGACCAGTTCGCCGTCTGCCGTAATGGCATTGGCGCTGGTCAGGAAGGTATCGCACAGCAGGGCCTGCCGCATGAGTTCCGCCCGTTCTTCCGGTGTCTTGGCCGTATCGCGGTCAATGACCTTGTAATGCTCCCGGCAGTACTGCTGCAGCCCGATTTCCCCGATGGTCACAGAGCCTCCCCAGGACACGGTATGGTCCTTGGGAATCAGGGCCAGGGCCTGCTGCAGGGCCTCTTCCTCCGTCGCGCAGTACCAGGCGCCGAACCCGCGGTTCTTCAGACGCTGCACCAGCGTGGCGCCAAGCTGTTCATTCCGTTCCTTTTTGCACGTTGCCACCAATTCATCTACCATGGACATGATTCCTCCTCCTTTTCCGCTACCGGCTTCAGCGGGCCGGTTCCCCTAAAACGACTTCATCCGTCTTGCCCTCTTCCGCCAGGGTGACTTCCACCAGTTCCCGGCGCGCCGTCGGTACGTTCTTGCCGGCGTAATCAGCGCGGATGGGCAGTTCGCGGTGACCGCGGTCCACCAGCACAGCCAGCTGGATCGACCGGGGGCGGCCCATATCCATGAGGGCGTCGAGGGCGGCCCGGATGGTGCGGCCCGTATAGAGCACGTCGTCGACGAGGACGACGTGCTTTCCCGTCAGGTCGAAACCGATTTCCGTCCCCCGCACAACGGGATGATAGCCCAGGGTCGTCAGGTCGTCGCGGTACAGGGTGATATCCAGGGCGCCGACCGGTACCGCGACATCTTCGATTTTTTTGATTTCCGCCGCGATGCGCTCTGCCAGCGGCACGCCGCGGGTATGGATCCCGACGAGGGCGACATCGTCCACCCCCTTGTTCCGCTCGATGATTTCATGGGCGATGCGGACCAGGGCCCGGCGGATGCCGTCCGCGTCCATAATGGTGGTTTTCTTGATCATGTTTTCCATACTGACTCCTCATTTCTTTTCAAAACGATGTATCCTTCCGCCCGGACCGCAAAAACAGGCCGTTCAGAACTGGCCGTTCCGCAGACGGGTCAGGATCTTCCGCATATCTTCAGGCAGCGGCGCCTCGAAATGCATGGGCCGCCCCGTGCGGGGATGGAGGAAGTCCAACGTCAGCGAATGGAGGGCCTGCCCTTTGATGGCGAACGGCACCTTCATGGGGGAATACTTGGGGTCGCCTGCCAGAGGATGGCCCAGGTACTCCATGTGGACGCGGATCTGATGGGTCCGGCCCGTCTTCAGGCTGCACTGCACGACAGTATATTTGCCGTACCGTTCCAGCACCTTGTAGTCCGTTACGGCCTCGCGGCCGCCTTCCTTCACGACAGCCATCTTTTTGCGGTCGTCTTTGTCCCGGGCAATCTGTGTCCTGATTTCGCCGGAATCGGTCTTCACATTGCCCCTGACCACGGCGAGATACGTACGCCGCGCCGTCTTATCGGCAATCTGTTTGGACAGGGACAGGTGGGCCTCATCGTTCTTGGCGGCAATCATGACACCGCTCGTATCCTTATCGAGGCGGTGCACAATGCCCGGCCGGATGACGCCGTTGATGCCGGACAGGTCCCGGCAGTGGAACAGCAGGGCATTGACGAGGGTTCCCGCATAATGGCCCGCGGCCGGATGGACCACCATGCCACGCGGTTTGTTGATGACGATGACATCGTCATCCTCGTACAGGATATCGAGCGGGATGTCTTCCGGCTGCGCTTCCAGCGGAATCAGCCTGGGCATCTCCACCTGGATCACATCCCCCGCCTTCACCTTGTAGTTGGCCTTCAGCACCTTGCTGCCCTTGCGGGCCCGGCCTTCCCCCAGCAGGATCTGCACGTGGGACCGGGTACAGCCGAGCTGCCCCGCCAGCCAGACATCAGCGCGGGTACCGGCGTCCTCCGGAGCCGCGCGGACGGTCCGTTCCTCTTCCCAATCCTGGTCGTCCGTCCCCTCAGGGACGGCAGCCGGATCGGTATGCAGCACCTCATGTTCTGTCATGGTTCTTCTCCCTGCCCTGCTCTGCCGCTTCCCTGCGGAACAGGGAAAGGACGATGAGGGCCACGCCGGTGCAGATGGCGATGTCTGCCACATTGAAGACCGGCCAGATGCGGAAATCCAGGAAATCGATGACCAGTCCCGTCCGGAAACGGTCCCACAGGTTGCCCAGGGCCCCGCCCACAAAGAGCGCCGCCCCAGCCCGCACGGCCAGATCTTCCGCCAGGATTTCCTTGCGGAAATACCAGACGGCCGCCAGCGCGGCCAGCCCCACCACCAGGAACAGGCTCCGGCTGTGGGCCAGCATCCCGAACGCCGCACCGGGGTTCAGGACGAACGTGATATGGAAAATGTTGGGAAGGACGGGAATGCTCTCCCCTTCCGTCATATGTGTGGTGATAAGCAGTTTGGTGAGCCGGTCCGCCACAAAGACCAGGGCTCCCAGCCAGATAAGGATCATGGTTGCGGAATCTCCTGCGGCACCGGGCCGCCTTGTTTGCAAAAAGAATCGGCCGTATACCGGAATTATAACAAAAAAAGCCGTTGTTTGTCATTCAACAACGGCTTTTTTTACTTTATCTGTCGGATGGATCAGTAGATGACCTTGTTGGCAATGACCAGACGCTGGATCTGGTTCGTGCCTTCGTAAATCTGCATGATTTTGGCATCACGCATACGTTTTTCCGCCGGATATTCCTTGGAATAGCCGTAACCACCCATGATCTGGATGGCATCGGTGGTGACTGCCATCGCCGTATCGGCAGCGTAGCACTTGGCCATGGCGGCTTCCTTCGTGAAGGTCATGCCCTGGTCGCGCATCCAGCAGGCACGGTAGACGAGCAGGCGCGCTGCATCGACCTTCATGGCCATATCGGCAATCATGGACTGGATCATTTCAAACGAAGCAATCGGCTGGCCGAACTGATGGCGTTCCTTGGCGTAGGCGACAGCTTCGTCCAGGGCCGCCTGCGCCAGACCCACTGCCACGGCACCGACGAAGGGCCGTGCGGAATCCAGGGTGTTCATGGCGATACGGAAGCCCTGCCCTTCCCGGCCGACGCGGTTCTCTTCCGGAATGACCACGTCTTCCAGGATCAGTTCGCACGTATTCGAAGGACGGATGCCCATCTTGTTCTCTTTTTTACCCACCTTGAAGCCCGGCGTATCGCGCGGCACGATGAACGCCGTCAGACCGCGGATGCCGCCGTCCTTGCGGGTGTTCGCGAAAATCAGGTAGATGTCGGCGATTCCGCCGTTGGTGATGAAGGTCTTGGTCCCGTTCAGGGTATAGGTCTTCTTTTCCTTGTCATGGACGGCACGGGTGGAAACGCTGCCGGCATCAGAACCAGCGCCCGGTTCGGTGAGGGCGAAGGCAGCCAGGCCGCCGTTGTTCAGCACGTCGCACCACATCTTCTTCTGGGCGTCATTCCCGGCCAGCAGGACAGGCGCCGTAGCGAGGGAATTGGCTGCCATGGACGTGGCCACGCCGGCACAGCCCTTGCCCAGTTCTTCATAAATGGCGGCGACAGTGACGCTGTCCAGTCCCGGACCACCGTACTCCTCAGGGACGATAACGTTCAGCAGGCCCATTTGTTCCGCTATTTTGAACAGTTCCGGCCGCGTGGCGTTTTCCTCATCCAGCTGGCCGGCAATCGGCGTGATTTCCTTCTCTACAAACTCGCGCACCATCTGCTGAAACTCCAGCTGGTCCTCGTTTAACGCAAAATCCATTGTCATCCTCCTAAGCACGTCTGTATCCATTGTATTCCGTTTGTTTGCCGGAAAAACAGACCATCCGGTCAGCTCTCCTGGTCAAACGCTTTCTGTATTTTACCACAAGTCAGGAATTTAGACAACTTAAAAAATATCTATAGATATAATTTTTCATTTCCCGGTCTGTGGCGCGCTCTCCGTGCCTCCGGGGGACGGATTCCGCGGCGTGCGTCAGTCCAGGATGTTCTGGCTGTAATCGTGGTAACGCTGTACCATTTCATCGCGCAGACGCTGCATTTCCAGGAATTTTTCCGACGCCGTGCTGAAATCGCCGGCTTCGAAGGCCTTGCGGATCTGCGTGAACACGCACGATGTACGGGCCGAATCCTTCGCCAATTTCTCCCGTACGGCCTCGACCTTCTTCCAGGCCGCCTTGTCGTAGGCCGTGGCCGTATCATCATGCAGCTTCTTCGCCGCCATGACCTGGCCCCGGACTTCCGGGATGATGCGGTCCAGGATCTCCGTCTTCCAGCGGATGAGGGCGCCTTCCCGGAAGGACTGCATCACCTTGTCCGTCAGGATGCCGCCGGCCATGAGGGCCTTCTTCTTGGCAGGGAACTTCTCCCAGCCCTGCATATTCTCCCAGACCGTGGCAGGCGGTTCGCCGAACAGCTTCTGCCGCTCTTCGGCCGTAAAGTGTTCGAACACGTCCTGTTCCGTGCGGTATTCACGGTCCTTTTCCAGATAGAAGCCCTCCGTGCCGCACTTCTTGGAAATCTCCTTCTCCATGGCCGCCAGCGTCTTGCCGCTGGCGGCGCAGGCCTTCATACCGTCGAGGGCGGCCAGGTAGAAGGCCGCAATGGCGATATAGGTGTTCGTATAGGGGTTGGGCGAACGCATTTCGATGCGCGTCGCCAGCGGATTGTCGATATCGCGGATCAGGCCGGCCAGGATGGTGCGGTTGCGGGACGGCACTTCGGGCGAATGACCCAGCGACGTGACGACGCAGACCGGCGCCTCAAAGCCCGGTTTCAGGCGGTTGAAAGCGTCCGACGTGGCGGAAATGAAGGGGTTCACGGCCTCGTAGTTCTTCAGGATGCCCATTATGGCGCCGTAGCCCAGGGTGGACAAAAAATCCTTGTGCATGTCCGCCGGCGCAAAGAGGTTGATGACGCGGCCGTCCTTCATTTTCGCGGCCAGGCCTACATGGGTGTGTTCCCCGCTGCCGGCCACGCCCTGGATCGGTTTGGCCTGGAACGAGACTTCCATACCGTTCAGGCGGAACAGTTCCTTGATGACGATGCGCGCCAGAATCTCATTATCGGCCGTCTGCAGGCCCGTGTTGTATTTCCAGTCCACTTCGAGCTGTTCGTTGATGTGGGTCATATGGCCCGTCTCATCAATCTGCCCTTTGACGCCGCCGCATTCCTTGTGCCCCATTTCCGGTTCCAGGCCGTACTGTTCCAGCGTCTCGATGGTCTGTTCCAAGGCCGTGCGGACATTACCACGCGTACGCTGCCAGTACTGTTCCTGCATCACCTGGGACGAAGACAGGGCTTCAATCGGGGATTTTTCCCGCGGCGACTTGACCCAGAATTCCAGTTCCGTCGCCGTCGTGAAGAGAAGGTGGTCGATTTCGGCCACGTCCACCTGTTCCAGGCCGGGCATATGCGGATAGTTCCGCAGCAGGGCCAGGATCTCCTTTTCCATATAGGAAAGGGTCTGCTTCAGGATGGACCGGGAATCGACGCAGGTGCCGTTATGGATCAGGAAGCAGGGCAGGCGCAGGGTGCCTGCGATGCGTCCCGTGTTCTCATCGACATGTTCGAAGTTGTAATCGACATACCAGTTCACATCGCGGTCGACCTGCATATCGACGCGGGCATCGTTCAGCGTGGCGATGCCGGGCAGCACGACGGAAGAACCGTCCGTCTGGGCGGCGCTGCCGAAGAGGAACTTGTCCAAATCGTGCAGGAAGATGCTGATGGGGATCTTTTCGTCCGTATCGTTGCCGGCCAGATCGACGCCCATAAGGGACACATAGCGGATCTCTTTGTGATCCGACAGGATCTGCAGCAGCGATTCCTTGTTCTGCTGGGACGGTTTGATGATGTACAACAAAGCGGATTTTTCCATGATGCCGGCGGCCTGGCCGCCTTACCCCCTTTTCTTACTCTGAAGTCTCTGACGTGCAACTTTTGCTTCTGTTTTTTAACAATACATTAATATCAATATTGTAACACACCTTGCGTTGTCCGTACATAGGCGGTCATGCCGTATCTCCCGATACAGCCTAGGCGCACAGCACAATGAGGATCTCCTCCAGGCGCCGGTACTGCTGTTCCACATCCCCGGCGCGGCCCAGGGTGATATCCTCGGTCAGGCGGTCCAGCTCCCACAGGGCCCGCGTAAGCTGCTGCGCCGTGTAGTGTGCGCCGTCGCGTTTCCACATGTTGACGACGAAAGGCGATTTGCCGATCTTCTTGGCCAGAGCCGGTCCTGGAAAAAGCGGCGCCGCCTCCTTGACGCGGACCAGGTTGCGCAGGCCCGCCGTCAGTTTCGCGAGGATCAGGACGGGCGACACCTTGCGTTTCCGCTGGTCCCCCAGCAGGAGCAGCAGGTCACGCCCGCTTTTCGCGCCGACGGCCTTGCCCATAGCGAAATTGCCGGCCTCCGGCAGACCCGCGAACAGGGCGGTCACATCGGCCTCGGTCCATTCCTTGCGCTCCCCGGCGAAGAGGCTGATTTTTTCCACTTCGCCTTTCAGGATCAGCAGCGGCGGTTCCTTGTCCGCCGTTTCCACGTATTCCAGGATGGCGCCCACGGCTTCCGGTGTGAACCGTCCCCCGTACCGGGCCGCCTCCTTCTGGAGCCACGCAGGCAGGTATTTCGCTGTAATGGGGTCGCAGGCCACGTAGCACGCATTCTGTTTCAGGAACTTCGTCAGCGGGCGCCGGCCGTCCATTTTGTCCGTCTGGATGACGGCCGTCCCGAAATCAGGCACGTCGGACAGGATCTGCTGCAGCCGTTCCTGGGGCGGCAGGTCCTCCCGCCGCGGCGGGGCAGCCTTCTTCCCCCGCTTCGGGGTCCCCTTCTTCGCACTCTCGCGCTGCGGCGGGTTCAGCAGCACAGGATCCGTGATGCAGACCACGGAACGGCCGCCAAAGAACGGATAGCTGTTCAGCTGCGTCTCCAGCTGCTGCAGGTCCGTCTTTTCGGCAAACACGTCCAGACTGCGGTCCTCTTCGGGCGTATCGCCGAACAGCACCTCCCACAGCTTGTGGTGCGCCAGGTCGCGGTAGTAGGCCTCTTCCCCGACGATGCAGATGACCGGCGGCACATTGTCCGGCGTCAGGTTCCGCACAAAGATTTCCGGCGTGACGACACCCTGGAGCGCGCTGCCGGCCTCCTTGCCATTCCCAGTCATGACATACCTCTTTCCGCCGCCGTCCCTCAGGGGATGAAACGGTCTTTTTGATATCTATAACTATACCATTGCAGGCCCGAATCGTCAAAAACCACCCGGATGGCCCCCAGCTGGTCCGTCCGCAGCGGCCGGATGCCATGCTCCTGCAGCCGTTCCAGCAGTTCCGGCGCAGGGTGCCCGTATTTGTTGCCCCGGCCCGAAGAAATGACGGCCGCCTGGGGCGCCAGCCTGTGCAGGAAATGCGGAGAGGAGGACGTCTTCGAGCCGTGGTGTCCCGCCTTCAGCAGATCGCACGGGCCAAGCCAGGGCAAGGACGCCTCTTCCGTATCCCAGTCCGCATCGCCGGGAAACACGAGGGAATGCCGCCCTTCCCGCAGCTGCAGGATCAGGGAATCCCGGTTCGCCGGCGTCGCGTCCACAGTGCGTACGATGCCCTCCCCGCCGCCGGCGGCGGCCACCGTGAAGTCAGCCCGGCCGATGCGCCACCGTTCGCCCCGGCGCAGACGGGTCACTGCCAGGGCAGACGGCGCCTGCCGCAACAGGGTCGCCAGTTCCGGCGTGTCCTCCCCCTGTCCCAAAAAGAGGTGCCGCACCGGCAGGCTGGCCAATACCGACCGGGCCCCGCCGATATGGTCAAAATCGCCGTGGCTCAGAATCAGGGCGTCCAGCCTGTCGATGCCCAGATAGCGCAGATACGGCACCACAATCTGCCGGCCCGTATCGTAACCGCCCCGTGTGCCGCCCGTGTCAAGCAGCACGGTTTTGCCGTCCGACGTGCGCACCAAAGCCGCGTCCCCCTGCCCTACGTCCATGAAATGGACCTCCAGCGGCCGGGCCTGCCAGGTCTGCCGGCAGGACGGCAGCAGAAACAGGGCCAGCAGGACGGCCAGACAGCAGCGGCGCCGCCGGCCGGTCCACTGCAGGAAAGGTCCCCGGTCGGCCCACAGGGCCAGCAGGCCGTAGTACACCAGGGAACGCCATAGTCCCCAGTCCCCCACCGTCACGGCCGCACCGGGCAGCCGCGCCAGCAGGACACCCGCCTTAAGGACGCCGGCCAGCAGGAACTCTGCCGGCCACGCGGCGGCACCGGCCAGCGATGGCAGCAGCGGGGCCAGGAACAGGGCCGGCAGGAAAAGCAGTACCGCCGCTTCCAGCGCAGGTACCAGGAGCAGATTGCTGACCAGAGACAAAGGTACGAGATGGTGGAAATAGAAGACCAGAAACGGCACCGTGACCAGCTGGGCAGTCAGGGGGACCGCCGCGGCCGCGCGCAGCCAGGACGGCAGGAAGGCGGGCAGCCGTCCCTGCACAACCGGGCCGAGCAGGACCAGGCCTGCCACCGTCACAAAGGAGAGCTGGAACCCGGGGTCCACCAGCCAGAGCGGGCAGACCAGCAGCAGGGTCCAGGCCACCAGGATCAGCAGACGCAGCGGGTCCGCCGTCCGGCCTCGCTGCCGCCCCCACCACAACGCCAGGCACAAGAGGACCGCCCGCAGGACGGCCGGCCGCAGGCCGCAGGCCACGGCGTACAGGACGAGCACGGCGGCAAGGCAGAAGTCCTTCCCCCGCCCCTGCCAGTGCCGCGTCAGCAGCAGCAGGAAAGCCGCCAGAAGCGCTACGTGGGTGCCGGAGACGGCCATCAGGTGGGCCAGTCCGTTATTCCGCAGCACTTCCGCATCCTCTGCCCGCACGCCCTCGTATCCACCCAGCACCATGCCGGGCAGCAGGGCACTTTCCGGACGGTGCAGCCTTTCCATCAGCTGCCGCTTCCAACGCAGGACGGCTCCGTCCACCCGCTTGCGCAGGGAAACCGGACCGTCCCGGTATATCACGGCGCCGGCCGGCACAGTCATGCGGCCGTATACGCCCCGGATCCGTGCCGTCAAGGGCCCGTTGATGCCGCCCGGATTATAATGGAACGTCTGTTCCTGCAGCCGGCCCCGCACGCGGAGCGGCTGCTCTTCCAACCGCCCGTCCTGTATAAAGATACGGATTTTGCCGGGCAGCGGGTTCCGTACCTCGAGCACGCCGGATACACCGCCCTCCCGCACCTGCAGGGACGCCGGGTCCCATTCCCCTTCCAGGGTCACAGTCCGGCCCACTAAGTCCTGCCAGGCGGTGCGGACCGGCTCGTCACCGGTACCGGCCAGAAGACCGCCGGCCAGGGCCAGGAGCAGGAACAACGGCAGCAGCCGCTCCCGTAGCCGGAAGGACACTGCCAGCGCCGCCGCAAGACAGCCCGCAAAAGCCGGAACCAGGGACGGGAAAGAAGCCCGGAAGATACCCAGGGCATCGCCGGCGCAAAAGAAAAGGAACGACCAGCCCAAAAAAGTTTTGAACATAGATGTTTACAACCACGTTAAAAATTTATACAATTAATAGTATCTTTTACAAGAAGTATTTTTTGAAGAAGGAACGCATCATGATTTCGCAAGAACGACTGCAGGCACAAATCGACCATATGGATACCATCACGACCCACGCCCACGGCGCCAAAGGCATCAACCGCGTCGCCTTCACGACCACGGACTGGGAGGGCCGTCACTATCTCCTGTCCCTCATGGAGGAAGCCGGTCTGGAAATCCGGACCGACGCCTTCGGCAATGTCATCGGCCACCGCCGGGGATTGCGCGAGGACCTGCCCGCCGTCATGTGCGGCTCCCATTCGGACAGCGTACCCGAGGGCGGCAACTATGACGGGGTCTGCGGCATCCTTGGCGCCATCGAAGTAGCCCGCAGCATGGAGGAAGACCATTTCCGGAACGAACGTCCCCTGGAAATCGTCCTCTTCATGTGCGAGGAATCCAGCCGTTTCGGCTGTTCCACGGCAGGCAGCAAATTCATGCGCGGGTTCCTGAAACAGGAAGACCTGTACAAATACCACGACAAGTGGGGCAACAGTATGTACGAAGTGCTTCAGAGCCGCGGCCTGCGTCCGGACGACATAGAGACATGCCACTACACGAAGCCCCTGGCGGCTTACCTGGAAATGCACATCGAACAGGGCAAAGTCCTGGAACAGGAGCAGCTGCAGATGGGCGTCGTAACAGGCATTGCCGCCCCCACGCGCCTCAAAGTCCGCTTCCACGGCAGTGCCGACCACAGCGGCGCCACACCCATGGCGATGCGCCAGGACGGTCTCTGTGCCGCTTCCGAAGTCATCCTGGCCGTTGAGCAGGCCGCCAAAAACCAGACGGACCCGCCCGTCGTCGGAACCGTCGGCGTCATCGACGTCGACCCCAACGCCATGAACGTCGTCCCCGGGGAAACGGGCATCGGCATCGACATCCGCAGTATTTCCCAGCAGGCCAAGGACGACGTTCTCCGCCAGGTCATCAGCCAGACGCACGCCATCGCGGCCCGGCGGCACATCCCCGTCACGGTGGAACCGCTCTACAACGACGCGCCGGTGCCACTGCACCCTGCCATGATCCGCTTCCTGTCGGAGTGCTGCGAAGCGGAAAAGGCATCCTTCAAACAGATGCCCAGCGGCGCCGGGCACGACGCCATGAACTGGGCCTCCTGCACGCCGACGGGTATGCTCTTCATTCCCTGCCGCAACGGCGTCAGCCACGCGCCGGAAGAATATGCCGACATCGGCGACATCACACGGGCCGTCCGCGTCATGGAACGGGTCCTGCGTACCCTGTCCCGGGCCGATGTCGACCTGACGCACTGCTGAACAGGACACGCGGTATTCCCGTACACCAGCAGCTATCCCGCTTACCCATGAAGGCGGCCCTCCGGGGCCGCCTTCTGCATTTGCCGGAGTTCCTGCAGCCGCCGCTGCGACAGACGCGGCACGCGGATATGCGTCCCGTCCTTGCAGGGCTTCGCCAGATTGACGCGGTCCGGATCGGCATCGGCCGTATACCCCCCGGCCCGCACAATGATCTCCTGCGCCCGCGTCCCTTTCGCCACCGTATAGAGACCGGGCTGCTGAACGGCGCCGCTGACGCATACCGTCACCTGCACCGCCCGGGCCCCTGTGTCCCGCGTCCCTCCGCCTTGCCGTTCCCCCACGGCGGAACCCGTCCGCACAATGTCCGGCGTCCCCTGATTCTCCGCGCCGGGCAGGGTCCCTGCACCTCCGAACCAGGCCATGGCTCCGCAAAGGAGCACACTGCCGCAAAGGAATGCCAGTTTCGTTTTTTGGGTTTCCAACATATTTACCTTCCTTTCTTCCCGGTGTTCCGGGAGCTTGTCACAGGCATACGAAAAGGGGGGATTCCCGGTTCCGGTACCGAAGTACACGGAAACGGAAATCCCCCCTTTGAAATTTTTGCCTGATTCCTGTCCGGCGCAGCCGGAGCAGGCATCCCGACCCTGATCCTGACGTCGTCGGATCAGGGTTCGTTATTTGACGACGAGGTTGACCAGGCGTCCCGGTACGGCGATGACCTTGCGGACGGTGCCATCCCCGATGAGTTCCTGGATGCGTTTGTCGGCCAGAGCCAGTTTTTCCAGTTCGCCCTTGTCGGCGTCGGACGGAACGACCAGCCGGTCGCGGACCTTGCCGTTGATCTGCAGCACGATTTCGACCGTGGCGACCTTCAGGGCTTCTTCGTCGTACCCCGGCCAGGTCTGGTCATGCACGCTCGTCGTGCCGTCGATCACATGATGCCACAGTTCTTCCGTGATGTGCGGAACAAAGGGAGCCAGCAGGAGCAGCAGGTCCTTGACGGTTTCGTAAACCAGTCCTGCGCAATATTCCTTCTTGGCGTCCTTATAGGCATACAGGGCGTTCACCAGTTCCATGAGGGAACTGATGGCCGTGTTGAAGTTGAAACGTTCGTCGATATCTTCCGTCACCTTCTTGATGGAAGCGTTCAAGGCGCGGCGCAGGTCCTTGTCCTTTTCGTCCAGGTCCTTGACGTCGTACGCAGCCTTTTGGGCCAGCAGGTCGCGGAAATGGTACACGATGCGCCATACGCGGTTCAGGAAACGGAAGCTGCCGTCCACGCCGCGGTCGCTCCATTCCAGTTCGCGTTCCGGCGGAGCGGCGAAGAGGATGAACAGGCGGGCCGTGTCGGCGCCGTATTTCGAAAGGATCTCTTCCGGCGATACCACATTGCCCAGGGATTTGGACATCTTGGCGCCGTCCTTGATGACCATGCCCTGCGTCAGCAGGTTGGTGAACGGTTCGTCGTAATCGACCATGCCGGCATCGCGCAGCACCTTCAGGAAGAAGCGCGAATAGAGCAGATGCAGGATGGCGTGCTCAATGCCGCCGATGTACTGGTCGACCGGTCCCCAATAGCCATTGGCGTCTTTGGCAAAAGGCGCCTTGTCGTTATGGGGATCCGTGTAGCGCAGGTAGTACCACGAGGAGCACAGGAACGTGTCCATCGTGTCCGTTTCACGGGTGGCGTCGGCACCGCACTTCGGGCACTTGCAGTGCAGGAAGCTTTCCGACGTGGCCAGCGGGGATTTTGCGCCCGCATCGAATTTGACATCTTCCGGCAGCAGGACGGGCAGCTGGTCTTCAGGAACCAGCACTTCGCCGCAATGCGGGCAGTAGATGATGGGAATGGGGGCACCCCAGTAACGCTGGCGGCTGATCAACCAGTCGCGCAGGCGGTAGTTGACGACACGCCTGCCCAGGCCTTTTTCCTCCATGTAGTCCATGATGGCCTTCATGGCCTTGTGCATCTCCATGCCCGTGAACTGGGCGGAGTTGACCAGCACGCCATCCTTTTCCTCGTAGGCGTGGGTCATTTCTTCCAGCTTCAGTTCCTGGCCTTTCGGCTGCAGGGTGAGGATCTTTTCAATGCCGTATTTTTCCGCGAACATCCAGTCGCGCTGGTCGCCCGAAGGCACGCCCATAACGGCGCCCGTACCGTAATCGTACAGCACGTAGTTGGTGATCCAGATGTGGACCTTGTGTCCCGTCAGCGGATGGATGCAGTCGTACCCGGTGTACATGCCGAGCTTTTCCGATTCGCTCGACGTACGCTCGATATCCGACGTGTTCTTGATCTTGTTGCAGAAGGCTTCCAGTTCGGCCCGGCGGGGATTGTCCCTGAGGATCTTTTCCACCAGCGGGTGTTCCGGCGGGATGACGACGAAGGTGACGCCGTAAATCGTGTCGGGACGGGTCGTATAGACGGGCAGTTTTTCGCCCAGGTCGGGAATGTCGAAGCTGAATTCCAGACCTTCGGAACGGCCGATCCAGTTCTTCTGCATGGTTTTGACGCGCTCGGGCCAGCCGGGAATCTCGTCCATGTCCTTCAGCAGCTCATCGGCGTAATCGGTGATCTTGAAGAACCACTGGCTCAGGCGTTTCTTGTGCACTTCGTTGTGGCAGCGCCAGCACTTGCCTTCGACGACCTGTTCGTTGGCCAGCACGGTGTTGCAATGGTCGCACCAGTTGACGGACGACTCCTTTTTCACAGCCAGGCCGCGCTGATAGAACAGTTCGAAGAACCACTGGGTCCATTTATAGTATTCCGGTTTGCACGTAATGACTTCCCGGTTCCAGTCATAGGACAGGCCCATGGCCTTCAGCTGCCGTGTCATGTTGGCGATGTTGTCCATGGTCCATTTCTTCGGCGGGATGCCATGCTGGATAGCGGCATTTTCGGCCGGCATGCCGAAAGAGTCGAAGCCCATGGGATGCAGGACATTGAAGCCCCTCATGGTGCGGAAACGCGCCACTACATCGCCGATGGAGTAGTTGCGCACATGACCCATATGCAGGTTGCCCGACGGATACGGGAACATTTCCAGCACATAGGATTTCGGTTTCGATTCGTCTTTTTCACGTCTGAAAGCTTTATGCTCTTCCCAATATTGCTGCCATTTTGCTTCTATGGCATGGGGCGCATATTTTTCTTCCATAAATAAACCCTCCCAGGTCAAATGATCATTTGCGGGATGCTTTTCCCCTCCGCCGGACAGGCGGAAAAAGCGGCCCTCCGGACAAGCCGCCATAACTATTACATTATACAATGCGCCCCGGTGTAAGTCAATTTTCCGCGGCCCTCCCAACCCGTTCCCCGCCACCTGCCAGACGGGTCCGGAGCCAGGGAACGACGCTTTTGTTACATATTTTACAAAAGACAGTCGATTTTCCCCCTGTTTTTGTTTCTTTCCACAAAAACAGAAAAATCCTTTGACAGAAAACGGGAAACCCTTTAACATGGGGAACAAGTTCCTAAATCACATGGATTTCACGGCATAACCGCTTTTGCCATATTTCGCCTTGTTGTGGAGCGGAGCGGGTTGTGCAGGAACCGAAAACACTTTATCTGACTCACTAACAAGGAGGAATGTCAAATGAAACTCAGAAAAACCATCGTATCCCTCGTAGCGCTGGCCTTCCTGGCCCTCGGTGCCGCCGGTTGCGGCGGCGGTGACAAAAAGGCGGCCGCCCCGGACGGCGGCGGCAAAGTCATCAAGATCGGCGCTACTGCCGGCGCCCATGCCGAAGTGGTCCACGCCGTGGCGGCGGAAGCCAAAAAACAGGGCCTGGACGTGCAAGTCGTCGAATTCACGGACTACATCACGCCCGACAAGGCACTGGCCGAAGGCAACCTGGACCTGAACGCCTACCAGCACGTACCGTTCCTGAACAACTTCAACAAGCAGAACAACACCAAGCTGGTCCCCATCGGCAATACGATCCTCATCCGCCAGGGCATCATCAGCAATAAGGTGCACGACCTGAAGGACGTTCCCGACGGCGCCACCGTCGCCATCCCCAATGACCCGACCAACGGCGGCCGCGGCTTACTGCTCCTGCAGCAGGCCGGTCTCCTCAAGCTGAAGGACGGGACCGGCTACAAAGCGACGCCGAAAGATGTCGTGGAAAACCCGAAGCACCTGAAATTCAAGGAACTGGAAGCAGCCCAGCTGCCCCGCAGCCTGGACGACGTCGACCTGGCCACCATCACCATGAACTACGTGCTCAGTTCCGGTATCGATGTCAAAAAACAGGGCCTCTTCTGGGAAAAGAAGGACGAACCCCTGGCCGTCATGGTCCTCGCCGCCCGCGAGCAGGACAAGGACCGGCCGGAATTCAAGAAGATCGTCGCCATCTACAAATCCGACGCCATCAAGAAATTCATTGAAGAAAAATTCCACGGAACCATCACCTCCGCGAACTGATTCCCTGCCGGACCGGAACGCGTGAGCATCATTCCGTCAGCATCAAAAAGGGCTGTGTCACCAGGACAAGGATTGCTACTGTCCGTGACACAGCCCTTTTTCTGTCTATGTTCCTTTCCCGCGGCCAGGCATCAGATGTCGAACACTTTGCCCGGGTTCAGGATATCCTTGGGATCCATGGCCCGCTTGATGGTCTTCATGATGGCCAGTTCCCCCTTGGGCGTGAACTCCTCCATATATTTCAGCTTCTTGGCGCCGATGCCGTGTTCGCCCGCCAGGCGGCCGCCGACACTGTACGCATAGCGGTACACTTCCTGGTGGAATGCCTCCACGTTGCGTTCCCATTCCTCCTCGGTCAGGTTGACCTTGCACAGCACGATATGCATGTTGCCGTCGCCGATATGGGCGTTGATCTTGACCTCGAAGGGATACTTTTCCCCTATTTCCATAACCGTTTGGATGGCCTTGCCGATACGGTTCACCGGCACGACCACGTCATCCGTCAGGAACACGCTGCTGATGAGCTCTACCGAAGTCTGGCAGTTGCGCCGCATGTTCCAGATGCGGTCGTCGGCCTCCAGCACGTCGACGGCGCCTGATTCCTCGCAGATTTCGCTGACCGTCTCCATCTTCGTGTCGACCTCGTCCTCCGTATAGGTCTCCACCGTGATGATGACGTAGATGCCGTCCTCGTAATGGGGGACATCGTTGTATTTGCAGTAATCCGCCGTGCCGCGCACATAGGAATTGTCCATGTATTCGAGGCTCGTCGGATTGATACCGGCCTTAAGCAGTTTCGGCACCATTCCCAGCGCCTGCACGGGATCCGTATAGACGGCGAGGATGTCGAAGCGGTACGGCGGCAACGGAACGAGCTTCACCGTCACCTTCGTCACGATGCCCAGCGTCCCCTCGCTGCCGATGATGAGCTGATCCAGGCAGTAGCCGGTCGTGCATTTCTTCAGATTGGCACCCACCGTCGTGATGTCGCCCGTCGGGGTCACGATTTCCAGAGAATAGACCTGGTTGCGCGTCACGCCGTAACGCACGGCTTTCAGACCGCCCGCATTGGTCGCCATGTTGCCGCCGATGAGGGAGCTTTCGGAGCTCGACGGATCTCCGGCATAGAGGAATCCGCGCTTTTTCGCCTCATTCTGCAGGTCGATGGTGCGTACCCCGGCTTCCGCCGTCAGATACATGCCTTCCTCATCGACTTCGAGAATCTTGTTGAGCCGCTCCATGCAGAGCACCACGCCGCCGCAGACCGGAATGGCCCCGTCCGCCAGGCTCGTGCCGCCGCCGCGCACCGTGATGGGGAATTCGAATTCATTCGCCAGTTTCACGATTGCCGCGATTTCCTCAGGACCGGCCGGATGGACCGCCGCCTCGGGCATGTGGAAATAACGCGGGTTCGATTCGTAGTCCGTCTGATACTGCATCAGGATATCGTGATCGGTCTTGACATATTTATCGCCAACGATGGCTTTCAGTTTCGCGATGACTTCGGAAGTAACAGGTTTATAGGTCCGCATGGTGAAAATCCTCCTGCATTACAAAAAATTTGTTTCATTTTACCATGATTTCCCTCTTTTTTAAAGCACCGCCTTGCAGCCAAACAAAAAAGGCCGCTGCTGGGCGGCAGCGGCCTCCTTGCAGCAATTACCGGATGGAAATGGAAACCCCGTGAGGTTTCTCCGGGTTCATCGCTTCCTGCAAATCTTTCAAACTGGTTTTCAAATCCGTATCGTTCTTCACTTTCGCCGCAAACTTCGTACCGGCCGGAATTGATACATTCTTCCCTTTCATAAGGAATCCCCCGAGAATGGAGACCACGGCTGTCACAGCAATCGCACCACCGTCGGAGCCTGCCTGTATTTTTCCCATGTATTCCAGCGGAATATCCACCCCGTTGATGGTACGGACTTTATCGATACTGAAAATCAACTTGCCGGCACGTCCGAAAAACCCGGAGCTGGTAGCCTTTGTCACCTTTCCTTCCACTTCTGCCCCGGCAGGAACTACAATGACATCGTTCAAAATCAAATTTTCCATCATCTTGAAACGGACTATGTCGCCAGTCCTTGCCGTTTTGGAATGCAGTGCCGTAACCAATTCGACATTCAATTGCGTACCACCGGGAATATACGCTTCCCCGGCAGGCATTTTGGAGATTTCCGCCTGCGCCATTTTTGCTTTCAGCCGTTCCTTAAAAGACAGCGGCTCCCCGTTTTCCGCCGTGGCCGTCTCCTTCTGTGGCTGAATCTGTTCCAGCTGCGGATCGGCATACGCCGGTGCGGCCGCCACAAACGGGGCGGCAAAGACCGCTGTACTCAGGACGATTGCCAAAACTTTCTCCTTGCGGGTCTGCATAATGGTTCCTCCCATCTACATTTTTTGTCCTCTTCAGACCGAAATCTGACGGTATGTTCATTATATAGATTCCCCTGGACATAAGATGTCGCAACCGGTTGAACCCAAAGCACCGCCTTGCAGCCAAACAAAAAAGGCCGCTGCCGGGCGGCAGCGGCCTCCTTGCAGGAGAGGCATCGTATTCCATTGACAATGCCGCAAACGACTTTATAATGAACTTAAATCCGATATAAAGGAGGAAACCCCTATGTATTCTTTTGCTTGCGATTATCTGGAAGGATGCCATGAAGAAGTACTGAAGGCACTCTGCCAGACCAATCTGGAACAGACCCCCGGCTACGGGGCGGACCGTTTTACCAAGGCGGCCACGGAAAAAATCCGGCAGCTCTGCCGGGATGACGCGGCGGCAGTCTATTTTGTGAATGGCGGCACGCAGGCCAACCAACTGGTCATCGACACTATGCTGCAGCCCTATGAAGGCGTCGTGGCGGCCCAGTCCGGCCATGTGAACGTGCACGAGGCCGGGGCCATCGAATTTTCCGGGCACAAAGTCCTGGCCATCCCGTCCGCGCGGCACGACGGAAAACTCGCGGCGGCTGATGCAGACGCCTTCGTAAAAGCCTTCTATGCCGACCCGAACCACGAGCACATGGTCTTTCCCGGCATGGTGTACATTTCCCATCCCACGGAATACGGCACGCTGTACACGGCGCAGGAACTGCGCGAGCTCTCCGCGGTCTGCCGCCGGCACCACATGTCTCTCTATCTGGACGGGGCGCGGCTCGTCTACGGCCTGGCGGCCTACGGTACCGATGTCACCCTGTCCCTCCTCGATGAACTCTGCGACGTCTTCTACATCGGCGGCACCAAAGCAGGCGCCCTGAACGGCGAAGCCATCGTCTTCCCGCGCGGCGCGGAACCCCCGCATTTTCTGACCCGCATCAAGCAGCACGGGGCCCTTTCCGCCAAAGGCCGCCTGATTGGCACCCAGTTTGCGGCCCTGTTGGAAAACGACCTCTATTTCCGCATCGGCCGCCATGCCATCGACATGGCGCGGGAAATCCGGAAGATTTTCCAGGATGCCGGCTGCCGCTTCTACCTGGATTCCCCGACGAACCAGCAGTTCGTCATTCTGGAAAACGAGTCCCTCCGGAAATTGTCTGCCTGGGTGGGCTTTGAATTCTGGGAACCGTACGATGCGGCGCACGCAGTGGTACGCTTCGCCTCGAGCTGGGCAACAACGCCCGCAGGCATCGCGGAACTGAGGAAGGCCGTCGCTCTCTGCCTGCCCCGGAAATGACGGGACAGCGGCGCGGCACTCTGGAAAGGAAAGATTTATAATGAAACTTGTATTGGCGCAGGAAAAAGACTTTAAAATGGCCATGCAGATGATCAATGATGCCAAAAAGCACCTGCACGACTGCGGTATCGACCAGTGGCAGAACGGCTACCCTGACGAAGACTGCATCCGGGAGGACATCCGCCTCCGGAAAGGCTATTTTGCGGAAGAGGACGGCACCAGAATCGGCTACCTCTGCATCGACTACGGCGGCGAACCGGCCTACGCCCACCTGAATGGCACGTGGGGCACGGAAGAACCCTACGTGGTAGTACACCGCATGGCCTTCTCTGCGGACATGCGGGGCAAAGGGATCAGCAGCGCCGTCTTCCGCCTCGTAGAAGAGCTGAGCCGCCAGAAAGGCGTCCGTTCCTTCCGCGTCGATACCGACGAGGACAACCACAAAATGAAGCATATCCTGGCAAAATCCGGCTTCACATACCGCGGTACCATCTGGTTCGACAACAGCGTAAAAATCGCTTACGACAAACCGTTAGCCGGAGGAATCCGATAAGGAAGTATGGCAAAAAAGTACCGGGGCCTGCCGCTGCAATCCGGAACGGGTGCGCAGGCTTCCGGTACTTCGTATTGCAGGGCACCTTCCAATATAACAGTTTGTTATAAACCAATAAAAACAAAGTCTTTTACTTATATGTCAATCCTCCTTATACGGAAGGTACAGAAAAAATCACGCATCCCTCAGTGATGCAATCCATTCCGTACCGGAGGTAAGGAAAAACGGGGATCCTCCATGGGCAGCCGCACCAGACCGGGGCCGACCTTCTCGTTGTATTCCAGGGGCACCACGGCCAGGGACAATCCTTCTTCCGCAAAGCGGACGCCGCTCCATACCCTGGCGCAAACAAAAAATCCGCGGTGCATACGCACCGCGGATCATGTTTCATGGTGGCCCCGGAGTGATTCGAACACTCGACCTTTTGGTTCGTAGCCAAACGCTCTATCCAGCTGAGCTACGGAGTCATGTACTGTTTTTCAACAGCAAGATTATTATAACTGAACGGGAACCCCTTGTCAATGATTTTTTGGTTTTTTCCGGCTTACCCGATCCGAACCGGCGTAAACCCGTTCGTATCGCAGGAAACCAGGCGGAACGTGCAAGCGCCGCGCCGCCCCTGGAACACCTGTCCCGCGCCTTCTTCCCCGTGGATATGGCCGAAGACGCAGCGCCGCACGCCGAATTCCTCAATCAGGTCATAAAACGGCGAGGCTTCGTCGGACGTGTAAAAGGGCGGATAGTGCAGGGCCAGGATGATGTCTCTGCACCCGGCTTTCCGCGCCGCTTCGAGGGATGCGCGCACGCGCAGCACCTCGTGGTCCAGGATCTTCCGGTCTTTGGCCGGGTCGAAATTCTCCCAGCCCGGCAGCGGCCAGCCCCGGCTGCCGCAAAGGGCCACGGTCCCGTCCCCTGTTTCCACAGGCTGGAAACTGTTGCGCAAAAAGGCGAAGGCCCCTTGCGTGGCTTCCGTCATTTTCTTGACGGAAGTCCACCAGTAGTCATGGTTGCCTTCAATCACGACTTTGTGCCCTGGCAGGGCTGCAACAGCCTCCAGGTCCGGCAGGGCATCGGACAGCTTCATGCCCCACGACAGGTCGCCGCACAGCACGACCCAGTCGTCAGGCGCCACCACGGCGGTCCAGTTGCGGATCACCTTGTCCCGGTGATCCCGCCAGTGTTCCCCGAAGATATCCATGGGCTTCCGGGGCGGCATTCCGGAAAAATGCAGGTCCCCTATGGCATATACCGACATGGCGTCCCTCCTTTCCTGTCCCTGGATTCATTGTACCGGAAATGCGGCCGCGCCGCACAGTCAGTTGCCGTAGTAGCGGGCCAGGACATCGTCCCACTGCTCGTTGATGGCTTCGGCCATGAGCCGTTTTCCCTCAACCCCTACATGCAGGCCGTCGATGGCGAGGCTCGTCGGCAGGGCCTGGTTTTCCGTGAACTTAGTGTACAGCTCGATATGGGGCTGTGTGCGGATGTATGCATTGATCTTCGCCAATTTCGACATCCAGGCCGGATCCGTCGGCTCGTTGAAGGCTTTGGCAATGTTGTCCGGGTTGATGGGCGGAATGGTCAGGAAGACCGGCTTGATGCCGTTGTCCACGCATTTCTGCCGGATGGCGTCCAGGTCGCCGATGATGGAGCGGGCCGAATAGGAGGCACGCAGGCTGTTCGACCCGGTCATGATGATCAGATATTCCGGATGGAACGGCAGTACATCGTCCTCGAAACGCGCCAGGGTCGCTTCGCTCGTGTCGCCGCTCTGGCCCAGGTTGATGGTGTCGAACTTCAGGTAGGACTGGTAATCGTACTCCCAGTCCGACGGCGCGCCGGACACGCTGCCGCCGCCGTGGGTGATGCTGTCGCCCAGGGTGCCCACCGTATAGTGCTTCCGGGGATTCGTCTCAAACTGCTGGGGCGGGCAGAACACGCCGATGGGTCTGCCCTGTGCGTCCAGGGCCCGCACGCGCCAGTACATGGGCTGCGACGACACCTGTTTTTGCGGATCGTAGAGGTCGAAGTGGGTGCTGTAGGCCCTCTCAATCACCTTTTCCGCCGGTGCCGGCTCCGCGTCGGACGCAGGCAGGGAGTTCAGCACTTCGATTTCGTACGTTTCCCCGCCGTTCACGCGGATCCATTTATACACCTGGTTGATGGCCGTCGTGCCATTGTGGTGCGGGAACACTTCGGGCGCCACCAGGCCGGCCGGCACATTTTCCGCCCGGGCCGGCACATAGGCCCCGTTCTTTTTGGGCAGGCCCGCCCGGGCGCCCAGATCCGTGTCTTCCAGCAGATTGCGGCCGTTCATGGGGATTGGGTAGATTACCGGGTTCACTTTCGGATCCACATAGACCCTCCGCGACTGGGAAAACGCCGTCGTCGGCTGCAGGTCCAGGTTCAGGGCCCGTACCTGCCACTCGAAGGAATTCCCCTTGAAATCGGCCGGCAGGACTACGTGGAAACCATTCACGTAAATATGCTGCGACGAAAAGAACACCTTGCCGTCCTGCATAAGGCGCAGTTCGTACGCCACATCGTCGCGCACCTTGTGCCAGCGTAAAAACAGGTTCCGGCCCGCCGGATCCGACTTGGGATAGTCGGAGATGGGTACCGGTGCAGGCAGCAGAACCGCCGGTGCCGCCGCGGCCGTTGCGCCCTGGAACGCAGCATAGGCGCGGCATTGCGTGCAGGCAAGGACATTCCACATTGCCACGCCGCCGGCCAGCAGCACGCCGGCCAGCACCGCGTGGAACCATTTCGTATGGAACAGAGGATGCATCGTATATTTCTCCTTTTCTATGCAATTACGGTTTCTATGCAAACACTTTCGCGTGAAAATTATAGCACGAATTGCCCTGCTGTGTTATGCTTGTTCCTGATGGACAGCCATACATCCGGCACATACCATGGAAAGGAGCATGCCTTATGCGCGCAGTCGTAACCAGAGTGAAAGATGCCTCCGTCACCATCGGCGGCAAAGTACAGGGACAGATCGGGCAGGGCTTCCTGGTCCTGCTCGGCGTCGGTCCCGGGGACACGGAGGAAACAGCCCGCAAACTGGCCGGCAAAATCTGCTGTCTCCGTGTTTTCGAGGACGAAAACGGCAAAATGAATAAGAGCCTGGAACAGGTCCGGGGAGCCCTCCTCGTCGTCTCCCAGTTCACGCTGTACGCGGACCTCAAGAGCCGCCGCCCCGGATTTTCCCACGCCGCTGCCCCGGATCTTGCCCGGGATTTGTACGAAAAGTTCCTCGGCTTTTGCGCCGACGCCGGCTTCCCGCCGCAGCACGGCGAATTCGGGGCCGACATGCAGGTCGCATCCGTCAACGACGGCCCCGTCACGCTGTTGTTCGACACGGATGCCCAGGGGAAATGAAGCGATCCTGCAGCACTATTTGTCCAGGGACAGGGAGCGGAGAAACAGTTCCGCAATCGGACTGAAGACCTGGTACTTTTTCCAGATAAGGTACAGCTGCGAACGCAACGGCGGATCCAGCGGCCGGAAACACAGCCCGCTTTCGGGGCTGACATCCGCCAGATACTCAAAGGTCAGCAGACAGCCCAGCCCGGACTTCACGCAAACCGACCCGTTGTAGAACAGGTTCACCGTTCCGGCGAAGTGGAGCCGGTCCAGTCCCTCCCCGCACCACCTGGGAAAATCCGCCCGAATGGATTGCGGGGAAGCAAATAACGGGATGCCGCAAAGGTCCTCAAAACGGACCTTTTCTTTTTTTGCCAGGGGGTCCGTACTCAGCATCACCAGTCCCCACGTATCGGCCGCAGGCAGTTTCACATAATTGTATTTGGACAGATCCGGCGGTTCCACGATGATGCCGAAATCCAGCAGGCCCCGTTCCAGCCGTTCCGTCGTCAACATCGTGTCCCCGCTGGTAATGTGGATCCGCAGCCCGGGATGGTCGTTCCGGAAGGCCTTCAGGGCATCCGTCAGAAAGCGGATATGGCAGGATTCCGCACAACCGAGGCGGATATCGCCTCCCGTCAGGTCATTCCAGGTCCGGAACTCGTCCAGGGTCTTGTCCGTCAGGCTGAGGATGTCTTCCGACCGGCGGCGCAGCAGCCGTCCGGCCTCTGTCAGCCGGATCCGGTAGTTGGTCCGGACATAGAGGCGGGTCCCCAGTTCGTTTTCCAGATCTTTCAGTTGTTTGGAAAGGGCCGGCTGCGAAATATGGAGGACCTTGGAGGCCCCCGTGATGCTTCCTTCCCTTGCCACGACCAGAAAATAACGCAACACCCGTATTTCCACGATGTACCTCCCCTTTGTGTTCCGGAAATTCCTTTCTAACAGCATCATACCTCGTCCGGTTATATTTTTCAAGAATAACTAGAAATAGTTATAAAGTATTTGTAATTTCTTGGCCGTAAAATTACAATAAAAAAGGACGGAACGTCACCTTCTAAGGGAAACAACGTCCCGTCCGGACTATGCGATGTTTGGAAAAACCAGAAGACAATGGAAAGGAGAGGAAAGCAGATGAAACTGCTCAAGGCCACCCTGGCCCTCACACTACTCTTAATCGGAATGGCTGCCGGCACCGGAGCCGCTGCGCCGGCCGGCAATACGGCGCCCCTGACACCGGGCGTACAGAATGAACACCTGAAACTGACAAGCGCATGGGATAAAAAGTTCCCCCGGAGCGACAAGGTAACGCATCAAAAGGTTACGTTCCACAATCGCTACGGCATCACGCTCGCCGCCGATGTCTATGCACCGAAAGGGGCAACAGGCAGACTGGCGGCCATCGCAGTCTGCGGCCCTTTCGGCGCCGTAAAGGAAATGGCATCGGGACTGTACGCCCAGACCCTGGCGGAACGGGGCTTCCTGACCCTCGCCTTTGATCCGTCCTTTACCGGGGAAAGCGGCGGCACACCGCGGAACGTGGCCTCCCCCGACATCAATACGGAAGATTTCCAGGCCGCCGTTGATTTCCTCTCCGTGCAGGATAACGTCGACCCGGAACGCATCGGCATCCTGGGAATCTGCGGCTGGGGCGGCATGGCGCTCAATACGGCGGCGCTCGACACCCGCATCAAGGCAACGGTTACCTCCACCATGTACGACATGACCCGCGTCACCGCCAACGGGTATTTTGACGGGGAAAACACGGAGGCGCAGCGTTATGCGAAAAAACAGGCCTTGAACGCGCAGCGGACGCAGGACTACCGGAACGGCACGTTCCGCCGCAACGGCGGGCTGCCCGCAGTGGCGCCGTCTGACGCCCCGCAGTTCGTGAAGGATTACGTGGCCTATTATATGGATCCCCGCCGCGGTTACCACAAACGCTGTCCAAACGCCAACGGCGGCTGGAACATGACCTCGGACCTTGCCTTCCTCAATTACCGCATCAACGGATACAGTGACGAAATCCGCAGCGCCGTCCTCATGATCCACGGCGACGCAGCCCACTCCGCCTATTTCACGAAGGATGCCTTCAAAAAACTGAAGGGGGACAACAAAGAGCTGCTCCTCATTCCCGGCGCGGTACATACGGACCTCTACGACCAGGTTGACAAGATCCCCTTCGACAAGATTGAAGCGTTCTATAAGAAGTATCTTCAGTAAGGACGGCAAAACAAGGGAATGAAAGGCGTCACATACACCAGTTGAATATTCCGCGCAAACAAACAGGCAGGGATGTTTCCCCAAGGGCGGGCAATGCCCGGGGAACCCATCCCTGCCTGTTAATTTTTTACGGGAATCCAGGGAGTGCGGGAAGCATCCCTGTAGATAAATTCCGCCCTTATTCCTGGATTCCCGGAATCTTCGGCAGCTTATCCATGCTCTTGTGCAGTTCCGCGTCTGTGGGGACGTAGTCCTGCATCGTGCCAGCCATGTAGGATTCGTAGGCCGTCATGTCGAAGAAGCCCGTGCCGGTCAGGCCGAAGAGGATCGTTTCCGACCGGCCTTCCTCTTTGCAGCGCAGGGCTTCCTTGATGGCGCCCCAGATGGCGTGAGCCGATTCGGGAGCGGGCAGGATGCTTTCCTGGCGTGCGAACAGGGTGGCGGCATCGAAAACATTCGTCTGCGTAACCGATTCCGCCTCCATATACCCGTCATGATACAGCTTGGACAGGATCGGAGCCATGCCGTGGTAGCGCAGGCCGCCGGCGTGAATCGGGGAGGGCGTGAAGGTGCAGCCCAGGGTATACATGCGCGCCATGGGCGTGATTTTGCCCGTGTCGCAGAAGTCGTACGCATAACGGCCGCGGGTCAGGGACGGGCACGAAGCCGGTTCCACGGCCACAAGGCGCGGATCGGCCTTGCCCAGGATCTTGTCGCGGGCAAAGGGGGCGATGAGGCCGCCCAGATTGGAGCCGCCGCCGGCGCAGCCGACAACGACGTCCGGATATTCGCCCAGCAGTTCCATGGCCTGGGCACTCTCCAGGCCGATGATGGACTGGTGCAGCAGGACCTGGTTCAGCACCGACCCCAGCACATAGCGTACATTGTCGCCTTTGACGGCCCGCTCGACCGCTTCGGAAATGGCGCAGCCCAGGCTGCCCGGGTTCGCCGGGTCTTCCGCCAGCAGTTTGCGGCCTGCGTCGGTCGTGTCACTGGGGCTGGCGATGACTTCGGCTCCAAAGGTGTGCATAATGGCCTTGCGGAAGGGTTTCTGCTGGTACGATGCCTTGACCATGAACACGGTCAGGGGCAGGCCGAAATAGGCGCAGGCTTCCGACAGGGCCGTGCCCCACTGGCCGGCGCCGGTCTCCGTCGTCACACCGTTCAGGCCCTGCTCCCTGGCATAGTAGGCCTGGGCGATGGCGCTGTTCAGCTTATGGCTGCCCGACGTGTTGTTGCCTTCGAATTTATAGTAGATCCGGGCCGGCGTGTCCAGGGCCTTTTCCAAATTGTAGGCCCGGCACAGCGGCGACGGACGGTAGTTCTTGTACATGTCCAGCACGGCGCCGGGAATATCGACGAACCGCGTGTCATTGTCCAGCTCCTGATGGGCCAGCTTTTTGCAGAATACCGGGTACAGGTCTTCTTCCACGCACGGTTTGCCCGTGGCGGGATTCAGCATGGGGTCCGGCTTTTCCTTCATGTCGGCGCGCAGGTTGTACCAGGCCGTCGGCATCTGGTCTTCCGTCAAATACAGTCTGTGGGGAATCTTGGCCATTGTTACTCTCTCCTTTGTAACATCCTTGTCCGGCCCCTCTTCTGGCTGCAATTTCTCTACGGGGCCACTAACAAGTAGCTTATACTATCCACCACGTAAATGCAAGCATTATTGCGCCTTGACCGCCGCCGCAAACTCACGGCCGAACTGCTCGCACTGCGCCAGGTGTGCCTCATCGGGATTCCACATCATGCGCAGGCCGTCGTTGACCATGGCGAAACCGGATTTCTGCAGCGATTCCGTAATCTCTTTCGCTGCCTCGCCGCTCCAGCCGTAGCTGCCGAAGGCCGCGGCCTTCTTTTTTTTGAACTTGCAGCCGTGGAGCAGCTCCAGGATGCCTGCCGTATAGTAGGACACGCCGTAGTTGATGGTCGGGGAACCGACGAGGATGGCCTTCGATTTCATGACTTCCGTCACAATATCGTTCTTGTCCGCCCTGGCGCAGTTGCAGACCTTCACGACCACCGACGGGTCGGCTGCCTCGATGCCTTTTACGATGGCTTCGGCCATGTGGCGCGTCGAATTCCACATGGTATCGTAAATCACGGTGATCTGGTTTTCCTGGTAATCGGCCGCCCAGTCCGCGTAAAGCTTCAGGATCCGGCCCGGATTTTTGCGCCAGATGATGCCGTGGCTCGGGCAGATCATCCGGATCGGCAGGTCCAGGGCCTGGACTTCTTTCAATTTGCGCGTCACCATCGGATTATACGTCATCACGATATTGGCGTAATATTTCATGGCTTCGCGCAGGGCCGCGTCCAGGTCGCACGTATCGTCGAAGAGCTCTTCCGACGCAAAGTGCTGGCCGAAGGCATCCGTGCTGAATAAGATGTCCTCCCCCGTCAGGTAGGAAAACATGGTGTCAGGCCAGTGCAGCATAGGGGCTTCGATGAAGTGCAGCTGCGTTTCGCCCAGGTCCAGCACGTCGCCGGTCTTCACGTTGACGAAGTTCCAGTCCTGGTGGTACATGCCGCGCAAGATTGCTTCGCCCTTCCTGGTGCAGTATACCGGCGTGCCGGGAATCTCGGCCAGCAGCTCCGGCAGGGCACCGCTGTGGTCGATTTCGTTGTGGTCCATGACGATGTAGTCAATCTGTTTCAGGTCGATTTCCTTCTTCAGGTTCTCTACAAACTCCTTGTCATACGGTTTCCAGGCC
The DNA here is from genome assembly GCA_900316935.1 of uncultured Selenomonadales bacterium. GTDB lineage: Bacteria > Bacillota > Negativicutes > Acidaminococcales > Acidaminococcaceae > Succiniclasticum. The sequence goes on from ONEW01000003.1 coordinate 28,783, forward strand.
GTATCAATCAGCGCCACCTTCTTGTCGCGGATCAGATAGGCATTATAGGAAGACCCGCGGCGGGTGGACAATTCGTGTCCATGGAAAAAGACCAGTTCCCAGTCGATCTTCCCCACCCATGTCACTTTATCCGTAATCTTTTTACCCATGGCAGACTCCTTTCGTTGCCGGAATGCCCGGCACCCTCCTCTTCCCTTACAGGTTCCCCGCCTTTTTCTCCATGTTCAGGTCAATCAGCCCCGAAGCATAGGGGCCGATCTCGTAGGGCATGAACATGAAATGGATATAGCCCTGCTCGTCTACATAATAATTTTGCGGCAGCTTCTTCAGGCCATGGAAATCAGGGAAGAAAGCGTCATTCATCGCATATTGGCTGGTCAGCAGCTTCTGGTTGATGGCTGCCAGCGTAAAGGCTCCTTTATCGGCCGGACGGACCAGGTCTTTCCATTTCAAGAGTTTCCCCGTCACCGCGTTGAATGTGAGCCCTTCCTTGCCATACAGCGGATGGGCGGCATATTCCGCATAATAATAATGGTACAGGTTCAAGCTGAAATAGCGTCCGTCGTTGCATTTGACCTCATAGCCCAGGTCGTTCGACTCATTGCCCGCATCGGGTTTGCTGCGCCTGGAAACGTAATTCTGGGCGAACTTCCATGCCCGTTCCGACAACTCTTCCGAAATCTCCTCGGCCGCCTCGGTATGCTGCGCACTCATCACCCAGGGATAGACGATCTTGCAGACAAACCCCTTCGTGTTGCGCCCGTACTGGCCGGACAATTCGACAATCTCCAAAGGGCGCGGTGCCGCTGCATCCGCCGCTGCCGCAAAGGGCACGGGCAGGGCGGCCAGGCCGGCGGCAAGCGCTGCAGCGCACAGCCAGCGGGAAAGATGCAGACGGTGGGATGGATTCAGCATAAGCATCATTACCTCCTGATAACCAAACGTTGAATACGGCAGATTTCTCTCCCCTTCTCCCCTGTTTACCGGATAATTATACTTATACTATACCATATTTTCGTTCATTATATCTGTCGCAGGGCTGCCGGGGCAACAAAATTTTTCCCAACGGGGGATTTCCCGCCCCAAACGGCGGCAGGCCTTCACTCCATCCGGTGTTTCTTGAAGAAATCCAGCGCCACTTCGGGGAACATGATGTAGCTCAGCAAATCTTCTTCACTGGCCTCCGGAAATCCCTGGACGGCCAGCTTGGCCCGCATGGCGTCCACTTGCGGCGGGATGTCGTCGGCCGGGCGGTGGTCGATGAGGGTGGCGTCCCCGAGGATGCGTTTCCTGATGTCCCACTTGATGGGACCGGGCGTGCGGCCGTATTTGCCGCGGACCAGGTCCTTGACTTCCCTCGGAACCATGCGGTACCGTCCCAGTGCGACGTTCAGCACCGCCATGGTGCCCACGATCTGGCTCGTCGGCGTGACCAGGGGCGGATAGCCCAGTTCCTTGCGCACGCGGGGCATTTCCTCCAGCACTTCGTCCATCTTGTCGGCGATGCCGATCTGCTTCATCTGGTTCATAAGGTTGGACATCATGCCGCCGGGGATCTGGCTGACCAGCACCTGCGGGGTGAGGCTCAGGTCCGCATTGAGGTTGAAGATCTGCACCAGGTCCGTGCGGACTTTCCGGAAATGGGCGGCCAGCTGTTCCAGCAGCTTCGCGTCCAGGCCTGTGTCACGCGGGGTGGGTCGCAGGGCGGCCACGAACGATTCCGTGCAGGGCTGGCTCGTCAGGCCGGAAAAGGGGGAAATTGCCGTATCGATGATATCCACGCCGGCTTCGATGGCCTTCAGGTATGTCATTTCACCGAGGCCCGTCGTGCAATGGGTATGCAGTTCCAGGGGCACTTTCAGCTCCGCTTTCAGGGCCTTCACCAGGTCGTACGCCGTGCAGGGCAGGAGCAGGCCGGCCATATCCTTGATGCAGATGGAGTCGGCGCCCATGTCTTCCAGCTGTTTGGCGATGCGGACGAAATCCTCCGTCTTGTGGTAAGGGCTCGTCGTGTAAATCAGGGTTCCCTGGGCGACGGCCCCTTCCTTCTTCGTGGCCCGCATCGCTGTTTCCAGGTTCCGGACATCGTTCAGGGCGTCGAAGATGCGGATGATGGTGACGCCGTTCTCGACACTGCGCCCTACGAAATCTTCCACCACGTCATCGGCATAATGGGAATAGCCGAGCAGATTCTGCCCGCGCAGCAGCATCTGGATCGGCGTTTTCCGCAGGTGGCGCCGCAACGTGCGCAGCCGTTCCCACGGATCTTCATCCAGGAAGCGCAGGCAGGCGTCGAATGTCGCACCGCCCCACGCCTCGACGGCATGGTAGCCCACCTCGTCCATGATATCCAGGACCGGGAGCATGTCCCCCGTCCGCATCCGCGTAGCGGTCAGGGACTGATGCCCGTCCCGCAGCACCGTTTCCGTGATCTGTACCGGTCTGTCGTTCATGATGTCCTCCCCGGAAATCGCAGCTGTATCAGCACTAAGAATTTCAACCAAATATCCTGTATACAGTATACATGAATTTGGACAAATCCGCAATCAACGGGAACAGCCTCCAAGTAACCACCTGTTCCGGTGTCTTACTTGGAGGCCGTCTCTCTCTTTCCCTTCCGTATGCTTTTGTTTTTTATGTCATTTGATGTTCTGGCGGGATTCCAAATGGCGCAGTTCCTTCCGTCACCACTGCTTTTGCCGCTGCGGCACGAACACCGGCCGGCCCGCTTTCTGGTTTTCGGCGCGGTTGATGGCGCAAATGATGCCCAGCAGCGAGGCCACGACGATGCCGTTGTGGATGCCGACGCCGTAAATGCTGCCGCCATCGGGTTTCTGCAGGTGGATATAGCAGATGGCCCGGGAATCGGAACCGCCCGTGATGGCATGTTCATCATAGTCAATGAAGTTATAGCCCGTGACGCCGACCTGCCTGAGGGCCTGGAAAAAGGCGTCGATGGGGCCGTTGCCCTCGCCGACCACTTCGTATCCCACGCCGTTGACGGCGATTTCACCCGTGAAGGTCGTGTGGTTCGCTTCCTTCTGGGCATCCTCGTCGCTGTAGTCGAAGCGGCGTTCCAGCAGTTTGTACTTGCCTGTGCAGTCGATGAACTCATGCTGGAAGAGGTCCACAATCTGCTGTTCGTCCAGCTCGTCGCCGTACGCATCGGCTGCCGCCTTGACGACGTCGCCGAATTCCGGCTGCATGGCTTTGGGCATGCGGTATCCCTTGGCCTGTTCCAGGACGTAGGCCGCGCCGCCCTTGCCGGACTGGCTGTTGATGCGGATGATCGGCTCATACTGCCGGTTGATGTCGGCCGGGTTGATGGGCAGGTACGGAACCTCCCAGTATTCGCAGCCTGTGTCACGCATAAAGTCGAAGCCCTTCTTGATGGCATCCTGATGCGAACCGGAGAAGGCCGTGAAGGCCAGTTTGCCCGCATAGGGCTGGCGGGGCGGAATGGTCATCTTGGTGCATTCCTCGTAGACCTTCGCCACGGATAAGATGTCGTGGAAATCCAGTTTGGGATCGACACCCTGGGTATACATGTTCAAGGCCACGGTGACAATGTCCAGGTTGCCCGTACGCTCGCCGTTGCCGAAGAGGCAGCCCTCGATGCGCTCCGCGCCGGCCAGCAGGCCCAGTTCGGCGCAGGCCACGCCCGTGCCGCGGTCATTGTGCGGATGGAGGCTGATGATGGCGGCTTCACGGTCCGGCAGGTGCTTGATGAAGTATTCAATCTGGTCGGCATAGGTGTTCGGCGTACACATTTCCACCGTCGCCGGCAGGTTGATGATGACCGGCCGTTCCTTCGTGGCGCCCAGGGTCTTCATGACCTCGTGGCAGATGCGGACGGCAAAATCCTGTTCCGTGCCCGTGTAACTTTCCGGCGAATATTCGTAGCGGATGTTCATGCCGCTGCGGGCCACTTCCTCTTCCGTCAGGCGGCGGATGAGTTCCGCCCCTTCCACAGCGATGTCCACGATGCCGTCCATGTCCTTCCGGAACACGATTTTGCGCTGCAGCGTCGACGTGGAGTTGTAAAAGTGGATGATGACGTTCTTGGCCCCCTTCACGGCTTCGAAGGTCTTCCTGATCAGTTCGGGACGGGCCTGGACGAGGACCTGCAGCGTCACGTCGTCCGGCACCAGATGCTTTTCAATCAGGGTGCGGATGATCTCGTATTCCGTTTCCGACGCGGACGGGAACCCGACTTCGATTTCCTTGAATCCGATGTCGGTCAGCGTCTTGAACATGCGGAGCTTTTCGTGCTTCTGCATGGGCGTCACCAGGGCCTGGTTGCCGTCGCGCAGGTCGACGCTGCACCAGACGGGTGCCTTGTCGATGATGTGGTCCGGCCAGTCGCGGTGTTCCAGATGGATCTGGTGAAACGGAATGTACTTTTTGACGGGTTGCTGCATTTTTTCTCTCTCCTTACTCCTGGTGCAGGTTCTGCCTGCTTGTTCGGAATTTCCCTTTTTAACTCTCTTGCCCTTAGAATCGCAATGAAAAACTCCCCGCCCCTTTTCTCTCTAAAAGGGGCGGGGAGATAGATTCCACGCTGTACCACCCTTATTCAGCCGGGGTTGCCCCGGCCCTCTCAGCCTCCAACAAGGCCTTTACCAGTAACGCGGTTCGATACGTCCTGCCCTAAACGCAGCCGTTTCAGGCAGGCAGCTCGGGGACCAGTCATGCATATGGCTGCCGCTGCCGGTTTGCACCAACCACCGGTTCTCTGAAGCCCTGCAGGCCATATCTTTTTCCCGTCATCGCCTTTATGCGGTGAAGAATTTTCAATTGATGGACCTAGTATAACAATTTCATCCGTGAAAGTCAATTCCCTGTAGAGCGGATACGGACAATCCTTTTCCTTTTTTGCGGAAAGTGTAACATTTGACATCTTTCCGGCATTTGACGGAACCCGGTGTTTTCATTATACTGATTATACTGATAGTGATCAAAAGAAAGGAAATCTGTATGGAAGACGCTGCTCTCACTGTCTATATCATCGCCCTGTTCGCGCTGCTGTGCTGTTCGGCCTTCTTCTCGTCGGCCGAGACATCCCTCACGAGCGTGAACAAGATCCGCCTGAAGAACATGGCGCGCAAAGGGGACGCCCGGGCCCAGCTGTGCCTCAAACTGCTGGAGGACTTCGATTCCGTGCTCTCGACGATCCTCGTGGGCAACAACATCGTCAACATCGCCGCCGCGTCCATCGCCACGGTGGTCTTCATCCAGCTGATGGGGTCCAAGGGCGTCACGGTATCCACCATCGTCACGACGGTCGTCATCCTGATTTTCGGCGAAATCTCGCCGAAGAGCCTCGCCAAGGAATTTCCCGAAAAGGTCCTCTTGTGGGCCTGTCCGGCGCTGCTTTTCCTGACCCGGGTCTTTACGCCGGTCAACTTTTTCTTCAACCAGCTGAAAAAGGCCCTGAGCCGCCGCATCGCCGGCAAGAAACAGGCCCAGGGCATCACGGAGGCGGAGCTCAAGGTCATGGTGGACGAGGTCCAGTTGGGCGGCACCATCGACCGCGACGAAGGGGACCTGATCAAGGCCGCCATTGAATTCAACGACGTGCGCGTCAAGGAGATCCTCACGCCCCGCGTCGACATGACCGCCTGCAACATTACGGACAGCAATGCCGAAATCTACCGGCTTTTCTCGTCCCACACCTTTTCGCGCCTGCCCGTGTATGACCTGGAGGAAAACAACCTCATCGGCCTGATCCATTCCAAGGATTTTTATAATTCCTACATGAAGGACCCGAAATTCAAGCTCAAGACGATCCTCAAGCCCATCGGCTACGTACACCGCTCCACCAAGGTGTCCGTCGTCCTCAAGAACATGCAGCGCCACAAGCTGCAGATGGCCGCCGTCATCGACAGCTACGGCAGCGTGGCCGGCATCGTCACCATCGAGGACATCATCGAGGAACTCGTCGGGGAAATCTGGGACGAGCACGACACGGCCGTGTCCGTGTTCCACAAGCTGGGCAGCCACAAGTACCTGGTGTCCTGTGACTCCAGTTCCCGCAACGCCAGCCTGCGCGACATGTTCGAATACATGCGCCTGGATTTCGACCTGTACGGTCTTGAGAACCAGCCTATCGCCGGCTGGGTCATCGAGTCCTTCGGCCAGATTCCCCAGAAGGGGGACACCTTCACGTACCAGGATCTGCAGGTCGAGGTCAGCAAGGTCGACCAGAACCGCGTCAAGGAAATCATCGTCACCCACCTGCCGGCACCGGCGGAAGCGCCGGAATCCTGAGGGGTCCGTCCCCCTGCACCGTCTGAAACAGAAAATTCCAAGCTGTCACTGGAGCAGCCAGTGCGGCTTGGAATTTTTTTGCCTTTTTTCCGTTTATGCGGCGGCACCGGGCTTGCCGCGGGATGCCAGCAGATTCCGGATGATTTTGCGCACCCAGTCGGCCACGATGATGGTCAGGGCCGTCACGATGACGACGCCCCATTCCGCCCCGTTCAGCGGCGCCGTACGGAGCACGCGCCCGCCGAACCAGGTCAGGGCCACCTGGATGACCACGATGAGGGCCATCACGTACAGGAACGCCGGGTTCTTCGTGATATGGTCCAGCAGGTTCAGGCCGTCGCTGCGCACGTTGAAGCCATTCGCCACGGCCATGAAGATGTAGGCGCAGAAAAAGCCCGTATAGGTATAGATATGGTCCGGCGCATTGCGGAACAGATGGTCCACGGCAGGGCTCGTGTAGAAGATGACGGCCATGGCCGTCATCCACAGGCCGGCCAGGGTCAGCGTCACGAGCATGGACCGCGAGACGAGGGGTGCCGTACGCTGTTTCGGGGCTTCGTCCATATATTTCTCCAGAGCCGGTTCCCCGCCAAAGGCGAGGGCCGCCAGGGTGTCCATGACGAGGTTGATCCACAGGATCTGGATGATCGTCAGGGGCTTTTCAATGCCGATGAAGGGCGCCATGAAGTTGATCAGCACGGCTGAAAAGTTGATGGACAGCTGGAACGTGATGAATTTGCAGATGGAATGATAGATGGTGCGGCCATAGAGGATGGCCTGCTTGATGCTCAGGAAATTGTCGTCGAGGATGACGATGTCGCCGGCCTCCTTGGCCACTTCCGTGCCGCTGCCCATGGCGAATCCGACGTCGGCGCGCTTGAGGGCCGGTGAATCGTTGACGCCGTCGCCGGTCATGCCGACGACGAGGTTCATCTGCTGGGCCAGGTTGACGAGGCGCAGCTTATCCATCGGCAGGGCGCGCGAAACAACCCGCAGGTGCCGCAGGCTCAGCTTGATTTCCTCGTCGCTCATGGCGGCCAGGTCCTGGCTCGTCCAGACCAGGTCGCGGGGATCCGTCAGCAGCCCTGCGTCTTTCGCGATGGCCACGGCCGTTTCCTTGCGGTCGCCCGTGATCATGACGATCTGCACGCCGGCCCGTTTCACCTGTCTGATGGCCTGTACCGCCTCGGGCCGCACTTCGTCGCGGATGGCGAGGATGCCTGTCAGGGTCAGTCCGCCGTCCGGCACCTTGTTTCCCCCGGCGGGCCCGCCGTATGTGCACAGAGCCAGCATGCGGATGGCTTTGGCAGCCAGTTCCAGCATGCGGTCGTCCAGGGCCTTCTTCATGGCCTCCGTCAGCGGCTGCCGCTGCCCGTCCTTGTCCCAGTAGGACCCGCAGGCCTGGAGCAGCTTTTCCGGCGCCCCCTTGATCAGGGTGTACACTTCGCCGCCGTGGACAGGCATGCCGGCGTGTCCGCGGACAACGGCAAAGGAATATTTGCTGGCACTGTTGAACGGTTCGAAACGCAGCCGGGTACTTCCGTAGGGAGACCGGTAGGTGCCGATGTAGCGGTTCAGGGCCCGTTCGGTAATGTTGCCGCCCACGATGCTGCCTTCCGTCACCACGGCCGACGTGTTCTGCACCACGTTTTCGTAAGTATATTCCTTCAGGGTTTCCGGCAGCTTGCCGAAGGACCCGTATTCGTCCAGGGCGCCCGTCAGGAAGCCCACGACTTCGAGTTGTCCTTTCGTGATGGTGCCTGTCTTGTCCGTAAAAAGCAGGTTCAGGCTGCCCGCCGTCTCAATGCCCGTCAGTTTGCGGACGAGCACATGGTCCCGCAGCATCTTCTTCATGTTGAGGGACGACACGATGGCGATCATCAAGGGCAGGCCTTCGGGGACGGCCATGACGATGATGATGATGGCCAGGATGAGGGCCTGGAGCATGTCGCCGATCACGACGGACGGATTGGCCGTATAGCGGGCGAAGCCGCCGGCCAGGAGCATTTTATGGAGCAGTACGGCCAGAAAGATCAGCACAGCGCCGGCGTAGCCGAAATAGCTGATCTTACGGGCCAGGTTCTTCAGTTTGACCTTCAGGGGGCTGTCGCGGTCGACCTCCTTCAGTTCCTGCGTCAGCTGCCCGTAGACGGAGGCGTCGCCCACCTTTTCCGCCCGCATCAGGCCCTGGCCTTCCACCACGACGGAGCCGCGGTACAGGCGGCAGGGATTCAGGAAATCCGTTTCCGTGCCCCAGGTGAAATCCGCCGGGGCCGGCTGTTTTTCCGCTTCTTCGCTTTCGCCGTTCAGGGCGGCCTGATCCAGTTTCACCGAACCGGACAGCAGCACGCCGTCGACGGCCACCTTGTCGCCTGCTTCGAGCTGCACGGCGTCGCCCGTCACGATGTCGTCGATGGGCAGTTCCACCGGTTCGCCGTCACGCCAGACCTTGCACGTGATGCGGCCCGCCTCTTCCTGCAGTTTGCGGAAGGCGTTCTCGTTGCTGTATTCGGCCCACGTCGAAACGAAGGTCGCCAGAAGGATGGCAACAAAAATGCCGACCGTTTCCAGGACATCCGCCTGGCCCATGTAGACGAACACGACGTTCACCAACAGGGCCACGAGCAGGATGCGGATGATCGGATCGTTGAAATTGCCCAGCAGCTTGCGGAAGAACGTTTCCCGGGGAGGCGTGGAGAGGGCGTTATTACCGTGCGCCACCAGGGAAAGCCGGGCTTCTTCCGTAGTTAACCCGATGTTTGACATGTAAGGTTCCTTTCCGTTCAGTTTCCGGCAGGGGCGCCGGCCGGGCCTTCTTCCGCCTCGCGGCGGCCCGGTTCGTTCACATCCAGTTCCGTGCCGACGACGGCCGGCAGGCGTTTCAGCTCGTCATCCAGGTACGGTACCCCGACCTGGAGCAGCATGACGAGGATCATCTGGGGGTCGAAATGCACTTCGTCGGCGATGAGGCAGATATCCAGCTCGATACTGCCTTCCGCTGTCACGACGAATTTAAAGGCCAGACCGCGGTTGTTCAGGCGGTTCAGGTACTGCAGCACCTTGTCCTCGTTTTCCGTGTTCACGACCCGGTAGCCGCACAAGATCTTGATGTACGTGTAGATCGCGTCGTTCATGAGGACCTGGACCTTGCAGCTCTGGCCATTGGCCGTGACGCTGCTGTAATAGCCGACCGTGCGGAATTCGTCGTCGTACTCCTGTTTCACGAACCCCGTCACCTGATGGTCCGCCATGAATTTATCGAACATTTGCGCCTTGACGCGGGGTTTCCTGTTTTGTTCCACTTGTGCCTTCAATTCTTCCAATGCCATTGTAACCGTCTCCTTTTTTATGCGGATTCCCTGCTCCCCCGCGGCTCAAACGGCCGGTACGGGGCGGCGCAGGGTCTGTGTCGCTTTATCTAAGTATAGCACGTCTGTATGATACTTTGCCAGGGTACTGCGGTGCCCTACCGAAACCAGTGTGGTCCGTGGCGCCTGCTGCTGCAGCATGCCGTACACGCGGGCCTCCGTTTCTTCGTCCAGGGCCGACGACGCCTCGTCAAGGAAGAGCCACCGGGGCTGGTAGATCAGGGCCCGCGCGAAGGCCAGGCGCTGCTGTTCGCCGATGGACAGGACATGGCCCCAGTCCGCCTCGACATGCAGTTTTTCCGCCAGGTAGCCGATGCGGCAGGTCTCCATGTATTGCCGCACCTCGTCATCGGGCAGGTCCTTCGTGCCCGGATACAGGATGGCCTCCTTCAACGTCCCCAAAGGCAGGTAAGGCCGCTGGGGGATGAACATGACGGCCGCGCCGTCCGGCATGGCCAGGTGTCCCTTCGTAAAAGGCCAGATGCCTGCCAGTACGCGCAGGAGCGTGCTCTTGCCGCTGCCCGAAACGCCCTTGATCAGCACGTTGCGGCCCGGCTCCAGCGTAAAGTCCGCCGGACGGATGAGGGGCGTGCCGTTGGGCAGGTCGATTTCCAGCCCCCGGGCCTCCACATCGTCCCGGGCACTGACGGACCGCACGAGCCGGTCCTGCCGGTGCGTTTCCTTCACCTGCACCATGTGGAGCCCGAAGCCCGTAAGTCGTTCGACCACGGCCTGCCACTCGGCGATGGACGTGTACATGTCGACGAAGTAGGACAGGGATTCCTGCACGCGTCCAAAGGCGCTGGCAATCTGCATGAGGCCGCCCAGGGTGATTTCGTGTGCCAGGAAACGCGGCATGGCCACGACGAGGGGGAAGATGATGGCGATCTGCGAATACCCGCTGTTCAGCCAGATCAGCTGCTTCTGCTTCCGGATGATGCTCCAGAAATTGTCCAGCAGCAGGCGGAACCGTTTCTTGAAGATGGACCGCTCGCGGTCCTCGCCGTTGTAGAACGCCACGCTTTCGCAGTTTTCGCGCATGCGCATCATGGAGAAACGGAAATCGGCCTCAAAGCGCTGCTGCACGAAGTTCAGGCCGACCAGCCTGTTGCCGACCTTCCAGGTCAGCCACGTGCCGATTCCCGAATAGAGCAGGGCCGTCCAGACCATGTAGCCCGGAACGTGCACGGGCAGGGAGCCGATGCGGAAATCAAGGGGCCCCGACAGCTGATAGAGCACGAAGACGAAGGAGATGAACGTCACCAGGGCCTTCAGGATGCCGATGCCGAACTGCAGGGTGTAGTCCACGAAGAGCCGCACATCCTCACTGATGCGCTGGTCCGGGTTATCCGTCGCCGTCCCGAACATCTGCAGGCGGTAGTAGGTCTTGTCCTCCATCCAGCGGTCGATATAGGCGTTCGTCAGCCAACGCCGCCAGCGGATGGCCAGGACCTGCCGCAGGTAGAAGGCGTACACGGCCAGTATGATGTAGAGGAACGCCAGCCAGCAAAAGCGCACCAGCTCGTGGAAAATCTTTTCCGTTTCGTAGTTCTGCAGCGCACTGTAGAACGTGTTGTACCACTGATTGATCTGCACGAGCATGAAGACCACGCCCAGCGTAAGGGCGATGATGGCCCCCAGCAGCAAAAAGGCGCGTTTCTTTTCCTCGCTCTGCCAATAGCTCCTTGTCAGGAGCCATACGTTTTTAAAGAAGCGGAGGCTCGCCACGGGTTTCTGCCGCGTGCCGGCCGCCTCCCTGCCTTGATCCTTCATAACTGTATGCACGGCGGCCTTCCCCCGGCCTGCCGCCCTCTCCTTTCCTGGCAGTTGTTGTCTTGCCACTGCATGATTCCATTGTAACGAAAAGGAAAAAGCCTGACAAGATTAAGATACCATAATCTTGCCAGGCAAATTCTGAACAAAATGTAATTTTACGGTTTCACGTCCGGGCCGCCTCAGGCGTCAGTCCGCCGGGGTGGCCGGTTCGTTTTCCTTATTTTTGCGGCGCCGGAAAGGATTCCGCGGTTTCGGCGTGTTGCTGAAGAACCGTTCAACCACGACGAACAGCACCGGAATCAGGAAGATGCCGACGAAGGTGTTGAAGGTCATGCCGCCGACGACGGCGTTACCCATGGATACACGGGACCCGGCGCCAGGGCCGGTGGCGATGGCCAGGGGCACACAGCCCAGGATGAACGCGAAGGACGTCATCAGGATGGGGCGCAGACGGAGATGGGCCGCATTGACGGCTGCCGTTACCACGTCCTGCCCGTTTTCCAGGTTCATCTTCGCATATTCGACAATCAGGATGGCGTTCTTTGCCGCCAGGCCGATCAGCATGATCATGGCGACCTGCATGTAGATATCGTTGTTCTGGCCGCGGATGTACTGCGAAGCCAGGCAGCCGAGGACGGCAGGCGGTACGGAAAGCATAACGGCGATAGGGATCGTCCAGCTTTCATACAGGGCACAGAGGACCAGGAAGACGAAGACCATGGAAATGGCATACAGGGCATACGCCTGGTTGCCTGCTTCCAGTTCGTCGCGGCTCTGGTCGACCCACTGGTAGGTGTAGGTCGTCGGCAGCACTTCTTTGGCGATCTCCTCCAAGGCGTTCATGGCCTGGCCGGTGGAATATCCGTCCGCCGGGGAGCCGGCGATCTTAAAGGCGCTGGCGCCGTTGAAACGGGACACGGAAGGAACCGTCATATCCGGATTCGCCGTGACAAGGGTGTCCAGGGGCACCATGTCGCCGTTGTTGCTCTTGACGAAGAAGAAACGCATGTTCTTGACGTCGTCGCGGTATTCAGGCTGGGCCTGGACGACGACCTTCCACGTACGGCCGAAGTTGTTGAAGTCGTTGACTTCCGAACCGCCCAGGAAGGCCTGGAGGGTGGTGAACACGCTCGAAACGGGCACATTCAGGGATTCCGCCTTTTCACGGTCCACGACGAACTTGTAACCCGGCGTATCCGTGTTGAACGTCGTGTAGGCGACGCCGATTTCCGGACGCTGGTTGGCCTTGGCCACGAACTGCTGGGCGTAGGTGTTCATGGTGTTGACATCGTCACCGCCGAGGTTCATGACATACAGGGACAGGGAGCCCGTGGAAGACAGGCCCGGCAGGGCCGGTTCCGGGAAGGCCATGATGTTCAGGCCGGGGTATTTGGGAGCCAGGGCATAGACGGATTTGATGGCGTTGAACACCGTATTGGTGCGTTTGTCATACTCCTCCATCATGACCGGCAGGATGCCGGCGCTCGATTTCTGGGCCATGGTCAGGATGTCGAAGCCGTTGACCGGCATAACGTAACGGACACCGTCAATCTTGGCGACATCGCGGGAAAGCTCGATCATGGACTGGATACCGCGGTTGGACGACGCGCCTTCCTGCATGTTGTAGGAAACCAGGAACATGCCCTGGTCTTCGTCCGGCACGTAGCCCGTCGGCGTAATCTTGAAGAAGACACCGGCCAGTACGACGATGGCGACCAGGCCGAGCATCATCACCTTGGAATGCTCGATGCAGCGGCGCACCTGACGCGTATATTTCTCCAGCGTCTTGTTGTACCAGACGTTGAAATAGTAGATGACCTTGCCGACGAGGCCCTTTTTCGCTTCTTCACTCGTCACGGCGTGCTGCGGCTTCAACAGTTTCGCACACAGGGCCGGCGTAAGGGTCAGGGCGACCAGGGCCGACAGGGCCATGGACACGGAAATGGTCAGGGCGAACTGTTTGTACAGCTGCCCCGTGGACCCGCTCATGAACGAAATCGGTACGAATACGGCAGCCAGCACACACGCGATGGCGACGACAGGGCCCGAAACCTCCTTCATGGCCCGGTACGTGGCTTCCCGCGGGGACAAGCCCGTATCCTGGATATGATGCTCCACCGCTTCGACGACGACGATGGCGTCGTCGACGACCAGGCCGATGGCCAGGATCATGGCGAACATGGACAACGTGTTAATGGAGAACCCTAAGACCTGGAAGGCCGCAAATGTACCGACCAGCGATACGGGGATGGCCAGCATGGGGACCATGGTGGCGCGGAAGTTGCCCAGGAAGACGTACACGACGATCAGTACCAGGATCAGGGCTTCCACGAAGGTGTGGGCCACTTTGATCAGGGACTCGCGTACGAACTGGGTCTTATCGCTGGCAATGACCAGCTTCATGTCCGGCGGGAAACGGGTTTCCGCGTCGGCCAGCACTTTCTTGATTTCTGCAACCGTATCGAGGGCATTGGCATCGGTGGTCAGGGCCACCGGGTAGGTGACGGATTCGCCGCCCTTGCCTTCGTCCAGGAAGTAGGACAACGGCGTGTCCATACGGGCGCCTTCATACACTTTGGCAATGTCCTTCAGTTTCAGGATGCTGCCGTCGCTTGCACGGACGATGATGTTGCCGAATTCTTCCGGCGTCTTCAGACGGCCCTGGGCGCTGGCGGAGTATTTGAACTCCTGGTCGTTCTTCGTCGGACGGGAACCGATGGAGCCGACAGGCGCCTGGATGTTCTGGGTCTGGATGGCGTTCTGGACATCGGAAACGGTGATGCCTTCCTTGGCCATCAGGTCCGGTTTCAATTCCACGCGCATGGAGTATTCCGGCCCGTATTCATCAACGGACGAAACGCCTTTGACACGTTTGACGGGGTCGACGACGTTGGACGCGGCATAGGCCTTCAGGAACATGGAATCATAGGTGCCGCCCGGTGACGTCAGAACGAAGTACATGATCGTCTGGGACGACTTCTTCGTCGTCGTGACACCGTAACTCGTCACTTCCGACGGCAGGGAGGCCTTCGCCTGGTCGACACGGTTCTGGACTTCGACGGACGCGATGTCGCCGTTCTTTTCCAGATTGAAGTAGACGTCGAGGGTGTACCCGCCGGTGTTCGTCGACGTGGAACGCATGTCGCGCATGTTCTCGACGCCGTTGACTTTCTGTTCAACGGCCTGGGCGATGGATTCCTCAACCGTCGTCGAGTTGGCGCCTACGTACGTCGTCGACACTTCAATCTGCGGTTTGGTGATATTCGGATACTGCGCGATTGGCAGGTTGAACCCCGAAATGATGCCTGTAAAGACGATGATCAGGGACAGGGCAATCGCGAAGATAGGCCGATCGATAAAAAACTTAGCCACTTACACTGCCTCCTGTCATTTACTGGAAGAGCCGCTGCCGGAAGAAGCACTGTCGCCGGTCGTGTCGATGGCCGTATCCAAATCGGCCTCGGTCATGGGCGTCGCTTTGACTTCGGAGCCCTTGCTGACCTTCTGCACGCCTTCCACGACGAGGTTCTCATTGCCTTCCAGGCCCGATTCCACAATGTAGAACCGGCCTACGCGGGCCCCCAGTTTGACTTCCTTCATGTCCACCTTGTTGTCGGAACCGATGACGAAGACGAACTTCTTATACAGCATCTCCTTCACGGCGCGCTGCGGAATCAGGATGGCGTTCTGCAGGGTGCCGGCATTGGCCTGGACGCGGGCGAACATGCCCGGCATGAGCATATGGTTCGGGTTGTCGTACCGTGCCTTCAGGGTCAGGGTACCCGTGCCGCTCGTGATTTCCCGGTTGGCCTGGTCCACCACGCCGCGGGCAGAGTAAACGGTGCCATCGGACAGGATCAGCTTCAGGTCTTCCAGCGATTTGACGCCGTTTTCGGAATAGGCCTTGGCCAGCTGCAGGTATTCATTTTCTGAGATACTGAACTTGATGCGGACAGGGTCGAGGTTGCTCATGGTGGCGAGCACGGTCTGGCCGGCCGTCACATAGTTGCCTACCGACAGGTCGCTCGTGTCGATGCGGCCCGAGAAGGGAGCCACGACTTCCGTATCGTGCATACTGATCCGGGCATTTTCCAACAGGGCCTGGTATGCGTCTACCGAAGCCTGCGCCTGGTCGCGCTGGGCGATGGCGTTGTCGTAAGTCTGCTTGGAAACGGCATGCTGGTTATACAGCTGGGTATAGCGGTCGGCATCGCGGTTGAGGCGGATCAGTTCCGACCTGGCATTCGCCAGGTCGGCCTGGGCCTTCAGCACGTTGGCCTGGTACGTGCGCTGGTCGATGGTGAACAGCACCTGGCCGGCCTGTACGTAGTCGCCGCCGTTGAAACTCTTGCTCGTAATGCGGCCGGAGACGTTGGCCGTAATGCTGGCTTCCTGCTGGGCCTCCACGAAGCCCGTGAATTCGTGCGTGTCCGGCGTGTCCTGCCGTTTGACCTGCATGGACTTGACAGGTATCACGTTGCTCTTGGCCTGCTGGTTCTGTCCGCAACCGGCAAAGGCCATCATACCGGCAAGAGCCAGTGTCACAGCAATTCCTTTGCTCCACTTGCTGTTCCGAATGCTTAGCATATAACAATCCTCCCTGAATTGAAAACCGCGGCGGCAGGCCCTCATTCCCGCCGTCCGGCATCGAAAGCTATATCATGCGGGACCGCCGGAAGGCGATAATTCCCTACATTGACATATTGGTAATTATACTGGATAAGGCAGCAAAACGCAACCAAGATTATCCGGATTTTTACTTAAAATTCTCCGTCTTTCTTGTATTTTCTTTGATTTTTAAAAAAGTCTGACTGGGCAGTCAGTTTGACGGATATTTTACAGTTTTGCCACATTTCCTGACACTTGGAAAAAAGGAGGCGGATTCACTGTTCCGCCTCCTTCCCTGTCCGTTTTCAATTCATCCTTCAAGACGCGAACAAGGACGCATCCTTCACAAAGTTGTCCAGGTTCTCCTGGTCGACGGAAGCACGGTGGACGGCCTCCTCATCCTGGAATCCCGCTTCGAGGATCCGGTCCGCGAACACGACCTGGCTGCCTTCCCGGAACCAGTAGGCCGGTTCCGCTTTTTCGAAGGCATTTTTCGGCTTGCCCGTCAGGTTGATGATTTTCCGGAAGTCCGGGTTCCTGACAGTGAAAGCATCTGCCAGGGACACCTCGGCCCCGGTCCGCATGTCGAAGTTGAAAATCCGGCGGGCCACGCCGTCATCGGGCAGGCGCCGCCCCGCTTCGATGCAGAGCAGGTTCTTGCCGGCGTACTTCACCTGGTACGCCCGTTCCCCGTCGGCGCGGCCTTCGTGCAGCCACCCGTCCAGCGCATCGTTGACGCGGTTCTGGATTTCCGGGCTGCCACTGACGGAAACGACGGGCCACTGGATGACCCGTTCGCCGACCCAGGCCGTCTGCGGATAGAGGCGCCAGTCACCGGCGGCCGCGGTCTGCACCAGGGCAGCCTCTGTATCTTTCTTGCCGCGGGGGCCGGGCTGCCAGGACACGTCCACAGGAGTCCAGGAGCCGTCTTCCCCTCCGGACCAGCGCACACGGAGTGTGCCCAGGACGGATTTCTTGTCTGCCGCCAGCACATCCTGCGTCGTAAACAGCTGACCGAGCCAGGCCGACAGCGAGGTGACGGACGTCACATGGGGGTGCAGGTAAGGCCGTGCTATGCCCCCGTCTTCCCCGTACACTCCCAGCACGTTTTCCGCCCGCCCCGTGAACTCCAGGGCCGACGTCACGGCGCGGCCGGGGATTTTCACGGCCACGCGGTACCGGTAATCCGGCAGGTAGGCCGCATCCGCTGTGATACCCAGGCTGTCCACGCCTGTAAATTCCACAACCGCCTTCTTCGGCTGCGTGAAATTGAGCAGGCGCCCGTCCACGGCGCCTTCGCTGCCGCCCCGCCCCGCCAGGAGCAGGATGCGGTCATAGCCGTCGTCTTTCGCCCGGGACTGTTTCTGCTCCCTGGCAAAGAGTCCGTCCACGGCCTTCTGCGATTCCTCGTTCAGCCGGACCATTTCCTTGTCCATGGCGTCCATGCGTTCCTGGAACTCCTTCCGGTCCTTCATCATATCCTTCAGGAAGGCCTTCTGCTCTTCCGTCATGATATCCTGCATTTCTTCGAGCAGGGACTGCTGCGACCGCTCCACGGCCTTCTGCCGTTCCCTGATCAGGGTCTCCATATCCGTCTCGTTACGGGTCGACATCATGGTTTCGCCTTTTTGGCGGGCCGGGTTGGGCGCGGCCTCGGACCCGTCCGTCTTCCGGGCCGCCCCGTCCTTCGCCTCTGCGTTCCGGTCGGCCTCTTCCATGGCCTTGCGGGATGGCACGCGGCGCAGCAGACAGTTGTATCCGCCGTTCAGGTCCGGGTTCCAGACTCCCAGCAGATCACCCCCGGCGTTGCGCACCACGACCAGCAGATGCTGGTAATAGTTGCTGTCGCCGGGCATCTTGTCGCCCTGCAGTTCCACCGTTTCCACCGCGCTGTCGCCGGTCACGTCGGCCTGCACGGAAGCCAGCGTCGCTGCAAACGCCCCGGACACCGGTGCCTGCAGTAAAAAGGCGGCCCCCATCGTCAATGCAAGTTTCTTCCACATAAACAATCTGATTACCTCGATTTGTAAAAACTGACGGACCTGCCAGTCCATCATCATCTTATTATAACAAGTTTGCCCTATCATTTGTGAAAAATCTTGCACGGGATTGTTACAAAACTGTAACAAAAAAGACGGCCCGTAACGAAATTTGCGGACCGCCGGGCAGGTTATACCGTGCCTTACAGGCTGGAAAAATAAGGGAGGAGCCTCATGCAGGCATAACAGACAAGCGCCGTCATGACGACATTCAGCAAGGTCAGCTTGATGCCTTCCCGAATCTGGACGCCCGCGTCGAGGCCGAAGGAGACGGGAATCGCGCGGGTCGATACCGGCAGCACGTAAGCGCAGCTCTGGGCCACGATGGTGCAGAGCACGTAGGGGACGGGGTTCAGGGACAAGGCCTGGCAGATGCTCGTCACGACAGGAATGGAGATGGACGCCGCCGCCGTATTGCTCGAGATTTCGGCCATGAGGGTCGTAAAGGCCGCGAAGACGAGGAGCGTCACAATGCCGCCGTCCAGGTGCATGCCGGCGATGAGGACGGCCAGTCTGCCCACGGCGCCGGTCTGGATGATCATCTGGCCCAGGGCGATGCCGCTGGCGAAAAGGAAATACATACCCCACATAGCGTGGCTTTCGGCGTATTTCCAGTCCAGCATGACCCGGCCCTTTTCATCCTTCAGGACGAAGGTCAGCAGGCCCAGCAGCAAAAAGCAGTAGGCCGGTTTCATGGCCGGCAGGATGTCCGCGAACAAGGGCCGCGCAAAGGCCAGGATGGTGGCCAGGACAAACAGCGTCAGGGCGGTTTTTTCCCCTTTCTTCATGGGGCCGAATCCGGCATACGTCCGGCGGAAGAATTCGCGGCTTCCGTTCAGCTCCTTTGCCGGCAGTTTCAGGCGCCACAGGAAGAGCAGGTTCAGGAGGAACACGCAGGCCAGGATCGGCAGGAACCGCACGACCCAGTCCAGGTACATGAACTCGTGGCCCGTCATCTTTTCTATGTAACTGATGGCCACCAGGTTGGCACTGCTGCCTATCGGCGACCCGAACCCGCCGAACCCGGACCCCCAGCCGATGGCCAGGAAGATCGGCACGGCCAGCCTGCTCTTCCGGATATCCTGTTCCCCGACGAAATGGAACATCGCGACGGCGATGGGGCAGAAGATTTCCGCGACCACCACGTTCGGCAGGAAGATGGACAGCCCCGCCGAGGCCAGCAGCCAGACGAAGATCTGCTGCTTCATGGACGGCCCGATGGCACACAGGGCCTTCACGGACACGCGTTTGTCGAGCCCTGTCAGGGTCCAGGTCATGCAGATCATGTCCGACCCCAGGAGCAGGACCACGATTTCCGAAAAATACTTGCTGATGACGACGCTGTTCGGCACCAGGGCAAACCAGGCGTTGATGACGATGGGCAGCAGCGAAGTCACGGAGATGGAGACAGGCCGGAAAATCCACCACGCCGCCATCCAGACCGCCGTCGCCAGGGCCGTGGCGCCCTTGAAGCCGAAAGACTCCCGCAGCAGCACGACCGTCAGGGCGAACAACACAGGGCCGGACAGCAATGCCGCCGTCCTCTTATTCATAAAGACCCCTCCTTCCCTTTTCCTTTGCACTTTCATTATACCGCCTTACATTATCGAAATAAAACTGTTATAATTTGTTCATACTACAGTATTTTTATTGTGCAAGATGTCCCGGTGCGCAGCACCCGGAAAGGTTCGGAAAGAAGGCTTACCATGAACTTCCTGACAATGGATTATTTCACGGCGTTGGCGGAAGAGCGCAACTTCACCCACGCCGCCATGCGGCTGCACATTACGCAGCAGACCCTGAGCGCCCACATCGCCGCCCTGGAAAAGGAGGTCGGCGCGCCCCTCTTCGTGCGCCACGTGCCGCTGGAACTGACCTATGCCGGCCAGGTCTTCTACCGCTATGCCGCCGACATCCAGAAAGATTACCGCAGCCTGCGCCAGACCCTGGCCGGCGTGACGGACCAGGAAATCGGGGAAATCCGCATCGGGACGGCCGCCACCCGAGAACGCATCGTTCTGCCGGAACTGCTGGCCGCCTTCCAGAAACTGTATCCGCGCATCCGCTTCCTGTTGACCGAAGGTTCGAACCTGAACCTGCGCCAGCGCCTGCTGGACGGCCAGATCGACCTGGCCATCGCCCTCTTCGGGAAATCCGTCCCGGGTCTGGAACTGCATCCATTTTATAAGGAAAAGATCGTCCTCGTCTGCTCCGCCGCCCTTTGGGGAAAAACCGCTCCGGAAGCCGGCCTGGAAAAGGATACGGAAGCCGTTTCGGACACACCGGCCTGGCGGGCCTTCCTGCAGCAGTGCCCCGTGCTTCTCAACGGGGACACCAATATCGCCGGCCAGACAGCCCGCCGCTTATTTTCCCGTTACGGTGTCCAGCCGGACATCCGCATCGAATCCAACAATCTGGAAACCCTTCTCTCCCTGTGCGTCCTCGGCACGGGCGCCATGTTCAGCCCGGACAACCTCGTCGCGCGGCTCCTGCAGCCGGACGAAGCGCAGCGCGTACGCATCTTCGCCCTGCCGGACGCATCCTACACCATTTCCTTCGGCTGCAGGCGGCACCGGGACCGGTGGATCATGCTGGACCGGTTCATGAAATTTGCGAGGGAGAAGATGGGAACGCGGTAATCCTCCCTTCCGATGACGGCCCGGTTCCAACGGGCCGGTTCCCGTCTCCCGGATTTCTCCCGGCGCAATACACTGGAAGGCCGGTTTACGGTTTCTTTATATCTTGTTAGAAAATCTTTAAAGCCGCCTCACGGTTTCTTTAAATTAAATCGCTAGAATGATGTCAAAAAACGAGAGAGAGGTCTTGCAAATGCAATCAGCGTTACCAGGCACCATACAGGCAAGGCCAAGGGAGGAACATGTCATGACCCGTTTTTTGACGGATTACCGTACCCGTATTTCCCAGTTCGTCGGCGCATTGTTCGTTTTGCTTTACACGGTTTCCGGGAAACTGCTTCCGGCGGAACATGCCGCCCTGTCGGGCGCCCTGTTCCTGCTGGGCTGCATCCTGGTCGGCGCCGGCGCGGTCGGACGCATCTGGTGCGCCCAGTACATTGCCGGATACAAGAACGGTGTCCTTGTCCGGGAAGGCCCCTACTCCATCTGCCGCAACCCCCTGTATTTCTTCAGTCTGCTTGGCTGCATCGGCGTCGGACTCTGCACGGAATCCCTGGTCCTGACGCTGCTGCTCGGCGCCTTGTACGCCTTGGAATATCCCCTCGTCATCCGTTCCGAGGAAGCCAGACTGTCGCGCCTGTTCGGGGCTGAATACGGGCAGTACGTCCGGGAAGTGCCCCGCTTCCTGCCCGACCTGAGCCTGTACCACGAACCGGTGGATTACGTCGTCAAACCGAAAGTCTTCCGCCATGCCGTCCGCGATGTCATGTGGTTCATTTTCGCCGTCGGCATCCTCGAATGCATTGAAGGAATCCAGGAAGCGGGCCTGATTCCGGCGTTGCTGCAGTTATATTGACACGACAACCCATCCAGAACCCGTACTGAAACACAACGCCCCATGACGTCAATCCGGGGCCGGAAGCGAAGCGCTTGCGTGCCCGGATTGCTGTGTCATGGGGCTGTTTTATGCAGCGGTGGAAATTCCCGTCATTCCTTACGCGGCGGAACCGCCGTCACCCACTGCCGCTCCTGTTCGCCTTTTTTAAACAGGTGGGCATCGAACCACATATAGTAGAAGCGCTGGGCTGGAACGAGGCCGTAGCCGTCCTGCAGGTGGTCCGTCGTGTCGTAGGGGTCGGCGAGGATCAGGACGTCGTTGGCGTCCTGGTCGTCGCCCATGGTGTCGTACCCGATGATGACGCGCCAGTGCCCGCCCCAGTCGATGTTTTCCACCATGATGGGCGTGCCGGCCCGGAGGTTTTTCAGGACGAAGGCCCGGAACGCTTTGAAGTCCTTGGGCGACCCGTCTTTGAGGGCGTTGTGCACGATCCAGCCTTTCTGCTCAAAGTAGCGGGACATGCCGCGGGTGTTGGTGCCGGGGTCTTGCATGGCCGCCGTGTGGGTCCCCATGATTTTGGCGATGGCCATCTCGTCGTCCGGGGCCGTGCCCAAAAAATGGGTCGTCACCGTCCAGGCGGCGGCCGGACCGCAGGTGTATTCCGTATGCTGCTGCGTGGTCCTGTACTGTTCCAGGATGGTCAGGGACCCGCCGTTCCTGAGGTTGTACACATCGACGTGTTTGAAGTACGGCGAGTCCTTCACGTCGGCCTGGTGCAGGACGGCATAAGGACCGCCGCCGTCCTGCCGGAGCAGGGCGATGATGCCGTTGGCCGCGCGCGCCAGGGGGCCCGCCTCTCCGGCATCGGCGTGCTGCAGTACGTTGAGGCCTGTCACGACGGCGGCAAGTGCCGCGGCCAGGGCAACATATTTAAGCGTGCGGGGCATCTTCGGTTCCTCCTTTTTGCAGTTCCCGGTCAAGTTTGCGCCGGAGCAGTTCTTTCAGGGGTTCGGCGTCGTTGGCGGCGCCGCCGCTCTGCACGCGCCGAAGCAGGTATTGCAGGGCTTCGCCCACCGTCAGGGGACTTTGCGGAGGCAGAAGTCCCTGGACATCGCTGCCGGAAAGGGCCAGGTCGCCGGTGTGGACCGGCATTTCGGCGGCGGCAATGTGCACCACTTCGCGGGCCAGGGCGCGGCCGTCGTCCAGGACGGGGTCCTGGCGGATGCCGGACCAGGTGGCGCCCATGTCGGCCAGAAAGACGGCGGCTACCTGGGCGTAGGCCTCCGCCAGTTCGGCTTCGTTGCGGAAACGGCCGCTGGCGGCTTCGCTGCGGACCCAGCGATACAAGGTGTTCTTTTTGGCAATGAGCATGGGGGCGAAGCGCATGTGGTTGGCAATGAGCCACACGGCCCGTTTCACAAAGGGACGGGCATAGCCGAGGCGGGAAAAGATTCCCTGGGCCAGTTCGGCGCTTTCCTTTTCGTGGCCGTGGTCGCTGGGCTGTCCTTCTTTATTGACGCCCCGCACGCCGGGCAGGCCTTTGGCTGCATCGTGCAGGAGCAGGGCCCAGCGCAGGATCAGGTCGCGCGGGCCGTTGTCCACGGCCTGCAGGGTGTGTTCCCAGACATCGTAGCAATGGTAGCGGGGATTCTGGTGCAGGTTCACCAGGTGGCGCAGTTCCGGCAGGACGGGCACACAGGTGTCCCGTCCGCCTTCGCGGATGCGGCAGGAACAGTCCGACAGGCCGGTGGCCACGTACAGCATCAGGCCTTTGCCGGCCGCTTTGGCCGTGAGCATCTTCTCCAGTTCCGTCCGGACCCGTTCCAGGGACAGTTCCCGGCAGCGGGAGGTATCGAACACGTAGCGTTTGCGCAGGAAGTAGGGCGTGCCGGGCATGCCGAACCCGTACGGCATGCCGGTCTCCGCCTCAAAGGCAGCTGCTTCGGCGGCGCCGCGGCGCAGGTTGTCCGCCAAGGGCTGTGCGGGATCGTAATCCCAGCGCACGCCGTCCGGTGTGTCGCCGTCTTCCACATAGGTAAAGTCGAGCTGGGCGACGAAACGGCAGGCCCGGTACATACGCAGGGCGTCTTCGGCGTAGCGCCGCCGCGGGTCGCCGACGGTACGCAGGACGCGCCGCTTCAGGTCCTGCCGGCCGCCGTAATAGTCGTAGATCCGGCCGGCCAGATCCATGGCCATGGCGTTCACCGTAAAGTCGCGGCGGGACAGGTCATCCTGCAGGTTGTCACAGAACCAGACTTCGGCGGGGCGGTGGACATCCGTACGGTAGCGTTCGCCGCGGAAGGTCGCCACTTCGACGCCGTGGCCGTCCACGACGACTACGACCACGCCCATGTTCCGGCCCAGTTTGTCCACAACCTTCCAGCCGTTGCGGCCGGCAATTTCGCAGACCTGTTCCGGCCGGGCGGACGTCGTCACATCGTAATCCCCCGGTGTCAGGCCCAGGAGCAGGTCCCGCACGGCACCGCCCACGACGTAGGCTTCCTGCCCCGCGGCCGTCAGGGCCGACAGGAGCTGCACTATATATGGAGGGAACCGTGTGAACATGACCATCTGCTTCCTTTCCGCGGCCCCCCGTTCCGGGCGCCGCTTCCTTGCAGTCAAACAGGCCCCCGGACATTGCCCGGGGGCCTGTACCTTATCTTATTGTAATACATTTCCGGGGCGGAACGCAATTCCTTACCTGGCGGCCAGCACAGCCTGCGCCACCAGTCCGCCCAGCTGCGCCGTGCTGACCTTCGTCAGGCCTGCGCCGGCCAGGTCCGGCGTGCGGTATCCGCCGGCATAGACCTTGTCCACTGCCGCTTCGATGGCATCGGCCGCCTCCGGCTTGTCCAGGGAATAACGGAACATCATGGCCGCCGACAGGATGGTGCCCGTCGGATTGGCGATACCCTGCCCGGCGATATCCGGCGCGCTGCCGTGGATCGGTTCGTAGAGGCCCGTGCCGTCGCCGAGGCTGGCGCTGGGCAACAGGCCGATGGAGCCGCCCAAAACGGACGCTTCATCCGATAAGATGTCGCCGAAAATGTTGTTCGTCAAAATGACGTCGAACTGGGCCGGGTTGAGGACAAGCTGCATGGCGCAATTGTCCACGTAGAAATGGTTCAGTTCCACACCGGGATAATCCGTTTCCTGCATTTCCGTCACAATGCGGCGCCACAGGCGCGATTCCGCCAGCACGTTCGCCTTATCGACGGACGATACCTTGCCGCGGCGCTTTTTCGCCGCTTCGAAGGCCTTGCGGGCAATGCGTTCCACTTCGGGGCGGGTGTAGAGGTCCACGTCCGATGCCGTTTCCACGCCGTCCACGAGGGCCGCCTCATTGTGGGTACCGAAATAGATGCCGCCCGTCAGCTCGCGGACGATAAGCAGGTCTGTGCCGGCCACGCGGTCCTCCTTCAGCGGGGACAGATGGGTCGTGAAGCGGCTGACCTTCATGGGACGCAGGTTGCAGTACAGGCCCAGGGATTTCCGGATGCGCAGCAGTCCCTTTTCAGGACGGATGGACGGATCCACGTGGTCCCATTTCGGGCCGCCAACGGCACCGAGCATGACGGCGTCCGCCGCGCGGGCCGCCTTTTCCGTCCCTTCCGGAAAGGGATCCCCGCAGGCGTCGATGGCGCAGCCGCCCAGCAGCTGCTTATCGTATTCCAGGGCAAAGCCGAACTTTTTGGCTGCCGCGTCCATGACGCTGACCGTGGCATCCATGATCTCCGGGCCGATTCCGTCGCCCGGCAGCAACACTATCTTCATGAATGGATCCTCCCTCACTGTTCCAACTGGCTCTTGACGTAGTTCACCAGGCCCCCTGCCTCGCCGATATGGCGGCAGAAATCGGGCAACGGCTTCGTCCTGATCGTGATTCCCTTGTTCTTCACCACCACCGTACCGGTCCGGGTGTCCACTTCGACATCGTCGCCGGCCTCGATCTGTTCGACCTCTTTCCCGATTTCCAGCACCGGCAGGCCGATGTTGATGGCATTGCGGTAGAAGATGCGGGCGAAGCTGTCCGCCACGATGCACTTGACGCCCTTCACTTTGAGGACGACGGGCGCGTGCTCCCGGGAAGAGCCGCAGCCGAAGTTCTTGCCGGCCACGATGACGTCGCCGGGCTGCACGTTCGGTGCGAACGATGTATCAATATCTTCCATGGCGTGTTCCGCCAGTTCCTTGAAATCTGCAATGTTCAGGTAGCGGGCCGGAATGATGACATCCGTGTCCACGTGGTCTCCATAACGCCAGATCCTGCTCATTTTCCCAGCACCTCCTCTGCCGAAGCGATATAGCCTTTGACGGCGCTGGCCGCCGCCGTGTAGGGACTGGCCAGGTAGACTTCGCTGTCCACGTGTCCCATGCGGCCGCGGAAATTGCGGTTCGTCGTGGACACACAGCGTTCGCCGGCCGCCAGGATCCCCATGTAGCCGCCCAGGCAGGGGCCGCACGTAGGCGTCG
The DNA here is from genome assembly GCA_900316935.1 of uncultured Selenomonadales bacterium. Classification (GTDB taxonomy): domain Bacteria; phylum Bacillota; class Negativicutes; order Acidaminococcales; family Acidaminococcaceae; genus Succiniclasticum. The sequence goes on from ONEW01000003.1 coordinate 54,791, forward strand.
AAACGGCCGCGTCGGCCTGGATGAAGGTGTCGATATAGCCGAGGCGGATGGCCTCCTCGTAAATTTCCTGCGTGGCCGGGATGATGATGCAGCGCACATGGTCGCAAACCTTATGGCCTTTCAGCACTTCCGCGGCCTGGGCCAGATCTTCCAGCCGGCCGTTCGTGCAGGACCCGATGACGACCTGGTCGATGGCGATGTCATGGGATTCGCTGACGGGATGCGTGTTTTCCGGCAGATGCGGATAGGCTGTGACCGGCACCAGTTTGCTCAAGTCAATCGGGACGGTACGCACGTAATGGGCGTCCGGATCCGGTTCCACGGCTTCCCACGGACGGGTGACGCGGCCCTTCAGGAAGGCTTCCGTCTTGTCGTCCACCGGGAAGATGCCGTTCTTGCCGCCGGCTTCGATGGCCATGTTGCAGATGGTGAAACGGTCCGACATATCCAGTTCATGGACGCCGGAACCCGTGAATTCCAGACCCTGGTAGCGGGCGCCATCCACACCGATCAGGCCGATCAGGGTGAGGATCAGGTCTTTGCCCTTGACATACCTGGGCATCTTCCCCGTCAATTCGACCTTGATGGCCGCCGGTACCTTGAACCAGGCCGTGCCGCTGGCCATGGCGCAGCCGATATCGGTCTGCCCCATGCCGGTGGACAGGGCGTTCAGGGCACCGTAGGTGCAGGTATGGGAGTCGGCGCCGACGATGATCTCGCCGGGGGCGACGAGGCCCTTGTTCGGCAGCAGGGCGTGTTCAATGCCCATGCGGCCTACTTCGAAATAATTCGTGATCCGGTGTTGGCGGGCAAAATCACGCATCTGCTTGCACAGCGTGGCGGACTTGATGTCCTTGCACGGCGAAAAATGGTCCGGCACCAAGGCGATCTTGTCCTTGTCGAAGACCGGCACGCCGATTTCATTGAACACGTTGATGGCGGGCGGCCCCGTAATGTCGTTCGCCAGCACCAGATCCACCTGGGAGACCAGCAGGTCCCCTTCTTCCACAAAAGGACGGCCCACATGCCTGGCCAGAATCTTCTGTGTCATCGTCATTCCCATAACAATACACTCTCCTTCTCTTGCGGGCAGTCTGCCTGTCCTGTGGTTTCACCAAAAGGAAACGCCCCTGCCTGCTCTTGCAGACAGGGGCGAAAATTCGCGGTACCACCCTGGTTTATCACTTCATTGTGCACTGCTTGACGCGCTGCCACGGCAGCCGGTACTCTGTTCCCGGCCACGGCTCCCGGCCCAGATGACCACCCCTCCGCGGAAGCTCGCACCGGCCGCTTCCTCTCTTCAGCGGGTCGAAGATGGTCAATTTCCGTTCTTCGCCTTTCTTTGTCCCAATGCATCAGGACTACTGTTACATTATCGCAAATATCTGCATACAAGTCAACATGAAATGTAAATTTATATTTGTAAAGTTCGTTACAATAAGATGTACTTGCAGATGAAGATGACCGCCAGCACGTACATCAGCGGGCTGACCCGTCTGGCATGGCCCGTAAGGGTGTTGATGATGGCATAGGAAATGATGCCGAAGGAGATGCCTTCCGAAATGCTGTAGGCGAACGGCATGGCGATGATGCAGATGTACGCCGGGATTGCTTCCGTCAGGTTCGTGAAGTCAATCTTCGTGATGGACGAAACCATGAGGAATCCGACGATGACCAGGGCGGGAGCCGTAGCGAAGGCCGGAATGGCCATGAAGACCGGCGACAGGAACAGGGACAGGAAGAAGAGGACGGCGACGGTGACGCTCGTCAGGCCCGTGCGGCCGCCTTCGCTGACACCCGAGGCGCTTTCGACGAAGGTTGTGATGGTGCTGGTGCCCATCAGGGCGCCGAGCACAGTGCCGCAGGCATCGGCCATGAGGGCGCCCTTGATACGGGGCAGGGTCCCGTCGGGACGCAGCATGTCGGCTTTCGAGGCAACGCCCATCAGCGTGCCCAGCGTATCAAAGAGGTCGACGAAGAGGAAGGCCAGGACGACGACCAGGAAATCCAGGGACGCGGCCCGGGACAGGTCGAGTTTCAGGAAAATCGGCGACGGATCGGCCGGCAGGAACGAGGCCACGCCGGCGGAAAAGTCCGGCAGCACGCTGAACAGGCCCAGTTTCGGGTTGGGCACGTACAGGCCCGTCAACTCGCACACGACGCCCAGCAGCCAGGTCAGCAGGATACCCCAGAGGATATTGCCCTTGATGTTCTTGGCCATCATGATGCCCGTGGCCAGAATGCCGATCAGGGACAGGACGACGGTGATGCCGACGCTGTGGAACGTGCCGTCCAGCAGGGACTGCTTGAAGGAGAACAGGGCGATCTTCGTCGCCGGGTTCGCCACAATGACATGGGCGTTGAACAGGCCGATGAGGGCGATGAACAAGCCGATGCCGACGGACACGGCCTGCTTCATGCTCAGGGGAATCGTGTTGAAGATGGCCTGCCGGATGTTGGTCAGGGACATGACGATGAAGATGACACCTTCCACAAAGACCGCGGCCAGGGCCATTTCCCAGGAATAGCCCATCTGCTTGACGACGGTGAAGGCGAAATACGCGTTCAGACCCATGCCGGCGGACAGGGCGAAGGGATAGTTGGCAAAAGCCGCCATCATCAGGGTCGCAATGCACGACGCCAGCGCCGTGACGGTCAGCAGGGCCCCCTTATCCATCCCGGTGACGCTCAAAATCGACGGGTTGACGGCCAGGATATAGGCCATGGTCATGAACGTGGTCAGGCCGGCCATAAGCTCCGTACGGACCGTCGTCCCGTTTTCCTTCAAATGAAAGACCTTCTCTAAGATACCCTCTTGCATGATGGACCTCCCTCAGTATGCGGTGTGCCACAGGGGCACAAAAAATTATACTTCATTATATCATATGCCGCTCCGCTTGGGCAGATGTATTTCCCGTCCCACCGCAAAATTCCCCCTTCCGTCCCCCGGTGCCGGAAGGGCAAAAAAAAACCGGCAGGAACCTGCCGGTATGTACCTGCATCGTGAAACACAGACACGTGAAAAGAAAACAAGATATAGGATTATAAGGGAAAGAGAGTTATATTGATGAGGACCGTGCACCGGGCACAGCCCGCATTTGGCCGTTTTACCGCAGCGCCGCAATCCGCTGCAGGGTTTGCAGGGACCCCACACTGCTAGGCTTAGTATAACAGATTCCCGGGGGAAATGCACGGGAAAGTTTGTGAATTTACTGTGTATTTCCCAACCCGGGCCGGCAGGACGGGCGGATCCTCCGCCGCGCCCTCACATGCGGATGTTGGCCGCTTTGGTGATGCCTTCGAAGGCCTGGATCGTGTGCAGCGTCGCCGGATCGACCGCGCTGTCGACGGTCATGAGCATCATGGCGACGTCGTTCTTGGCATTGCGGCTGACCTGCATGTTGCCGATGTTGACGTTTTCCGCGCCGAGCACCGTGCCGATGCGGCCGATCATGCCGGGTTTATCGACGTTGTTGATGCCGAGCATGTACGGCGCCGGTTCGCAGTCGAACTGGTAGCCGTCGATATCCTTGATGCGGACGGCCCCTTCCGGCGTCGTATTGCCCGCCACGGTGAACTTGCCGCTCTTCGTGCAGATATTGACACGGAGCAGGCTGGCCGTGCCGGACTCCTTGCTCTCCACGACTTCCACGCCGCGGCCGTTGGCCGTGATCATGGCGTTGACGTAATTGACGCGTTCCTTCAGGACCGGTTCGAAAACGCCCTTCAGGACGGCGCGGGTGATCATGTCCGTCTCCATGTCGGCCATGGCGCCGCTATAGATGACTTCCACCTTGTTGATGGCGTCATGCTGCAGCTGGTAATACAGTTTGCCCAAATCCTCGGCCAGGGTCATCTGCGCCTTCACGGCATCCAGCTCGCTGGCCGGCAGGGCCGGGAGGTTGACGGCGTTGGCCACGATTTCGCCGTGCAGCGCCGCAATGACTTCCTCCGCAATGGCGAGGCCCACGTTGTCCTGTGCCTCGAACGTGTCGGCGCCCAGATGCGGCGTCAGGACGCACTGCGGCAAGTCGATCAGCGGGGAAATGGGTTTCGGTTCGTCCACGAGCACGTCGATGCCGGCGCTGGCCACGATGCCTTCCCTGATGGCGCGGGCCAGGTCCTGCTCATTGTACAGGCCGCCGCGGGCGCAGTTCACGACGCGGACGCCCTTCTTGCACTTGAGCCATTCCTTGTAGGTGATCATGTTCATGGTTTCTTCGGTCTTCGGCGTATGGATGCTGATGACATCGGCGTTCTTCAGCAGTTCCTCCAGGGTCTCGCACTTGCGGGCATTGTATTTCCTGAAGCGCCCATCGGCGATGTACGGATCGTAGGCGATGATCTTCATGCCGAAAGCCTGCATGCGCGTGGCCAGCAGGCCGCCAATCCGGCCGAGGCCGATGATGCCCAGGGTCTTGCCGTACAGCTCCATGCCCTTCAGGCCGTCACGGTCCCACTTACGGCTTTCAATCATCTTATGGGCGCGCACGGTGTTGCGGCACGATGCCAGGAGCAGGCCGATGGTGTGCTCGCAGGCCGAAATGATGTTGGATTCCGGCGTGTTCACGACGATGATGCCGCGCTGCGTGGCGCCTTCCATCTCAATGTTGTCGACGCCGTTGCCGGCGCGGCCCACGACCTTCAGGCCCGTGGCATGCCCGTAAAATTCCTCGTTGATCTTCGTGACGGAGCGGACGACGATGGCGTCGTAGCCGGGAATGATCTGCAGCAGTTCCTCCCGCGGCAGGTTCAGTTTCACATCGACCTGGAAATCCTGCTGGGCCTGGAGCTTCGCCACGCCCTTGTCCGAAATGCGTTCCACTACCAATACTTTGTACATGATATGCTGCCTCCTCGCGCTGTTCCGTCCGCCGGACTCCCCGGCCGGACCACTGAAGGGACGGGGCAAACTAAAAGGCTCCCGTCCCGATAAGGACGAGAGCCTGAATTCGTCTGAATCAACGCCGGGAACCGTCCCGGCCTGCCCACGTGGTGCCACCTTAGTTCGCCGGCAACTGCCTGCCGGCCTCATTTCCGGTATATCGGCCGGTGCCCGGCCAGGTTGTCACCCCTGGCTCCTCCGGAGCGGAATTCAATCTGCGGCCGGACGGTTTGCACTGACCACCGTCTCCCTGAACGACCTACGGTCTACTTTTCTCCTTCATGGGATTGCATTTTTTGTTTATACATGAAATTATAGGACCCTTTGCACCGAATGTCAAAGGGCAGTTTTGTCACCTTTGGAACAGAACAGCCCGATTCTTCCCTTTTTTTCCAAAAAGATGTCCCCGTCCGGCCTTCAGGAAAGACATGTCAGATGGCGACGTCGATCTTGGCACTCACGCCGACGCCCTGGATGCGGGTGCAGTTGGACGGATCGAGGGAATCAACCGGAATCAGGGCCTGGATGCGGAACGTGCGGTTCAGGAATTCCCCCTCGAGGGCCAGGGCCCCTTTGCACTGCTCGACCTTCGACACAGGCCCGCTGATCTGCGCCGCCCCCACGTACCCCTTGGTGCCTACAGCGATGATGGGCACGACTTTCGTGGCATAGTTGTCGCTGATGGGATATTTCGACGTCAGCTTATTGATGAACGTGTTGATCTGGTCCGCGTACGTATCCACCAGATATACGATGCCGCCGGTCTTTACGACGGAACCGAGGGTACCCAGCACGCCGCCGGCCTGCACCGTCGCCAGCGGCAGGGCGCTGCCGGCCAGATATCCGCACAAGGCCGCAGCCGCAATCCATTTCTTTTTCATGGAAATACCTCCTTTACATCGACCATACCTGTGATATAATAATTTTAAATAAACGATTAATTAATGTCAAATGAACTATTTGTGTCATAGCATAGCAAGATTGCTCGTGCTGAGGGGGAATCCGAATGACAAAGAACGATGTCCAGGGGCCGGACACAACGGAAAAGATCCTGCAGGCGGCGACGCAGCTGTTTGCGGAAAACAATTACGAGGCCGTCTCCATCAAGGCGATTGCCGCGGCGGCGCACGTCAACAGCGCCCTCATCAGTTACCATTTCGGCGGCAAACGGCAGTTGTACGAGGCTGTCCTGAAAGCCCAGATCGACCTGTTCCATAACAGCATCCTGCGGCTGCGCAGCTCCAAATTGCCGGGGCTGCAGCGGATCCGGCAGCTCATGGACGAACAGGCGAAGATCCATCTGCAGAACAACAGCAGTATGCGCGTCATCTACCGCGAACTGTTGTCGCCGACCGAAGTGAGCGAGCGGAAGTTCGGCGCCGCCATCTACCTGTTCTACGACGATGTGGCCGAACTGTTCGACCAGGCCAAGGCGGAAGGGTCCATCCGGGCCGACGTGGAAAGTTACGCCGCCTCCTTCACCCTGTTTTCCATTCTGGCGTTCTACCTGATGACGTACCAGTACAATCCGCACGAGCGGCGCATGAAGGGCGCCAATGATTTCGAGCGCGTCCGCGGCACCTACATGACCTATCTGCGGACGCTGCTGACAGGAAAGGAGAAGCTGGAACCATGAAACTTCCGTCGGTCAAACTGACCCGTACTCATTATACCATACTGGGAGCCCTTATCGTCCTGTTCGTCCTCTGGCGCGTTTACGCCGCCCTCTTCCCGGACGTCCGGAACGAACGCATGGTCCCCGTGGTCCGCACCATCACCGTCGGGGAAACCTCCACGGACAACAAGGCCGTGTACCCCGGCACGGTACGCGGCAAATACGAAAGCAGCCTGGCCTTCCAGGTATCCGGCAAAATCATCCGCCGCAACGTCAATGTGGGCGATACGGTCCGCGCCGGCCAGGTCCTCCTGGAAATCGACCCGAAGGACGTACGCCAGTCCCTGAACGCGGCCCAGGCCGCCTGCAATGCGGCCCGGTCGGACTACAAGCTGGCCCGGGACAACTATGCCCGCTATGCGTCCCTGTTTGAAAAAGGCGCCGTCAGCACCATGACGCGCGATCAATACAAGACCCAGTACGAAGCGGCGGAAGCTTCGCTCCGCAGTGCCGAAGCGAACCTGACCCAGGCACAGAACCAGATGGGCTACACGCAGCTCGTATCCGACCACGACGGCAGTGTATCGTCCCTGTCCGGCGAAGTGGGCCAGGTCGTGTCCGCCGGCACGCCGGTGGCGACGGTCGTCCAGTCCGGCAACCGGGAAATCCAGTTCTACGTACCGGAAAACCGTCTGGGCGAAGTCCATCCCGGCATGGACGCCACGGTCACCTTCTGGGCCCTCCACAACGTGACGGCCCGCGGCACAGTCACGGAAATCGCCTCCATGGCGGACAGCGTGACCCGCACGTACCGCGTGCGCGTCGCCGTCGATAACTGGCCGGATGCCGCCCAACTGGGCATGACAGCCAAAGTGACCCTGGATACAGGCGTGGAAAGCGCCATCGTCATTCCCTCCAGCGCCATTTACCAGACGGGCAGCCAGCCCCAGGTCTGGGTCGTGCGCAACCGGAAAGCCGTCAAGACCGATGTCACCGTGGCCGGTTACGAAGGCAGCAACGTCAAGATCTCCTCCGGCCTTGTCAAAGGGGACATCGTCGTCACAGGCGGTGCCAACAAGATTTCCGAAGGGGAAGAAGTCCAACTGGAAGGCAGTGAATTCAAATGAGCAGCAACTGGGCAGAATGGTCCATCAAGCATAAGCAGGTCGTCTACTTTTTCGCTGCCCTCGTCGCCGTCATGGGTATCATTTCCTATTTCACCCTGGGGCGTCAGGAAGACCCGAACTTCGCCGTCAAGCAGATGGTCATTTCGACCAGCTGGCCCGGCGCCACGGCCAAGCAGATGGAAATGCAGGTGACCGATAAGATTGAAAAAGTCGCCCAGACCGTGCCCGATGTGGACTACGTGACGAGTTACTCCCGTCCCGGCGTGTCCGTCGTCAACGTGTTCCTGAAGAATTCGGCCACCAGCGCGCAGATGAAGGCCCGTTGGCAGGAAGTGCGCAATCTGGTGTCGGACAACAAGCGCTACCTGCCGTCCGACATTTACGGTCCCTACTTCGACGACCACTTCGACGATGTCTTCGGCAACGTCTATGCCATTACCTCGGACAGTTTCTCCTACGAGGAAATGCGCCGCGTGGCCAGCAAGATCAAGGACATGTTCGTCCAGGTTCCCGACGTCAAAAAGGTCGAACTGCTGGGCGTGCAGCCCGAAAAGGTCTATATCCAGGTCGACAACACGAAGCTGTCGGAACTGGGCCTGAGCGTCGACGACGTGGCCCGCGTGATTGCGGCGGAAACGTCCGTGACACCGGCCGCCATGAAGCACGACGACACGCATAACACGTACCTGCGCCTCACGGGCATCCCCGACACGGTCCGGAACATCGAATCCCTGCCGGTCAGCGGCAACGGCCGCGTCCTGCGTCTCGGCGACATCGCCGTCATCCGCCGCGGGTATGCGGACCCGGCAGAGCCGAAGATGTATTTCAACGGCAAGCCCGCCATCGGCATCGCCATCTCCATGACCGACGGCGGCAACAACCTGCGCCTGGGCGAAAACCTGGACAGGAAGATCAAGGAGATCCGCAGCAAACTGCCCGTCGGATTCGAAATCAGCCAGGTCCTGAACCAGCCCCAGGTCGTCAAGAACTCCATCAATGACTTTATGGTGAGCCTCCTCGAAGCCATCGCCATCGTCCTCGTCGTCAGCCTCATGACCCTGGGCCGCAAGAGCGGCTACGTCATCTCGTGCTGCATCCCCCTGGTCCTGACGTGCAGCATGGTGGGCATGTATCTGCTCGGCATAGACCTGCACAAGGTGTCCCTGGGCGCCCTGGTCATCGCCCTGGGCATGCTCGTCGATGACGCCGTCGTCGTCGTCGAGATGATTGAAAATAAGATCAACGAAGGCTGGGACCGCATCAAAGCCTGTTCCTTCGCCTTCGAAAGCTGTTCCAAACCGCTGCTGACAGGCACCATGATCACCTGCTCCAGCTTCATGCCCATCGCCTTCGCCAAATCGAACGTCGGGGAATATGCGGGCAGCCTTTTCGCGGTCATCACGGTCACCCTCATGTCGAGCTGGTTCATTGCCGCCACCGTCGCCCCGACCCTGGCCTACCAGTGGATTGTGCCGAACAACCAGGGCGCCGCGGCAGGACAGAAGATCGCCCCCGAAGACAACCCGCTCTATCAGAAACCGTTCTACAAAAAATTCCGCACCGTGCTCCGCCGGGCCCTGGAACACCGCAAGACCGTCCTCGCCGGCGCCATCGCCGTGTTCTGTGCCTTCCTGCTGCTGGGTACCAGACTGACGCAGGAATTCTTCCCCGCCTCCGTGCGACCGGAACTGCTGGTCGAACTGAACCTGCCCGAAGGGTCCAGCCTCGCCGCCAGCGACAAGGTTGCCAGGGAGCTGACGGACATCGTCCTCAAAGATAAGGATGTCGCCAGCGTCTCGACGTATGTAGGCAAATCGTGCCCCCGCTTCGTCCTCGTCCTTGACCCCGTGCTGCCCCGTAACAATTACGCCCAGCTCGTCGTCGTCGCCAGGGACATCGACGCCCGCAAGCGTATGGAAAAGAAGATCACGAAAATCGTGGAACAGCAGTTCCCCACGGTCCAGACCTATTCCCGTTCCATTCCGCTCGGCCCGCCGAGCCCCTACCCCGTCATGATCCGCGTCAGCGCCCCCACGGACGAACTGACCAAGGAATATGCGGACAAACTGAAACAGGTCATGCTGGCCAACAAGAAGATCACCATGATCCGCTACGACTGGATGGAGAAGGCGCCGGCCCTCAAAGTCGGACTGGATGACGACAAACTGCGCCAGATGGGCCTGACGAGGAAGGCCGTTTCCTCCGCCCTCTACGCGGAAATCTCCGGCTATACCGTGAGCCAGTACTACGAAGGGGACCAGGCCATCGATATGGTCTTCCGCCTGAACCCCGTCGACCACTCCAGCATCGAGGAAGTCGGCAACCTGGCCATTCCTACGTCGAAGGGCGCCGTCCAGCTGAAACAGGTGGCCGACCTGGGTTATGTCAATGAAGACGGCATGATCTGGCGCCGCAACCTGAAACCGACGGTCACCGTCAACGCAGGCATCGTGTCCGGCGTCACCGGCAACGATGTCACCCACGAAATCCTGGACCAGTCCAGGACGCTCCTCCGAAACCTGCCAGGCGGGGTGACCATTGAACAGGACGGCTCTGCCGAAGACAGCGTCGAAGCGACGGACTCCATCCTGAAACCGGTGCCGGCCATGCTCGTCATCATACTGGTGCTGCTCATGATCATGCTGAAGGACATACGGAAACTCTTCGTCGTCGTCTGCACGGCGCCCCTGGGCCTCATCGGCGTCATCCTGGGCCTGTTCCTCTTCAATACGCCCCTGAGCGTCATGGCGGAAATCGGCGCCCTGGCACTCGTCGGCACCATCATCCGCAACTCCACGGTCCTCGTGGACCAGATCGACCAGCACCTGGCCGACGGCATGACGCCCTACCAGGCCGTCGTAAGCTCGGTCATCGTCCGCTTCCGGCCCATCATGCTGACCGCCCTCACCACCGTCCTGGGCCTGATACCCATGTTCCCCAGCGACTTTTGGCGCGGCCTGGCCATCGCCATGGCCGCCGGGCTGACCGTGGCCACCATGATCACCCTGGTCATCCTGCCCGTGCTCTATTGCACGGTCTTCCATATCCCGAACGAAAACTGACCCCCCGGATCTTCCTGTTCCCGCACCTCCAACCCGGCGGAAGCAGGAACCCAAAAAAAGTCCCGCAGCAGGATTCCCCGTCTGCATCGCGCATTGCGCAACGCAGTTCGGGAAACCCGGCTGCGGGGCTTTCTGTATCTTCAGTCTGCAAAATACTGCAGCGCCAGGGCGTACCCTTTCAAGCCCAGGCCGCAGATCTGGCCTGTGCAGCCCGCCGTGGTCACGCAATGGTGCCGGAACTCCTCGCGCTGGTGGATGTTGCTGATGTGCACTTCCACCGCCGGCAGGGCCACCCCTTTCAGGGCGTCGAGGATGGCGACGCTGTAATGCGTGTAGGCGCCGGGATTCAGGATGATGCCGTCCCTGGTGCCGTAACATTCCTGGATCCAGCTCACGAGCTGCCCTTCGGAATTGCTCTGCCTGATTTCCACGTCCAGGCCCAGTCCGGCCGCCGTGTCTTCGATATAGCGGCACAGACCGGCGTAGGTCGTGCTGCCGTAGATGGCCTTTTCGCGGATTCCGAGCAGGTTGATGTTCGGCCCGTTCAATACCAGGATCTTCTTCATTTCGATTCCTCCCTGATCTTGCGTCCCGCTTCCAGCAGGGCTTTCAATACTTCTTTGCGCGTGCCCCTGTTGGGCACGGTGATGTCGGCGGCCTCTTCATAGAGCCGGTGCCGCTGGTCGTACAGCTCGTAGACACGCCCCGTACCGCCCTTCAGCAACGGACGGTACGCCATGTCCACATCGCCGGCGATATCATCGGGAGACCTGTCCAGGTAGAGGACGACGCCCGTTTCCTTCAAGGCGCGGATGTTCTCCGGCCGCAGGACCACGCCGCCCCCCATGGCGAGCACCTTTCCTTCCAGCCCGGCCAGGCGCCGCACGGTCGCCGTTTCGCATTGCCGGAACCAATCCTCGCTGACGGCGAAGAGTTCCGGAATGGTCTTGCCGGCATCCTTCTCGATTTCCGGGTCGGCGTCGATGAAGTCCATCTGTAAAAGTTCCGCCAGGTAGCGCCCGAAAGTCGTTTTGCCACAGCCGGGCATGCCGATCAACACGATGTTCTTCATGGTTACCTCACAATAAGCCGCGCACGCGGGCGGCCACTTCGTCCACCAGGCCGGCGCCGAGGGGGCGTCCCAGCCAGATTTCGTCTGCCTTGACAGCCTGCGCGACGAGCATGTAGAGCCCGTTGACGGCCTGTTTTCCCTGGCTCCGGGCCAGCTTCACGAACTGCGTCTCCGCCGGGTTGTAGACAATGTCCACGGCGGCCCCGAAACGGTCCATGACGGCCCCGTCCACCGGGGTGGCGTCCGCCTTCGGGAACATGCCCACCGGCGTGCAGTTGACGAGCAGGTCGCCGTCCAGCTGCCGCAACCGGCCGTAATCGGCCATGGCGAAACGGCGGCGCAGGTCGGCCGGCGCTGTTTCCGGATGACGCGAAATGACATGGATGGAGGCCGCCCCTTCATCCTGCAGGCATTGCAGGATGGCCCGCGAAGCCCCGCCCGTGCCAAGGACGCAGACTTTTTTGCCCCGCGGCAGGAGGCCGTTGTGTTCCAGCAGGCAGTAGAACCCGGAATAGTCCGTGTTATACCCTTCGGCCCGGTCCTTTTTGAACAAGATCGTGTTGACGGCCCCGATGGCCGCCGCTTCAGGCGAAATCCAGTCCAGCTCCTTCATGACGGCCACCTTGTGGGGAATGGTCACGTTGACTCCCCGGAAGGACTGCCGCAGTTCGCGCACCTTGGCCGGCAGTTCCTCCGCCGGCACCTCGATGCGCCCGTAAGTCAGTTCCAGGCCCAGCTTGTCCGCCACGGCCTCATGAATCTGCGGCGAAATGCTGTGGCCCAGCTTCGCACCCAGTAAACCCAGTCGGATCATTTGCACACCTCACAACAGGACATCTTCGTCGGACACATAGTTGCCCAGGATCTTGCAGTAGGCACTGTGTTCGGCAATTTCCTGCAGGCCCTGGCGCACCTTGGGGTCGTCCAGGTTGCCCGTCAGGTCGATATGGAAGAAGTACTCCCAAGACCGCCCGTCAATGGGACGGGACTCCAGGTTCGTCATGTTGAGGCCGCAGGCATAAAAATGCCCCAGGACCTTGTACAGGGAACCCGGTTCGTGTTTCGTGGCGATGACCACGGTGATCTTGTTCGCGTCCGGACGGTGTTCCGGTTCGTCGGCGATGATGATGAACCGCGTCGTGTTCGCATTGTTGTAGTTGATGTTTTCCGCCAGCACCGTGAGGCCGTAGAGTTTCGCCGCCTGCCGGGACGCAATGGCGGCCTTGGTCCTGTCCCCGCTCTCGGCGACCATCTTCGCGCTCCGCGCCGTGTTGAAGAACGGCACGAACTCCATGGCCGGGTGTCTGCGGAAGAAGGCCCGGGACTGCTCGAAACCCTGGGGGTGGGAATAGACCTTGCGGATGTCCTCCAGCGCCGCGCCCGGCAAAGCGAGCAGGTTCTGGTCCACCTTGATGCCTTTTTCCCCCACGATATGGCAGTCGTAGCGGCGGACCAGGTCGTAGACCTCCGTGATGCCGCCGGTGGACGAGTTTTCAATGGGCAGGACGCCGTACTTGATTTCGTGGTTTTTCACGGCCACGACGACGTCCTCGAAATGGACGTAGTTCATCTCGACCTTCGGCACGCCGGCAAAGTAATCTTCCAGGGCCTGGTGGCTGAAAGAGCCCTTCACGCCCTGGTAGCCCACGCGGATGGGGTCGCCGGCCTGCTCCCGTTTGCGGATGTTGTCCGCCAGGATCTCGATCTGCAGGTTGCGGCTCACGGCCATGACCTTCTCCATGATTTCCTGCAGCTGCGGTCCGTAGGCCTTGTCATGCAGACGCCCGACGGTCTTGGCAATGACTTTGAGTTCCCGTTCCCGGTCGAGGACGGGCATCTTGCGGGCATCTTTATAGGCAGCCACGCGGCGTACGGCGTTAAAGCGCGCTTCCAGTGTCTCCACCAGCGTGTTGTCGAGCCGGTCTATTTCCGTCCGCAACTGTTCCAAATCCGGTTCCGTCATCATATCCCTCTGTCTCCTCTCTGGTCGCGCAGCAGCACGTCCCACAACGTCCACGCCGTCACGGCCTCCAGGACCGGCACGGCACGGGGCACGATGCAGGGATCGTGGCGGCCTTTGATTTCCAGCACCGTATCGCACCGTTCCGCCACATTCACCGTGCGCTGGGGGCGCGCGATGGACGGCGTCGGTTTGACGGCGGCGCGGAACACGACAGGCATGCCGTCCGTAATGCCGCCTGTAATGCCGCCGTTATGGTTGGTCAGGGTCTTCACGGTGCCGCCTTCGTAATGCATGGCGTCGTTGGCCTGGCTGCCGCGCAGGGCGGCGATGCCGAAGCCGTCGCCGAACTCCAGGCCCTTCACGGCCGGCACCGAAAAGAGGGCGTGGGCCAGGCGGCTTTCCAGGGAATCGAAGAAGGGGTCCCCCAATCCGGCCGGCAGGCCCGTCACCATGACTTCCACCACGCCGCCGACGCTGTCCAGGGCTTCCCGGGCAGCCAGGATGGCGGCTTCCATGCGCGGCGCCGCTTCTTTGTCCAGGGTGGGCAGCACGTGCGTCCGCAGGGCCACCAGGGTTTCCGCCTTCTCCCCCATGGGGTTGAAGGCCCGGTCCGTCACATCAGCCAGGCGCGCGATGTGGGCGCCGACCAGGACACCTTCTCCGGCCAGGGCCGTCTTCGCCAGGGCGCCGGCCCACACGAGGGGCGCCGTCAGGCGGCCGGAAAAGTGCCCGCCGCCGCGGTAGTCATTGAACCCGCGGTACTTGACCTTGCCGGCATAATCGGCGTGCCCCGGACGCATGGTGTCCTTCAGGAGGGAATAATCCTTCGAATGCTGGTCGCTGTTGGGAATCAGCACGCAGATCGGCGTCCCTGCCGCCCGTCCTTCGAAGACGCCGCTTTCGATGAGGAAGGCGTCCGTCTCCTGGCGCTGCGTCGACAGCAGGTTCCGCCCCGGTGCGCGCCGCGCCATTTCGGAACGGATGAAGCCTTCGTCCACCGGCGTGCCGGCAGGCACGCCGTCCAATACCAGGCCGATGCCCTTGCCGTGGGATTCGCCGAAAAGGGTCAGCCGGACCATTTCTCCGTATGTCGCGCTCATTTTCCTTCCTCCCCTTCCCTGTATTGTCCGCCCAGCGCCCGGTAATCCAGCCAGAACCCGGGATAGGATTTCGTCACGCTCCCGCCGCCGTCAAGGACGACAGGGGCCTTGCAGCCCAGGGCTGCTACGGCAAGGCTCATGGCCACGCGGTGGTCGTTCCAGGACTGCGTCACGGCCCCGCCGGCCAGTCCGCCGGGGCAACCGTGGATCCGCAGCCCTTCCGGTTCCTCGTCCACCCGGGCGCCCAGTTTGCCCAGTTCTGCCGCCATGGCCGCCAGGCGGTCGCATTCTTTCAGCCGCAGGCGGCCGGCATGGACGATATGTGTCTCCCCGTCTGCCAGGGCCGCCGCAACGGACAGGACCGGCACCAGGTCCGGGCAGTCCGACGCATCGATGACCGTGCCGTGCAGGCGGGCCGGACGGGCCGTGTAACGGCCGCCTTCTTCCGTAATGGCGGCGCCCATGCGGCGCAGGATTGCGAGCACGGCTTTGTCGCCCTGTCCCGAGTCCCCGTCCAGGCCGGCGCAGGCAATGCCGTCCGGCGTGGCACCGATGCTGCCGGCCACGAGCCAGAAGGCCGCCTGGGACCAGTCCCCTTCGACGGCGACACGCGGCGCCGGTGCCCGGTACCTCTGCCGGCCGGGAATATGGTAATGCAGGGCATCCTGCTGTTCCACCCTGATGCCGAAGCGGCGGATGCTCTGCAGCGTCAGGCCGATGTAGCTTGCAGATTCCAGGGGCGGCACGATGGCCAGGTCCGAATCGCCGTCCAAAAGAGGCAGGGCGAGCAGAAGGCCCGACACGAACTGGGAGCTCACGTCGCCGGGAAGCACATAGTCCCCCGGCTGCAGGCGCCCGTGCACCGTCAGGGGCAGCCGGCCGTCCGCCCCGGTCCGGTAGGGCAGCCCCTGCCTGTCAAACATATCGTAATACGGCTGCTCCGGACGGGACACGAGTTTCCCGCGGCCCGTAAACGTAAACGGCACCCCCGTCAGGGCTGCCAGGGGAATGAAGAAACGCAGTGTCGACCCCGATTCCCCGCAGTCCGCTGTGCGGGCGCCGTCCAGCTGCCGCCAGGCCCCGCCCTTGCCATAGGTGAAGGCCTTGCGTCCCGCCGCGGCCGGTTCCGCCTCCGTAAGGGGGACATCCAACGCCGCCAGGCAGCGGTTCGTCGCCTCGATATCCTTCGACAGGGCGATGTTGTCCACTGTACAGGTGTCTTCAGACAGACCGGCGCAGATGCACAGGCGGTGGCCCATGCTCTTGGACGAGGGAACCTGCACCGTGCCGTGCAGGCGGGCCGGAATCACTTGGTAACGTGTCATGTCAGTCCTCCTTGGGCAGATAGGCCGCCAGGTCACGGAATGCGACAGGATGGCGGAAACTGTCCCCGATGGCGTGCAGCACAATCAGCGTGATGCGGTCGCCCCGCTTCTTCTTGTCCATGGCGATGGTCTGCCGGAAATCGGCGGGCGCCATCTTCACGTCCGCCGGCAGGCTGTACTGCCGCAGCAGCGCCGCGATGCGGTCCGCCGTGCCCTGTTCCGTCAGGCCCAGCTGTTCCGTCTGCCGGGTGAGCAGCACCATGCCGATGCCGACGGCTTCCCCGTGGGAATAGGTTTCGTAATGGAAGGCCTTTTCCACGGCATGGCCCAGGGTGTGGCCGAAATTGAGGAGCATGCGTTCCCCCTGTTCCAGTTCGTCACGTTCCACGACACGGGCCTTATGGGCACAGCACCGCTCGATGATGCCGTCCGCCGCGGCCAGCAGTTCCGCATCGGAATGGATCCGGCCCAGACGGTCGAACAGGTCCGCGTCAAAAATACAGCCGTACTTGATCACCTCGGCCATCCCGTCGTGCAGGAAACGGGCCGGCAGGGTCCGCAGCATGTCCGGATCGATGTAGACCGCCCGGGGCTGCAAAAAGGCACCGACGAGGTTCTTGCCGCAAGGCAGGTCCACGGCCACCTTGCCGCCAACACTGCTGTCCACTGCCGCCAGAAGCGACGTGGGCACCTGGACGAAGGCAACGCCCCGTAAGAACGTGGCCGCCGCCAGGCCCGCCATATCCCCGGTCACACCGCCGCCCAGGGCGAGGACCGCGTCGCTGCGGGTGACGCCGGCCCGGGCCAGCCCTTCGTAAAGGCGGCCCAGGGTCGCCAGGTTCTTGCTTTCCTCCCCCGCGGGGAACGTCAGCACGGGGGCCCTGACGCCCGCTTCCTCCAGCCCTTTGCGCACCGTTTCCCCATAGAGGGGCCCCACGTTCGAATCGGTGATGACGGCAACGGTTTCCGCCTGCGGCAGCAGGGCGTGCACCTTCGCGCCGACCTGCGCCAGCAGGCCTTCCTCTATTTCAATGTCATAACTTCTGCTGCCCAGGGCAACCTGTACCTTACGCATCGTTCCACCTCGTTTTTTCCGTCTTCATGCCGCTCAATACAATTGACGGCGCCGCGGCCCCGCCTCTTTCAAAATGGCTTTGAGGGCCTCGCGGTCCTTGCCGGCCACGGCTTGATGCCAGCGGTCGAGCTGTTTCTGCAGTTTTTCGATTTCCGCCAGCACGTTGTCCCTGTTCGCCAGGAACAGGTCGCTCCACAGTTCCGGATTGATGTCGGCAACGCGGGTCGCGTCCCGGAACCCGCCGGCGATGAAATACCTCGTATTCTCATTATACGACGAACTGTTGACGAGGGAAACCGCCGTAATGTGCGGCAGGTCGCTCGTGTAGGCGATGATGCGGTCGTGCTCCTCCATGGAGACGGACACGGTCCGGGCGCAGCCCAGGGCCCGGGCGAAAGCCTGCATCCAGGCCACCGCCGCCGGCGTATTCTTATCCGTCGGGACCAAGATATAGTTCGCGTTCCGGAAAATGGCCGCGTCGGACATCCCCAGCCCGCTGCCCTGACGCCCTGCCATGGGATGTCCGGAAAGGAACTCGCAGCCGGCCGGCAGCATCGCCTGGATGGCGACAGGCAGCTGTCCCTTGACGCCGGTCGCATCCGTCAGGAGCATACCCGGGCGGAAATCCTGCCGGTGCGCCCGTACAAAAGCTTCCACGGCGCCCGGATAGATGCAGAAAATCACCACGTCCGCCTCCGACAGGGACGCTCCGCCGGGTTCCGCGATGTCGTCAATCATGTTGGCATTGAGGCACGCATGGGCAATGCCGTGGCTGATGTCCGCGCCCAGGATGCGCTTCACCCGCAGGTTCCGCAAGGCCTTGGCATAGGACCCGCCAATCAGGCCCAGGCCCACGATGGCGAAGGTCAGGTCCTCCAAAGGCCGGTCCCCGAACAAACCGGGGTCCGCCGGGCGGCCGGAAAAGGATCCGCTCATGTCGTACCTCCTCACAAATCGCGCCCGATGATGCGGGCAATGCCCTTCAGTTCGCCCATGAGTTCGGCGAACCGTTCCGGTTTCAGGGACTGGGCCCCGTCGCACAGGGCTTTTTCCGGATCATTGTGCACTTCGATCAGCAGGCCGTCCGCACCGGCAGCCACCGCGGCCTTGGCCAGCTGCGGCACCATCCACCACAGGCCCGCCGCATGGCTCGGATCGACGACGACCGGCAGGTGGCTCAGCTTTTTCGCCGCCAGCACGGCGCTCAGGTCCAGGGTGTTGCGCGTGTAGTCCTCAAACGTGCGGATTCCCCGTTCGCACAGGACCACGTTGGGGTTGCCTTCGGCCATGATGTATTCGGCGCTCATGAGCCATTCCTGGACCGTGGCCGCCAGGCCGCGTTTCAACAGGACGGGTTTGCGCGTCCTGCCCAGTTCCCTGAGCAGAGTGTAGTTCTGCATATTGCGGGCGCCGACCTGGATCATGTCCACGTCTTCCACGAAACGGTCGAGCATATCGGTGCTCATGAGTTCCGTCACAACCGGCAGGCCCGTTTCTTCCCGGGCTTCCTTCAGCAGGTCCAGGCCGGGGGCGCCGAGGCCCTGGAAGGAGTACGGCGAGGTACGGGGTTTGAAGGCGCCGCCGCGGAGCAGGTGGGCGCCGGCCATTTTGACGGACTTCGCGATGCCCACGACCTGGTCACGGGTTTCCACGCTGCACGGGCCGGCCATGACCTGGATGGTCCGGCCGCCGATTTTGACACCACCCACATCAACGACGGTATCCTCGGGGTGGAAGGCCCGGTTGGCGCGTTTGAACGGCTCTTCCACGCGCATGACCTTCTCAATCCAGTCGTTGACCATCAGGTCATGGGGATTGAGCACGCTCGTGTCGCCGATGATGCCTAAAATGGTCCGCTGGTTGCCGGCGCTGATGTCGATTTTGTAGCCCCGCTCCTGCAGTCTGCTGATGATCCGATCCCGTTCCTCGACGGGGGCGTTGGGTTTCATTACGATGATCATGATAATCCTCTCCTTTTCCTTTTTCCCTTTTGATTCTGCCTGGTATCCCGTTCCCCATGCAACAAAAAAGGCGGGCTCCGTAAAAGAGCCCGCCTGAACCGGCTGTCCGCCAGGCCCGGCCGTACTGCCGGAAACCTGCCGCCTTATATTTCAGGGGTACGCGCTTCTACGTCGCATTTTTCCACGCCAAAATAGCCATAGCCAAAATAGTAGCTATAGCCGCAGGTAAAGGCATATGCAGTTGCGACGTTGTGCGTCATACTCATGATGATTACACCTGTTTCCTTATATTTGCTGCATATGTAAAGTTTACTCCGCCCGGCAACCCACGTCAAGAAGCACTTCTGTTTCATAGGTTACACAATCGCCGAAAGACCGTGTCCCTTCGGAAAATTTCCTGTGCGGCGGCGGGGGACATCGTGCCCGCCCGGACCGCCGTCAGTGTTTCTCTTCCGCGTCGTCCTTCAGGGGAAGGCTGTTGCGGTAATAGGTGTACATGACGAAGTTGGCCAGGCTGTCTTCGTAATCGTGGACCGGATAGGGTTCGTCGACCTTGTCCACAAAAGACAGGGACCGCGAGAAATAGTAGGCCTTGTCGCCGAAGAAGCCGAGGGCATTGTCCGGCTCGTAATAGTCCTGGAGCAGATTGCGGCCGATGAAGCGCTCCGGCGGCTGGATGCCCATCAGGCACAGCAGCGTCGGGGCCAGGTCGATCTGGGAGGCGTAGGTGCTGTAACGCAGGTTGCGCAGCGGTTCCACGTTCTTCGAGATGAAGATCAGCGGAATGGGCGCAATGCTCTGGCGGTCTTTCGGGTCAGCGACGAGTTTCGTGTATTCCCCGCCCGAATGGGGGTTGTGGTCCGACGTGACGATATAGAGCGTCCGTTCGTCGAAGAGGCCTTCCTTCAGTGCTTCCGAGAAAAAGTGCTGCAGCGTCCGGTCCACCCAGTACATGCCGTGGATGGTGACGATCTGGTTGTTCCGGAACGGTTCCGGCGTGTCTTCCCACCGGGTCGCGTAATAGGGGTACGGCTGGTGCATGTCGAGGGTCTTCGTGACATAGAGGAACCGCTGCCCCTTGAGCTTCTTCAGCTGCTCCAGCATGCGCCTGTACATCTGGTCATTGTGGAATCCCCAGCCCGAAGCGCCCGTGTAGCCGGCCTTTTCCAGGTCTTCGCGGGCTTCGTAGTGGGTCATGCCGAACTGTTCCGTGTACTCGCGGAACTCGCTGTTGTAATAGCGGCTCGAGGCACTCTGGAAGTAGCTTTCATAGCCGTGCTGCGCCAGGCTGCGGAACAGGGAGGGCTTGTCCCGTCCGCCCACGTCGCCGTCGAAGAGCAGCTGCGAACGGAACGTGGCATTGAGGCCTTCCGTCGTCGGAATGGCCGACGAATAGTAATGGTCGACATGGGGATAGGTGCGGACCAGGCCGTCCAGGTAGGGCGTCGCCTCCTTGGGGATGTTCTTGTTGTAGATATGCAGGTAATCGCGGTGGACCGACTCGAAAATGATGAGGACGATGCGGTCGTACGCCGGTTCCCGGTTCACCCGGAAGGGTTCATGGCGCATAACGCCGAGGCGGTACAGGAGGCCCTTGTCCTTTTCCGTCAGGCTGCGGGTTTTGCGGGCCGTCCGGAGCTGGTTCTTCTCCTTTTTGAAGACCGCTTTGCCGACGAAGTTCGGCACGATGGGGGTCACGAGCATATCGCGGAATTCGCGGCGGCTCTTCTCCACCTGTTCCTCGGACCACAGGCCCGATTCGTGGAGGGCGGACAGGGCGAGCTGGCTGGCCGATAAATAGAGCAGATTGAAGGCCATGGTATAGCCCAGGACGACCATCAGGGCCCAGGGCGTGTTCGGTTTGTGGCGCTGCGGGGCCGGTAGGCGGAAGGCGGCCCACAGGGCGGCCAGGAAGGCCGCGATGGCCCCTACCTCCTTTTTAGAGAAGGACGAGAAAATGCCTTCGATGGAGTAGATATTGAAGTTACGGAAAAAGATGTCCTGCACATGCATCGACGTCTGCCAGAAATAGATCATGTCCGTCAGCATGATGATGGCGCAGACATAGTAGATGGCGAAATAGAGGACCCCGTTGCGGCGGACGGGGTTGCGGTGGTACCAGATGCCTGCCAGGAGCACGATGGCCACGTTGTTCATGAGGCCGGCCGGAATGGCCATGGTGGTCAGGAAGAAGGGGTCCAGGGCCATTTTGCTGCAGATGAACCCGGCAAAGACCAGGTAGAGCACGCCCAGGACGACGGCCGGTTCATAGCGCCGGAGCCGGTCCGGAATCCGTTTGCGGCGGAACCAGAGCAGACCGGCCAGAAGCAGCACAAAAACATCGCGCAGCAGGGCATTGACGAGCCGTTCCATGTAATCCCCGAATGGGAACGGTTCGATGCCCTTGAACAGCGCGGCGGCATGTTCGTTTTCAGCCCAGAACACGGCGGCACAGAACAGCACCGTCAGTACGGTGCGGCCGCCCGGCCGCCCGGGAAGCCTCTTCCAATTCAATGTGCAAGACACCTTTCTCCGCAGGATGCACTTACGGGATGAGTTTCATGGGGTTCTCCCCCATGACGATTTTCAGCGGCGTCGATGTCACGGCGTCGCCGTCCAGTTCGACGGGAAACTCGCCGTCGCCCGTCAGGCACCGGATTTCGACCTTACGGGCCGCGCGGCGCAGGATGCCTTTGTCCAGGCCCAGGCCTTCCAGCGTGATGAGGGAGGCGTATTTCAGAAGGTCCGACCGGGACCGTCCGGGGAACAGGGCCACGTGCAGGTCCGGCGACGTAATGGCCGCTTCGGGGAACAGGTTGTACCGCCCCGCGTAATAACGGCTTTTCCCGACGATGAGGGAGGAAGCGGGATGCCATTCCTCCTCGTCATCGAAACGGGCTTCGAATTCGTATTTCCAGTTGTTGAACAGGACTTCCTTACGCAGGGTCTGCGTCCCCGTAAGGATGTAGGCAAACTTGTTCAGAAGCCGTTTTTCCATGAAGCCGACGTTGTCCACGACGAGGGAGTCGAAGCCGACGCTGGCGACGGTCAGGAACAGCTTGCCGTTGGCCCAGGCCGTGTAGAAATCGTACACGTTGCCGTGCAGGGCCCGCCGGACCCAGCGCACAGGGTCGCGGCGCAAGGTCATCTCCTTGGCGATCAGGTTGACCGTGCCGGCGGGGAACACGCTGATGTAGGGACGGTAGTCCAGCCGCAGCATATCCTCGACGAAGGCGCGGATGGTCCCGTCGCCACCGGCGATGATGACCCAGTCGCATTGTTCCTCCGCCACGCGGCGGGCCAGCTCCGGCATCTGTTCGAAATAGCGGACGTCGAGCAGCTCCACGCGGGCCTGCAGGTTTTCCCGCAGCAGCCGGGCGATTTCATTGATACGGGCCGGTGTACTGGCAAAGAGCTGTTTGCCCGAATACCGGTTGAAAAGGATGAAGACCTTTTTGAACTGTTGGACATCGACCTGGGTGACAGGTTTCATGTAAAAACTCCTCCTGGTGGTTTTGGTTCCCTTCCGGATTCACCGGAGCGCGTCCGCCCGGGACGGAATCCAGCGGAAGCAGGCGTCCAGCACCTGCCGGACCGTCAGGTCCTTCATGCAGCGCAGGTTGTACCGCTTATCATCGCAGTGATGCTTCATACCGCCTGCGCAGCCCGGGCAGGGCGGTATGGCCGTCACAATCGTGGCCTTGTCCGTGTAGGGGCCGTACAGGTCCGGGTGGCTCGGGCCGTACATGGCCACGATGGGCACCCGCTGGCTGATGGCCACGTGCATGGGGCCGCTGTCGTTCGTCACGATGAGGCTGCAGCGCCGCATCGCCGCCGCCAGTTCCCCGATACCGAATTCCCCCGTCGCGATGAGGGGGCGGGTCTTCATGTGGCGGACGGCATCGTGGACCATATCCAGGTCCATGGTGCCGCCGAAAAAGACCGTCCGGTACCCCCGTTCCGCGAGCGTGTCCGCCACGTCCGCGAACCGTTCGGGGGCCCAGCGCTTCGTTTCCACGGCACTGCCGATGTTGAAGCCGACCAGCCTGTCTTCCGGTTTCACCCCCTGCTCTTCCCAGAACTTCCGGGCCGTTTCCGTATTTTCTTCGCCCGGGAAGATTTCCAGTCCGTGGTGCTGCAGCTTCTTCACGCCCAGCTGGGTCAGGACGTCGAGATACATGTCCGCCGCGTGTTTCGTGCGGTCCAGGGGCGTGCAGGGCCTGAACCAGGGTTTGAAGAGCCAGTTCGCCGCCCCCGCGCGGACAGGCACCTTCGTCAGGGCGCAGATGAAGGAACACCGCTCGTTAGGGTGCAGGTTGAGGAGGATGTCGAAATGCATGCCGCTCAGTTTGTGGGCGCACGCGATCAGGGACAGCAGATGGTTGTCCCGCCCTTTTTTGTCGATGGTGATGACCTCGTCGAGGCAGGGATTGTGGAGCACCACGTCCTTGAGCTTTTCGTCGACGAGCATGGCGATGTAGGAATCCGGCGCCGCCTGCCGCAGGGCGCGGATGAAGGGCGTCGTCAGCGTCAGGTCGCCCAGGTGCATGAGGAATGTCACCAGGATGCGTTTCCGGTTGAGTTCCACGTCCTTCACTTCCTTTCCCCGGCCCGCAGGGCCGTCCGTTTTTCCTTATATTCCTGGAACACGCGCTCCGGCGTAAGGGCCGTCATGCATTTCCAGTCGTCGCAGTGTTTCTTCAGGCACCCGGCACAGGGTACGGGGGCGACGAGGATGGTCGAGGCATCACTGCCGTAAGGACCCGTGCGGTCCGCCTTCGTCGGCCCGTACAGGGCGATAAGGGGTTTTTTGAAGGCGGCCGCGATGAACAGGGGCCCTGTGTCGCCGCTGATATAGACCGCGCAGTGGCTGATCAGGGCCCCCAGTTCGCGCAGCGACGTCTGCCCCGTCAGGTCCGTCACGCCCGGTGTCAGGGCGGCGATGCGCGCCCCCAGTTCCTTGTCGTCGGGGCCGCCGGCCAAAACGACGCCGGAACCGTCGGCCAGGATCAGGCGGGCCAGGGCGGCGTACTGTTCCGCCGGCCATTTTTTGGTTTCCCAGCGGGCGCCGGGACAGAATACCACATAGGGCTGCGTCAGGTCCAGGGGGCATTTGGCCCGCAGGCTCTCCCATTCCTTTCCTAGGTCCGGCATGGGGAAGCGGATGTCATCGACCTGGCAACCCAGATAGCGGGCCACATCGAGGTACTGCTCGATGACGTGGTCCCGGGCGTGGGCCCCTTTGACGGGCCGGCTCACCAGCCCGCTCCCTTCGCGCATCCAGCCGTAGCCGATACGGTTGGGGCAGCCGCTCAAAAGGGCCATCAGGGCGCTTTTGGCCAAGCCCTGCATGTCGATGACCAGATCGAAATGGCGGGCGTGCAGGGCGGCGCGCAGCCGCTTCAGCGTGCGCCACTTCTCCGTCCAGCCGGATTGATTGAATTTCTTTTTGTCAAAATAGAGCACTTCGTCCACCATGGGCGGGTCCGGCACGAACCCGGAGAACTGCGGATGGACGAGCCAGGTGATGCGGGCCTTGGGGAAACGGTCCCTTAAAACCGCAACAAAGGGCAACGTATGCAATACGTCGCCCAATGAGCTCATTTTGATCAGGAGGATGTTTCGGTATTCCATCTATGCCAAATCCTTATTCCGTTTTGTCTTGCCGCGCTGCCGCGATGGGTTTCACAAAGTCCAGCAGGTTCCCGCCAGGAAACAGGTACCCTGCCACGCCGGCAGCCCGGGCCGCCTCGATATCGCGGGGGCTGTCCCCCACGAGGAAGCAGTCGTCCGGTGCGGCGCCGTAGTCCCGCAGGGCCGCGAGCACCATACCCGGCTTCGGCTTGCGGCAGCCGCAGTCGACGGCGTAGGCTGCCACCGTACCTTCCTTCAGGTGGGGACAATAATAGAACCGGTCGATCCGCCCGCCGGCCTTGGCGAATTCGCCCGCCATCCACCGGTGGAAGCAGTGCACATCTTCTTCCGTGTAATAGCCGCGGGCCACGCCGCTCTGGTTCGTCACGACGACCACGGTGTACCCCCGGCGGTTCAGCCAGGCCACCGCTTCGCGGCTGCCGGGGATCCATTCGGCGTCCCCGGGGCGGTACAGGTAGGCCTTGTCCACATTCAGCACGCCGTCGCGGTCGAACAGGCACAGTTTCGCACCTTTCCCTTTCATAGGCGCCTCAGAACTTCGTGTAGTACCCGCCGGTCTTGTCCAGCAGGGCGCAGTATTCGCCGACGGCCTTCCCGATGTCCGTGAAGCCGCCGTCATAACCGGCCGCCAGCAGTTTCGTGTCGTCGGCCTGGGTATAGCTCTGGTATTTGCCTTTCAGCACGTCCGGGAACCCGACGTATTCCAGTTTCTCCAGGGGGGCGCCGAAATGCTTCAGCACGGCCCCGGCCACCGTGTTGAAAGGATGGGCGTGGCCCGTGCCGCAGTTGTAGATGCCCGACAGTTCCGGATGGTCCCAGAAGAAGAAGTTGACCTTCACGACATCTTTCACGTAGACGAAGTCGCGGGTCTGTTCGCCCGGGCCGTAGCCTTCCCAGGCGCCGAAGAGCTTCACTTTGCCTTCGGCCTTGAACTGGTTGTACATCTGGAAAGCCATGGAGGCCATTTTGCCCTTGTGGTTTTCCTGCGGGCCGTAGACGTTGAAATAGCGCAGGCCCACGGCCTGGCTTTCCAGGTTCGCCGCGCAACGGCGGAAATAGTTGTCGAAGAACAGTTTCGAGAAGGCGTACACGTTCAGCGCCTCTTCGCATTCCGGCTTCTCCGTGAAGCCGTGCTTGCCGCTGCCGTAGGTCGAAGCGGACGAAGCATACAGGAACTGGATCTTGCGGTCCGTGGCGAAATGGAACAGCCGCTTCGTGTATTCGAAGTTGTTGTCCATCATGTATTTGCCATTGTATTCCATGGTGTCCGAGCAGGCGCCTTCGTGGAAGATGACGTCAATCTTCTCGTGGTCGAATTTCCCCGCCTTCAGGGCTTCGCCGAAGTCGACCTTGTCCATGTAGTCCATGACCTTCAGGGCCTGGATGTTCTTGAACTTCACCATGTTGGTCAGATTGTCCACGACGAGGATGTCGTCGCGGCCCCGTTCGTTCAGGCCTTTGACGATGTTGCTGCCGATGAATCCGGCACCACCGGTTACGATGATCATAATTTCCCCTCCCGTACGAGGCCTGCGATCTTCTCAATCAGGCCCGTCGTCGAATATCCTTCTTCAAATTTGATGATTTCCACTTTGCCGGCATATTCACGGCCCGCCACCTGGTCCGGACGGTAATCGCCGCCCTTGACGAGGATGTCCGGCCGGATCGTCCTGATCAGTTTCGCCGGCGTGTCTTCGCGGAAGATGACCACGGCGTCCACACACGACAGGGAGGCGAGGATGCGGGCCCGGTCCAGTTCACGGACCAGGGGGCGCGTCCCGCCCTTCAGGCGCCGTACGGAATCGTCGGAGTTGAGCCCGACGATGAGGTGCTTGCCCAATTTGGCCGCCTTTTCCAGGTAGGACACATGGCCCACATGGAGGATGTCGAAGCATCCATTTGTAAAAACGATCTTTTCCCCGCTTTTATGCCAGATGGAAGCCAGGTCGGCAATCTCCTTCCAGGACAAGGGCCGGAACCCGTAGCCGAGTTTCCGCTCTTCTGCCAGCAGGTCCGTCAGCAGCTCATCCCGGTGCACGGGATAAGTGCCCACCTTGCCGACCACGATGCCCGAGGCCCGGTTCGCCATATAGACCGCTTCCGGCAGGGACAGTCCGCCGGCCGCCGCCGCAATGAGGCTGGCTGCCGCCGTGTCGCCGGCGCCGGAAACATCGAACACCTCCAGGGCGGTAGCGGGGCTGTGGATGACCGTGCGATGGCCGCCCACGAGGGTCATGCCCTTTTCACTGCGCGTCACGACCACGTTCCCGATATGGTAGCGTTCCCGCGCCATGGAAGCCAGCTGCAGCACCGGGGCGTCTTCGTTGGGAACGGTCTGCCCGGCGGCTTCGCACATTTCCTTCAGATTCGGCGTGATGAAGGTGCACCCGTCGTATTTTTCCCAGTGCGGCCCTTTCGGGTCCACCAGGATGGGGATGTGGTGCACCTGGGCCATGCGGATGAGCCACTGGCAGAAGTCGTCGGAACAGACGCCTTTAGCATAATCCGAGACGGCGATACCGTCGAGGCCCTTCTCCAGCCGGCCCAGGAACCACTGCTTCAAGGCGTCGGCTTCCGCGCGGTCCAGGTCGCCCACTTCCTCAAAATCAAGGCGGAGCATCTGCTGCCGCGCGCCGAGGATGCGCATCTTCGTAATGGTGGAGCGGTGCGGCGACTTCACCAGTCCCGAGGCATCGATGCAGGCGTCCGCCAGCAGCCCGTCGAGGATGCGGCGGTTGTCGTCGTCCCCCGTCACGCCGGCTACGAAGACCTGGCAGCCCAGGCCCGCCAGGTTCGCCGCCACATTGGCCGCGCCGCCCAAAACGGACCGGATCTGCTGCACATGGTTCACGGGAACCGGTGCTTCCGGGGAAATGCGCTTCACTTCACCGTAAAAGTAACGGTCCACCATGACGTCGCCCACCACGGCGATGCGCAGGCTCTGAATCTTTTCCGCTACAAAGGTTGTGCAATCCAGGTTGTTCATTCGTGATCCACCAATTCACACAGGATATGGCCCATGAGGATATGCATTTCCTGGGCCCGGGCCGTCACTTTGGCAGGCACGGCCAGGCAGATGTCGCAGGCCGAGGCCATCCTGCCGCCGCCCTCGGCAGTCATGCCGACGCAGGCGATGCCCTTCTTTCGGGCTTCCTCAATGGCCAGCAGCACGTTTTTGCTGTTGCCCGACGTGGAAATGCCGAAAAGCACGTCGCCGGCCCCGCCCAGGGCCTGTACCTGGCGGGCGAAGACCGTTTCATAGCCGTAATCGTTGGCCACGGCCGTCAGGATCGACGTGTCGACCGTCAGGGCGATGGCAGGCAGACCGCGCCGTTCCTTCTGGAACCGCCCGACGAATTCCGCCGCCAGATGCTGGCTGTCCGCCGCGCTGCCGCCGTTGCCGCAGAACAGCACCTTGTGCCCCGCGGCCAGGGCCTTTTCCACCAGGTCCGCCGCCTGTCCTAGCTTTTCCGGCAGGTCCGACGCCAGGAGGCGGTCCAACACTTCCCGGTGCTCTTCCATACGCTTCGTGATAAGCTGGTTCAAATCGTAATCATCCTTTCCCTGCGCGGATCCCCTTCCCGGCCGATCCGCCTGCGGCCCTTACCAGAACAGAAGGTCCAGTTTGACCGTCCACTGGTTGTCGCCGCCATTGTAATGTTTCTGTTCGTAGGCACCGGACAGGACCCAGCAGCAGAACCGGTGCGACCAGATATAGGTCGTCGAATAATGGCCGTGCGTGTACGATCCCTTGTCCGAATTGTAGCGGTCCACGATGGTGAACGTGTTGTGGTCATCGGGGCGCCACGAAATACCCGAGCGCCATTCCTTCGCAAAGTCCGGCTGGCCCAGGGAAAAGTTGTAGCTCGTCTTGTGTTCGTCGTGATACGTTTCCCAGATGCTCCACTTGGGGGAGAAGTTGAAGCCCAGCGTGCCCTGGTAGACGTTGGAGCTCAGATGCTTGCCCCAGCGCCGCTGGTTGACGGGGTTGCTCTCGTCGACCCAGCGCCGTCCGGCGGACAGGTCCAGATACAGCTTTTTGCCGCCCAGGGGATAGATGCGGTCATGTTTCAGCATGACCACCTTGTCCGTGTGCCAGCTCTGCCACCGGTTTACATTGTATTTCCACAAACCGTGCGTAATATGGCCCGACACACTCAGCGGCAGCCCTTTCGCGATGCGGTGCGGTTTCAGGAACAGGCCCCAGTCGGTCTTCTTGTGCAGCCAGATGCCTTCGTCGATGGCATCGTTGTCACTGTCGTATACCCAGCCGTCGTTGAAGCGCAGGTAAAAGTCCCGTTCGTCGTGTTTCAGGCTGTAGTAAGGCTTGTAATGGGACTTGCTGTAATAGATCTGGTGCATGTAGAACGTCGTCGGGTTCTTCAGCAGGGGATTGCCGACCGGCGTTTCATAATCGAGGGCCAGATAGAAGCCCTTGTTGTCATTCCAGCCGATACGCGGCATGGTGCGCTCCGTCGACTGGCTGAAATCATTGATCCAGGTTTTACGGGAATAGACATGGACCCCGCGGATGAAGACCTGCACGTCGCGGGCCACGATCCGCTTGTTCGGTACGATGGTGATGGTCTTCGCCTTCACGGAAAGGCAGGGCGGATGTTTGACCGCCGGGCAGCGCGTCGTCGTGCCGCCCTCGTCGATGACGATCATGCCGTTTTCAAGGACCGCGTGGGGGGCCCGGTAGAAATCCTTCTGGCTCTTGCCTTCCAGGCGGCGCACTTCGCCAGTCTCCGTATTGAAGTTGTAATGGACCCACTGGCCGGTCATCCGGTTCAGGGGTTCCACCAGGGTGCCGCCTTCCAGCAGCCACACGTCGCCCGTCTTGGCGTTGCCCACGGCCTTCGTCGTATACAGGGTCTGCGTACCCTGCACCATCTTCACGTTGCCCGTGACGATGAAGTCGCCCGACTCGTTGGCGTACTGGGCTTCGTCCCCCGTAATCGTCAGCGGCAACGTACGCGTTTCCGAATTGGCCGCAGCGCCCTGTTTCGTACGGGACAGGACACCGTCCTCATAGGTCTGTCCCGGCGGCTGGTCCGCCGCTTCCCGGGCCGCTTCCCCGGTTTTGCCGCTCCGCCGTGCCGCCGCGCGCCGTTGTGCGCCTGCGTCCCTGCTGCGGGACTGCACCTCGGACTTTTCTGTCAGGATGCCTTCCTCCCCGCCGTCAGCCGGCCGTTTCCAGTCGTTGACGATGGCAGGAGCCGTCTGCGTGCCGGGATTGGCGTATTTGTCGAAGTGGTTGTATTCATCCACCGTGTCATCCGAAGCAAAGACCGTCGCCGTCAACGTCAGGCCTGCCAGCAGGATGGCAGCTGCTGTCTTCTTGTTCATGGGAAAACCTCCGTCTTCCATTCAGGTTCGTCGGACAATAGTCCATTTAATATTATAACATAAAACACAAGAAAAAAATACCGGCAGGAGAGCCTTTTCTCCCGCCGGTACGGCGTGTTACAGGATATGTCATCAGGCAGCTGCCGCATCAGGATCCGCAGTGCCCGCATCGGCATCCGCCGTGGCCGCCGCGTCATTGCCGGAAGCGGTGTAGATGATGCCGTTCACGTTCTGGTCCTGCGTGACCTGCACGTAGGTCGTGCCCCCTTCCGGAATGACGATGGACTGGCCCGTCACGAAAGCACCGCCGATGGCGCCGATGGGGCCGAGGACGACCATGCCGCCGATGGTGGCACCGGCTGCGCCGGCTGCCGTCTTCGCCTGCTGTTTGGCCAGTTTGCCGATGTAGACGGGTACGGTGGAGCCGTCCACGGCATAGATGTGGCTGAAGTCCACGTTGGTAAGTGTCAAGTTTTCCTCGGTAATTTATTTGACTGTCGATAATTACTATCTCCGTGACTTCGGTTTTATCAGTATTTCTGTATAGCTCTGGCAAG
>ONEW01000018.1 GCA_900316935.1 uncultured Selenomonadales bacterium
AGTACTATTTTTTTCTTAAATTCATAGTTGTGTTTTGCCATAAAAAACTGACCCCCAATTGTTAGATTTTTGGTCTAACAATTGGGGGTCAGCTCAAAGCTCTCCTTTTTTGTTTCCCTTTCTCTTTCAGGCTGTCGATGTCCTGTCTGTTATTTGATGACCTGTGCGTTTTCGTTGGTGAGCCGTTTCCGTTCGCTCCGGTCCACTACGGAGGCAACGGCTACGTCGCCGGTAATGTTGACGGTCGTACGGAACATGTCCAGGACACGGTCGATGCCGGCAACCAGTGCCAGGCCTTCCAGCGGCAGCTGTACGGACTGGAGCACCATGGCCAGCATAATCAGGCCGGCGCCGGGAACACCGGCGGTACCGATGGAAGCCAGCGTGCCGGTGAAGATGACCATGATGATGTCCGACATGGTCAGATGAACGCCGAAGACGTTCGCGATGAAGAGGGTGCAGACGCCCATGTAGATGGCCGTGCCGTCCATGTTGATCGTAGCGCCCAGGGGCAGTACGAAGGACGTGACTTCACGGGACAGGCCCAGTTTTTCCTGGGCGTTCTTCATGTTGACCGGCAGCGTACCGGAAGAGGAACAGGTTGTGAAAGCCAGCATCATGGCTTCCGACATGCCGCGGAAGAACTTGATCGGCGAAATGCCGCCGCCGAACGAAGCCAGGGAGGAATAGACGAAGACGCAGTGCAGGATGCTGCCGATGGCCGCGCAGGCAATGACGGACAGCAGCGGGAGCAACACCTTGGGGCCGTTCTTGCAGACGACGGGCAGCAGCAGGGCGAACACGCCGAAAGGCGCGAACCGCATGACCATGGTGATGACCTTGTAGCAGACTTCCGCGCAGGCATCAAAGAAGTTCATGAGCAATTTGCCACGTTCGTCGATTTTCGTGATGGCGACGCCGATGAAGAGCGAGAAAATGATGACCGGCAGGATGTCGGCTTTGGCCATGGAGGCGACGGGGTTCGTCGGGACCATGTTGACCAGGACCTGCATGAAGGTCGGGGCGGCCTTTACTTTGGGGGCCGCTTTGCCAACCGCTTCCAGACCGATGCCGGGCTGGATGACGCCGGCTACGGCGAACCCGATGATGATGGCGATGGCCGTGGTGACCAGATACAGGGCGATGGTGCGGGCGCTGATGCGGCCCAGTTTCCTGCTGTCACCGCCGAGGCTCGTGACACCGACGATCAGGGAGCAGAAGACGACGGGTACGATCATCATCTTGATCAAGTTGATGAAGATGGTGCCGACCGGGGCAATCCACTTCGTGATGAAGGGCAGGCTGGCCGGGCCGGCCAAGAGCCCGCACACGACGGACAGAATCAAGGCTGCGAAAATTTGGATGGACAGATTCATACAGATTCCTCTTTCCTTTTTTTCCGCGGGACGGACATGTCCCCGGGGTAATATTTTTATCATTTTAACACTTTTTCACCAAAATTTATCGTTTCAAACGAAAAGTATACATGTATACATGTATACTTTTGGCCTTTTGGCCGGAACAGGCCGTCCGGCGTTCCAGTGTATTTGA
This sequence comes from uncultured Selenomonadales bacterium, assembly GCA_900316935.1. Lineage (GTDB taxonomy): Bacteria > Bacillota > Negativicutes > Acidaminococcales > Acidaminococcaceae > Succiniclasticum. Next base: position 1,552 of record ONEW01000018.1, read on the forward strand.
AAACAACTTGTGACAATCCGGCCGTTTTTTGGGATTTCTCTACAAAATATGGTATAATTAACTATTCTGAATCCTGTAACAGAACAGACGGAATGGAGAGACGAAATGACCGCAGAACTGAAATATTACCACGTCCTGAACTACGGCTGCCAGATGAACGAAAGCGACTCCGAACACTATGCGGGTCAGCTCGAGGAGATGGGGTACGCGCCGACGGATTCCCCCGCGGCGGCGGACGTGATTGTCGTAAACACGTGCTGTGTCCGGGAGAGTGCGGAACTGCGCATCCTCGGCAAAATCGGCGAACTGAAACGCGTCAAGGCGCAGCATCCGGGGCAGGTCCTCTGCGTCGCCGGCTGCATGGCCCAGAAGGACGGCGAGTCCCTGATGCACAAATATCCCCAGATTGATCTGCTCCTGGGGACTTCCTATGTGAATTCCTTTAAAAAGATGCTGCAGGACTACCTGAACGCTCACAAGAAGGGGGTCTACACCAGTCTGGAAGTACAGAGCAGCGAGTTCGAGGGCACGCGCGTCCGCGAGAGCGGGTTCAGCGCCTGGATCCCCATCATGTACGGCTGCAACAACTTCTGCACGTACTGCATCGTCCCCTATGTCAGGGGCCGGGAACGGAGCCGCAGCATCGCGAACATCCTGGCCGAGGTGCGGGGCGCCGTGGCCAAAGGCTACACGGAAATCACCCTGCTGGGACAGAACGTCGATTCCTACGGGAAGGATTTCCTGCGCGACGGGACGTATGGCCGGCCCGGCGCGGCGGAAGCGTCCCAGGCCCGGGAACCCTTTGCCGCCCTGCTGCGCGCGGTCGACCAGGTGCCCGGCGTCGAACGGGTGCATTTCATGACGAGCCATCCCCGCGACATGTCCGAAGAGGTCATCCGGACCGTGGCGGAAGGGACCCACTTGTGCGAACAGTTCCATGTGGCCCTCCAGTCGGGCAGCAACCGTATTTTGAAAGCCATGAACCGGGGCTACACGCGGGAACGCTTCCTGGAGCTTGTGGCGACCATCCGCCGCTATATTCCCGATGCAGCCATCACAACGGACATCATCGTCGGCTTCCCCGGGGAAACGGACGAGGATTTCGAAGATACGTGCCGCCTTGTGGAGGAGGCCGGTTTCGATTCGGCCTATACGTTCCTCTATTCCCGGCGCAGCGGCACACCGGCAGCCCGTATGAAGGACCAGGTACCGGACGATGTCAAACACGCCCGGCTGCAAAGACTCATGGACGTGCAGAATGCCCGCTCCCTGTGCATCAACCGTGCCTTCCAGGACCGCACGGTCGAAGTCATGGCCGAAGGGCCGACGGAAAAGGACCCGGCGGTCTGGTCCGGCCGCACGCGGACGAACAAACTGGTCCTGTGGCCCCAGAACGGGAACGCCCGGACACCGGAGGGCAGCGGCCTGCCGGTGCGGCCCGGCCAGCTGGTGCACGTAAAGGTCACGGCACCGCAGACCTGGCTGCTGAAGGGGGTCCGCGTGGATTGACTATAGTCCGCAGAGGCGGACGGAGGATATGATATGGCAAATTCACTGACGCCGATGATGCAGCAGTATGTGGAATACAAGGACGAGCATCCGGACGAACTGCTCTTTTACCGCATCGGCGACTTTTTTGAAATGTTCTTTGATGATGCCAGGACGGCATCGCGGGAACTGGGCCTGACCCTGACCGGCCGGGATGGCGGCCTGGACGACCGCATCCCCATGTGCGGCGTGCCGTACCACGCCGTGGACGGCTATATCGCCAAGCTGATCAAAAAGGGTTACCGTGTCGCCGTGTGCGACCAGGTGGAGGATCCGAAGCTGGCGAAAGGCCTCGTGAAACGGGCCATCGTCAAGATTGTGACGCCTGGAACGGCCTTGAACGAATCGTTATTGGAAGACTCGCGGAACCGCTTCCTCGTCCATCTGGAAGAAGACGACGGCGTCCTGTGCCTGGCTCTGGCCGACGTGTCCACCGGCGAGTGCCGTTGGTTCACGGCGAACGGCAGCGAGCGGCTCCTGGCCCTGGAAGAGCAGCTCTTCCGCCTGCAGCCTTCGGAAATCATCTACAAGGCGGGCATCCCCGAATGGGGTGACCTGGAAGACTGGCTGAAGAACAAGCTGCCGGGCTGTGCCTGCGCTTCCTATGAATTGCCGGCTGCTGCGCCGGATTTTGTGAAGCAGCATTTCGGGGACATCGCGCTGGATCCGCTGGTACGGGAAACGGTGCAGGGGCTCCTGGCCTACCTGCACGCCACGGTCATGGCGGACCTGTCCCAGATCAACCGGCTGGAGCGGATATCGGCGGAACAATACATGAACCTCGATGCCACGGCCATCCGCAATCTGGAGCTGATCCGGAACATGCGGGACGGCGGGAAGAAGGGGACGCTGCTCGACGTACTCGATTTCACGTCCACATCCATGGGTTCGCGCTGCCTGCGCAACTGGATTGAGTGCCCCATCCTGGACATCGTCAAGATCCGCGAACGGCAGGATGCGGTGGAAGAGTTGGCGGGCAATCCCGAACTGCGGGACGCCATCCAGGAACACCTGAAGGAAGTGTTCGATCTGGAGCGCATCCTGTCGCGCCTCGAAGTGGGCAGCGCCAATGCCCGCGATCTGGTGAGCCTGCGCGCGTCGCTGAACGCGCTGCCCCCGTTGAAGGAACGCCTTCAGGAAGCGAGGGCGGGACTGCTGCAGAAACTGTCGGCCTCCATCCAGCTGCACCAGAAAATCCGGGACACGCTGGCAGCGGCCATTGTGGACGATCCGCCTTTCACCATCCGCGAGGGCGGCATGATTCGCGACGGGTACGACCTGGAACTGGACGAGCTGCATAACATTGCCCGGAACAATTCGGCCTGGATGGCCGGTTTCGAACAGAAGACCAAGGCCTCCACGGGCATCAAGAACCTGAAGGTGGGGTATAACAAGGTCTTCGGCTACTACATCGAAGTCAGCAAGGGACAAACCAGCCAGGTGCCGCCGGAGTTTGTGCGCAAGCAGACCCTGGTCAACGCCGAACGGTACATCGTGCCGGAACTGAAAGACTTTGAAAACAAGATCCTGAGCGCCAAGGAAAAGATTGAATCCCTGGAATACTACATCTTCAACCAGATCCGCAAGGAAATCCGGGAAGAGATTCCCGAAATCCAGGATACGGCCCGCGCACTGGCCTGGCTCGATGTTTTGGCGTCCCTCGCGACGGCGGCCTGCAAATACGACTACCACCGTCCGGAGCTGAACATACGCGGCGAAATCCGGATCCTGGACGGCCGTCATCCCGTTGTGGAACGGCTGTTGGACAAGGAGATCTTCGTGCCGAACAATGTCACCATGAACGGTACGGACGAGCGCATGGTCATCCTGACGGGACCGAACATGGCCGGCAAGTCCACGTACATGAGGCAGGTGGCCCTGCTGGTGCTCATGACCCAGATGGGCAGCTTCATCCCTGCCCGCAGCGCCGACATCTGCATGGTGGACCGCATCTTTACGCGCGTCGGTGCCAGCGATGACCTGGCGACGGGGCAGAGCACCTTCATGGTGGAGATGAACGAAGTGGCACAGATCCTCAAATACGCCACGCGGAATTCCCTCATCATCCTCGACGAGGTGGGCCGCGGTACCAGCACATACGACGGCATGGCCATCGCCCGCGCCGTCATGGAATACATCCAGGCCCATATCAAAGCCAAGACCTTGTTCGCGACCCATTATCACGAACTCATCGGGATGGAAACTGTGATGGAAGGCATCAAGAACTACTCCGTGGCCATCAAGGAACGGGGCAACGACATCGTCTTCCTGCGTCGCATCGTGCGCGGCGGCACGGACCGCAGTTACGGCGTCCACGTGGCACGCCTGGCGGGCCTGCCGAAAAAGGTCCTGGAACGGGCGGACGAACTGCTCCAGGAATACGACAGCCATAAGGGGGAGGCGGCCGGCGCTGCCGGAAACAGCGGCGCGCCGGTACAGCCGGCCGAAAGCGCCGGTACAGCGTCCCTGTTCGCGTCGTCCCTCACGGACGAACTGCTGGGTCTGGACGTCATGAGCATGACGCCCATCGAAGCCATGAACGCCCTCTTCAGGCTGCAGCAGGAAGCCAAGAAGGAAAAGGGTATGTAAAGAAGAGGTATCGTCATCATGAAGGAAGCAGAAGTTCGCCTTCTGGACACGAACACGTCGAACCAGATTGCGGCCGGCGAGGTGGTGGAAAAGCCGGCCTCCGTCGTCAAGGAGCTGGTGGAAAATTCCCTGGACGCCGGCGCGGACAGCATCGACGTGACGATTTTCGAAGGCGGGACGGAATATATCCGCGTGGCCGATAACGGCTCAGGCATGAGCGAGAGCAATGCCCGGCTGGCCATGAAACGGCACGCGACAAGCAAGATCCGGGCAGCGGAAGACCTGACCCGGCTGCATACGCTGGGGTTCCGCGGCGAAGCGCTGCCCAGTATCGCCTCCGTATCGGAGTTCGAACTGCTGACCCGCACGGCAGGGCAGGATTTGGCGACTTCGCTCCGGGTGAGCGGCGGCAAGGAGGAAGAGTGCCTCCAGACCGGCGCTCCTGTGGGGACGACGGTCATCGTCAAGGACCTGTTCTTCAATGTGCCTGCCCGGCGCAAGTTCCTGAAGACTGTGTCCACGGAAGGCCGCTATATCAGCGAAATCATGACGCGCATCGCCCTCGCGCGGCCCGATGTGCGCTTCAAACTGACGAACAATGACAAGGAAGTGCTGGTCACGCCGGGCAACGGCAGCCTGAAGGACACCATCGCGGCCCTCTACGGCAAAAGCGTAGCCAGGGATCTGCTGCCGGTACACCTGAACGGCAGCGATGTGTCCGTACACGGCTACATCGGCAAACCGACCCTGCTGAAAGGCAACCGGAGCTGGCAGACCCTGCTCGTCAACGGGCGCAGCATCAACAGCCCCATGCTCGGCAAGGCCATCGAGCACGCCTACCAGTCCCAGATTCCGAAGCGGGGCTTCGCCTTCGCGGTCCTCGACATCCGCGTCGCGCCGGACAAGGTGGATGTGAATGTCCATCCGCAAAAGAGCGAGGTCAAGTTCAGCGACGAAGGGACCGTGTACAAGGCGGTCTACAAAGCCCTGGCGGACGCTCTGACGCAGCCTATGCACGCGGACAAGGAAAGCGGGGCGGCGGCAGCCGCCATGCCTTCTCCTGCTGTGCAGCCGGCCGGATTCCCCGGAACGCCGGGTGCCTTTGCGGGCGGAGCGGGGCCTGCCGCTTTCCGGCCGGAAGAGACGGTGCTGCAGGGCTTCGGCGGGGTTGCGAGAGCGTCGTTCCACGGCGGCAGCGGCCCGCGGCAGGAAGACGGGCGGCCCGGCATCTGGCGGCAGCCCGGTGTGGATTACGGGGAAACGGCTCCCAAGGAACCGGTCTACACCATCAGCGAAACGCGGGACAAACTGTCGGCACAGGAAACCCTGGCTGGCGGCAACGCCATCGCCATGCAGGAGGCGGGCGAGGACGGCGTGCTGGAAACCATCTGGCCCATCGGGCAGGTGGACCGGACCTTCCTCATCGCCCAGTCGGAAGACACGCTGTATTTAATCGACCAGCATGCGGCACATGAGCGTATCCTCTACGACAAGCTGGTCCTTTCACACCAGGATGTCCCGGCGCAGCAGCTCCTGATCCCGTTGTACATCAACCTGCAGGCCGACGAGGTGGACCTGCTGGAGAAGTACCACGACGCCTTCTACAAGCTGGGCGTCGATGTCACACCGGCCGGTGACACGTCGGTCCGGGTGGACAGCCTGCCGGCGGATGTTCCGGAGGAAGAGGCGGAAGGGTTCATCCGGGAAATCGGGCAGTACCTGCAGGAGCATCGTACGCCGGATGCGGCGGAAATGCGCCAGGACGTGCTCCATATGGCGGCGTGCCGCGCGGCCATCAAGGCGGGGCAGCTGCTCAACATGCGGCAGATGCGGCAGCTCATCATCGAGCTCTGCAATACGACGCATCCTTTTACGTGTCCTCACGGCAGACCCTGCATGATTGCCGTATCGTCGGACGAACTTTACAAGATGTTCAAGCGGACAGGCTTTGACCTGCCTTCGCGGAATGCGAAACCGTATGATAAATAATAAGGGGATGGGTACGGTCATGGCGGCTTTCGCCGTCACGACCAGCGCCAAGGAAGAAAACGCGGTCCTGGCCGCCACGGCCCGCCAATGGGCGGAAGAGCTGGGGGTGCGCTATGTGCCCCGCGAGAAAGGGCAGACCCTGCCGGCCATGCTGGTCCGCTACGGTCTGGCGGCACTGCTCATTGCCGCGGAAACGGGCCCCCGGGTCTACACGCCGGAAGGGACGATGTTCTATCATCCCGGCCTGGGAACGGTACGGTGGCAGCGGGTGGTCCTGAAGGGGGAAGGGGACAACTTCCTCCGGGCGCTCGCCGTGCGCCCCGGCCAGAAGGTGCTCGATGCCACTCTGGGACTGGCGGCCGACGCGCTGCTGGCTTCCCACGCGGTGGGGCCGTCGGGCCGGGTGACGGGGCTGGAGGCGTCGCCCCTCCTCTATTTCCTGACGAGCCGCGGCGTACAGAATTACGAAGGAAAGTTCCCGGAACTGACGCAGGATTTGCGCCGCATCGAGGTCGTCCAGGCCGAAGCTTCGGCTTACTTGAAACAGCTGCCGGCGGACAGCTACGACGTGGTCTGTTTCGACCCCATGTTCCGCCACCCCGTCCGGCGTTCCTCGGCCATGCAGCCCTTGCGGCCCCTGGCCTGGCGCCTGCCCCTCTCCACGGAGACGGTGGACGAGGCCCTGCGCGTGGCGCCGCGGGTCGTCATCAAGGAACGGACGGAAGAGGTTCTGCGGGAGTATGGCTGCCGCACGTTTACCGGCACCCGTTACAGCGGCGTGCGGTTCGGCATCCGGACCCGCGGTGAAAAAAACTGACGGGATATCCGGAAGGGACAGGAAGGGAGGGCAAGGCCCGGTGAAGGAAAAACTGGTCGTCATCCTGGGACCGACCGCTACCGGCAAGAGCCATTGCGGCATCGAGCTGGCGAAACGGTTCCGGGGTGAAATCATCTCCGGGGACAGCATGCTCGTCTACCGGCACATGGATATCGGCACGGCGAAACCGACGCCGGAAGAACTGGCCTCCGTACCCCATCATCTGGTGGATATCCTGCCCCCCGACGCGGATTTCAGCGTTGTCGATTTCCGGGAGCGGGCGGCAGCCCTCCTTGCCGACATCACGGCGCGGGGCCGGCTGCCCATCCTCGTCGGCGGAACGGGACTCTACATCAAGGCACTGCTGGAAGACTACCGATTCAGCACAGTGGACAGCGATCCCGCTTTGCGGCACCACTGGGAGACCTATGCGGCGGAACACGGACCGGAGGCGCTGCACGAGGAGCTCCGACGCGTGGATCCGGAAGCGGCGGCCCGGCTCCATCCCCACGATGTACGCCGTGTCGTACGGGCCCTGGAAACGGCGGCGGGCGGCGGCAGCGTTTCGCGGGACCGGGCGCCGGGGCCGGTGTACGATGCCCTGGTCTTCGGGCTGACCATGGACCGGGACTACCTGTACGAGCGGATTGATGCACGGGTGGACGGCATGCTGGCCGCCGGGCTGGAAGATGAAGTGCGCCGCCTGCTGGAGGCGGGCGTGCGCCCTGACTGCCTTTCCATGAAGAGCCTCGGGTACCGCCAGATGGCGGCCTATCTGACGGGACACTGCGGCTATGAGACGGCCGTGGAGGAAATCAAAAAGGGGACGCGCCATTTCGCCAAACGGCAGCTCACGTGGTACAGGCGGATGCCGTACGTGCACTGGCTGCATCTGGACCGGCCGCCAAATTACGAACAATGTGTGACCACCATGGCTGCTCTACTTGTAGAATGGATGGAAAAGAGTTAATATTAAACTGAACACCGGTATTCTGAGAGAAAATTATGAAGAAGCCCCGGTTGTAGTGATTTCTAAATAAATTATGTTGAGAGGGTGGATGATATGAACAATAACGGTACAAAGACGACAATGAACCTGCAGGACAGCTTTCTGAACCACGTGCGCAAGGAAAACCTGCCTGTGGTCATCTATCTGGTGAACGGGTTCCAGATCCGCGGGCTGGTCCGCGGGTTCGACAACTTCACGGTCATCATCGAGAACGACGGCAAGCAGCAGCTGGTATACAAGCACGCTGTTTCCACCATTTCCCCGGTTGCGAACATCACGATCATGCAGCCGGAAAAGAGGGACTGAGTCCCTCGCCAGGGAAGGGACAGTTCCATACGGTACGGACTGAAAGAGAAAACGGCGCCACCGCGTTGTTTTCTCTTTTCCCAATCCTGTGGAAAAATCGGCCGTCGGGCAGGGAGCGTTTATGGATTATCTGGAACTGTTTTTGGAGTATCTCCAGGTCGAACTGGGTCTGTCCGAAAATACCCAGCTTTCCTATCTGCGGGACCTGCGCCTGTTCTGCAAGGCTTTACGGCTGGAGGAAAAGGACCTGTCCAAGGTGGAGCGGCAGCAGATTGTGCGCTATGTGACGGACCTGAAGATGAAAGGCCGCGCCGCGGCGACGATTGCCCGCAAACTGGCGGCGCTGAAGGCTTTCTACCGTTTCATGGTCCAGGAGGACTATATGTCCTCCGATCCTGCGGAAGCTGTGGAAGCGGGCACCAAGGGAACCCATCTGCCGAAGGTGCTGACGGAGGAGGAAGTGGAAGCCCTCCTGTCGGCCCCGGACCTGGCGACGGCCGAAGGGCTGCGGGACCGGGCCCTGTTGGAAATGCTGTACGCGACGGGCATGCGCGTGTCCGAAATCGTAAATTTGAAAGTGGAAAACGTCAATCTGGAGATGAAGTACGTCCTCGTCTTCGGCAAAGGTTCCAAGGAGCGCATCGTACCGCTGGGCAGCGTGGCGGCCGGTTATCTGGAGCGCTACCTGAAGGAGGCGCGCCCGACCTTCTTCGTGAAGGACGAAGAGGATCCGCAGACGGTCTTCCTCGGCCTGGGCGGCCAGGGCCTGACACGGCAGCGCGTCTGGGAGCTGATCGGCCAGTACGGCCGGAACGCGGGCATCCTGAAGCACATTTCCCCCCATATGCTGCGCCATTCCTTCGCCACGCACCTGCTGGACAACGGGGCGGACCTGCGCAGCGTCCAGGAAATGCTGGGACATGCCGACATTTCCACAACCCAGATCTATACACATCTTACGAACAAAAGGCTCCGGGCAGTTTACGATAAGGCGCACCCACGCAAGTAAGGGCGCCGGAACCGGACCGGAAATCTGCATCAAGGAGGTCGGACCATGCCCGATAGAAAGAAGAAGAGCGGCGGACTGGGACCTTTCATCCTGGTCGTCGTCGTCGCGCTGCTGATCGCTGGCGCGGCAGGGATGTTTTATGCATCCCAGAAGAGCAAACCGAAGGATTTGTCCAAGGCCGTCCGGAATGAGGCCTTCGACTTGATGGAGGAATCGAAATCAGCCCACCATGCGCTGGACGAGATCCTCATGAAGCATAAGGATACGTGGCAGCTGCAGGACACGGACCGCAAGGAAAAGACGGAAAAGATGCCTTCCACAGGCGTGGAAGTCCATTACACGCAGCGCGAGGTGGATATCGGCGTGCCGCCCACGACGGAACTGGAGGGCGCCGCTGCCTGGCTGAAACAGCAGCTGCAGGGCAACAAAGTCCTGAACGTTCTGGATGAGCGGAAGGCCAAGTACAACGGATACGAGGCGTACCGCATGGACCTGGGCGTCCGGGTCAAGGCGGGGGAGAACGAGACGAAGACCTTCGTGACCGATACGGTCTACTTTTTCCATAACCGGAACCTGACCAGGAAGGACAAGGACATCCCCAAGGTGACGGGGCAGGCGAAGGTACCGCCGGACGGTGTGAAACACCACGGCAGGATGGCCGTGGTCATCGACGACTGCGGGTACGACAACGCATCGCTGCGCAAACTGCTGGCGACGAACCTGCCGTTCAGTTATGCGGTCATTCCCCATAAAGACGGCAGCAGCGAAGCACTGCGCCTCATCAAGGCGTCAGGGCGTACCGCTATGCTGCATATGCCCATGGAACCGATGAACCGGGGACAGATGTCCGAACCAGGCCGCACCATTACGGTGGATATGCCGGCATCCCAGATACAGCATCTGCTGACGGCCGCCCTGGACAGCCTGCCCGGTGTCGAAGGCGTCAACAATCATCAGGGCTCCCGCGCGACCGGCAATGCGGAAACCATGCGGGTGGTCATGAAGACCTTGAAGAGTCGGGGGCTTTTCTTCGTGGACAGCCGCACGAGTTCCAGCTCCGTCGGGCTGAGCACGGCACGGCAGTACGGGGTGCCGTCCGTCATGAACAGCCTCTTCCTGGACAACCAGGCTTCGGCCAGTGCCATTTACGGCATGATCCGCGAAGCCATGAACCGGGCTGACGCGAACGGCAGCATCGTCGTCATCTGCCATGCCCGTCCGGCGACGGCGGAAGCGTGGACGACGTATCTGGACGACATTCAGGCAACGGGCATCCGCATCGTGCCTGTGAAGAGCCTTTTGCGGTAATGGGGCCGGATATTTTACGCACGTAAGGGAGGAATGTGGCATGACACCGGAAGAAGTCATGACAAAATACGAAAAATACATCAATCCTGCAGCAACGCGCCTGTTCCGCTTTATGGGCCTTTCCAGCGTGGAAGGCAGCGGAGAAGGCTGGACCGTGACGGATACGGAAGGGAACCGCTTTATCGACTGCCTCGGCGGGTACGGCATGTTCGCCCTGGGCCACCGCCACCCGAAAGTGGTGGAGGCGGTGGAGAAGCAGCTTCACAGTATGCCCATGAGCGGCAAGGTCCTGTTCAATGAACCCATGGCCGAACTGGCGGAAAGGCTGGCAGCCGTCACGCCGGGCGGGCTGCAGTACAGTTTCTTCTGCAACAGTGGCGCGGAAGCGGTGGAAGGATGCCTCAAGATGGCACGGCTGGCCACGCACCGGACGGAGATTGTGGCGACGGAGAACGCCTTCCACGGCAAGACCTTCGGAGCCCTGACAGCGACGGGACGCGACCTGTATCGTGATCCTTTCAAGCCCCTGGTACCCGGTTTCCTCCACGTGCCTTTCGGGGACATCCATGCCCTAGAAAAGGTCGTGACGGACAAGACGGCGGCAGTCATCGTGGAGCCCATCCAGGGGGAAGGCGGCATCATCGTGCCGCCCGACGGATACCTGAAGCAGGTGGAAGAACTGTGTCACGGCAAGGGGGCGCTGTTCATCGCCGACGAAGTGCAGACAGGCATCGGCCGTACGGGCCGGTGGTTCGGCTGCGATCATGACGGTGCCCGGCCGGACCTGATGGCTGTTTCCAAAGCCCTGGGCGGCGGCATCATGCCGGTAGGCGCCTTTATCGGGACGGAGCAGGCCTGGGCCGGCTTCATCGAAGCGCCTTTCGTCCACACGTCGACCTTTGGCGGCGGCGAAATGGCCTGTGCGGCCGGCGTGGCGACCCTGCAGGTGATTGAGGAAGAAAACCTGCTGCGGCAGAGCGCGGAAAACGGCGCCTATTTCAAGGCCGGACTGGAAAAGATTGCCGTGGAATTCCCGGACGTGATCCGCGAAGTCCGCGGACGTGGCATGATGATGGGCCTCGAGCTGACGAGGGAGGGAGCCGGCGGCATGCTCATGGCCCTCATGATCGCCCGGCACGTGCTGGTGGCCTATACCCTGAACAATCCGAAAGTCATCCGCATCGAGCCGCCCTTGATCATGCCGCGGGACGTCATCGACAAGGTGCTCGCCATCCTGTATGACGCCGTGAAACAGGTGGACGATGTAGTGGACGAGCTGTAAACAGAGAGAGGGAACAAATATGCCTTTTGTAAAGACGGACATCGTGATCCGCGGCGACAAGCAGGCGATTTACGATGTCATCAAAGATATGGTCTCGTATCCGAAATTCATGAAGAACCTGGTCAGCGTCGAAGTGCTGGAACAGCACGGCGACACGGACGTGACCCACTGGGTTTCCGAGGTGGACGGCCGCAAAATCGTCTGGACGGAGAAGGATTTCTTCTATCCGGCGGAACACCGCATCACGTACAGCCAGACCGAAGGGGACCTGAAGAAGATGGAAGGTGCCTGGGAGATGGACGATGTACCCGGCGGGGTGAAGGTGTCCCTGTCCGTGGACTTCGAGTTCGGCATCCCCATGATTGCCGGCCTGTTGAACCCCATCCTGGTGCGCAAGGTGAAGGAAAACAGCAGCGCCATGCTGGAAGCCGTCAAGTCCCAGATTGAAAAGGTGTGACGGTGCCGCCCCGGCACGGAAAATTGTCAAAAAATGTAAAAGTTGTTATAATGTGTTGAAGACTGCACAATGAATCCGGCAGGACTGCCGGTTACTGAAGGAGATAAGGAGAATGAAGACAGCCTTTTTAATGACCCTGCTGACGGTGCTGCTCGTCCTGGTGGGCGACTACATCGGCGGCGGCCAGGGCATGGTGTTTATGCTCGTCCTCTCTGTCGCCATGAATTTCTTTACCTACTGGTACAGCGACAAGATGGTGCTGGCCCAATACCGGGCCCGTGCCGTGGATGAAAGCAGCGCCCCCGCCCTGTACGGCATCGTGAAGCGCCTGGCGGCCCGCGCCGGCCTGCCCGTGCCGAAAGTCTATATCATCGATGACCCGGTCCCCAACGCTTTTGCGACAGGCCGCAACCCGGAACACGCGGCGGTCGCCGTGACGACGGGCCTCATGAACTATCTGTCCCCAAAGGAGATTGAAGGCGTCCTGGGCCACGAAATGACCCATGTCCGCAACCATGACATCCTGATCGGTTCCGTGGCGGCCACCATGGCCGGCCTCATTACGACCATCACACGGTTTGCCTTCTGGTTCGGCGGCGGACGGGACAGCGAAGACCGCAACCCGGTAGCGGCCATCCTGCTGCTGGTCCTGGCGCCCATCGCGGCAGCCATCATCCAGCTGGCCGTATCCCGCAGCCGCGAGTACAAGGCGGATGAAGGCGGCGGCCGCCTGTGCGGCAACCCCGACTACCTGGCCGATGCCCTGGAAAAGATTTCCGGCGTGTCGACGCGCCGTTCCATGGCCCAGGCCACAGAAGCCACGGCCCACATGTTCATTGCGTGCCCCTTCAGCAAACGGGACATGTCGACCCTGTTCAGCACCCATCCCGCCATGTCGGAACGGATCCGGCTGCTGCGTAAGCAGGCGGAGGAGATGCGTTCCCGCGGGGAAATTGACAGCGACACTTGATTTTGGTTCGGCCCCGATGTAAAATTCTGTATCGGGATCTATATCAATTTATTTTAATTTAAAAGGAGACTACAGTATGGATCAGAAATCTTTGGTACTGGTAAAACCGGACGGAGTCCGCAAACACCTGATTGGCGAAATCATCGGCCGCTTTGAACGCCGCGGCCTCAAGATCTGTGCCCTGAAAATGCTGGTTATGACCAAGGCGCAGGCGGAATATCATTATGCAGAACATGTCGGCAAACCGTTCTTCCCTGAACTGGAAGCCTTCATCACCGGCGGTCCGCTGGTTGCCATGGTGGTGGAAGGCCCGAACGCCATCAAGGCTATCCGCACCATGATGGGCGTGACCGACCCGATCGAATCCACACCGGGTTCCATCCGCGGTGACTTCGCCCTGGACAAAGGGGAAAACGTAATTCATGGCAGTGACAGCCCCGAAGCCGCTGAACGTGAAATCAAGAACTTCTTCAAACCCGAAGAGATCTACTAAGAACCACCGGCTCAGACGGCAATGCCGCCTGAGCCTTTTTAAAATATCCTTGAAGGAGGTAAGGAATATGAAGAAAGCTGCAGTCTATACCCGTACGGGTGACAAAGGCATGACAGGCCTCTACACGGGCGAACGCGTCTCCAAGTGCTCCCCCCGCGTCGAAGCCTACGGTACGCTCGACGAGATCACATCGGCCCTGGGCCTGGCCCGTTCCCTCGTCAAACGGACCGATGTGCGGGAAACGATTTTTGAGGTCCAGAAACTGATGATGTCCATGATGGCCGATGTGGCCAGCCTGAACCTGCCGCAGCCCTATATCACGGAAGAGCATGTCAAAAAGTTCGAGGCAACCATCGACAAGTATGACGCCCTGCTTGAGCCGCTGAGCCATTTTCTGATTCCTGGCGCCAATCCCGGTGCCGCAGCCCTCGATATGGCACGTACGACGACGCGCCGCGCCGAACGGCAGTTGCTCCGCCTGAATGAGGAGGAGCCGGTCAATCCGCAGCTGCTGATCTGTGTGAACCGCCTGTCCGACCTGTGCTTCATCCTGTCCCGTGTGGAAACGGAAGCAGGGGCGGAGTAAGGAACGGGGCTCCGATTGTCACAAAGCCGTTTTTATAGTATAATGACCATTGGAAATGTTTTACCAGGTGTGGCCGATGCGTCGGCCGCTTAATAGGGAATACCGGTGTGAATCCGGAGCAGTCCCGCTACTGTAACAGGGAGCCTGCCGCAATCTGCCATTGGGAAACTGAGAAGGCGCGGCCGGGCGGTGAACTGAAGCCAGGAGACCTGCCTGAAAGAGGGAACCATCGTACCTACGGGAGATAGGGAAGTGGCTGTTCAGGCAGATACGCAGGTTGTCTCTTTGTGGGATGACCTGCTTTTTTTCTGCCGGGCAGGAACCCGTCTGCCTGGGAAAGGAGTTGCGACGCATGGGAGCGAAAGCGGAAATCGTATTGGTATTGGGAGGTGCCCGCAGTGGTAAAAGCGAGTTCGCGGAAACGTATGTCCTTCATGCCGGGACCTGCTGCGGCTATGTCGCCACGGCGGAAATCCTGGATGAGGAGATGCGGGAACGGGTGCGCCTTCACCGGGAACGGCGCGGCAAACGCTGGCTGACCTTCGAAGCGCCGTATCACGCGGAAACGGTGCTGCCCGAAGCGGGGCAGCGGACGGATGCCATCCTCTTCGACGATATCACGGTCTATTTGTCCAACCTGCTGTACGGCAAAGAGGCGCTGCAAGGGTCGACGGCGGAGAAGGCGGACCAGGTGGCCCGGCGGATCGGGGCACTGCTCGAGGCGGCGCGTGCGACGGAACGGACGGTCGCTTTCGTCGCCAACGACGTGGGCGCCGGCATCGTGCCGGACAACGCCATGGCCCGGGAGTACCGGGATATGGCGGGCTGGGTGAACCAGCAGATCGGGGCGGCGGCCGACAAGGTCTTCTATGTCATCGCCGGCCAGGCCGTGGACATCAAGCGGCTGGCTTTCCGCTTCGGCGATGCGGGGCAGCCCTGACGTGGATGCCGCGCCGCGCGGATGCATTGTGGAAATCAGATAAGGAAGGAATCAATCATGCTGGATGAATTGCATATTGCAAAACCCGATGACGCCATCCGCCGTCATGTTCTGGCGGAATGGCGGCGGGTCCTGCCGGAGGGCGGGAACCTGGGGGAACTGGAAACCATGACGGCCGATTTCCTGGCCATGACGGACGGCAAGGGCCTGCGCGGAATGCGCCCTGTCATGCTGCTCATGTGCGGGGACCACGGCATCGCCAAATACGGGGTCAGTGCCTTCCCGCAGGAGGTGACCCTGCAGATGATCAACGGGTACGGCCGCGGCACGGCCGGGGCGAACGTTATGGCGCGCCATGCCGGAGCAGATGTCATCGTCGTGGACGCCGGTACCAATTTCGACCTGTCCGCGTACAAACATGTGCGGCAGTGCAAGGTGGCCTGGGGAACGGCCGATTTCACGCAGGGCCCGGCTATGACGGCGGCGCAGGCGGAACAGGCCCTGCGCGTCGGTATGAAGATTGCCGGCGAAGCCATCGACGGCGGCTGCAACATACTGGAAACAGGGGAAATGGGCATTGCCAACACGACCTCGACGGCGGCCATTGCCGCCGCCTTCCTCGGCCTGACGCCGGAAGAGACGACGGGCCGCGGCAGCGGTATCAATGACGAGCGCCTGCGGATCAAGACGGAGGTCGTCCGGAAGGGCCTGGCCGTAAACAAACCCATCCGCGGAGACGGCTTCGACATCCTCTGCAAGGTCGGCGGATACGACCACGCAGGTCTGGCGGGCATGATCCTCGCCGGGGCGGCCCGCCACGTGCCGACCATGGTGGACGGCGTCAATGCCACGGCGGCCGCCCTGCTGGCCTACGGCATCAATCCGGCCTGCGCCGGCTATCTGCTCTGTTCCCATCTGTCTTCCGACCTGAGCCACCGGAAGATGCTCGAAGTGCTGGGGCTCAAACCGGTCTTGGATGCCGGTATGCGCCTGGGTGAAGGAACGGGGGCCAATGTGGCCCTGAGCATCCTGCGCACGGCCCTCAATACGTACCGGACCCTGACGCAGGCTTGAAGGTGGGCTTATGGAAGACGCAACGAAACAGGAACCTGCTACGGAAGACCTGAAGAAGAAGGGTACGGAAGTGGAAGAGGAGACGGGCTGGTCCAGCCGTCTCTGTCTGCACCTGCCGTCCCGGTCCACGGGGCTCTTCCGCTATGTGCGGGACTTTTTTACGTGCCTGGAATTCTTGACGCGCATCCGCATCACCAAGCGCGATGTCTGGTTCCCCGACGATTTTGCCCGGTCCGTCCCCTTTTTCCCTCTGACCGGCCTTGTCATGGGCCTCTTGATGTGGGCGGCCCTGGCCGTCGCGACGCACCTCCGGTTCAGCGGGCTGCTGCTGGGAATCTTCCTGGTGCTGGCCGAACTGTTCTTCATCGGCACCCTGATGTACGACGGATTCATGGACACGTGCGACGGTATCTTCAGCGCCCGCACGCGGGCCCGCAAACTGGAAATCATGCAGGACAGCCATGTCGGTGCCAATGCGGTCATCGGCGCCGCCGTCCTGATTTTGACGAAGGCGGCCCTGTTCAGTGTGGTACCCTTGCTGGGCGGCGGCCTGACGCTGGTCGTCCTGTATGTGTTTACGCGCACGCTGATGACGGTTTATATACTGGCGTTCCCGAACGCGCGGCCAGGCGGGCTGGGAGAGATGTTCAAGCAGGGCGGCCGGCCCTGGTACATGTGGGCGGCCATCGTGGCGGCCATCCTCCTCATCATGGGCCTCGCCGGACCGTATCATCTCCTGATCTGCGGCATGACTGCCGCCGTCTGCCTGGTGCTGGCTCTGTGGGTCCGCTCCGTGCTGGGCGGCCTGACGGGCGATACGTTCGGTTTCCTGACGGAACTGGGGGACATCCTCTTTTTACTGATCCTGTTCTGCGTGGTACGTGACACGATGCCGTTCTGACGGTATGCATACCGTACTTGGAACAGGGAACGACTGACGGAAAGAAAAGAAGGTTGAACAATGCATATTGAAGAATTGGCGACACAGATCATCCCGTTGAGCCGCGAGCTGGAGGCGGCGGCCCAGAAACGGTTCGACAGCCTCATCAAACCCGTGGGCTCTTTGGCTATGCTGGAAGAGATGACATCGCGTTACGCGGCCATCATCGGTTCGTCGGACAAGCAGCTCGTCGTGGTCCCGGAAGTGCGGCTCCTCATGCTGTGGGGCACGGAAGCCCACAAGGACCGGATTGAATCCATCCTGCTGGGCGAGGCACCCGTCCTGGCCCTGGCCGGACAGGTGCATGCCAAAGTGCTGCCCCAGTTCCTGACCAGCGACAATGCCTATGACCTGGTTGAGGAAGGCGCCATGCTGACCAGTGAATACGTGAACGAGGAAAAGGCGGGCGTCCTCTGCCAGGGAAGCCTTTCCCCGTCGCCGCTGCCGGAACGCTGGCAGCGGCTGCTGGGAGAAGAGGACGGCCTGCGATTTCTGGCAGAGCTGGACTGCCCGGAAATCAGTGCCATGTGCGGATCCATCCTGCAGGCTGCGGGCATGCGCATCCCTGTCATCCTGGACGGTGTGGCGACCTGTGTGGCTGCCGCGGCAGCGTCGAAATTCAATGCCGCCGTGCCGGAGTACTGCTACGCCGGGGCCCAGTCGGAAGAAGCAGGGGCAGCGGAAATCCTCCGTTTCCTCGGTCTCAAGGCGCCCCTCAGGCTGCACTTGAAGGACAGCCGCGGGAACGGCGCCCTGACCTGCCTCAATGTGTTCGATGCCGGCATCAAGGCGTACCGGGAGATGGAAACGTTTCAGGAAGCAGGCGTCCACGAGGAAGAGGAAGCCTATTCCCTGAAGGTGCAGGAAGAGAAGGAGCGGGAGGCGCATCATCATGGCTAAATTGTATCTGATCCGCCACGGAGAGACGGAATACAACACAACGTACCGTTTTCAGGGCCAGTCGGATATTCCGCTGAACAAGAACGGCAAAAGGCAGGCCGGCCGGCTGGCGGCCTTTTTCCGCGGCATTCCGCTGGATGCCATCTACTGCAGCAGCCTGGGGCGGGCCCGCGAGACTGCGGAGACCATCGCCAAAGCCAAGGGACTGACGCCGGTCGCCCTGGACGCCTTCCAGGAACTGCGCTTCGGGAAATGGGAAGGCATGACCGGACAGGATATCCAGAAGCAATACGCGAAGGAATGGAAGGACTTTTTCGCCAATCCCGCCAATACAATCGTTCCGGGCGGAGAAAGCATGAACGATGTCCAGCAACGTGCCTATCCGGCCCTGCGCAAGATCCTGGAGAAGTATCCCCAGGGCGATGTGGCCCTCGTGGCCCACGGCGGCATCCTGCGCGTCCTGATCTGCACCATGCTGGGGGTGGACCTGAACCGCACCTGGCACCTGCATGTGGGGAATGCCTCCACGACGTGTTTCTATTACTGGGGGAATTCCTACACGCTGGAATATGCCAACATGACCTATTACCTGGGCGAGCCGTCCCTGGAGCTTGAAATCTGACACGGGTTGTGTTCAATTTTTACGGAATCAGGATGTTTTTCTTCACTGTGTATACCTGTTTCAGAGGAAGATAAAATTTCGTTGACAAAAAGTCTTTTTCTGATATACTCACTTTAGAGTATCTCTAGGCTGGCTTGATAGTGAATCGCCTTTGAAACGTAACATCATGTGAAGTACGGAAGCGGTGCATTGAGAGTTTGCTCCTACGGGGTAACAAGAAAAAGGAGTGTAGAACAAGATGTATGAAGACAAGACCCTGAAATGTGTTGAATGTGGTGAAGAGTTTGTTTTCACTGCTTCCGAACAGGAATTTTACGCGGAAAAAGGCTTCACCAACGAGCCGAAACGCTGCCCGAAATGCAGATCCGCCCGTAAAGCCCGCATGAACGGAGCCCAGCCCCGCCAGATGTACAAAGCCGTCTGCGCCGACTGCGGCAAGGAAACGGAAGTACCGTTCCAGCCTTCCGATGACCGTCCTGTTTACTGCTATGACTGCTTCATCAAACGCAGAAACAGAAGAAGCCACGAAGAATAAAGGATAAGGGACCGGCTGTTCAGCAGCCGGTTTTTTTTGTTTGCCTGCCCGTCGCAGGAATGTTCCTGGTGTGGTATAATGGCAATAAGAATGCCCAAATGGCAAGGCGGCCCGGAGCCGCCCGTCTATCCCCGGGGAGGGATCTTTATTTTACCATTTAAAGATGTGGCCGTGAAAGACCGCGCCATTTTTGAAACGTACCTCAACAAACCGGACCATATGGGGTCCGAATGCGCCTATACGAACCTGTTCATCTGGCGCGATTATTATCATACGTGGTGGACGGAACAGTACGGGTTCCTCGTCATCAAGGTCGAGGCGGAAGGAAAGACCTTCTTCCTGCAGCCCTTCGGCGGCCGGGACGAAGACCTGCCGCTCCTCCTGGAAGCGCTGAAGGACTACGCCGGCGGCCCCTTCGAGTTCCACGGTATCTACGAGAAGTCCGTGGAACGGCTGGGCAAGGCGGTGCCCGACCCGGTGTTCGAGGAAGACCGGGACAGCTGGGACTACGTGTACCTGCAGAAGGACCTGGCCACGCTGGCGGGACGGCGGTACCATGGCCAGAAGAACCACTACAACTCCTTTAAGAAGGAGAATCCCGACTATACGTTTGAATTCATCAATCCGGAAAACTATGCGGAATGTCTCAACTTCGGCGAAGAATGGTGCAAGACCCGCATGGACACGGACCCCAGCATCTATTGGGAATGGCGTGCCCTGCAGGAGGCCTTCGTCAATTTCGAAGCCCTGGGCCTGCGCGGCGGCGCCATCCGTATCGGCGGCCGTATCCAGGCCTTCGGGTTCGGCAAGGCCATCAACGACGTCATCTGCGATGAGAACGTGGAGAAGGCCAATCCGGAAATCCGCGGCCTCTACACGGCCATCCAGAAGGAGTGCGCCGAAAAGGTCTGGCCGGACATGACCTACATCAACCGCGAAGAAGACATGGGCAGCGAAGGGCTGCGCAAAGCGAAGGAGGCCCTGCATCCTGTCTTCATGGTCAAAAAATACAATCTGCTTGTGCGGTAAGGACGGAGCTGCCGTGAAGGAAAGGACAACGATGGAATTTCGTATTGCGGGGGAGCAAGACCTGCCGCAGATCATGGATTTATGGGACTACTGTTTTGAGAAGAAGGGGGATCCCTTCTTCCAATGGTACTTCCGGGAGTACTGCCTGCAGCATAACGTCGTGTTGGGCGGATTCGACGGTGCGGGGCGTCTGTGCAACATGCTGCACCTCAATCCGTACCAGATCCTGCTGCGGGGCCGGGAAGAGACGGCCCCCTATATCGTGGGCGTCGCCACGGATCCGGCCGCAAGGGGACACCATCTGACACGCGGCCTGCTGGCCTCGGCCTTTGCGCTGTTGCGGGGCCGCGGCATCGATTATGTGCTGCTGATGCCCATATACGCCGGCATCTACCAGCCGTACGGGTTTGCCTTCTGTTATGAAAAACACGGCTATGATATGCCGTTGGGGGAACTGTCGTCCCTTCCGGAAGGGAAGGGACGATTCGTCATCCGGCGCTATGACCGGCTGGACAAGGAATTGTTCGCCAATGTCTACGCCGCCTGTTCCGCCAAATACAACGGACTGGCCATCCGCACGGATTTCCAGTGGGACAAACTGCTGGCGACGCACACCCTTGAGAACGTGCAGGCCGCCGTCGCCTTCGACGGGGAAGGCCGTCCGGACGGCTACATGTTCTACAAGGTGACGGATGACCGGATGTTCTTCGTGCAGGAACTGCTGGCCGGAACGGCAGGGGCACGGCTTGCCCTGCTGCGTTTCGCCGGGGCCCACCGTTCCGCTGCGGAGCGGTTCCGCTGGCTGGCACCGGCCGACGACGCGACGCACCTTTACCTGCCGGACGCTTCCCATGCAGGGACAGTGCGGCCTGCCATGATGGCCCGCTGCCTGGACGTGGTCCATGTGCTCCAGGAGTATGAGGTGCCGGAAAACTGTCCGGACCTGGCCTGCACCATCGCCGTGGAAGACGGCCTGGTGGAAGGGAACAACGTCGCCCTGACCCTGGTTGTGGACGGCGGGGCACTCCATGTGCTGCCGGCAGACACTTCCGTGCCCGGCGCCGCCATGGACATCGGCACGTTCACCCAGCTCCTGTCCGGTGCCTACGGGGCAGCCCGCCTGGAGGACGCCGGCCTGCTGGAAGCCACGGACCCGCGGGTGGTCCGGGCCCTGGATACCCTGTTCCCGCCGTGCGTGAACTACATCAACGAAGATTATTGATTAATGGCGACCCTGTATATATAATGGTCATATACAGCAATGCGCAGTGACCCAAAACTGGTAAATGGAGGCCGACACATGGGAGACATCAAACGTATTTTTGTGGAAAAGAAGGAAGCCTTTGCCGTGGAAGCAAACGGTCTGCTGGCAGACCTGCGTGACAATCTGCGCCTGAGCGGACTGCAACATGTCCGTATCCTGGCCCGGTACGATGTCATGGGCTTGTCGGGCCGGGAATTCGCGGAAGCCAGGAAACTGGTCCTTTCCGAACCCCCCGTGGACACGGTGACGGAAACACTCGTGACGGCGCCGGACGAGAAGGCCTTCGCCATCGAACTGCTGCCCGGTCAGTACGACCAGCGCGAGGATTTCGCGGAGCAGTGCATCCAGTTGATTTCCCAGAACAAGAAGCCCGTGGTGTCGGCCGCCAAGGTCTTCGTCCTCCAGGGATCCCTGACGGATGCGGAATTCACCGCCGTCAAAAAGTATCTGATCAACCCCATCGAGGCCCGGGAAGCGGCCATGGAGAAGCCGGAAACCCTGGAAGATACGTGGGCGGAACCGGCCGATGTAGCCCGTATGGACGGGTTTCCCGACCTGGACAAAGACGCCGTGGCTGCCCTGCGGCAGAAACTGGGCCTGGCCATGAGCGTGGAGGACCTGCTCTGGATACAGACGTATTTTAAAGAAGAAGAAAGACGCGTGCCGACCATTACGGAAATCCGGGTGCTGGATACGTACTGGTCCGACCATTGCCGTCATACGACGTTCATGACCAACCTGGACGACATCGCCATTGAGCCGGGCGTCTACGCCAAACCGGTGGAAGAGGCGTTCCGCGCCTACCTGGCGGCCCGCGACGAAGTGTACGGCAAGGACACGGAGCGGCCCATCACGCTGATGGACATGGCCTGCATCGCGACAAAGAAACTGAAGAAGGAAGGCAAGTTCCCCGACAACGACGACTCCGAAGAAATCAACGCCTGCTCCATCGTCGTGCCCATCGAGGTGGACGGCAAAAAAGAGGAATGGCTCGTCATGTTCAAGAACGAGACCCATAACCACCCGACGGAAATCGAACCGTTTGGCGGCGCGGCCACGTGCCTCGGCGGCGCTATCCGCGATCCCCTGTCGGGCCGTGCCTACGTGTACCAGGCCATGCGCGTCACTGGTGCCGGCGACCCTCGTGTACCTATTGAAAAGACCCTGCCCGGCAAGCTGCCGCAGCGCAAGCTGACCATCGGTGCCGCCGCGGGCTACAGCTCTTACGGCAACCAGATCGGCCTGGCGACCGGCCAGGTGCAGGAATACTACAATGACCGTTTCGTGGCGAAACGCATGGAAATCGGTGCCGTCATGGGGGCCGCGCCGAAAAACGCCGTCCTCCGCAAACGGCCGGAACCGGGCGACCTGATCGTCCTGCTGGGCGGCCGGACGGGCCGTGACGGCATCGGCGGCGCCACTGGCTCTTCAAAGGAACATACGGTGAACTCCCTGGCGGAATGCGGTTCCGAAGTGCAGAAAGGCAACCCGCCGACGGAACGCAAGATCCAGCGCCTCTTCCGGAATCCCGAAGTGGCCCGGCTGATCAAACGCTGCAACGACTTCGGCGCCGGCGGCGTATCCGTCGCTATCGGCGAACTGGCAGACGGCTTGCACATCAACCTGGACAAAGTGACGAAGAAGTACGCCGGTCTGGACGGCACGGAACTGGCCATTTCCGAATCGCAGGAACGCATGGCCGTCTGCATCGCTTCCGGCGACTGGGACAAGTTCTCTGCTTTCGCGGATAAAGAAAACCTGGAAGCGACGGTCGTCGCGACCGTCACGGAAGAACCGCGCCTCGTCATGTCCTGGCGCGGCGACAAGATCGTCGACATTTCCCGCAGATTCCTCGACACGAACGGCGTGGCGCAGCATGCCAAGGCTGTCGTGCAGGCAGTGACGGGGGATTCCGTGTTCGACAAGGTGCCGGACGCCGTTACGGAGGCACCGGACCTGCATGGGGCCTGGCTGGCCAATCTGGGGCGCCTGAACGTGTGCAGCGAAAAGGGCCTGTCGGAACGGTTCGACAGCACCATCGGGCGGGCGACGGTCCAGATGCCTTTCGGCGGCCGGACGCAGCTGACGCCGGCCCAGGGCATGGTGGCCCAGATTCCCGTGCTGCATGGCCATACGGATGCAGCTTCCCTCATGGCCCACGGCTACAATCCCGACGTGGCCTGCTGGAGCCCTTTCCACGGCGCCATGTACGCCGTCACGCAATCCCTGGTCAAGGCCGTGGCCCTGGGGGCCGACCCGGATACGCTGCGCCTGACCTTGCAGGAATATTTCCAGAGCATGAAGGCCCCTTCCGACTGGGGCCTGCCGGTGGCGGCCCTGCTGGGCGCCAACCTGGTGCTCGAAAAGATGGAGGTCCCCGCCGTGGGCGGCAAGGACTCCATGTCCGGTACGTTCAACGACGAACTCAACGTACCGCCCACGCTCGTCTCCTTCGCCGTCAACGTCATTGACGGCCGCAAGACCGTGACTTCGGAATTCAAACAGGCCGGGGACAAGGTCGTCTTCCTGAGCACGCCGCTCCTGGAAGGCGCCATCCTCGACTTCGACGCCCTGCGCCGCAATCTGCGCACGGTCCACCAGCTCATGCTGGACGGCCGTATCCGCGCGGCGGCCGCGGTGGAAGAGGGCGGTATCGCGGCGGACATCACGAAGATGACCCTGGGCAACACCCTGGGCTTCTCCTTCATCAAACCGTTCCCTCACACGGAAAGCCTTTTCAGCCTCCAGCCCGGCGGCCTGCTGCTCGAAGTGGCGGCCAATGCCGACACGGATGCCATGTTCGGCGGCCTGGACCACCTGGTGCTGGGCTATGTGACGGAAAAACCGGAAATCCGCCTGAATGATACGGCCTGGACGAATGCGGAACTGACGGAAGCCTGGACGAAACCGCTGGACAAGGTGTTTCCGGCTAAAGCGCCGGTCGCCGACACGCCGTCCGACCTGCAGGATATGCCCCTGTACCATCAGGAACTGCCGCTGACGGCGCCGTTCTCCCTGGCGGTACCGAAGGTCTTCATTCCGGTCTTTCCGGGCCAGAACTGCGAATACGATTCGGCCCGGGCCTTTGAAAAGGCCGGTGCCGCTACGGATACCTTTGTCGTGCGCAACCTGACGCCGAAAGCCATTGAAGAAACGATCGAAGCCATGGTGAAAGGCATCCGGGACGCCCAGATCATCATGCTGCCCGGCGGCTTCAGCGCCGGCGACGAACCGGACGGCAGCGGCAAGTTCATTGCCACCATGTTCCGCAACCCGCGCATCGCCGAGGCGGTCAACGACCTGCTGCAGAACCGGGACGGCCTCATGCTGGGCATTTGCAACGGCTTCCAGGCCCTCATCAAACTGGGTCTCGTGCCATACGGCGAAATCCGTCCGCTCGAAGCCGATTCTCCGACACTGACCTTCAACACCATCGGCCGCCATGTGTCGCAGATGGTCTATACCCGCATCGTTTCCAACAAGTCGCCGTGGCTCAGTCTGGTTGAACCCGGTGACGTCCACGCCATTGCCGTATCCCACGGCGAAGGCCGTTTCTACGCACCGGCCGATACGATCCGCAAACTGTTCCGGAACGGGCAGGTGGCGACGCAGTACGTGGACCTGGACGGGAAACCGGCCATGGACAGCCCCTTCAACCCGAACGGCTCCCTGTATGCCGTCGAAGGCATCACCAGCCCCGACGGCCGGGTCCTCGGCAAGATGGGCCACAGCGAACGCTACATTCCCGGCCTGATGCAGAACATTTACGGCGAAAAAGACCAGCACCTCTTCGAAGCCGGCGTGCAGTACTTTAAGTGAACGGCAGGGGAGCGTCTGCTTTTGTGTCCCTGCAGTTCAGTAAAATCATTGAAAATCAGGAGTTTCTTCATCGCCAGACGGTAATCCGTTTGGCGATGTCTTTCTATGCCTGATATGGGGTTTCGGATTTTTCCATAAAAAATAACCTCCAGGTAAGTTACGGATGTCTTACCTGGAGGCAGCATATCAGGAATGTCCCCTGTCTTTCGTCTTTCCGCAGGCGGAGGCAGGGATTCTGCGGCCTGTCACTTGTTGAACTTGAACAAGACGCCGCTCACGGGCCGGCTTCCCTGGTTTTTGGCCAGATCTTTCGCGGTCTGTGTGTCCCTGTATTCCGAAGCATTTTCTTCCTCAATATGGATGCGGCCCCGTTTGCTCTCGAAATCATCGATGACCCATTTCAGGATCTGCTCGATTTCCTTGTTGACGGAGCGACCGTTCATTTCTGCGATGTATTTCATCTTCGCCATGATGAGGGGATGGATGCGGAGCGTAAAGCGGGATTGTTCCATGGCACACATGTTAAAGCCTCCTTCGGGATGACGCCATTTCAATGTCATATTTCCAACTTCATTATAGTGAATTTGGGCTGAAATGACAAGACACCGGAAAAGGAATCCCTGTTGTCACCGGTCGAATTATGATAAAATAGGGATGTGTGTGAAAAGTCTAGTTACCGAAAAGGAGTTATAACATTGCAGAATCTGAATTTGGAAGCCGCAAAGCAGGCCGCGGCCAAAGGCGGCTTTGAAATTGTCAAGGCACAGTTCGTGCCTGAAGTGAATTCCCGCGTGTATTTGATGAACCACAAGGTCAGCGGGGCCCGTCTCCTGTTCCTTGCCAATGATGACGACAACAAGGTCTTCGATATCGGGTTCCGGACACCGCCGTCCGACGACACGGGCGTGGCGCATATCCTGGAACATTCCACCCTGTGCGGGTCGCGGAAATATCACGTCAAGGAACCCTTCGTCGAACTGGTCAAAGGGTCGCTGAACACGTTCCTCAACGCCATGACCTATCCCGACAAGACGGTCTATCCTGTGGCAAGCCGCAATGCGAAGGATTTCCGCAACCTGATGGACGTCTATCTGGATGCCGTGTTCTATCCGCTGCTGCGGGAAAACAAGTATGCCCTGAAACAGGAAGGCTGGCACTATGAAATGAAGGAGCCGTCGGATCCCCTGGTCTGGAACGGCGTCGTCTACAATGAAATGAAGGGCGTCTATTCCGCACCGGACGCCCTGCTTGAATACTACGGTAAAAAGATGCTGTTCCCCGATTCGCCGTACCGTTTTGAATCAGGCGGCCTGCCGGAAGCCATCCATAACCTGACGCAGGAAGCTTTCGTGAACTTCCACAGCACCTACTACAGCCCGGAAAATTCCTACATCTACTTATATGGCGACATGGATATGGCGGACACGCTGGCATTCCTTGACTCCTACCTGAAGGATTTCCCCAAAACAGGGGAGGTCCATTCGGAAATCCCCTTGCAGAAACCCTTCGACAAAACCGTGGAATACGAGGGAACCTATTCCGTGCCGGCCGGCGAAGCGACGGAAGGGAAGACCTTCCACGAAGTGCAGATCGTCGTATCGGACATGCGGGACCTGAAGACGACCTTCGCCATGAAGATACTTGAATCGGTCCTGCTGGAATCGGAATCGGCACCCCTGCGGCGGGCCCTGCTCGACGCCGGTGTGGCCGCGGATATCACGGGCGGTTTCAGCGGCAGCATGCTCCAGCCGGTCTTCAGCGTGCGCGCTTCCGGCAGTGACAAGAAGAACAAGGAGCCCTTCATCAAGGCCCTGTACCATACCCTGCAGAAGATCAGCCGCGAAGGCATCGACAAAGAGCTGTTGGAATCGGCCCTCAATGCGACGGAATTCAAGCTGCGGGAAGCCGATTTCGGGCCTTACCCGAAGGGACTCATCTTCGGCCTCGACATCATGGACAGCTGGATTTACGACACCGACCCCTTCCAAGCCATGCGGTATGAAAAGACCCTGAAGGAACTGCGGGACGCCATCCCGACCCGGTATTACGAATCCCTGATTGAGACGAACCTGTTGGACAACACGCACCGCGTCATTCTGACCCTGGCCCCGGAGCCGGGCAAGGAGGAACGGGAACAGGCGGCCCAGGCGGCCGCGCTGGCGGAATACCGGAAGACCCTGAGCGACGCGGAACTGGAAGGGTTCTGCGAGGAATGTGCCGAACTGCACCGCAGACAGGGTGAACCCGACGCACCGGAAGACCTGGAATCCATCCCGCTGCTGAAACGGGCGGATATCCGCCGGAAGGCGGAATGCCTTTGTGTGGAGGAAGAGCAGGCCGGCGGCGGCACGCTGTTGTACCAGGCCCTGCCGACGAACAAGATTACCTACCTGGACTGGTATTTCGATGTGTCCGGCCTGGATCCGGCCCTGCTGCCGTACTGCAGCCTGCTGAGCGATGTGCTGGGCAAGTTCGACACGCAGGAATACAGCTATGCGGACCTGGCCAAATACACGGCCATGTATACGGGCGGCATCGATCTGGACTTCGTGTCCATGGGGGAAACGGGCGACTGCGACAAATATTCCCTGTACTTCGTCATGAAGGCGAAATGCCTGACGGCCAAGCTGCCCGAACTTTTCAGGATCATCCGCGCCTTCAGCGTGCATACCCTGTTCGAGGACAAGGGGCGCCTGAAGGAACTCATCGGCCAGATCAAGACCGACTGGGACAACAACTTCTTCGAACGCGGCCAGTCCGTCGCCCTGACGCGGCTGGGGTCTTATTTCTCCGCCTGCACACGCGTGACGGAACAGGACTATTTTTCCTATTATGAATTCCTGAAACACCTGACGGAAAATCTGGACGCGGAGCTGGACCATGTCCTCGCCGTCCTGAAACGCCTCGTGGGCTGTTTCTTCAACAAGACCCGTTACGTGCTGTCCTACAGTTGCGACGCCTGCGACCGGGCAACGGTGCGCGCGGCGGCCCTGGAGTATGCGGCCGGCCTGCCGGACAGCGATATTGCAGGCAGACCCGTCGTGCCCTTTGCGGCACCGGGTCACAACGAAGCCATCGCGACAGCCGGCAAGGTACAGTATGTGACGGCTGGCGGCGACTTCATCCGCCACGGATTCCACTACACGGGCGCCATGCTGGTGCTGTCCACCATGCTGCGCTACGACTACCTGTGGACGAAGATCCGTGTCCAAGGAGGGGCCTATGGAGCCAATGCGACCTTTGAACGCAACGGCGCCATGGTATTGTCCACCTACCGCGACCCCCAGTTGGAAAACAGTCTCCGTACTTTTGCGGAACTGCCGGCCTGGCTGCGGGGCGTGCAGCTTTCGCCGCGGGAGATGACCAAATACGTCATCGGGACCATGAGCGGTGTCGACGTGCCTCTGACGAATTCCCTCAAGGTTTCCCAGGCCGCCATCCGCCGCTTCTGGAAAGTGACGGACGCCATGCGGCAGCAGACCCGCGAGGAGATTCTCGACGTGACGCCGGAAGCAATCCGTGCCCTGGCCGATGTGGCAGAAGCCGTCCTGAAAGACCGCCATATCTGCGTCGTCGGCGGACAGGCCGCCATCGACGGGGCTCGGGGCGAATTCGAAGCCGTCCTGAAGGCATGAGGCCGGAGCCGTCCCTATTCTGATAAATCCCAGTTGACCGGAACTGTTACAAACTTTATAATATATGTGTTATGTTATTTTTTAGGCAGTTTCCCATTTTTTTATAGTTGTGCTCTGCACAAAGTTTGTAAAGAAGCAGTGATAGGAGGAAAAAGATGAACAGTTACACAATGGACCTGGGAGGCAGACCGCTTACCCTCGAATTCGGTGAAGTCTGCAAACAGGCGAACGGCGGCCTGCTCGTACGCTATGGCGATACGGTGGTGGTAGTGGCCGCGACGGGTACCAAGACCCCGCGGGAAGGCGTGGATTTCTTCCCCCTGACCGTCGACTTTGAAGAAAAGATGTACGCCGTAGGCAAGATTCCCGGCGGTTTCATTAAACGCGAAGGACGTCCGAGCACGCATGCCATCCTGACGAGCCGCCTCATCGACCGTCCCATCCGCCCCATGTTCCCCGAAGGCTACCATAACGATGTGCAGATTGTCTGCACGGCTGTTTCCGTAGACCCCGACAATGCCCCGGACATTCCCGGCATGATTGGTGCTTCCGCAGCCCTGTGCGTATCCGACATCCCCTTCCTGGGACCCATTGCCGGTGTACGCGTCGGCCTGGTGGACGGCAAATTCATCGTCAACCCGACGGTGGAACAGTTCAAGGTCAGCCGCCTGAACCTGGCCGTTGCCGGCACGAAGGACGCCATCCTGATGGTCGAAGCCGGTGCAAAGGAAATTTCCGAACAGGAAATGCTGGACGCCATCTTCTTCGCCCATGAAAACATCCGGAAAATCTGCGACTTCCTCAGCAAGATCCAGGCCGAAATCGGCAAACCGAAGATGGAATTCACGCCTGTCCAGCCCCGGGAAGAACTGGTGAAGGAAATCGAGGAATACGGTTCCGCCAAACTGAAGGACGCCCTCATGGACGCCAACAAGCTGGAACGCGAAGCAAATGTCGACAAGGCCAAGAAGGAAATTGCCGAAGTATTCCTGGATAAATATCCTGACGAAGGCGCCGATGTCGCTTACGTCATCCAGAAACTGGTCAAGAAGATCGTCCGCCATACCATCGCGGTGGAAAAGGTGCGTCCCGACGGCCGTGCCCTGGACGAAGTCCGCAAAGTGACGTGTCGCGTCGGCGTGCTGCCCCGTGTTCATGGTTCCGCCCTGTTCACCCGCGGCCAGACCCAGATCCTGAATGCCTGCACCCTGGCTCCGCTGCGCGAAGCACAGATTATCGAAGGCCTGGGGCCGGAAGAAACCCAGCGTTACATTCACCAATACAACTTCCCGCCGTATTCCGTAGGCGAAACGAAACCCCTGCGCAGCCCGGGCCGCCGCGAAATCGGCCATGGCGCCCTGGCGGAACGCGCCCTGCTGCCCGTCATCCCGTCGGAAGATGAATTCCCGTACACCCTGCGCCTGGTGTCCGAAGTCCTGGAATCCAACGGTTCTTCCTCCATGGGTTCCGTCTGCGCCAGCACCTTGTCCCTGATGGATGCCGGCGTGCCCATCAAGGCTCCCGTAGCCGGCGTGGCCATGGGCCTCGTCAAAGACGGGGACTTCTTCACTATCCTGACCGATATCCAGGGCCTGGAAGACGCCCTGGGCGACATGGACTTCAAGGTGGCCGGCACGGCCCAGGGCATTACGGCCATGCAGATGGACATGAAGGTGCACGGCATCAACCGTGAAATCTTCGAACAGGCCCTGGCGCAGGCCAAACGGGGCCGCGAGTTCATCATGGGCAAGATGATGGAATGCATCAGCGCGCCGCGCAAGGAACTGTCCAAGTGGGCTCCGAAGATTACGTCCATCATGGTGGACCCGGACAAGATTGCAAAGATCATCGGGCCTGGCGGCAAGACCATCAAGAAGATCTGCGAAACCACCGGTGCCAAGATTGATATCGAGGAAACGGGCAAAGTCTACATCGCTTCTCCCGACACGGACGCCGTGGAAAAAGCCATCCAGGCCATCGACGGCCTGACAGCCGAAGCCGAGGTAGGCAAGATCTACACGGGCAAAGTCACCCGCATCATGAATTTCGGCGCCTTCGTCGAAATCCTGCCGGGGAAGGAAGGCCTGGTCCACATTTCCCAATTGTCCACGGAACACGTCGACAAGGTGGAAGATGTCGTGTCCGTCGGTGATGAAATCGCTGTCAAGTGCGTGGAAATCGACAACAAGGGCCGCATCAACCTGTCCCGCAAGGCTGTCCTGCAGGGTCGGTAATAGGCAAAACCAGACAGCACAGGAGGGAAGCCCCCTTCCTGTGCTGTTTTTTGTGTCCCCGTTATGCCCTGGTTTATGGTACAATGAGGGCAGGAAAGCATTTTCAGGCGGGAGGTGGAACCATGAACCTGTATATTTGGCGGCACAACAAGACCTATCATTCCCATAGTATGATTGACGAACCGTGCGTCCTCAATGAGTTTTACCTGGATGCCCTGGCCGTTGTGGCGGCCCCGTCGGTGGATGAGGCGCTGCAGATGCTGGCAGCCCGGAACGAAGGCTGGCGGGTGGAAGACCTGCGCAAGCTGGAGCCCCAGGTCATTCCCCTGGATGAGGGCGGCGTCGTGTTCACCCAGGTCCGCGGCGCCATCGACCACCTGTGACAAAAAACGGTAAAGGAGCGTCAATTGATATGAAGTTACGTGGATTTGAAAAGGTCAGCGCCTACAAGGACGCGGACATCGTCATGCCCGTGCGCAAGACGGAAACATCGGCCGGCTACGACATCTGCCTGGCGGAAACGGTGGAGCTGGCACCGGGCCAGTCGGTCATGGCGGCGACGGGCCTCAAGGCCTATATGCAGCCCGACGAGTTCCTGAGCATCCATATCCGTTCGAGCATGGGCATCAAGAAACATCTGCGCCTGTTGAACAGTGTGGGCATCGTCGATTCTGATTATTACGATAATCCGGACAATGAGGGACACATCATGATCGCCCTGGAAAACATGGGAGCGGAGCCGGTACGCATCGCCCGGGGCGAACGCGTGGCCCAGGGCATCTTCCTGCGCTACCTGACGACCGACGGCGATGGGGAAACCGTCAAGGAGAAGCGCAGCGGCGGTTTTGGCAGCACGGGCCGGAAATAGGAGGGAGGACGGCATGGGCAAAGTTCCGGAAGCCGCCTTCTATCTGGGCGACACGGTGGAGCTTGCCCGGCACCTGTTGGGCAAGCTGTTGGTGCATGATACGCCGGAGGGCGTCACGGGCGGCATGATTGTCGAAACGGAAGCTTACGTGGGTTCCCTGGACAAGGCTTGTCACGCCTGGCAAAACCGCAGCGCCCGGACGGAAGTCATGTTCCATGCCGGCGGCGTAGCTTATGTCTACCTGATTTACGGCATGCACCATTGCTTCAACGTCGTCACGGGACCGGAAGGGGAGGGCAATGCCGTCCTCATCCGGGCCCTGGAACCGGTCCTGGGTGTGGATCTGATGAAGCGGCGCCGCGGCACAGCGTCGGAACGGAATCTGTGCAGCGGGCCGGGTAAACTGTGCCAGGCCCTGGCCATCACCAGGGCGGATTACGGCGCGGATCTGCGGCATGGCAGCCTGCGTATCCTGGAGTACCGGAATATCCCGGCATCGGAAATCGCCGTATCGGAGCGGGTGAACGTGGAGTATGCCGAAGAGGCGGCCCGCTTTCCCTGGCGTTTCACGGTGCGGGACAATCCTTTTGTGTCAAAAGTCCCCGGCCACACCTCCAAAAGTTGCGAAAAAAAGAAAAAAATACATCAAAAAGGCTGATTTTGTAAATTTCGGTTTGACATCCGGCAGGCGGGGCTTTATAATGAGGGTAAGTCTTTTGATAGAGGCGCGGTGTTTATGAGTATCCCGTGGAGAGGCATCTGGGAAGCGGGCCAAAGGAAACATCGCCGAAGGGACCGGACCGGCGGGTTCAGTCAGCTGGGCCTGCAATGAAGAATTGCAGGACTGTCGTCGTCAGGACATGACGGCGGAGAGCTATCTCAAACTGCGGAAGTGTAAGCCGTTGGGAGGAGCTCTCAACGGCTTTTGTTTTTCTCTTCAGACAGAACAGACCTCCTGCGCGGGGTCAAGGAAAAGGAGTGCGGAAATATGATCAACGTATTGGTGAATGGTGCCCTGGGGCGTATGGGCAGTGAAGTCGTGAAGGCCGTGTTCCAGGCGGAGGGGCTGGAACTGGTTGGCGGGGTGGATCCCTGCGGGGCCGGCAAAAAGCTGGTCCTGCCTGACGGAACGGAAGGCAGCCTCTTTACGGATCTGACGCAGGCCCTGGACCAGGCGCGGCCGGATGTCGTCGTCGACTTCACCCGCCCGGCCGTAGTCATGGATTCCCTGCGCATCATCCTGGGCAAAGGCGTCCGCGCTGTCGTCGGCACGACGGGCTTTACGGACGAACGCCTGGCGGAAGTGAAAAATCTGGCGGAGGAGAACCACACGGCGGCCCTCATTGCCCCCAACTTCGCGTTAGGTGCCGTCGTCATGGTGAAGCTGGCGGCGGAAGCGGCCAAGTACTTCCGCGATGTGGAAATCATCGAAAAGCATCATGACCAGAAGCTGGACGCGCCGAGCGGCACGGCCATCCTGACTGCCCAGAAGATTGCCGAAGTGCGCGCAGCGCATAAGCAGGGACATCCTGATGAAAAGGAGACCCTGGCCGGGAGCCGGGGCGGCGATTTCCAGGGCATCCGCATCCACAGCATCCGCCTGCCGGGTTATGTGGCTTCCCAGGAAGTCGTGTTCGGCAGCCAGGGCGAAACACTGAAGATCATCAACGATCCGGTCAACCGGGAATGCTACATGCCCGGCGTCATCCTGGGCTGCCGCAAGATCCTGGAACGGCAGGGACTGGTCTACGGACTGGATCAGATCCTGGATTGAGTAAAGGACAGGGGGAACCATCATGAAAAAATACAATGTGGCTATTTTAGGGGCGACCGGTGCCGTCGGCTCGGAATTCCTGAAACTGATTGAAGAGCGGGACTTTCCCTTCGCGGAACTGCGCCTTCTGGCTTCTGCCCGCAGCGCCGGCACGAAACTGACGGTCTGCGGCAAGGAATACGCCGTGGAAGAGGCTGTGCCGGATTCTTTCAAGGATATAGACATTGCCCTGTTCGCCGGCGGCAGCATCTCCAAGACCTTTGCGCCTTACGCCGTCCAGGCCGGTGCCGTCGTCATTGACAACTCGAGCACCTTCCGCATGGATTCCGAAGTGCCGCTGGTCGTCCCCGAAGTGAATCCTGAGGATATCCTGAAACACAAGGGCATCATCGCCAACCCGAACTGCTCGACCATCATCATGGTCATGGCCTTGAAGCCGCTTTATGACCTGGCGCGCATCAAACGCATCGTCGTATCGACCTATCAGGCTGTCAGCGGTGCCGGCAAGGAAGGCATCGACGAGTTGACGGACGAGACGAAGGCCTATGCCGAAGGGCGCGAAATGGTGCCCCATATCCTGCCGTCGGCCAGCCTGGCCAAGCATTTCCCCATTGCCTTCAACCTGATTCCCCAGATTGACGTGTTCCAGGACAACCTGTACACGAAAGAGGAAATGAAGATGGTGAACGAGACCCATAAGATCCTCCATGACTACGACATAGGCATCACGGCGACGACGGTGCGCGTCCCTGTGTACCGCAGCCATTCCGAATCGGTCAACGTGGAATTCGAAAAGGATTTGGACCTGGAAGCCATGCGCAAGGCCATCGACGCTTTCCCGGGCATCCATATGATGGACGACCCGCAGAACCAGGTCTATCCGATGCCCCTGTATACTTCCGGAGACAACGACTGCTACGTCGGCCGCCTGCGCCGTGATTTCTCGCAGCCTAACACCTTCAACTTCTGGGTGGTGGGCGACCAGATCCGCAAAGGCGCGGCCCTGAACACGCTGCAGATTGCGGAAACGATGATCAAGAACGGCTGGATTAAGTAAAATGAAGATCCTTGTACAGAAATTCGGCGGCACGTCCGTACGGACCCCGGAAGCCCGGGCAGCCGCCGTCAGCAAAGTGAAGAAGGCGGTCGCGGACGGATTTACCGTAGCCGTCGTGGTTTCGGCCATGGGCCGTGAAGGGGAACCCTATGCGACGGATACCCTGATCCGCACGCTGAAGGAATGCAATCCCGGTGTGGCAGGCCACGAACTGGACCTGCTCATGTGCTGCGGGGAAATCATTTCCGCCTGCGTGTTCGCCGCAGAACTCCAGAAAGAAGGTTTCAAGGCCTGCGCCCTGACGGGCGGGCAGGCCGGCATTGAAACCGACGGGACCTACGGGTCCGCGCATATCCTGAATGTGGATCCGCGGCCCCTCATGAAGATCATGGCCCAGGGCATCATCCCCGTCGTCTGCGGGTTCCAGGGCCTGAGCCGTGAAGAACACCAGATGACCACGCTGGGGCGCGGCGGCAGCGACACGTCGGCCGCGGCACTGGGCGTCGGTCTCAAAGCATCGGCCATTGAGATCTACACGGACGTGGACGGCATCATGACGGCCGATCCCCGCATGGTCGACAATGCCCGCATCATGTCGTGCATTTCCTATGGCGCCTGCTGCGAACTGGCGGAGCAGGGGGCCAAGGTCATTCATCAGCGGGCCGTGGAAATCGCCCAGAACGGCAACATTCCGCTCTATGTGAAATGCACCTTCGACGATGAACCGGGTACGCTCATCACGAACGCCGGCACTCTGGCCGAGCGCACGGGGCTGGAATCGCAGAGTTTCGTGAACGGCATCACGTACATCAAGGGCCTTACCCAGTACCGCGTCACCCTGGACGGCGCCCGGGCGGGGCAGGAACTGTTCCAGACCCTGGCTGATGCCGGCATCAGCGTGAGCTGCCTGAACCTGTCCCTGACGGAGTCCATGTTCTCCGTGTACAGCGACAACGCCGCGGCCTGCGCCGCCGTATTGGAGCGGCACGGGTTCAACTACAGGCAGAAGGACCGCTGTGCGAAAGTGTCCGTGGTCGGCATCTCGGTGCGGGGTATGCCGGGCCTGATGGCGTCTTTCGTCAATGCCCTGAACGAGAAGGGCATTGCGATTTTGCAGACCGTCGATTCCAATACATCCATTTCGGCAATCATCGAGGAAACATCCCTCAAGGATGCCGTGGTTTCCCTGCATGAGGCCTACAGGCTGAACCACTGAAGCGCAGGGAACCGGTCAGAAAAAACACGGCCGCAGAGGCCGCGGAAAGAAGGAGAGCAAGATTATGAAGAATCCGTATTTTGGCAGACTGCTGACAGCGATGGTGACCCCTTTTGACGCAACGGGCGTCAACGTGGAGGCCGTGAAGAAGCTGGTGGAATTCTGGCTGTCCCATGGTTCCGACGGCCTCGTCGTGACTGGGTCCACAGGGGAAGCCGCCACCATGACGACGGAAGAGAAGAAGCTGCTCTGGACGACTGTCGTCCAGCAGGTGAATGGCCGCGTCCCCGTTGTGGCGGGCACGGGCAGCAACAACACGGCGAATTCCATTGAGATGACGAAGCTCGCGGAATCCTGCGGCGTGGACGGTGTCCTGCTTGTCGGCCCGTACTACAACAAACCGACCCAGGAAGGCTATTACCGTCATTTCAAGGCCATTGCCGGCAGCACATCGTGCAAGGCCATCCTCTATAACGTGCCGGGCCGTACGGCTGCCAACATCGCGCCAGCGACGGTGGCCCGCGTGGCCAAAGACTGTCCGAACGTGGTGGCCATCAAGGAAGCGGCAGGCAATGTCGCCCAGGTGGCGGAACTGTACCGCCTGCTGCCGGCGGACTTCACAATATACAGCGGCGATGATGCCCTCATCCTGCCCTTCCTGTCTGTCGGCGCCACGGGCCTTATTTCCGTGTTGAGCAACATCGACGGCGGCATCCTGCAGCAACTGATGCAGGCTTATGAGGACGGGAAGGTGAAGGAAGCTGCCGACCTGAACAAGAAGATGGTGCCCCTGGCCAACGCCATGTTCCTTGAAACGAACCCGATTCCCGTCAAGGCAGCCGTTTCCCTCGTCACGGGCATCGACTGCGGCGACCCGCGCCTGCCTCTGACGCCCATGAGCGAAGGTGCCCTGGAGAAGATGAAGGCCATCCTGAAGGAATACGGCCTGACCCGCTGAAAAGACACCGGAAGACCGGCTGTGGCGCGTGGCAGGGAATGTTTCATAAACAATTTGCAATTTGCGTCAAAATAGCTTATAATTTGTTCACGTGCTGAAACAGACATCTGCTTATCCTGTTTTGGGAGAACTCGGGATGGGCAGGTGCCCGTATCAGATGTTTTTAAGCGTATTCTCTAACCGCCGGTTATTGAATACGTTTTTTTTTATGTGTTATAATTTTATATAAATACGCTGTTTGGAGATGGGGAAGGGGGGAATGACCTTGCAGGGATTTCGGATCATGCGGCGGCTGGCTGCCTGGCTCTGCCTGGCTGTATCCTTTGCCGCGCCTTTTTGCGCGTCCGCGGCGGCAGAAGGGACGGAACAGGCTGGGGAAAGCGGGGCCGTGCGGCCGGAGAAGACGGCGGCCTGGTGGTGCAGCCGGTATGCCGCGGCTGACGCCGTGGTTCTGGACGAGGCCGGCATTGCAGCACTCAATGAGCGGATTTCCCGTGCTTCCGATGTCTGGACCGGGGCGGTCACGACGGAGCGTCTCGCTTCCTTCGCGGAACTGGACGGGGCGGCACTGCGGCGCCGGCTGGCCGAACGCCGGCCGTTGCGCCGGAAGGCGTACCTGGAGGGACGCCGCATGACGAAGGCGGATGCCGCGCGGTTCCGGGCCAATCTGAACCTGGATGCGGTTCCGGACACGGTTACAGGACGATTTGCGGTCACGACGGCCCATACATCGCTCCGGAGCCTGCCGACGGACGAGGGACTGTATGATTCCGCCAGTCCGGATGCCCGCTACTACGACAACGTACAGGATTCCGTGCTCGACGCGGGGGAACCGGTCGTGGTCTGGCACACGTCGCGGGACAGGCGGTACGTGTTCCTGCGCAGCCGCACTCTTTCGGGCTGGGTGGCGTGTGAAGACGTGGCGTACTGCCCGCGCGCTGACTGGAACCGCTATGCCGCGCCGCAGCAGTTCCTGACCGTCGCGGGGAGGGACCTGTATCCAGCGGAACCGGGCGGCACGTGGCACGGGACGGGACCGCGCCCGGGCTATGCCTACGGGGCCGATCCGGCGTCGTTCCGGGGCATGATGCTTCAAGGCTCGGCCCTCCTGTATACGCGGCTCGTGCCGGCGGCGGACGGGGCGCAGTGGGAAGTGCTGCTGCCGCAGCGTGATGCGGCGGGCGCCCTTACCGGAAAGAAGATGCTGCTGCCGTCCGGACCGGCACTCCGAAAGGGATACGCGCCGTATACGGCGCGCCAGGTCCTGGATAACGCCATGCAGTTCCTGGACAGTGTGTACGGCTGGGGCGGTGACTATGGCAGTGTCGACTGCTCGTCGTTCGTGGATGCGGTCTACCGTGCCGAAGGGATCTGCCTGCCCCGCAATTCGGGCCAGATCCGCAAGGCCCCGCTGCACACGGTTTCCCTGGAGGGGCTGGGAACGGCGGAACGGCTGGCCGTGCTGGCCCAGCTGCCACCCGGAGCCCTGCTGCACCTGCCGGGCCATGTGATGATTTATCTGGGCCTGCAGGACGGGGTGCCCTATGCCATCCATTCCTTCAGCAGCCACTATGTAAACGGAAAGAAGGTCTATGAGCGGCGGGTCGCAGTGACGGACCTGTTGCTGCGCCGTTCTTCAGGCCGCACCTTCCTGGACGAGCTGATCTGCTGCCAGGAAGTACGATGAAAGGAGAGATTGTATGGAACCGTTCCTCATGCTGGAAAATGCTGCTCCCGAGGCGTCTGTTTATGAACACGCGGAAGCCGTCGTGCTGCTCCTGTGCAAGGAGTGCCTGCCGGAGCTGGATGCTATCCGGCTGCCGCAGGATCTGCAGAAGGCCGTGCGTTATGCCGTGACCAAAGATCCGGAAGTGACTGCCAAAGGGCATGTGACGGAGCTGGTCCTGCCACGGGAAGGCGGCTTCACACGGCTGATCCTCGCCGGTTCCGGTGCGGGCCGGGAATGCACGCCCATCCATATGCGCCAGGCCGCCGGGAATGCCGTGCGGACCCTGGTGAAGGGAAAAGCGGTAAAGGCCGTCGTGGCGGGGCCGGTCCTGTTGAAGGCGACGCGGCCCCATTACCTGAAGGCCGTGGCCGAAGGGCTGCTGCTCGGGAGTTACCGGTTCGATAAATACAAGTCTGACAAGGAAACTCCGGCGCCTTTGCCCATCCTCATCATGAATGGCGTGGACGGGGCAGCGGACGTGCTGCGGGAGGCGGAAACCGTTGCCGCCGCCATCTGCCATGCCCGGGACCTCGTCAACGAGCCGGGCAACATCGTGACCCCGGAATTGCTGGCGGAAGACGCTGAAGAAACGGCCTCCCGGTACGGGATGGAGGTCGAGGTCCTGACGGAAACGGAAATGCGGCAGAAGGGGATGCACGCCATTCTGGCCGTCGGCGCGGGCAGCATCCATCCGCCCCGCCTGGTCACACTGCAGTACCGCGGAGCCGGCGACGCCCCGTTCCTGGCTTTTGTGGGCAAGGGCATCACCTTTGACAGCGGCGGCCTTTCCCTGAAACCTGATGCAGGCATGAGCGAGATGAAGGATGACATGACCGGTGCCGCCGCCGTACTGGGAGCCATGCAGGCCATTGCGGCCCTGCATCTGAAGATCAACGTGCTGGGCATCCTGGCCTGCGCCGAAAACATGCCTTCCGGGTCCGCCCAGCGGCCGGGGGACATCATCCAGGCAGCGAGTGGGAAGACGATCGAAGTGGTTTCCACCGATGCCGAGGGACGCATGGTTCTGGCTGACGGCGTCTGGTACGCGGGGGAGAAGGGCGCGTCTGAAGTGGTGGATATCGCGACGCTGACGGGAGCCGTCATCATCGCCCTGGGCGAAGAGGTTTCAGGCATCGTTGCCAGTGACGACGACCTGGCCGCTGCGCTCCGGGCGGCAGGGCACCGTGCGGGGGAAGCCTGGTGGCAGCTGCCCTTGTTCGAAGGCGCGGAAGAAATGATTAGGGGCACCTGCGGCGATGTGAAGAACAGTGCGGGCCGCCCGGCCGGTGCCATCACCGGAGGCGCCTTCATCGGCGCCTTCGTGAAACCGGGCCTGCCTTGGGCCCATCTGGACATCGGCGGCACGTCGACGGCCAAAAAGACGAAAGGCTGTATTGTGGAAGGCGGTACGGCTTTCGGCACCGCCACGCTGATTGAATATGCAAAAAGCCGCCAGGCCTGAGGCAGTGGCGGCTTGGGGGGAACGGAATGTTCCGGAAAGGGGAGGCAGTACGATGGCGGATAACGAGGAAACGGACCAGGAGCACGGAGAAACCGGACTGACAGGCCTGGCGGACCTGCATATGCACAGCACCTATTCCGACGGCATCTACACGCCGGAAGAACTGGCCTCTGCGGCTGCCGCCGCGGGAATCCGGGTCCTGTCCGTGACGGACCACGATACATTGAAGAGCATCCCGTACGCGGCCGGGGCAGCTGCTGCCTGTGGCCTGCGGTATATCCCAGGGGTGGAACTGAGTGCCCGTCAGGGTGGGCGGCAGGTACACATCCTGGGTTACGGAATCCGGCCGGATTGCGCCTTTCTGGCAAAGAGGCTGGTGGAAGTCCGCAACGCGCGGCTCATCCGCCTGCAGGAGATTCTGGACAAACTGCACAAACTGGGCATCGACCTCGCCGTACCGCCTCCCAAGGACGGCGAACGCGCCGTAGGACGCCCCCATGTGGCCCGGGCCATGGTGGCTGCCGGGTACGTGTCCGATGTGGAAGAGGCCTTTGCCAGATATATAGGCGAAGGCAGGCCTGCCTATGTACCGCAGCCGAAAATGACGCCTGCCGAAGGGGTGGAACTGATTCATGAGGCCGGCGGCATCGCCGTGCAGGCCCATCCGGAAGAAGTTGGCAGCCCGGAACTGGTGCTGGAACT
This sequence comes from uncultured Selenomonadales bacterium, assembly GCA_900316935.1. Taxonomy (GTDB): domain Bacteria; phylum Bacillota; class Negativicutes; order Acidaminococcales; family Acidaminococcaceae; genus Succiniclasticum. The sequence continues at coordinate 42,673 of ONEW01000018.1, forward strand.
CTTGGACGAGCTGCCTTACGACGGCATCGAGGTATACCATCCGTCCGCCTCTCCGGAACGGCAGGCCTTCTGGAAAGGGGAAGCGGAAAAACGGCATTTCCTGATTACGGGGGGCAGCGACCTGCACGGAACGACAGGCCGTTTTCCGGAGCGTCTGGGGCAATGGAAAGTCCCTTTGCAAAATATTACAGCATTTTTAGCCTGTTTCGGGATTCTTTAACGGGAATTCGGGCTGAAATTTCGACCAACCAGCAGATTCTGGTTAAGTTATCGCGACAAGTATGTTATGATTGTAAATAAGAAGGAAGAGTACAGGTGGATCCTTATGGAAGTCATTGCCTTTGTAGGCCCCAGCGGTTCCGGTAAAAGCCACCGTGCCATCGGCGTAGCCCATCAGTATCAATGCCAGGGCATCATCGATGACGGCCTTTTGATTGAAGGGGCGAAGATTCTGGCCGGCACATCGGCCAAAAGCGAACAGAACAGGGTACAGGCCGTGAAGCGGGCTATTTTTTACGATGACGCCCACGCTTCCGAAGTGCGCCAGGCCCTGGCCCGTTCCGGCATCCGGCGCCTGCTGATTCTGGCTACGTCGGACAAGATGATTGAAAAGATCACGCAACGCCTCAGCCTGCCGAAGCCATTGAAGACCGTCTACATCACGGACATCGCCACGAGGCAGGAAATCAAGAAGGCCCACGAGGCGCGGCTGCGTTACGGCAAACATATCGTGCCGGTGCCGACGGTGGAACTGAAACAGCATTTCGGTGGATTTTTCGCCAACCTGCCGTACAACCTTTTTTCAAAGAACAGGAACAAGAGGGAGGACCGCCGGTCCATCGTCCGGCCGGCCTTCAGCTATTACGGGCTCATCCTCATTTCCGACTATGTCATCGAGGACATCATCAACCTCATCGTGGAGCGCATGGTGGGCGTGGCAAGGATCAACTACATCCATGTGCGCCGCCGTTCCGACAGCCGCGGGCTGTTCGTCCACGTGGAGCTGGTCCTCTATTACGGCGTCCGCGTGTTCGAAGTGAGCCGCATCCTTCAAAGCAAAATCAAGCGGAAGGTGGAGCGCATGACCGGCATGCAGGTACAGAAAGTGAACATCTCCATCCGGAGCCTCGAAGTGCGCAGCAGCGCCGAAGACGGATCCGCCCTGGCCAAATGACGGGCACCGGGATCCGTAACGTTGTTCCTTATGGTGATTCCCATAATCTAAGATATATTGAAGGAGGGAATGTATTTTGAAGATTCACGAGTATCAGGCAAAGGACATCATGAAATGGTACGGCATCGACGTCCCGAACGGACGCGCCGCATTCAGCCCTGAAGAAGCCGCGCGGATTGCCAAAGAC
>ONEW01000044.1 GCA_900316935.1 uncultured Selenomonadales bacterium
CCTCACGATGGACACCCTTGCCTTTGGCTGTATCTTTCCCGCTGCCGGGCAGATTCCGGACTTTCACCGGTTAGAAACGTGCGCCGCCGGGCGCACGACGACAAAATGACCTTGAAACGGATGCCGCTTCAAGGTCATTTTCTTTTGCTTGCTTCAATCAGGTTGCATCGGGCCGGAACCATCAGAGCTTGTACTGCGTCTTGATCTTGCTGAGGAACTTGATCAGGTTGGGCGCGCAGTTGGCTTTGACGACGATGCAGCCCTGCATATTCGTCTTCATCAGGTAGAAGTTCGTGTCCGTTTCGATGATCTCGCGCAGCTGCACGTACTTGTAGGCCACACGGCCGAGCTTGTTGACTTCCTCGTAATGGTCCATGTAGAAGGTCAGGTTGCTGCGCATGCCCTCGAGGCGGCTCTTGTCGAACTGCTTCTCGGCGACGCGCCGCAGGTTGAACGGAATCAGGAACACGAAGACGGCCACGGCCATAACGGCGCATACACCGGCCGCCACGAACCATTTATTGTACAGGAACGCGATGATGACGAGGGCGAATACCGCCGCCAGGATATATTCAACTTTGCGCACTTTCGGGTTCTTTTTCTGCAGGACCATGTTCATCCGTCCGAACTCCTTGGCGCTGTAATCCGTATGGGTCTTATAAACGATTCTCATGCCATTCTCCCCTTCTTGTCCCCGGCGCGGGCGGCAGCCGCCGGAACGCCGGAACTCCGTGTCTTTTCAGACATCCGCATATTATTATACTAGAATAAACGCGGACTGTAAACCTCTGACAAGAGGTAATGCAACCCAGGACCGCAAAGCAGCCCGGGACAAAAAAAATACCGCTCCGAGAGCGGTGCACCTTTGAATTGGTGCGGTAGAGAGGATTTGAACCTCCACGGGGTCAACCCCCACTAGCTCCTGAGGCTAGCGCGTCTGCCGTTCCGCCACTACCGCATATCCTGTTTTTGTGCAATCGAAAATCTGTGGTGCGGTTGACGGGATTTGAACCCGTACGAGGTCTCCCTCACCACCCCCTCAAAGTGGCGTGTCTGCCGTTCCACCACAACCGCGGGAAGGTGTTTCGATTAACAACAAGGACATTCTAGCATAGCTGTCTGGATTCGTCAACAGTTTTTTTGTCTTTTTTCAAAGTTTCCCTGCCGCCCCTATTGGGAGATCTTGTCTTTGTAGAGGCGGTAATATTCATCGCGATCCTGCATGACCTTGGCTACGTAATGGCGGGTGTCCGCGTACGGGATGCGGGCGATGTCCCCGAAATCGTAGTCCCAGCCGTTAGCCTCCATCCAGGCGTGCGTATTGCCGCGCCCCGCATTATAGGCAATCATGAGGAGGATCAGGTTGCCCTTGAACTCATGGTGCAGCTCCGACAGATACCAGCAGCCCATGCGGATGTTCGTTTCCGGGTTGTAGAGGGACTGCAGTTCGTAGTTCTTCAGCCCCATCTGTTTGGCGATCCAGCCGCCCGTGTCCGGCATGATCTGCATCAGGCCGATGGCTCCCACGCCCGACACGGCGCCGGGCTTGAAGCGGCTCTCATTCTTGATGACGGCGGCCACCAGGAAGGGGTCGACCCGGTTCTTCTGGCTGTACGTGACGATTTCCCTCTGGTACGGCCACATGTAGACGAACCGCATCTGCACGTAGTCGCTCCGCCAGGCCATCCAGCCGAGGAACGCCACCAGGACGGCAGCGACGGCCACGGCCTGCCAGCGCGTAAAGAACCTGCCGCGCCCGCTGCCCTGCCCGGCCGCCTTCTTCCTGCCGCGTACCGCCGTGCGGCCGCCGGAGTCCTTCCGGCGCGTCCGGCTGGCGCCACGGCCGGCGGTGCGCCTGCCTTTGCTCTTTTTACTCTTTCCAAACACAGATGTATTCCTCACTCATTCGGCAATGATGATCCGTTGCGAAGCCCGCCCCTTTTTTGCTTCGGCCGCCAGCTTCTCCAGCCGAGATACGGCGTTGTTCACCTGACGGCACGTGTGCTCCGGCGTCTTGCTGTTATCGATGATCAGGTCGGCGTACTTCTTCTTTTCCTCCAGGGACATCTGCGCCGCAATCCGGGCACGGACCTGCTCTTCCGTCGCATGGTCCCGCAGCATGGTACGGCGTACCTGTTCCTCCGGATCGACGGCCACCAGCCAGACCAGGTCCACGAACTCGTGCCAGCCGCATTCAATCAGAAGCGGCACATCGAGGACGGACATGGTGTTGTCGGAGTGCTGCATGCGCCCCATAAAATCGAACGCGCGGCGGCGCACTTCGTCCTGGACCATACCGCCGTACGCGGCCATCAGGTCCTCGTTATGGAACACCTGGTCCGCAACCCAGACGCGGTTGAGCTCGCCGTTGGGCAGCAGGCACCGGGGCCCGAAGATCTTCACGGCCTTATCCAGGCCGGGGCTTCCCTTCTCCACCGCCGTGTGCGCCTCCCGGTCCGCATCAAAGACGGGGACGCCCATTTCGCGCAAATGGTTCGAAACGGTACTTTTCCCGCTGCCGATGCCGCCGGTCAGTCCGACTACTTTCATTTCCATTCCCTCACTTCTGGCACTTCGGGCAGTACACGCTGCCCCGCCCGCCCACTTTGACCTGGACCAGCGTCGTCCCGCAGTCCAGGCACGGCAGCCCTTTCCGGTGGTACACGCGCAGATACTCCTGGTTATTGCCCATCTGCCCGTTGGCGTCCTGGTAGTTCCGAAACGTGGTCCCGTGGTGGGCCAGCCCCTGGGCGATGACCTCGTTGATGGCCTGCCGCAGGCGCTTCCGTTCCGCCACCGTCAGCCGGTACGCCGGCCGCGTGGGACGGATACCCGCCAGGGCCAGCCCCTCGTCGGCGTAAATGTTCCCCAGGCCTGCAATGCGCCGCTGGTCCAGGATCAGGCTCTTGATCGGCCTATGGCTTTTCCGCACGATGTCTTGGAAATAGGCGTCCGTAAATTCTTCGGAAAGGGGTTCCGGGCCAAAGGAGGCAAAGCCTTTGTCCTGCCATGGGTCCCCCTTGGCGAGATAGGCCATGGTCCCGAAGACACGTATATCCGTAAACCACAACGTGGCGCCGCCGCTCAGGTTGAAGCGCATGCGGGCAAACGGGGGCTCTTCCTCCCCGTCCTTTTTCACGAGCAGGGCGCCGGTCATGCGCAGATGGGCCAGGATCCTGTCCCCCTGATCCAGCACGAGGGTCAGGTACTTGCCCTTGCGTTCCACGTCCTGAAAGACATGGCCGGCCACAAGGCGTTCAAATTCCTCCACCGAGGGATGGAGTATCATGCGCGGCCGGTACACGGCGGCCGAAAGGATCTTCCGTCCCCGCAGATGGGGCACCAGGGACTGGCGCACCTGTTCCACTTCCGGTAATTCCGGCATGTTGTCACCTCATTTCGCCGCTGCCCAATCCTTGCCGAAGCTGACTTCGGCCACGAGGGGCACCTTCATCCGGAAGGCGTCCTGCATGGCCCGCTGTACCAGCGCAGCCGTGGCGCCCTTTTCCGTTTCTTTCACTTCGAGGACCAGTTCGTCGTGGACCTGGACCAACACCCGCGAAGCCAGGCCCGAAGCCTTCAGGGCGCCATCGACCTTCAGCATGGCAAGCTTCATGATATCCGCCGCCGTCCCCTGGATCGGCGTGTTGATCGCCGTCCGTTCGGCAAAGCTGCGGAGATTGAAGTTACGGTTGTTGATGTCCGGCAGATAGCGTCGGCGGCCCATCAGGGTCGAGACATAGCCCTGGGAACGAGCCATGGCGACCATGTCCTCCATGTATTTCTTCACGCCCTGGTAGCGGGCCAGATAGTTTTCAATGAATTCCTTCGCCTCTTGGCGGCTGCAGCCGAGCTGCTGCGACAGCCCGAAATCGCTGATGCCGTACACGATGCCGAAGTTGACGGCTTTGGCACGGGAGCGCATCTCGTGACTCACCAGGTCCAGCGGCACGCCAAAGACCTCGCTGGCCGTCCGGGCGTGGATATCCTGGTTCTCCCGGAAGGCTTCCAGCATGGTCGGGTCCTGCGCCACGTGGGCCAGGATCCGCAGTTCGATCTGCGAATAGTCGCAGGACAGGAGCCAGTCGTACCCGTCTCCCGGCACGAAGAGGCTGCGGATCTTCTTCCCTTCCTCCGTCCGCGTGGGGATGTTCTGCAGGTTCGGGTCGACACTGGACAGGCGTCCCGTCACGGCCACGGTCTGCTGGAAATGCGTATGGATGCGGCCTGTTACCGGGTTTATCAGCGGCTTGAGGCCTTCCAGATAGGTGGAATGCAGTTTCGCCAGGGTCCGGTACCGGAGCACCGTCTCCACCAGCGGGTGCTGTCCCTTCAGGGCTTCGAGGACCTTGACATCCGTTGAATAGCCGCTTTTCGTCTTTTTGATGACTGGCAGGCCCAGTTTTTCGAACAGGATTGCGCCGAGCTGTTTTGGCGAATTGGGATTGAAGTCCGGTTCGCCCGCCTCTTCGCGGGCCTTTTCCTCCAGGGCGGCAATGTCTTCCGCCATAGAGGCGCTCATGGTCTGCAGCCGTTCCTTGTCGATGGCGATGCCCCGCAGTTCGATTTCCGCCAGGACCTGCGCCAGTTTCAGTTCCAGGTCCCGGTATATTGCAACCAGTTCCTTCTCCCGCAGCAGCGGCTCCAGGGCCTCCGCCACCAGGGCCAGGGTCTGGCAGTCTGCCGCGCGCTCCTGTCCCAGATAATGCCAGCCCAGATCCTCCAAGGCGTAGCCTGACCGGCCGGCGTCTTCCAGATAGGCGGCCAGGGCCAGGTCATCCTCCAGGTTCCGGATCAGGGGCACTTCCCCCTGCCCGGCCGGCTTTTCCGCAGGCCGGCGCAGGCACAGGAGCACCCGGTACGTTTCCTTGCAATCGATGGTCCCTTTCGGGTTGGGTGAGGCAGCGAGCCACGCGGCAAAGGCGGTAAGCACACCGTCCCCCTGCAAGTTGTACAGGACACCCCGACTCCGCAGCTGGGCGCTGGCAAAGGCAAGGTCCGGAATCTGCCCCCGGGGTTTCGTCAGAAACCAGATTTTCTCATCCGGTGCGATGCCGGCCGCCAGTTTATCCCAGTCCGCCGCCGTAGCGACCGTTTCCGGCACGGCCGCCGGCGCAGCCTCCCCGAAGAGACTGCCCATGAGGCCGTCCGCGGAAGCTGCCGCGTCCCCTTCTGCCGCTCCTGCAGAAGCCGCACCGTCTGCGGAAACTGCCGGCGCTTCGCCCAATACATCGGCAAACTGCTCGTAGAAGCCGCGGAACTCCAGTTCCGCCATTTTATCCCGTGCGGCCGGTCCCACCTTTTTCACTTCATAATCCGCCAGATCGATATCCAGCGGCACGTCGGTCACAATGGTGGCCAGTTCTTTCGAAAGGAGGGCTTCCTCCCGGTGTCCCGCCAGCTTGGCCTGCAGAGCCTTTCCCTTGACATCGGGAATATGGTCCAGCACATTTTCCACGCTGCCGTATTCGCAAAGGAGTTTGAGGGCCGTCTTTTCGCCGACGCCTTTGACGCCGGGTATGTTGTCCGACGCATCGCCCATGAGGCCCTTCAAATCGATGAGCTGCAGCGGTTTGAGGCCGGCGTAATCTTCCGCGAAGGCCGCCTCGTCGTACAGTTTGATATCGGAAATGCCGCGCTTTGTATACAGGACGCGCGTCGTATCATCAATCAGCTGGAGCTGGTCCCGGTCCCCTGTCACGATGTACGTTTCCGGCGCACCGCTGCGGCGGGCCATGGTGCCGATGATATCGTCCGCCTCGTAGTCATCCAGTTCCACGGCGGCAATATCCAGGGAATGGAGCACGTCCATCAGCATGGGGAACTGTTCCTTCAGTTCCGGTGGCGTCGGCTTGCGCTGCCCCTTGTAATCCGCATAAAGTTCCGTGCGGAAGGTTTTGCGGGATTTGTCGAAAGCCACCAGGATCCAGCGGGGACGCAGTTCCTGCAGCAGGCGGTGGAACATGCGCAAAAAACCGTACACAGCGCCCGTGTGCATCCCTTTGCGGTTTGTCAGCGGGGGCAGGGCGAAAAAGGCCCTGTGGATTAGGCTGCTGCCGTCGATGAGCAATAATTTGTCTGCCATAACGATACCTCTTCCTCGTTCCTGTTGAAAACATCATAACAATTAATTATATCACGGAACGGGGGAATGGAACAGGAGGGCCTCCCGCACAGGCAGGATTCCGGCCGGCAAAATAAAAGGGTACGCCTTTGAGCTGACCCCCAATTGTTAGACCAAAAATCTAACAATTGGGGGTCAGTTTTTTATGGCAAAACACAACTATGAATTTAAGAAAAAAATAGTAC
>ONEW01000041.1 GCA_900316935.1 uncultured Selenomonadales bacterium
TCTTGTTGTTTCGAAATTATATGACCTGGTCTGTTCCCGTTTCCGGAAACATGACCCGCACATTTATCTGGTTCGTTGTTATTCAGTTTTCAAGGTTCCGTCCTTCGCAGCGGATTCCTGACACTCTTTCGCTCCCCAGGAGTGTTAAGAGGGCCATCCAACCTGCCGTGCCGCCGGAACAGTTGCCTGTCGGCGACAAGTAGTATATTACCACCGCGTATTTTAAATGTCAATCACTTTTTCAAGATTTTTGTAAAAAAGGTTACAAAAAAATGGCACCTGGGCGGAGGGAGCCTTCCAGGTGCCGTAGTAGGAGAAAATTCAGGATAGTATCTTGTATGCTTTCGAGAAACACAGATCCGCCGGGTCAGGCCCGGCAGGAAGGAGTGGGGAGCGGCTCAGGCAAGGAGTGCCGCCCCTAGTTTGCTGCATTGCGCCAGCCCGTCTGCATCGGGGGCGCCATTGACGATGACGGGATCGGCGGCGAGGGAAATGCCACAGGCCTGGCAATCCTGTTTCCACCGTTCCATCCATTCACCGGTTCCCCAACCGTAGGAACCGAACAGGACGACAGGTTTGCCGCCCAGTTTGTGCTTGATTGCATCAAACACCGGTTGGAATTCCGTTTCTTCGAGGCTTTCCTCGCCCATGGCGGGACAGCCGAACGCAAAGCCGTCGTAAGCGGCCGGATCTTCGGACGCAAAATCCGAAGCCGTGAAGAGCGACACGTTGGCGCCAGCCCGTCCGGCCCCTTCCTGAACCGCACGGGCCATGGCTTCGGTGTTACCGCTGCCACTCCAGTAGACGACTGCCACTGTCTGCATCCTATCACCCTCCTTACTATGAAACAGAGAAACAAATCAAACAAGAGAGGAGTATTCACATCCGGATGAAGGTATCCGGTAGTTAGCTTTCGCTAATCATCTGTAGTATACCATAGGTTTTTTTCTTTTGCAAGTTCTTTTTTATAGAGGTTTTCGTAATATCTTTTAGGTTAGCAAAAAACAACGATTGGCGGACGTGCCGGAAGAGGGACATCGTATACCGCGGAGACGGGCCTCCTTCGCCGCGCCTGCGGTTGCATTCGCGCCCGTTGTGTTTTATAATTTTTGTAATGGGGGCCGCTCGACGGTCCCGGAAGAGTGCTTACCTTATTATAGAGAAGCGGAAACGCATGTCCGGATCACGCCGTTGCAACCGGCGGTGTGCCGGGACAAGGAGTCAGGATAAGGAAGGATATTATGGCTAACATCAGATTGGACACTCCGGAAAAGTCGGCGAAGGTGCTCGCCGACCTGCTTGCCACCATGGAGGGGCGTCTGGAGGCGAACCCGCGCGGCACCTGCCCTGTGGACACGACCCTGTCCCTGGTGAAGATGTGCCATGCCCAGAGCTGCGGCAAATGCATTCCCTGCCGCGTGGGCCTGGGGACGGTCGAGGACCTGCTGGAGAAGATCCTCGACGGCGACGGCACGGAGCAGGACCTGGAGCTCCTCGGACGCACGGCGGAGACGATCTACCTGACGGCGGACTGCGCCATCGGGTACGGGGCGGGACGCATGGTGCTGGACAGCCTGGAAGGCTTCCGGCAGGATTATGAGGAGCACGTGCAGCACCGGACCTGCCTGGGGCGCCAGGACCAGCCGGTGCCGTGCCGCGTGGCCTGCCCGGCCCACGTGGACATTCCCGGTTACATTTCCCTCATCGCCGACGGGCGGTACGAAGACGCGGTCCAGCTGGTCCGCAAAGACAATCCCTTCCCGGCGTCGTGCGGCTTCGTCTGCGAACATCCCTGCGAAGCGAACTGCCGCCGCAACATGGTGGACGACGCCATCAACATCTGCGGCCTGAAACGCTTTGCCTGCGAGAATTCCGGGGACATCCCCGCGCCGGAACGCCTGCCGGAAACGGGCAAGCGGATCGCCATCGTGGGCGGCGGCCCCGGCGGTCTGACGGCGGCGTACTACCTGCAGCTCATGGGGCACCAGGTGACGATCATGGAACGCCTGGACAAGCTGGGCGGTATGCTGCGCTACGGCATTCCGGCCTACCGCCTGCCGCGCAAGTACCTGGACGAGGATATCAACCATATCCTGTCGACGGGCGTGAAGACCCTCTTCGATGTATCCGTCGGCAAGGATTTCACTTTGGAAGATTTACGCAAAAAATATGACGCCGTGTACCTGTCCTTCGGCGCGCACACGTCGAAGCACCTGCGCATCCGGGGCGAGGAGACGCAAGGCGTCATTCCGGCCATCAGCATGCTGCGCGATGTGGGCTACGACAATCCGCCCGATTTCACGGGCCGGACAGTGGTCATCGTGGGCGGCGGCAACGTGGCCATGGACGCGTGCCGCACGAGCGTGCGCCTGGGCGCGAAGAAGGTCTATATCGCCTACCGCCGCAGCCGGGCCGACATGCCGGCCCTGGACGAGGAAATCGACGGCGCCATTGCCGAAGGGTGCGAGCTTCTGGAGCTGTGCGCCCCGGACCACGTGGTGACCGGGCCGGACGGCACGGTGAAGGCCCTGGCCCTGCGCCGCCAGATTCCGGGGGAGATTTCCGGCGGGCGGCCGAAGCCGTACGATGCGCCGGACGGCCTCTTCGAGCTGCCTTGCGACCTGATCGTCTCGGCCATCGGCCAGGACATCGAATGGCAGCGCTTCAGCCAGCAGGGCGTCCCTGTCAACCACGGCGTCATCCAGGCGGAACCCGACGGCACGGTGACGGGCACGGACGGCATCTTCGCCGGCGGCGACTGCGTCACGGGTCCGGCCACGCTAATCCGCTCCATTGCGGCGGGCAAAGTGGCGGCCATCAACATCGATGCCTACCTGGGCTATCATCATAAACTCGATTTCGGTGTGAGCGCGGCGGTGCCGCACTTCATCGACCGCAAACCCTGCGGACGGTGCGACATCATGATGCGCGAAGCGTCCGTACGCAAACACGATTTTGAGAGCGTCGGCATCGGCATGAGTCCCGCCGAAGCCCGCCAGGAGGCCCTGCGCTGCCTGCGCTGCGATGTGTTCGGACTGGGTGCGTTGAAAAAGGGAGGTCCGTTACCATGGTAAATATTACGATTGACGGCAAAAAACTGCAGGTGCCTGAGAACACGACGATTCTGCAGGCCGCCCGTTCCAACGGCATCCCCATTCCGACGCTGTGCTTCCTGGAAGGCATCAACGAAGTCGGCGCCTGCCGCGTCTGCGTCGTCGAAGTCAAGGGTATGCAGCGCCTCGTTTCGTCGTGCAACACCCAGGTGCGCGAGGGCATGGAGATCCTGACGCGCTCGGAGAAGGTCCGCACGGCGCGGCGCCTCAACGTCGAACTGATTCTGTCGCAGCACAACATGAGCTGCCCCACGTGCCACCGGAACGGCAACTGCGAACTGCAGAAGATTTGTGCCGACCTGGACGTGGACTATACATCGTACCCGATCCGGTACCGCCAGCATCCCTGGGACAACAGTTTCCCCCTGATCCGCGACGAGACCAAGTGCATCCGCTGCATGCGCTGCATTTCGGTCTGCGACAAGATCCAGGGCATGCATGTGTGGGATTTGATCAATGCCGGCGCCCGGACCCGCGTGGGTCTGGTGCAGAAAACGTGCACCCTCTGCGGCCAGTGCATCACCCACTGTCCCGTCGCCGCCCTGCGCGCCCGCGATGACAGCGAAAAGGTCTGGAAGGCCCTGTCCGACCCCGACAAGATCGTCATCGTGCAGGTCGCCCCGGCCGTGCGCACTGCCTGGGCCGAAGAGACCGGCATGCCCCGCGAAGAGGCGACGCCCCTCAAACTGGCGGCCGCCCTGCGCCATATCGGCTTCAAATATGTATTCGACACCAATTTCGGCGCCGACCTGACCATTATGGAGGAAAGCGCGGAACTGTTGGAGCACCTGAAAGAGCCCGGCAAGCACAAGTGGCCCATGTTCACGTCGTGCTGCCCCGGCTGGGTGCGTTTCTGCAAGAAAGTGGCGCCCGACATGCTGCCCCACCTGTCGACTTCCAAGTCTCCCATGGCCATGTTCAGCGCCATCTCGAAGAGCTACTACGCCCAGCTCCTCCATGTGGACCCCCACAAGATCGTCAATGTGGCGGTCATGCCTTGCGTCGCAAAGAAGTACGAGTGCGACGTGCCGGAAATCAATGCCGAGCCCGGCCTGAAGGACACGGACTATGTGATGACGACCCGCGCCCTGGCCCGCATGCTCCATGTGGCCAACGTCGATGTGGCGTCCCTCCAGCCCGAACCGTTCGACAACCCCCTGGGTGCCGGCACGGGCGGCGCCATCATTTTCGGTACCACGGGCGGCGTCATGGAGGCTGCCGTGCGCAACGCCTACTATACGGTGGAAGGCAGGAAGCCCGACCCGGACACGTTCATCACGTGGACCTGGCGGCAGAATGAGGAAGGGTCGTGGCGCGACTGCACCACCGCCATCGGCGGTGCCGGGATCCGCCTGGCCGTGACGAGCGGCCTGGCCAACACGCATGCCCTCGTCAACGCCATCCGCAGCGGCGCCGTGCAATACGACTTCGTCGAAATCATGGCCTGCCCCGGCGGCTGCAGCGGCGGCGGCGGACAGCCCATCCACTCCGGACAGGAGCTGGCCTGGGAGCGCGGCGAATACCTGCACAAGCTCGACCGTGCGTCAAAGCTGCGTATTTCCTGCGAGAACCCGTATATCCAGCAACTCTATAAGGACTTTTTGGGCGAGCCCTTGTCCGAAAGGGCGGAGCACTATCTGCACACGGACCAGAGCCAGTGGACGATATGAACCACGGACTTTGTAATCTACGTGTTTTTCCAATACGTACTAAAAACGGGATTTCGCTTTTTGTGGATCATCCTCCACGTCTTCCTGTCAGCGGCACTGTAGCCCGAGGGGGCCTTGGGTCAGAGGGGCCATAGGTCATTGGAACGGGGCGAGGAGTTTCAGATATGAAAAAAAGGAGCACTCGGAGATGGCAAGAATCGTAAAAGTAGAAGCGGATATGGTATCGATCGGGATGCCTGACGGCAGCCTCGTGACGGTACCGCGGTCCGAGATCCCGTTTTCCGTGAAGGAAGGCATGGCCGTGGAGGCCTACCGGGACGAAACGGGCCATGTTTTGGTAACGCGGGGAAGCTCCAAGCGGGTCAGCAAGATCATCTATATCCTGCTGGCCGTCTTTCTGGGCAATTTCGGCATCCACCGCTTTTATGCCGGCCATACGGTGGCGGGCATCTGCTACCTGGTTGCCACAGGTATCGGCGCCCTGCTGGCGTTTATCGGCGTCGGCCTGATCTTGGAAGGCATCGTATGGCTCGTCTGCCTGTACGACGCCATCAAGGCGGCTTTCAAAACAAGCGACGCCGAAGGCAGGATTGAGATTTGAGTCAGGATACCTGACAAGTTTTACGACAGGAAAGCCGTACCGCCCTCCTTCCGGAATGAACCGGGGGAAGGACGTGTACGGCTTTTTTGTTTTACCCTTTTTGCCTTTTTCTTTCTTGCCCGTCCTGATACGGCTCCTCGCACTGGTCGAGCCCCAGCCCGCGCCAGATTTTAGCCCTCTCACGGCGGCGTCTCCGCTCCTCTCCATCGGATACACCGAGTTCGTGCAGCAAGGCCCGCTGCAGAAGCTTGGAAAAATTGAGCCGGCGGGCGACGGCGGCATACTCGAAATCAGGGAACTCGACAGTATACGTAAAGTCCTTCGTAAGGTAAAAAACAGCAGGATAGGCACTAAGCATGGCCTCTCTCCTTTTCTTGATATAATGGCGCGCGAACTATCCATTTTTTATTATAGATTTTTCTGATGATTTCGACAACGTGAAATTGCAGGGATTCAACAAAAAAATCGTGCAGGGACGTCCCCTGCACGAAGAACTCCGGAACGGCCGGGGTGGAAGACGGTCTGTCCGCCTTTGCTACCCCGGGATTGCCGTTCCTTCCTTTTTTCTTACCTTTTCCTTCTATCTTCCTGCCATGCCCCCGCCGCTTCGTATTATTGTTTTGCGGCCGCTTCCGCCGAGAGTTTTTCTACGAGGGCCGACAGTTTGTTCAGCTGGTCGCTCATGGCGGCAAGCTGCTCGTGGACCTTCTGGTTGTCTTCGCGGAGGGTCTGGTTATCCGTACGGAGCTGCCGGACTTCGCGGGTCAGGGCCGTGCGGCTCTTGAGGTTCGTGCCGCGGACAGGATCCAGGGAGAAGGTGATGCCGGCGTTGAGCATATTTTCGCCGCCGCCCATGCTGCCGCCCAGGTTGAGGCGGACCCTCTCGTCAGGCTGGAAGAAGGCGCCGATGGCAGCAGCGTTGGCGCTGCGGTAGTGGCCGAATCCGGCAGCAAAGTTGAGCTTGTCATCGGGATCATATTCCAACGGATGGAGGGCTGCCAGGGCGGCCGAACCGGCGCCGACGCGGTCCACCCGGCTGCCCAGGCGGCCGATGGCATTGCTCACGTTTTCCATGGCCCCGCCCAGCTGGCCTACATTGACGGCATCCGTTGCCGCCGTGCCGGCCGCTACATCGTGGATTTGCTGGCCGCCGACCGAAACATTGCTGTTGCTGATTTCGACCGCATGGGTTCCGTCCCCTTCTTTGGCGATGGTGATACCGCTGCCCGTGACGCTGGTGCCGGCGGCACCGCTGCCGTTCCGGACTGTAAACCCGTCGGTGTTCATGGTGCTGTTGCCGGCCGACACACTGTCCAGGCCCGTCAGTTCGTTCGAAAGCCGGATGCTGAGGCCTGCGGCGCCATCCTTGACGACCCCGATGTTGCCGGTAGTCAGTTTCGATGTATCGGTCTGGCCGCCGGTCAACTGCAGGGTTTCGCCGATACCCACTGTCACGGATCCGCCGTCGTCGCCGGCAAAGACCCGCCCGCCGGCCACGGCCTGGCCTGCAATGGCCTTGACATCGCCGATGTTGGCAGCGTTGCCATTGTCGCTGTCGTTGTGTTGGACGCGGCCGCTTGCCACATTGGTAATATTCTTGCCGCCCATATCGATGCCCTGGTCATTGAGGGTGATGCCGCCGGCCTTCAGGCTGCCGTCCGCTCCCAGGTCGATGTCCTTGTTGAGGCTGATCTGGAGGGCCTTGTTCTCCGCGTCCACGGACGTGGTGATGTTCCCGTCGCCCTGGATGGAAATGGCTTTGCCCAGGTCCTGGCTGACTGTGTTCCCCTTGCCATCGGCCAGGGCGAACCCGCCGCCCTGGGAAGCCTCCGTAATCTGGCTGATGGCCTGGCCCACTGCTTGTTTCAATTGGCCTTCCGTCGCGGCCCGGCTGTCCACCACATTGTCCGCGTCCCAGGTCGTGTTGGTCAGCCCCGTGATGGTACTGTTTGTCCCGGAGCTGGAAAGCGTCAGTCCGCCCGTCATCGTAATGCTGTCCAGGCCCGTCACGTCCTTGGCCAGCTTGATGTCAAAGCCTGTTCCGTCGGCCTTGGCCACGACGCCGATGTTGCTGTCTGTCAGGGCCGAAGGATCCGTCACGCCGCCCGTCAGGGCCAGGGTGCTGTTGAGGGTACGGTTGACCGTCGCACTGGAACCGGCTGCCGCGCCGGCATCGCCTGTGAAGGACAGGCCGTCGCCCAGGGTCGCCACGACCTGGTAATCCGTCGTATCCGTACCCAGCGTCCCTGTCGTGTAGATCAGGCGTTTCGCACCGTCCGTCCCGGTAAGGTAGGGCTGCATCACATAGCGGCTGCCCACCGCCAGGGTCGAATAGTCCCCGTTGCGGTCCTGGCCGTTGATCAGGATCTGCCCCATTTCGTCTTCATACCCGGCCTGAAGGCTCCGGGTGAGGAAATCCTTGTCCAGTTCCACATAAAGGGCATTGGTTTCCGTATTGAGCTTCACCTTCACATTGCGGGCCGAATAGGAATCGTCGCTCTTGGTGCCCGTACCCAGGATGGATACGGTATCGCCCAGGTCCGCATGGAGCAGGACTTTGTTGCCTTCTGCATCGACCGTGTTGCCGGCGAAATCCAGCCCCTTCTCCGTGACCGCGTCCGTCAGGTTCGAGGCCGCCGTCTTCAGGTCGCCGATGGTGGCTGCATAGTTCAGGGTCGCGCCGTCCGCCTCCTGCAGGGTAGTCCCGTCGAGGCCGCTCTTTACATTGACGATCTGGTTGCCGCCGTTGTTGAGTCCTTCCGTGGTCAGGGAAACCAGGTTGTCCGTACCGGTCGTGCCGGCTTTCCGGAAGGAAAGGCCGGCGCCGTTGAGGACCGCCGTATTGCCGCCCGCGTCTTTAAAGGTGGCCGACGTAAGATTCAGGTCCTTGCTGAGGCTGATTTGGAGGGCCTTGTTGTCTGCGTCCGCCGCGGTGGTGATGTTCCCGTCCCCCAGGATGGCGATGGTTTTGCCCAGGTCCTGCTTCACAGTGGTGCTGCCGCCGTCAGCGGTCAGGCCGAATCCGCCTGTCGCCTGGTCCTGGCTGCTGAGCCTGTCGCTGAGGGCTTTCAGCTGGTCTTCCGTGGCAGCCCGTCCGGACACGATGCCCGTCTCCGTCCAGACCGTATTGTCCAGACCGGTCAGGTAATCGCCCGTGGTGCTTCCCACAGACTGGGTTCCCAGGACCATGCCGGTTCCCAGGGAAACAGAGGTCAGCCCCGTCAGATTCTTGGCCAGCCGGATGTCGAAGCCCGTTCCGCCGGCATTGGTCACGACGCCGATGTTGCTGTCTGCCGTCAGGGACGCAAGGTCCCTCTCGCCGCCCGTCAGGGTCAGGTTGCTGTTGAGGGTACGGTTGACCGTCGCGCCGGCATCGCCCGTGAAGGACAGGCCGTCTTCCAGCGTGGCTAGGGTGTGGAGGGTCTGGGACGCCGTGGCGTCGTCCTCGTCGGTACCGGCCGCCCAGTACTGGAGCCGGGGAGCGGAACCGCCCGTAGCGGCACTGTCCGCGAGAAAGGCCGGTCCGCCGTAATTCTGGACGACGGCGCTGTGGTTCCCGTTGGCATTGCCCAGGCGCAGCGAGCCATCTTCCCCGTTCAGGGCCACATAGGCCCCGTCCTTGCCCGTGGCCTTCACGGACCCATTGATTCCTTCCGCTTCGTCCGTCGCCGCGGAACCGGCGGTCAGGCTCGTGGCGGTCAGGTCGTCATCCAGCAAAATCCGGATATTGCCCTGGTCGTCGATGGTCGTCGTAATGTTGTCGCTGTTGTACGTGTGTCCCGCCTGCTGCTTCCCGTAGATTCCGATGGTATCGCCCAGTCTGGCTTTATAGGAAAGGTACGTGGCTCCCTCCGCCAGGGCGCTGGCCGTGAAATTGAAGCCCGCGTCCAGCTCGGCCTGGGAGGCAATGCCGGAAATGACGATCTCCGTGGGATCCTTGCCGGCTGCTGCGTCCGCGGCATTTGTCACATGAAGGGTGACTTTCCCGTCGCCATCGACGGTGTATTCGCCCGATGCGGTATCAGCGGCAACAAGACGGTCGTCCGCACGGTACAGGTTGCCCATATCCACCGTGATGCCGTCGTCACTCCCACTCCTCGTCAGGGTCAGAGTCTGGCCGTCGTCGCTCAAACTGCCGCTTGTCACATAGTAATCGTGGATTCCTCCTATCGTCACCGGATCGATCGTACCGGCGGTATTTCCCCGGATCAGGGTCAGCGTGGAGCTACCGTCCGTATTATAGGTGATTCCGCCGCCGGTCACGTAGATGTCGGCCGCGCTGGCTTCGCCTTTAACCAGTTCTGCCACGCTGTTCAGCTGTCCTTCCGTCGCCGCCCGGTCCTCCACGATGTTATCGGTCTGCCAGGCCGTATTGGAAAGGCCCGTCAGGTAGGTGCCCGTCGGTATTCGTCAGGACCCACGTGCCGGTCCCGGTATAATTGCCCAGCCGGAGGGAGCCGACGGAACCTGTGCCCGCCGCGCCGTCCAGGGAAACAAGGGTGCCCAGGGTCAGGGCGCCCGTGGTGCCGTTGAGGACGGCCGTGCCGTCCCCGGCGCTTCCCAGGGTCAGGACATCGTTCAGGGTCACTTCGTAATCCACGGTCCCGTCGTCCGCTGTCGTTTTCGTGACCTTGGTGTTCTTTTTCCCGCTGCTGTCGCCGCTGACCGTCACCATGCGGGCGCCCAGGGTCTTCACATCGCCGATGTTGGCGGCGTTGTCATCCTCGTTATATACGGGCCGGTTCGATGTATCGACGCCCGTAGCGCCGCTGGCCACGTTCTGGATCTGCCGGTTGCCGGCCAGGATTCCGGAAGTCGTGACGGAAGGCCCGCCTGCGATGGTCAGGCCGCTGCCGTCCAGGGTCGAACTGCCCGTTTTCAGGGTGCCGTCCGTCCCGTCGAGGGTGAGGGCGCGGGAGCCCGTACCGACCGTGACTTTGTCGGCCGTCAGCTGCGTATCCATGAGGATTGTGATATTGCCGTCCTCGTCCAGGGCCGTCGTCAGGTTGTCGGTCTTATAGGTATGGCCGGTCTGGACATCGTGTCCCTTGATGGACACCGTGTCGCCGAGCTGGCGCCGGACCGTCTTGTCCGTGGTCCCGTCGGCCTCCTTCGTGTTCGTCGCGAAATTCAGCCCTTTGGCGATGTCTGCCTTATTCTCCGCGACGCCGGCCTGGTTCGCCGCCGCCACATCGGACACGCTCTGCAGCTGTCCTTCCGTGGCCGCCCGGTCCGGTGTTTCCGTGGAGGCGCCTACCGTCCAGGTCACGTTGTCCAGGCCTCTCAGGTAATCGCCGGTCTCCGTCGAAGCATCGCCTGCCAGCTGGGTTCCCAGGACCACGTTGGTCCCCAGGGAAACAGAGGTCAGGCCGGTCAGCTCCTTGGCCAGCTTGATGTCAAAGCCCGTTCCGCCGGCATTGGTCACGACGCCGATGTTGTTTTTGTCTGTCAGGGCCGAGGAATCCGTCACGCCGCCCGTCAGGGCCAGGGTGCTGTTGAGGGCACGGTTGACCGTCGCGCCGGCATCGCCCGTGAAGGACAGGCCGTCTTCCAGCGTGGCCAGGGTGTGCCGGTCCCCGTCGGATGCCTGGTAGCGCAGACGGGCGATACTGCTGTCGTCCAGGGCCGCCTCGCTGTCCGTACCCTGCCCCGCCGTAATGGCCGTCTTCACATATTGCGTGCTGTCCTTGGACGGCCCGACGATGTATATGGTGCCGGCATAGCCCGTCACCGTGCCATCGCTGGCCTGGCCGGCCGTCACACTGTCCACGCGGAGATTGTTGTCCAGGCCGATATTCAGCTGCGAACCGTCGGAACTGGCCGTGACGCGGATATTTTCTCCCGAATACGCCGTCGCCTCTTTTCCTCCCGTGCCCTGGATCTGGAGCGTGCCGCCCTGGGCGACATGGACCGTCGTGTCCGTATTGTTGCCCTGGAAATTCAGGCCCTTCGCCTCCACCGCCTGGAGCTGGGACAGGTTGACCGCGTCCGTGCCGTCCGTACCGTCGGCCACGTGATGGACCTGGTTGCCGCCCAGGGAGACCGTATCCCCCTGGAGCACGACATTCTTCGTGTTGTCACTGGTGTTGACAATGGTGATCCCCGCCGTATCAACGGTCGTATTGCCGGCCGTCAAGGAGCCGTCGGACGTCAGATCCACGTCCTTGGCCAGCCGGACGTTCAAGACCCCGTCCGCGACCTGGACGCCGATGTTGTTCTCTGTCAGGGCCGAGCCGTCTGCCCCGCCCCGGATATCCAGCTGTTCGCCCGGGCCCTTGGAAAGCGTCGCGGTCTCGGAATTGTCCCCGCCGAACACCAGCGGGTCTGCGGCTTTGCCGATGTCATAGGAAACGCCGTTGATGACCAGCCTCTTCAGTTCCTGCGACCCTTCAGGGGCATCGGATGTACCGGCCGTGACCCGGGAACCGGTCGGGAAGGTCTGCGTGACCGTGGCGCCGCCCGTCTGGTTCGACAAGGTGATGTAGGTATCCGTGCCGTCCGTACCGCCGCCGCCGCTCACCGTGACAGCCCCCTCCACGGCCTGGGCGGCGTCAACGCCGTTGCGCATGGCCGTAATCGTCACCGTCGGCGCCTCTGCCGTGCCGTCGGCCGCCATGTCGACGGACTGGATGTCATTGTGGTACAGGGCCGTATCGTTCTGCACCAGCGTATCCAGGTCATTGTTGTAATCCGCGACCCGGTAGGTGCTCATGGTGGCCGTGGAATCCGTGACCTGCGCCGCCCAGTAGCTGTAATAGGCCCCGTCCTTGTAGACCGTCTTCAGGATTTCGTTGTGTGCGCCGTAGACCGTCCCCTTGTAGACTTCCGTTCCTTCATAGTTGGTGAAGACACCGACCTTGTCCCCGACGACATAGATATTCGACGGATCGACCGTCGTCCCGTCGTAGGTATACCGGCTGAGCGTGTCATTCCAGACGAGTTTGGATCCCGCCGTGGCGGTCGTCACAAAGCCCAGGGGAAGCCCCGTATTTCCGGCGGCGGCATTGCGCACGTTGGCATAGCCGTCGGCGTACGCGTAGGCATGGCCATTCCAGCTGGGGTCGTAGATGATGTAGTCCCAGCCGCCGGCTACGCCCGTTCCGCCGCCGGTACTCACCCCCTCGAACGCAGAGGCGGAAATCCGGTTCAAGGACTCGCCGGCGTTCGTGGCGGTGCCACTGGCCGAAACGAGGGACGAGACCGCGGCCAGGATGTCCGCCGGCTGGGTGCCGCTGCCGGTATAACTGACGTCATAGCGCTCGCCCGTCCGGGAAAGAGGATTGTACGTGCCGCCTTCCGTGCCGCTGACGACATACTCATCCCGTATCCAGAACCACTCGCCATCCACCTGGACCTTATTGTACGTGGCACCATTGATGACCTAGGTGTTTCCGCTGGGATCCCCCGAAGCGTACTTGAAAGCCACATATTGATTCCTTTGAATGATCCCGGCCTCCGGCTCTGCCGCCAGCACCGGGGAAACGGCCGCCCCAAAAGCCAGCAGGCCGGCCCCCACGGCGGCAGCCGCTTTCCGGCGGCGCAGCGTTCCTTTGCCATCCCGGCGGGCCAGTTCCGACACGACGACATAACAATTGCGCACGCGGTTCCAGATGACTTGGTAAATTCTGTTCATTGCCAAAATCCTCCCTGCATTCTTTTCCTGAACCCCAAAATTAAAATAAAAATGACAATACACAAACATTAGTTTTCTAATAAAATACGCTTGAAACATCTTTATGTTTTAATAAAAACTTTTTATTTAATTATGTTATATTGATTATATGATGTGACCCCAAAAAGTTAGACCTTAGTAACGAGATGGTTTTTACTGTCTCGTTACTTTTTTATGCTGCCTGCAAGGAAAGCCTATATTGAACAG
>ONEW01000019.1 GCA_900316935.1 uncultured Selenomonadales bacterium
TTGTTTCGAAATTATATGACCTGGTCTGTTCCCGTTTCCGGAAACATGACCCGCACATTTATCTGGTTCGTTGTTATTCAGTTTTCAAGGTTCCTGCCGCGATTCTCGCGACTTCTAAATAATATCATCCGGTTCGATTCTTGTCAACCGTTTTTTTGCATAATCCACCAAAAGGAACGCGCAGCCCTTTTCCAGGCTCCAGGGATCCACATCGAACTCCTCGACGGCATAGTGTTTGTGCACGTCCCGCCAGTTTGTGAAGGCAAAGTCGGGCAGGTATTTCTGTACGGTCTCCCCGTTCCGCCAGAAAGTGGTGACGCGCCCGTAGTTTTCCGCCGTATGCCAGCCCAGCCAGTCCGGTTTGAAACGGGGCATGGCGACACAGACGTCGAGCCGCAGCAGTTCCTTCCCAACGGCAGCCTGCCCGGGCATGCGCTCTTCCATGTAATCCAGAAGCAGCCGTGCCGTATCGATGCCCGTATGTCCAAGGCCGCCGTAACCTTTTTCCCTATACCACAGGGTCAACCCGCGGTAAAAGGCGAACGCGTCGTCTTCGCCCGTACCGGACTGCCGGCCGCCTTCCCGTTCCAGATAACGCAGCGTGAAGGGGAAGCGTCCGGAATTGGCCGTCAGGTCAAACACTTCGTCCATCCTCTTCAAGAACCGCAGTTCCGGATAGCCGATATAGTTGGTGGACAGGATTTCATACGGTTCGTGATCCATGAAGACCAGGCCGTCCTGCTCCTTCCGTCCTTCCATGACCGTTCCCGGCAGCACTTTCAAAAAACCGAGCTGCAGTGCTTGCGGGTGCAGGGCATGCACTTCATTAAAGGAGCGGGCGAAACTGTCCATCCCTTCCAGCGGCAGGCCGGCGATGAGGTCCATGTGGATGTGCATGTTCCCCGCCGCCAGGAGCTCTGCCACATTGTCCCGCAGCTTCCGCCAGTTGTCTTTGCGGCCGATGGCGTCCAGTACATCGGGATTGGTGCTCTGCACGCCGATTTCCAGCTGGAAGCGGCCCGGCGGTACCGTTTTGAGGAAATCCACGACGCGGCGGTCCAGCAGGTCGCCCTTGATTTCGAAATGGAAGGTCGTGTCCGTCCGGGCGGCCGCCAGATGTTCCCAAATCGGCAGATAATGGGATTCATCGAGATTGTATGTGCGGTCGACAAATTTCACGAGAGGGACGCCGGCAGCCATCATGCGGTCCAGGTCATCCAGGACCAGCGGCACGCTGCGGCAGCGGACCATACGGGAAAGGCCGGACAGACAGTAGGCGCAGTGGAACGGGCAGCCGCGGCTGCTTTCGTAGTAGACGATCTTGTGCTGCCGCACGACGTCATCCAAATCGGGGTACGGGAACGGCAGTACGTCCAAATCCTCCACAACGACCGGGGCGGCCGGAGCGGCGACGGAGCCGTCCTGCCGCCGGAACGCGAAACCGGCAGGTGCCTCGAAGGCCTGCACCACCCCGGTACGGGTGAGGCCGGGCTGCCTCTTCACGAAACGTTCCAACTCATTCAGGAAGGCCGGAACCAGGACATCCCCTTCCCCGCAGACCACATAGTCGAGGGCCGGGCAGGCCGCCAGGGTCCGGGCCGGATGGAACAGGACCTCGGGCCCGCCGGCGAACACAACGCACCCCGGCAGGACCTTGCGCACCAGTTCTGCCAGTTCCAGCACATACGAGCGGTTCCAGATATGCACCTCGAACCCGATGGCGTCCGGTTCCGCTTCCGTCAGGCGCGCCAGCACAGACAGCACCGGTTCGTTGACCGACACTTCGACCAAGGCTGTGTCCAGCCCGTTCCGCCGGCAGTTCTCCTGAATGTACCGGACCCCCAGGGCCGTATGGATGTATTTGCTGTTCGTTCCGACAAAGACCGTCTTCATTTCGCTACCTCCCATTGGGTTTTCCTTACTATTGTACCCCAAATCCGTCTCCATTGACAGGGTACACCTTCGTGCCGTAAACTGGTAACGTACGGTCGTCGGGTCGCACCATCAGGACGCCCGGCAATCTGTCTGTTGAATACAAAGGAGAACACCATGAACACACCGGAACACGGAAGCAAAACGGATCGGAAGGACATTCCGGCCGCGTACAAATGGAAGATTGAAGACATTTACGCCTCCCCTGCCGACTGGGAAAAGGCCAGCGGCGTGCTGCGCGAATTGATTCAGGACATGGAAGCCCTGCAAGGCTCCCTGTCCTCCCGGGAAACCCTGCTGAAGGCCCTGCGCCTGAAAGACCACCTATCGCAGGAAATTGAAAAGATTTACGCCTACGCCCGGCTGCAGCAGGATGCGGACAACGGCAATGCCGCCGTCCAGGCACTGGCCGGCAAGGCGGAAAGCCTGCTGGCCGCCTACGGCCACGCCGTATCCTTTGTGGACTCGGAAATCCTGGCCCTGAAGCCGGAAGAACGGCAGGCCCTCATCCAGGATCCGGACTTTTCCGATTATGACTTCTATTTAAAGGACCTGGAACGCCAGTCCCCCCATATCCTTCCCTCGGAGGAAGAAGCCCTGCTGGCGCAGAGCCAGCTCGCCACGACGGCCGGGAGCAGTGCCTTCCGCGCCCTCGTCAGTGCCGACATGGCCTTCCCCGACATCACGGACGGCGAAGGCAATCCGGCCACGGTCAGTGAAGGCAGCTACATGCTGAACATGTCTGCCCCGGACCGTGTTCTGCGGGAAAATTCCTTCCGCGCCCTCATGGGCACGTACGGAAAGTTCCACAACACCCTGGCTGCCACGCTGACCGGCACGTGCCGCAGCAGTTACTTCTACGCCCGGGCACGCCACTATAAGGACACCATGGAAGCCTGCCTGGCCGGGGAAAACATTCCGGCGTCCCTCTACCGGAACCTCATCGACACCATCCACCGGAACCTGGAACCCCTGCACGAATACATCCGTTTGAAGAAAGCCGTGCTCGGCTATGACGAGCTGCATTACTATGACCTCTACGTGCCCCTGTCCCAGGCCGGCAGTGAAAGCTTCGCCTGCGACTACGGAACGGCCTGCGCCAAAGTCCTCGAAGCCTTGCAGCCCCTGGGCAAAGACTACGTCGCCACGCTCCGGAAAGGCATGGACGAAGGCTGGATTGACATTTACGAAAACAAGGGCAAACGGAGCGGCGCCTATTCCTGGGGCCTCTACGACGTACATCCCTACGTGCTGCTCAACTTCCAGCCCCGCTATTCGAGCATCAGCACCATCGCCCACGAACTGGGCCACTCCCTGCACAGCTGGTACTCCGCCCGCACACAGCCTTACGCGAAGTCCGACTACACCATCTTCTGCGCCGAAGTCGCCTCCACAACGAACGAGAACCTGCTCTTGGAGTACATGCTGCAGCGCGCCACGAAGGAACAGAAGATCTACCTGCTGAACCAGTTCCTCGAAGCCGTGCGCACGACCGTCTACCGCCAGGTGCAGTTTGCCGAGTTCGAGCAGTACATCCACGACAAAATCACGGCCGGCGGAACGCTGCAGGCCGAGGATCTGGAAAACAACTGGCGCGAAAGCAACCGCACCTATTACGGACCGGCCCTGTTCATCGACCCGGAACTGGGCAGCGAATGGAGCCGTATCCCCCACTTCTACACGCCGTTCTACGTCTATAAATATGCGACGGGGTATGCCGCCGCCACGGCCTTCAGCCAGGCCATCCTGGACGAAGCGGCAGCCCGCCGCGGAGACGGCCGGGACCTGACGCAGGAAAAGGATTCCGCTGTCGCCCGCTACCTGGAATTCCTCCATTCCGGCGGCAGCGACTACTCCCTCAACCTGTTGAAGCGGGCCGGTGTGGATCTGGCGACCCCCGCTCCCGTCCAGATTACGCTGGACAAGTTCGCCGTCAAACTGGCCGAGCTGAAAGAGCTCCTGGGCCGGTGATGTATCGCCCGCAAACCGCAACCGCAGCCATAAAAAAGGCGTCTGCCGTACGTACGGCAGACGCCTTTTCGGGTTTTCAAGGGGTTTTCCCCTGCTTTTTCCTGGCCGCGCCCTTTTCCGTTTCGGCAGGAGACGGTTCCTTTTCCGTTACAGCGGGAGCCGGTTGTCCGCGCACGATGCAGGAATACAGGACGAGGCCGCCCTGTTCTGTCTCCTTCTGCCATTCCGTTCCCCCGAGGACACCGGCATACCGGTCGAACGCAGGCTGCGGCAGCACGATGAATTTCGAACCTTCATCTTCCCGGAAGGAGGCCACAGACCGGGCATCCGCCGGATTCAGTACCAGGCCTGGATTGCCGCTGTAGAAGGCCAGGGCCGGACGATACTCCGGCAAGGTGTACAGCGTGACCGCCTGCCCCGCCGAGCGTGTACGGAACTCTTCCGCCACGGACCGGACAATGAAGGTCCCCGGCACAACGGGCAGGAAGAAGGAATAGGCGACGACCATGGTCAGGATGGCCGCTGCCGCATGGAGCCACTCACCCAGGGCGGCATCCTTGTAAAGCAGCAGCGCGATAGCGACGGCGATTCCGAACAGTACCGTAATGCCGGCCATGACGAAGGAACCGAAGGCCAGCTGCGGAAGCGGGCGCAGCACCCGGATCCAGGCCACGGCGGCCACTGCAAAGGTAAGGATGCTCAGCACGGCCCAGCCCATGTGGTTACGGCCGTCCTCCTTGCGCATACGGTCCAGGTTCCAGCCGATCATGACCGCAAGCGGCGGAAAGGTCAGGACGATGGATGTCGCAAACTGCCGGCTGCAGATTGTGAACAACAGGAACGTGATGAACCACCACACCTGGTAGAACAGGAGGATTTCCAAATCCGAGGTACGGCTTTCGCAGATCGTATCCTTCAGGGACTTGAGCATCAGGCCCGTCCAGGGAAACATGCCCGCCAGCAGCACCGGCACGTAGAACCAGAGCGGGTTGCCGGAATCCGGGGCCGCCAGGGAGACGAGGCCGAAATCACGGAACCGGAAAAATTCCGTCAAAAACGGCATGCCCTGCAGGTAGAATTTGGTGCCGGCCCAGGGGATGCACAGTACGAGGAACAGTACGATGCCCCGCAGCAGATGCATGCGGCCCAGCAGGTGGACCTGCCCTGTCAAGATCAGGTAGGCCGGAATGATGAGGACAGGAAACATGAGGGTCCAGGGTCCGTCAGCGAGGACGCTCAGGGCGCAGAACACATACATCCCCCAGTAATGTCTCCGGATGAAGCAGAGAAGCGTCAACGGTACAAAGAACAGCAGACCGCCGAAAAGGACGGCCGTCTTCACAGTGAAAAAGGTAAGCATCGCCGTCCCGAACACCATACCGGCCCAGAACCCGGATCGTTCGTTGAACGTGTGGGTCGTCGTGATGTAGATGGCCATGGTGAGCAAAATGGTTCCCAGGGCAGCCGGCAGGCGCACGGCGAATTCCGTCGCGCCGAACACATCGATACTCAGGGCGCTCAGGATATAGGACAGGGGCGCCAGTCCCAGGACGAACTTGTCAAAGAGCCTCGGGGACAGGAAATTGCCCGCTTCGGCCATCTCCCTCGCCACCTCCCCGAAAGCGGCTTCGTAAGGGTTGCGCAGAGGCAGGCTGCCAATGCCGAAAAGCAGGGTAATGCCGGTCAGGGCCAGCAGCACGAAAAAGACATTGCGTGTGACGCTCTTCATAAAGCACTCCTTCAGGAAACTCCTCCGTCCTTGCCATGCGGCAGTGGTTCTTCCTCTTCCGTCCTGTTCAGTTTATGCAGGGACTGGTTTTCCACGGCCTTGTTCTTCAAGGCCTGCTGCTTCATATGCTGCTCCGCAACGGAAAGGACATTGGAACCGAACGCGCGCAGGGTGATCACAGCGCCCAGCATGAACGGGACATATTCCGCTGTGAAGCGCCACAGGACGGCCAGGATGCCGACCGTGCCGCTCGGTACGACGTTCGAGAACAGGACGACGAACCCGGCTTCCGCCACACCGCTGCCGCCAGGCGTCGGCGTGAAATACAGGACCAGGTTCAGCAGATACAGACGGCCCATGGTCAGGATCCAGTCGAAATGGAATTTCAGGGCCGTGAAATAACAGGGAACCGTCATATAGATGAATGTCAGGCTCAGGCCGGATTCGACAAAAGCACGGAACACCATGAGTGGCTGTCTGCCCATGATGTAGACGGCATGCCGGAAGTCATGGTAGGCCCGGAAGGCCTGGCGGCGCCGTTCGTGGCTGATATGGCGCGAGGCGCTGTAGATGGCGCGCTCCGGATAATCCGTGTGCATGAGCAGCACCGCCGCAATCGGCAGCGCCAGGAACAGGGCGCAGAAGAACGTGATGACCGGCATGGGGATCCACATGGTGATGCCCTTGTCGATGCTCATGAAAAACGGCAGCATAAGGATCAGGAAGGTGATCGACATGAGCGTCCGCACCAGGATGATGACCGTCGAACGCGTGACAGGCACGCCGGCCCGCCGCATGAACATGATCTGCGCAATCGCTCCGCCCGTCGCGCCAGGCGTAACCAGGGCAAGAAAATAGTTGCTCAGGACGACCTTGACAACATCGGACAATCCCAAGTGTTCATCCGTCACTCTGGCCAGGGTCACAAGACGCATCCCATCGAAAAAGAGGCCGATCGTCAGCGACCCCAGCGCCATCAGCACGCACTGCGGGGAAAACAGGCTCAGATACTGCAGGGCCCGTATGTCAAATGTGAAATAGATGACGGCCGCCGAAATCAGGACGACCAGTCCAACCAGAAGAATGATCCTTTTGTATAACTTGTTATGCATTACGCACCCACCAGGTTTAGTGATGTACTACAAACTTTTGGTATTCGCAAAATGCAGCTTGACGAAATGGGCCAGCTTGTCACGGCCGAACCGGGCAGCAAGCCGCGCCGCGGCATCCGTGGCCGCGCTGCCGCCCCCTTTGGGCAGGGCCGGCACACCGGCTTCCGCCGCCAGTTGTTCCATGGCGCGCAGGAAACAGGCCCGGGCCAGCACGCTGGCCGCGGCCACGGCGATATCCTCTTCCGCCCGCGGCCGGCAATAGGTTGTGACATTCGGGCAGGTCTCCCCCATTTTCCGCAGGATCCCGTCCGCCCGCATGAATTGGTCGATCAGGGCCAGCCGGCAGGCCGGGATCCGGCGTCCCACTTCGGACAGGACATCGGCATGGGCCTGTACCAGGAGGGCGTTCAGGGATTCCCCCCGCACGCGGTATTGCGCGTAAACCGCGTTGTATTCCTCCGGGAGGAGGGTCTTCACACTGCAGGCCAGGACATGCTCCCGGATGAAAGGGGCCAGACTGGAAATCCTGGCGTCGGACAGGTTTTTACAATCCCGCACGCCACCTTTGATCAGGGCCGCGCCGCACCGCTCGTCGATGCACACGGCCGCTGCCACCAGCGGTCCGATATAGTCCCCTTTACCGGACTCGTCGCTGCCCATCCAGATTCCGTCGTACTCCGGCACCTCCCGCAGCAGGAATCCCGGTATACCCTTACGGATCGGATGCACCGTGGTGCTTGAAGCAGGAACCGCCGGTGCGGAAACAGTGGAAAAAGAAGGATCGAGCACCGCTGCCGCCAAAGCTTCCGCCTTTTCCTTCAAATCAGAAGCGGCGCCTCCCCAAATGGTTTTAACGCCTTTCTTTCCATTATATATATTTAGTGTAACTTTTTTAGTGTTTTCTGTCAAAACTAATTGCTTACCGTAATTGATGGATCTGACCCGGACCGCACCCAGGGAGGAAAACGCCTGGACGAGCCGGTCCACCAGTTTTTCGAAATCCATGTCACACCTTTTTGGCAGCCTGCAGGGCCGCATATTCCACAAACTTCAAAGGAACGCCGGCCTTTTCCGCCAGGACACGGCAGTCTTCAAATTCCGGCACGGCGTTGACCTGCCGGCCATCGAGGATGCCTACCTTGACGCGCACGGGCCCCCATTCGGTCTGCACCATCTCCCAACGGCGCTCCAGCGCCGTACGCTGCACGAAATAACAGCGCACGCCCAGGGTCGTCGTCTCTTCAAAGAGCAGGCGGGTCAGGCGGTCCCGGTCGGCAGGCTGGCAAAGGGCCTTGATCATCTCGGCCGGGCGCCCCTTCTTCATGATGACCGGCTGAAGCCAGGCATCGGCCGCACCGGCCGCCAGGAGCTGGTCAATCACATAGGGCATGATTTGGGGGTTCATATCGTCGATGTTGCATTCCAGCACCAGCATCGCCTTGGCCGGAACGCCTTCTTCCTGCGTGATGGCGGATAGTTCGCCCACATTGATGCGCAGCACATTCGGAATGGACACGTCGCGCGTGCCGGCTCCGTAGCCGGTGATTTTGCCCACGAACCCTTTCGGGATGTCCCGCACCGGGCTGGCCAGGGCCTTCAGGAGGGCGGCGCCGGTCGGGGTCGTCATTTCCTTGTCGACCGTGCCCCGGTAATGAGGCAGGTCCTGCAACAGTTCCGCCGTAGCAGGCGCCGGCACAGGCATGAGGCCGTGGGCACATTCCACGAAGCCGTAGCCGGTGCAGACCGGCGCCGTAAAGATCTTTTCGATTTTAAGGTAGCGCAGCGCCAGGATGTTGCCGACCACATCGAGAACCGTATCGATGGCTCCCACCTCATGGAAATGGATTTCCTCCACCGTTGTGCCGTGAACTTTCGCTTCGGCTTTGGCGATTTCCAGAAACACCGCCTTGGCCCGGGCAATCACTTCGGCATCCAGCTCGGAGCCGTCGAGGATGGCCTCGATGTCGTGCAGGTTCCGGTGCAGGTGGTGATGATGATGTTCATGCCCATGCGGATGGTCATGGTCATGTTCGTGCTCATGGTATTCCGGCAGATCCACATCGAAATAGGTGGCCTGGATGCCGCTCTTGTTGACGGATTTATGGATCAGGGCATACCGGCCCAGTTTCAGTTTGGCGAACTCCTTCTCCAGGTATGCGAAGGGGACCCCCGCGTCCATCAGGGCGCCAAGGAGCATGTTGCCGCTGATGCCGGCAAACGGTTCGATAAACAGTGCTTTCACGTTAAAACCTCCCAAAGTCCAATGTACCTGCTGCAACCGGGACCTGTCAGCGCATATGGTTGATGATGCTGGCCATACGGCCGGCGCCGAAGCCGTTGTCGATGTTGACGACGGCTACACCGGCGCTGCAGCTGTTCAGCATACCCAGCAGGGCCGACAGGCCGTGGAAGTTCGCACCATAGCCGACACTCGTCGGCACGGCGATGACCGGCTTGTTGACCAGGCCCCCCACCACACTGGCGAGGGCCCCTTCCATGCCGGCCACGACGACGACGACGTTAGCCGCGCGGATGACGTCGATCTTGCCCAGCAGGCGGTGGATGCCGGCGACGCCCACATCGTAGACGCGGACCACCTTGTTGCCCATCACCTCCGCCGTCAGGGCCGCCTCTTCCGAAACGGGGAAGTCGCTCGTGCCGGCCGCGACGACGGCGATGACCCGCTTGTCATCCTTGGGCAGGGGTGCCTTCTCCAACACGATGAGCCGCGCCTCTTCGTAGTACACCGCGTCAGGCAGGTCCTTCTTGACGGCCTCGTACAGCTCCCGGCCGGCCCGGGTACCCAGCACGTTGGCATGGCGCCCGGCAAGGGTTTTGAGGATGACCGCGGCCTGGACGGTGGTCTTGCCTTCGCAGTACACCACTTCGGGAAATCCCTGGCGGAGACTGCGGTTGTGGTCCAGTTTGGCAAACCCCAGGTCGGTCACGTTCAAATCCTGTAATTTTTCCAGCAGTTCTTCATCCGCCATCTTGCCGTTCCGGAATTCGGACAGGAGCGTCTTCATATCGCTTTCATAACCCATATCTGTATATCCTTTCTATGACCGGCCGCGCCCTTGTTCCGCCCGTTTCCGGGCCCGGCGCTTCTCCAGCCAGGTTTCGGAGAGCATGTAGATCAGGGGGATGACGACCAGCGTCAAAACCGTCGAAGTCGTCAGGCCGCCAATCAGGACGACACCCATGGACTGGCGCAGTTCCGCGCCGGCACCCAGACCCAGCGCCACGGGCAGCATGCCCAGCAGCGTCGAAAGCGTCGTCATCAGGATGGGTCGCAGGCGCAGGGAACAGGCCTCCAGCACGGCATCGCGGATAGGGAGGCCCCGCCCGCGTGCCTGGTTTGCATAATCGACCAGCAGGATGGCGTTCTTCGTCACCAGGCCCAGCAGCATGGTGATCCCTATCAGGGACATCATGTTCGCCGTCTGGTTCGCCACCAGAAGGCCCAGCACAGCGCCGATGATGGCGAAGGGCAGGCTCATCATGATGACCAGGGGCTGGGACAGGCTTTCGAATTCGGCAGCCAGCACCATGTAGATCAGGACGATGGCCATGACGATGGCTATGACCACTTCGTGGCGCACCCGGGTCATCATGTCCGAATCGCCAATCAGTTTATACCGGTAGCCGATATCCATATTCAGGTCCGGAATGAGCTGCGTCTGGATCGTGTTCAGCAGTTCGCCGGGCGAAATGCCGACGGTGTTCGCATACACGGCGATCTGGCGCTGCCGTCCCTCGCGGTCGATACGCGTGGGGCCGCTGCCCAGCCGGACTTCGGCGATATCGCCCAGACGCACGAACGTGCCATCCGCTGCGGACACTTTCAGGTTCTCCACATCCTGCATGTTGCGCCGGTCGGCCCGCTCCATCTGGACGATGATGTCGTAGTCGTTGTTGCCGATGGTATAGGAATTGCCCGTGCTCTTGCCCTGGAAGGCGTATTTCACGACGTTGCCCACGCTCTGGTTATCCAGGCCGAGCTGGACCGCCTTTTTCTGGTCCAGCCGGATCATGATTTCCGGTTCGGGATCCACGCCGATGATTTCCACGTCCGTTGCACCGGGCACCTGGCGGATCTTTTCCGCCAGCGTTTCGGCATACCCCGTCAACTTCCCGATATCACTGCCGCGCAGGCCGATCTGGACGGGACGCGGGTCCCCGCGGGAGCCCTGGTTCGTGACGACGGACACCTGCATGTCGCCGATGTCCCGGAAATCGCGGCGCAGTTCCGCCATGATGTCAAGCATACCCCGCCGCCGTTCCTCCAGCGGTTTGAGTTTGACGTTGATCGTGCCTTCGTTGACCGGTGTGCGCGTACCGCCCAGTTGCATGGCTTCGACGCGTACTTCGGGAATCTTGACGATTGTGTCTTCCAGCGGTTTCGCCCACCGTTCCATCTGTTCCAGGCTGACGCCCGGCGGCGCCTTCATGCGTACGCGGAATTCGCCCGAATCGTAAACGGGCTGCAGTTCCGTGCCGACAAAGGGAATCAGCACCAGGTTCAGGGCCAGGGAGATGACGGCGCCCCCGATGATCTTCCCGGGATGCTGCACGGCGTAATACATGCAGCGGTTATATTGCAGGCGGATGTATTGGAACCACCGTTCGAAACGGTCCAGGAAAGCCGTCAAAACCCGCGGGCGACGGCTGTCCTGGCGGCGGCTGTCCTGCTTCCGCAGCCAGTGGGCCGACACCATGGGTGTCAGCGTATAGGCCGAAATGGTCGAGAAAATCAGGGCGAAGGCCACCGTCAGGCCGAACTGCTTGAAATACTGCCCGACGACCTCGCCCATGCTGCCGATAGGTACGAAGACGGCCAGAAGGGACATGGATGTGGCCAGAATGGCCAGGACCAGTTCCTTCGTAGCATCCGCCGCAGCTGTATAGGGGTCCTTCCCCAGTTCCAGATGATGAAATACGTTTTCGACGAGCACGATGGCGTCGTCAATCAGGAACCCGACGGCCAGAGACAAGCCCATGAGGGACATGTTGTTCAGGGTGAAGCCCATGAGCCGCATCAGGTAGAACGTGGCGATGATGGAGGTGGGAATGGCCAGGCCGCCGATGATGGTGGCCCGGATATCGCCAAGGAACAGGTACGTAATGAACAAGGCCAGGAACCCACCGAAGAGGATCGTGTTCCAGACGTCGGCCACGTTTTCGCGGATATACCGCGACTGGTCCATGACGATGTCCATCTTGATGTCCGGCGGCATGTCGCTGGCCATAATCTGCTGCAGCCGCTCGTTGACCGTGTCGATGACCTGCACCGTGTTCGTGCGGGACTGCTTGCGGATCGCGAGTGTCACGGACGGCACGCCGTTCGTGCGGGAATAGGTCTCCTCATCTTCCCAGGAGTCTTCCACATCGGCCACGTCGGTCAGCAGGATGGGCTTGCCGTTGCGGCTGGCGACGGCGATGTCCTTGAAATCGTCGACCGTGTTCATCTTGCCCATGGTGCGGATGGTGATGGTGTTGTCGTCCCCACGGATTTTGCCGCCAGGCGTGTTGATGTTGGCGCTATTGACCTTGGACAGGACGGTCTGGACGGGGATGCCGTACTGGTTCAGCTTGTCCGGCTTCACATGGATCTTGATGGCGCGGTCGCTGGCACCGGAAACGGACACATCGGCCACGCCGTCCAGCATTTGCAGGTCGTCGACCACGGCATCATGCAGAATCCGGCGGATTTCCCCCGTACTGCGTTCGGAGGAGGAAAAACTATAGGTCGCGATGGCCATGGAGGCCATATCGAAACGCTGTACGACCGGCTCGTCGATATCGTCGGGCAGCCGTTTGCGCACGCCCGCCACCTTTTCGCGGACTTCGCTGGCCATCTGGCGCGGATCCGTTCCAATCTCGAATTCGAGGACCGTCTGCGAATACCCCTCGCGGATGGTGGATGAAATTGTCTTGATGCCGGAAACCTGGCTGACGCGGTTCTCAATCGGTTTGGTGACCAGCGTCTCCATCTCTTCCGGCGCCGTGCCTTCGTACGTGACGGTGACACCGACGAGGGGCAGGTCGATATCGGGGTACAGGTCGATGCCCAGGGTCGGGTACGACCGGATGCCGAACACGACCAGCACAAGGATGAACATCGTCGTGAAGACAGGGCGCTTGATGAATGTCTCAATCATGATGTCCCGTCAGTCCTTTTCTCCGGAAACCTTCACGGAACTTCCTTCGCGGATCTTGTTCTGTCCGCCTGTAATGACCAGATCCTGTTCCGTGACGCCGTCCAGGATCTCGACCAGGTTGTCGCCGATATAGCCCGTCTTGATGATGCGGCGCACGGCGTGGCCGTCCTGGATGACGTAGACCGTCCGCTGGTCATCGCGCATGACGATGGCCGACAGGGGTACGGTCAGGGCGTTCTCCTTGGGTACGGCCGTAATCGTCGTGTCGGCGTACACGCCGCCGCGCAGGCGCCCGTCCCCGTTGTCGACGCCCACTTCCGCCTCGAAAGTGCGCGACGCGCCTTCCGCGACAGGACTGATATGGGTGATGGTTCCCGCCACGTGCTTGTCATTGCCCTTCATGGATTCAATCACGAAATCCACCGTACCGCCCGGTTCAATGCTGCTCACATACCCTTCGGGGACGTTGATCTTCGCCCGCAGGGTGGAAATGTCCGCAATGTTGAACAAGGCTGTGCCTGTCTTGGCGTAATACCCTTCCTGGTAATAGCGTTTCTGGATGATGCCGGCCCGCGGCGTCAGGACCGTGGTGCCGCCGCTCTCCGACTCACGCAGTTTCAGGTTGCCCCGGGCGGCGTTCAGCTTGCCCCGCGCGTTTTCCAGGGCAAAGCGCATGTTGTCCAGGGTCTCCTGGGAAATGGCTCCCTGCCCGTACAGTGTCTCGTAACGCTGCAGGTCCGTCTGGGCCTTTTCATAATTCGTCTTCGCGTCCATATAGAGACCGCGCGCATTCAACAGATTGGCCGACGTATCGGCCTGTTCCAGGACTGCCAGAGGCTGTCCCGCCGTCACAGCCTGTCCTTCCTCGACGAGCACCTTCTCGATACGCCCGTCGACCTTGGCAGCCACATCGGCCTGCCAGATTGGATCCAGAGTGCCGGAAAAGCGGAATTTCGGCACAATCGTCTGCCGCTTCGGGTGGTCCGCCGTGACGACGGCGACCCTGCCCTGGCGGCTGCTCTTTGCCTCGTCGCTCCGGGCCAGGATGTTCGCAACGACCCGGAACGCGACAATCCCCACCAGCACGGCGAGAATGCCGATCAGGATTTTCGCCCTCTTATCTCGAATCTGCATGGTGCCTCTCTCCCTTATCCGCCGGACCGTTTTTTCCGCCCGGGAAAGCCATATAGGCGCACAAACGGGCCTGGAACGCAAGACGTCCCCCCGGCCCGGAACGCAAAATTCCTCCGCGGAAGCGCTTGCAGCCGCCCGTTTCCTCTACCGTTTCCAGAAACCGCAGCCAGTCTGCGAAAGGCGCGGTCCCCTCCAATTCCAGTTCCAGATAGTGCCTGCCGTCCTGTCCCCTGACAGGTACGGGCTGCTTCTGCCGGAGCAGGCCGAGACGTATGCCCTGCCTCGCTGCTTCCGCAGAAAGAGCCGCCATAAGGGTTCCGCCGTCCGCCCGGTCCGGCAGACGGCATCGTAAAGTTTCCAGTTCCTCCCGCTGCTGCCGGGACAGACCGTCCACGTCCTGTATCCCGGTGCCGGCAACCCGCTCGTACAGGCGGATTTCCTGTTCCCGTCCGGCCGTTTCCGTCTCCAGGGATTCTGTCTGCGCCGCCAGGGGCGCCGTGACGCGGACCTGTACCAGGACGCCCGCCAGAACGGCCGCCAGCAGTACCAGTGCTTTCCGGCTTTCCGGTCCCAGGCGGGATGCCACCCGGTCCTCATAGAGGCGTTGCAACGGAATAAGCCAGGCAGGGATGCCGTACTTCATCGGACCGTCACCCCGCCTTCCCCGTTCCGCCCGCGGCCCGGACTGCTGTTCGGGCCGCCGGAGCCGCGGTGGGGCGGTTCCGTTTCCGGCAAAGCCGCCACGGTGCGGAGCGTGAACTGCAGCCCCGCTGCCCCGCCGGTACCCGTCTCCAGCAGCACGGTCTCCCTGAACAGGGGATGCTGCCGAAGGGTGCCGGCAAAACGCTGCACAGCTTCAGCCGACAGGGCCTCCCCCCGCAGCACGAAGGCCTCCGTCTCCTGGCGCACCTCCGTCAGGCGGCAGGTGTCGGGGATGCAGCGGGACAATGCCTCCAGAATCATGTGCCAGCGGACCTGCCCGCCGCCGGACGCTGCAAGGGCGGCCCGGCGTCTCCCGATCTCCTCTGTCACCATCTGGGACCGGCGGTACCGGCGGGCCGGTTCCGCCAGCTGCGTCAGCCGGAATGCCGCCGTCGCGGCAGCATCACGGGCCCGGACATAGCGGAAGGCGGTCCAGCCGCCGTGCAACAGCGTGACAGCCAGGACCAGGACCGCGGCGGCACGGTAGGCCAGCCCTTTGGCACTGCCGTCCTGCCGTTTCTCCCGCGGCAGCAGATTCACATGCAGGGGTCGCCCCGTCTCCGGGGCGGCCGTATCCACCTGGACGCACGTCAGGCCCAACCGGGCCGTCAGTTCCTCCAGAGCGTCGCCCCGCTCCCGGGGCAGCGCCGCCAGGACCAGTTCACTGTCCCCTTCCTGCGGTTCCCGCCGCGTGCGGAAGACGCCGTCCAGATAAAACGTGTCCGCCTCGTACGGTACATACTGCCCGGCTTCCCAGGCCAGGAATTCGCGGAGTTCCCTGTCATTCAGCCAAGGCAGCTGCAGGACCTTCACTGCACAGGCTCCGGGCGGTAAAACCCAGATGCACGACGGGGCACCGAACCCCCGCAGCCGCGGGCGGATCCATTCCGCCGTTTCCACGGGGTGGTTCAGGAAATTGAGCTCCCGGAAGGCCGGTGGCAGCACCTCGCGACGCTCCCGGCCGTCCCGCCGGATGCAGATTTCCGCTGCCGTCCATTCCAGCGTGACCGGCACCGGATGTATCAGATGCCGCACAAAGGGCGGCATCAGTCTTTCCGCCAGCCGGGCCGCCTGCCGCGCCAGCGTCCGTTCTGCCGGCCGTTCCGCCGGCGGGGTGGTCTGCACCGTCATCGTCCGCCACCTCCCAGCAACAGGGAGTAGAAGCAAGACAAGAGCGGCGCGCCATGGAAGAAGGCCGCCCAGGCTCCCCCGCCGAGGAAGGGTCCGAACGGCAGTACCCGCTGCCGTCCGGCGCGGCCGCAGCAAAGCAGGACGAAGGCCGCTGCCCCGCCAGCCAGGAAAGCCGCACCGAGGCAGAGCAGCATCCGTTCCGGTCCCAGCCAGAATCCCAGCGCTCCGGCGAACTTCACGTCGCCCCTCCCCAGGCCGCCGCGGCTGATCCAGCGAATCAGGGCAAGCAGGCCGCCGCCAGTCAAGGCACCGGCCAGGGCATGGGGCCAGAACGTACCCTGCCAGGCGGCACGGAGCAGCCCGGACAGGGCCAGCACGACCAGTCCTTCGTCCAGGATCAGCAGATGATCCAGATCCTCGGCGACAGCAAAGACCAGACACGCCGCAAACACAAAGACCGGCAGCAGTTCCGGGCCCGGCGGGACCTGGCGTCCCGCGGCGGCAAAGGCCAGTCCGGAGGCAAGGGCCGTCCAACGGCCCCGACACAACGACGCGGATCCCGTCAGGCGGACTGCCTGCCTGTGGAGGAACCGGCCAGTGGCGAGCCCTCCCAGAAAATACAGCATCAAAATGACTTTCATGCACACTCCTTTCCGCTTGCGCGGCCGTGCCATGAAAGAAAGAACCGGCGGGCGCTTGTGCGCCCGGCCTGTCTGCCGTAAAAATGAACAGAAACAGGCAACATAATTATACCACAAATGCCGCCTGTTTGCGCCTTGTTTCACGCTGTCCGGCGCGGTTCGGAGCCCCTGTTTCCGCAAAGTTCATACTTATTTCAAATATGAAGCGGCAAAACAAAAGACCTCCGGAATGGAATGCCGGGGCATTCCTTCCGGAGGTACAGCGCATGTGCAGCCACATGCCGTTATGTATACAGTCGGGGCGCGGCAGCTTCAGGACAGGCTGCCGCTGTCAGGATGGACGGTGCCGGTGCGGAACCGGCCTCACCATTCGATGTTTTCAGCTTCCTGGCGGCCTCTGTGCGTCATGGCATCGAGCAGGATGCGCTGTTCCACATGGGCGGCCAGTTTCTTCGTGAACTTGACTGTGTCGGGATTGACGGACATGCTGTCGATACCGCTCTTGATCAGGAATTCGCAGAATTCCGGATAGACGGACGGTGCCTGGCCGCAGATGGAGACGGTCTTGCCGTCCTTGTGGGCCACTTCAATCAGGTGACGGACGGCACGGCGTACAGCCAGATTGCGTTCGTCATAGATGGAGGCCACCGTGTCATTGTCGCGGTCACAGCCCAGAACCAGCATGGTCAGGTCGTTGGAACCGATGGAATAGCCGTCGACGAACTTGTTGAACTGATCGGCCAGGATGATGTTGGACGGAATTTCCGCCATCAGCCATACCTTGAAGTCCTTGCCGCGCTTCAGGCCCTGTTCCGCCATGATGGCCGTTACCTTTTCCGCTTCGTCAACGGTGCGGCAGAACGGAATCATGACATTCAGGTTCTTCAGGCCGTATTCTTCGCGGACTTTGCGGACAGCCTGGCATTCCAGCCGGAAGGCATCGATGTATTTCGGGTCGTAGTAGCGGGAGGCGCCGCGCCAGCCCAGCAGGGCGGACGGTTCATGAGGCTCGAACTCATCGCCGCCTTTCAGGTCGCGGTATTCGCTGGACTTGAAGTCGCTGAACCGCAGCGTGACCGGCCGCGGACTCATGGCCTGGCATACCTTGCGGATGCCTTCGGACAGCATGTCCACGACCTTTTCCGGATGGCCCGTCTTAATCAGGTACAGCGGATGTTCGTGGATGTAGGTCGTCCAGATGAATTCCTCGCGCATCAGGCCGATGCCGTCGCAAGGCAGGGACGCATACTTCTCCGCCAGGTCCGGATCGCCCAGGTTCATATAGATCTTCGTGCCCGTCGGCGGGAAGAATTCCGCCGTAACGGTGCCGGCTGCCGGAGCAGCAGCCGCCGGTTTTTCCGTTTCCAGGATGCCGTCGTAAACGACGCCGTGCGTGGCGTCAACCGTAATATCCTGGCCGTTCTTGATGGTCGTCGTTGCTGCGTCGCCGCGGCTCTTCGTGCCTACGATGCAGGGGATGCCCAGTTCGCGGGATACGATGGAGGCGTGGCAGGTCATGCCGCCGCTGTCCGTGACGATGGCCTGGGCCTTCTTCATAGCCGGAACCCAGTCGGGAGCGGTCATTTCCGTAACAAGGATTTCCCCCTGCTTGAATTCACCGATGTCGGCCGGATCCAGGATGACGTGTGCTTTGCCCGAAACCAGGCCCGGGCTGGCCGGTGCGCCTTTTACAACAACCTTCTTTTCCGTGGCGGGTACAGCTCCCTTCTCTTCTTTCTGTGCATTCTGCGCTTTGCGGCGGGACCAGACGGTTTCCGGACGGGCCTGGAGGATCCAGACCTTGCCGTCCCGTTCGTCAATGCCCCATTCCATATCCATGTAGCAACCGTAATGTTTTTCAATCTTGACGGCATACCCGGCCAGCTCGACGATCTGCTCGTCCGTCAGTTTCTGCTGCCTGCCTTCCTCTTCGGGCACGCGGACTTCCTCCACGTCGCCGCCGGGTTTGCGGATCAGTTTGACTTCCTGCGGGTTGACCGTCTTTTCGACAATCTGCAGGGTCTTTTTATCGACCAGGTAATCATCGGGTGTAACCGTGCCCTGGACCACATATTCGCCCAGGCCGTAGGCACCTTCGATCAATACATTCTTATCCTCGCCGTTGGCCACGTTCACCGTGAACATGACGCCGGCGGCCTGGGAATGGACCATCATCTGGATGACGGCCGACAGGGCCACGTCCAGATGGTCGAAACCCTGTTTCTCCCGATAGTATACGGCACGGTCCGTAAAGCACGAAGCATAGCATTCCTTGACTTTGCGGATGACCATGTCGGCGCCGTGCACGTTCAGGTAGGTATCCTGCTGGCCGGCGAAGCTGGCATCGGGCAGGTCCTCCGCCGTGGCAGAAGAACGGACGGCCACATAGGGATCCGTTTCATGGAGCTTCCCGCCCAGTTCGCCATATGCCTTGGTAATGGCTTCCTGCAGGTCCTGCGGCATTTCCTCGTCCATGATGGCCTGGCGCAGCTGTGCACTGACATCGCGCAGCAGGACCGTGTTTTCCACGTCCGTCAGCTGGCCGATCAGGTCGGCCATCTTCTTCTTCAGGCCGGTCTTCTCAATGAAATAACGGTACGCATACGCGGTGGTGGCAAAACCGTACGGCACAGGAACATCCGTCTTGGCGGTCATCTCCCCCAGGGAAGAGGATTTGCCGCCGACAATGGCGACATCTTTGCGCTCCATCTGTTCGAACCACAACAGGTACTGTTTTTCTTTGTCCATCTTGATTGCTCCTTTTGCTGCTGTTTCAAATTTGAATAAGTTATACAATATCGAAGTTCATTCCTCAATATAGTATATACTATATCATCATCAGGCCCACTTTTCAAGAGGATATGCCGCAATTTTTTCTATGTCACAGGACGAGTCTGGACAGGTCGCCGACGCAGTTCAGCATCTTCTGGACTCCGGCCAGCAGGGCCAGGCGGTTGTTCTTGACCGCCTCGTCCTTGTCCATGACCATCACGTCGTCGAAGAACTTGTTGACCGGATCGATCAGTTCCAGCGGCAGGAGGGACGCTTCGCCGTATTCGTGGCGTACCACCAGGGCCAGCACTTTGTCGCCCAGGCCCTTGCCCGCATCGAAGAGCGCCTGTTCGGCCGGTTCCTTGAACAGGTCCGGATTGACCTCGACGGGGTTCGTGATCTTGCCGCACAGGTTGGTGACGCGCACGGCAGCCTGCACGATGGCCGGCGCCTTGGCGTCATGGACGAACTGCTGCAGTGCCTGGGCACGCAGGTACAGGTCGTACACATCGTCATTCTTCATATCGGCCAGCACCGCATCGATGACATCATAGCGGATACCCTGCTCCAGCAGCAGGTTGCGGAAACGCAGGCGCAGGAACTCGGACACCTGCAGGAGCAGGTCCTTCAGCGTGCCCTGCTCCACCTTCAGCAGGAACATGGCGGACCCGAAGATCTTGCGCAGGCCCAGATGGTACTTGCCGTCGATCAGGATGTTGATGATGCCCAGGGCCTGGCGGCGCATGCCGAAGGGGTCCTGGGAACCTGTGGGTGCCTTGCCGCGGCTGAAGGTAGCCGAAATGTTGTCCACCTTGTCCGCAATGGAAAGGATGCGGCCGATTTCCGTGCCGGGCAGCGCGTCGCCGGCGAAACGGGGCTGGTACTGTTCGGCGATCCCCGTGCAGACATCTTCCTTCTCCCCGTCCAGGCGGGCATAGTCGCGGCCCATGATGCCCTGCAGTTCCGTGAACTCCGTCACCATGCCGGTCACCAGATCGCACTTGCTCAGTTCCGCGGCCCGCTTCAGGTCGGTCAGGTCGCACCTGTCTTCCAGCAGGAAATGGATGCCTTCGACCAGGGACATCAGGCGCTGGCTCTTGTCGTACATGTTGCCCAGGCCTTCCTGGAAGACGACGGTCTTCGTCTTTTCCGCATAGCCGGACAGCGGTTTCTTGCGGTCCTCGTTGAAGAAGAATTCCGCGTCGGCCAGGCGGGCACGCAGCACGCGCTCATTGCCGCGGACCACGTTCTCCAGGTACTCCTTGCCGCCGTTGCGGACGGCGATGAACTTGTTCAGCAGCTTCCCGTCCTTGCCGCGGACCGGGAAATAACGCTGATGGTCCCGCATAGGCGTGATGATGGCCGCCTCGGGCAGGGCCAGGTATTTTTCCTCGAACTTGCCGCACAGGGCGGTCGGGTATTCCACCAGATAGGTGACTTCTTCCAGCAGGTCCGGCCGGACTTCCGCTTCGCCGCCTTCTTCGCGCGCCAGTTCCGTAATCTGCCGGCGGATCATTTCGCGGCGCTTGTCCTGATTGACGATGACGAAGTGTTCCGCCATCACCGTTTCATACTCGTCGGCCGACGGAATCACCACCTTGCCCGTACTCAGGAAGCGGTGTCCCATGGACTCGTTGCCGGACTGCACGTCCGTCACGGACACAGGGATGACTTCCGTACCGAACAGGGCGACGAGCCAGCGGAGCGGGCGCAGAAAACGGAAATCGAAATCCGCCCAGCGCATATGGTTGGGGAACGGGATATTGTGCAGGATGTCATCCAGCACGGCAGGCAGCATCTCCTTCGTCTGCTTGCCCTGGGTATGCCTGACGGCGTACACGTAATCGTCCTTCACGGTCAGGTCCTTCACATCGACGCCTTTGCCGCGGGCAAAGCCCGTGGCGGCCTTCGTGGGCTGGCCGTCCTTGAAGGCGATTTTCACGGACGGGCCCTTGAACTCCTCTTCCGTGTCGGCCTGCGCTTCGGCCACACCATCCGCCAGAATGGCCAGACGGCGCGGCGTGCCGTATACGGTGATGCTGTCAAAGGGGATGTGCTGTTCATCGAACTTCTTCTCCACCAATTCCTTCAGATCCACGAGGATGCGGGGCATATAGTCGGCCGGTAATTCTTCCGTACCGATTTCAAACAGTAAGTTTTTCATTATTTGCTCTCTCCCTTCAGCAGCGGGAACCCCTGGGCTTCCCTTTGTTCCACATAAGCCTTTGCGCACAGGCGGGCCAGGCGGCGTACACGGCCGATGTAGGCGGCACGTTCGCTGACACTGATCGCGCCCCGGCTGTCCAGCAGATTGAAGGTGTGGGAGCATTTCAGGACGTAATCATAGGCAGGACGGATGTTGCCCGTGGCGACGATGCGTTCCGCTTCTTTTTCAAATTTTTCGAACATATCGAAGAGCATGTCCGTATCGGCCAGCTGGAATGCGTACCAGGACTGCTCCACCTCGTTCTGATGGAACACGTCGCCGTAGGTCACGTTATCGACCCACTTCA
The DNA here is from genome assembly GCA_900316935.1 of uncultured Selenomonadales bacterium. GTDB lineage: Bacteria > Bacillota > Negativicutes > Acidaminococcales > Acidaminococcaceae > Succiniclasticum. The sequence goes on from ONEW01000019.1 coordinate 21,799, forward strand.
CGTCGTATACGTTTTCCACGCCCTGGATATACATGGCGATACGCTCCAGGCCGTACGTGATTTCCACGGCCACCGGCTTGATGTCCAGGCCGCCGACCTGCTGGAAATAGGTGAACTGCGTAATCTCCATGCCGTCCAGCCAGACTTCCCAGCCCAGGCCCCAGGCGCCCAGCGTCGGGGATTCCCAGTTATCCTCCACGAAGCGGATGTCATGTTCCTCCTGCTTGATGCCCAGTGCGGCCAGGCTCTGCAGATACAGGTCCTGGATGTCCTCCGGCGACGGTTTGATGATGACCTGGAACTGATGGTGCTGGAACAGGCGGTTCGGGTTGTCGCCGTAGCGGCCGTCGGCCGGGCGGCGGGACGGTTCCACATAGGCCACGCGCCACGGTTCCGGTCCCAAGACCCGCAGGAAGGTCGAGGGGTTCATCGTGCCGGCGCCCTTCTCAATGTCGTAGGGCTGCGCCAGTATGCAGCTCTGTTCGGACCAAAACTTCTGCAACGTTAAAATGATCTGTTGAAAATCCATGGTTTCCTCCTCCAAGTGGTGTTACAAAAACAAAAACTCCGTTCCTGTAACATCGGAATGTTACAGGGACGGAGATGATTCCGCGGTTCCACCCTGCTTGGCTGCGCTGGCAGCCCGCCTCAATGATGTTCGGTTGGATGCTCGAAGGTGCCTTCCCCCGCTGTTGCCGCCTTGCACCGGCGCGGCTCGCTGAAGGTGCGGGTTACTCGTCCTTTTCATCGCATAAAGACATTATAGGGAGTTACGGCCTATTTGTCAACCGCTGCCGCGGGCCGGGCCGTGTCCCCGACCTGCCGCAGGAACTCCAGGCTCCGCAGGGGACGGTCCGTCTGATACAGCAGATAGGCGTGGACGATGTATTCCAGCTCCATCAGGTCCCGCCCCTGGATACGGAACGCTTCCGGCCGTTCCAGATCCATCAGACGCAGTTTCTGCCACAGCTCCCGCACGGCGGCGCGCAGGGGCGGCAGGCCCGGTACGGCGTCCGACCCGTCCCCTTCCGCCACCTTCCGGTCCCCGCTGCCGATACGCTGCGTCAGGACACTGCGGAAGGCGCCGTAGCAGTTCTGGCAGATGAGGCCGCCCTGTTCGCAGCTGAAATAGGCGTCTTCGTCCGTCGGGTTGCTGCAGTGGACGCAGACCTCGTAGACCGGACCGATACCGCACAAATCGAGCAGTTTCAGGATGAAGGCCAGGGCCACGATGCGCGGGTTGCGCTGCTGGAGCAGCGCCAGGGCCTGCACCAGCAGTTCAAAAACCGCTTCCTGCCCTTCGCCCTGCTCCGTCAGCTGTTCCGTCACCTCGGCCATGAGCGACGCATACCCCAGCTGGGGCAGCGTAAACTGCGGCAGCTGCGCCGCCAGTTCGCAATTCTTCAGCTTATCCACCCGGGCGCCCGTATAGAACGAGGCGTTCAGCTTAGCGAACGGCTGGACCAGGCGCCCTGCCGCACTCTTGGCAAAGCGCGCGCCGTAGGCCAGGAAGACCGTCTTCCCGTGGTGACGCGAAAAGCAGACAGCGTATTTATCCGCTGTCTGCCAGTTTTTCACTTGTAGAATCAGGACTTCGTCCGTATATGACTCTGCAGGCATCGTTTACCTCTGTTCTTCCGGCTTTTCCAGGCGTTCCGCCTTGACGCGTTCCACCCGCAGGTGGTCCATGCGGAGGATCGTGAAGCGCCAGCCGCCGGCTTCCACTTCGTCGCCGACGACGGGTTTGCGGCCCAGTACGCCGAACATATAGCCGCCGATGGTGTCATCCTCATCGGCATCTTCCAGATTCAGGGGCAGCACGTCGGCCAGCTCCTCCAGCAGCACTTCGCCATCCAGCTCGTAACTGCCGTCTGCCAGGGGAACGATTTCCGCCGTCTCCGGCAGGTCATGCTCGTCCTGGATTTCACCGATGATCTCCTCCACCAGGTCTTCCAGCGTCAGCAGCCCCGTCGTGCCGCCGTACTCGTCGACGACGACGGCGATCTGGATATGTTTTTCCTGCATCTGCTGCATGACCTTCGCGCCGCTCATGTTTTCCGAAACCACGAGGATCTTGCGCATGATGGCGCGCAGGTCGAAAGCGTCCTCGTCGGTGCGGTCCATGAGGTCGCGCACGTGGATCATGCCCAACACGTGGTCCTTGTCCTCTTCGCAGAGGGGATACCGCGTATGACAGCTCTCCCGGATCGTGTCCAGGTTTTCCCGGAGCGGGTCGTCCACGAACAGGCAGACCATGTCCTGCCGCGGAATCATGACTTCGCGCGCCACGCGGTCGTTGAATTCGAGCACATTGTCAATCAGGGTGCTTTCCACCTTGTCCAGTTCGCCGTGCTTCTCGCTGGCGTTGACGATGCGCCGCAGTTCTTCCTCACTGCGGGCGATATCTTCCACCGGGGCAGGATGGACGCCGGACAGCCGGACCAGGCCCCGCGCCAGGGCGGACGTAATGACCACGAGGGGATAAAAGACGAAGCGCGTGAACCGCAAGGTCAGCCCCATGGAGAGAAAGACCTCTTCGGTCCGGCCCACCACGAACAGGCGCGGCACCAGTTCCGCCAGGGACACGTGCAGAATCACGATGATCAGGAGCGCACAGAACAGTTCCAGCGGCCAGCCGCCAGGGAACGCCTTCCCGCCACACAGGAACGCCAGGCCGTGCGCCAGCACGGGCCCGCCGTACCAGCCCAGCAGGATGGAGGCCGCCGTGATGCCGATCTGCACCGCACTGGCAAAACTGGCCTTGCGGTCCAGGACGGACAGCATGGCCCCGGCTTTCTCATTGCCGCCTTCCGCCATTTCCTCCAGCTTGCCGCGGCGGATCTTGAACAGCGAGATTTCCGCCATGACCAGACGGGCGTTTATGAAAATCAAGATTAAGATGATGGCTGCCGGTTTCAGGCAAGCTTCCCACGGGAAACCGTCGATAAGTCCTCTCCCCCTTCACAACGAATGACGCCGGCCGCGGCCGCCCTGCGGACTGCCTCAGCCTTCCTCGTCATCCTGGTACCCAAATTCCTTCAGGGCCTTCTTCTTGTTGCGCCAGCCGGGCCGCACCTTCACCCACAGGTCCAGGTACACGTCCGTGCCGGTCAGGCCCTCGATATCCAGGCGGGCCTCCTTGCCAATCTGCTTGAGCAGGCCGCCCTTGGCACCGATGACGATGCCCTTCTGCGATTCCCGCTCCACATAGATGTTGGCGCCGACATAGACATTGCCGTTCGGCCGGTCCTTGAATTCGGTCACCTCGACGGCAATGGCGTGCGGAATCTCGTCCCGCGTGTGGAGCAGCACCTTTTCGCGGATCATTTCCTTTGCGATGGCCCGCATCGGCTGGTCCGTCAATTCATCTTCCGGGTACAGGTCGGGCCCTTCCGGCAGATGCTTCACGATTTCCGCCTGCAGTTCGTCCAGCCCTTCCCGGGTCAGGGCACTTACGGGAATGACGGCCCCAAAGTCCAGTTCCCCGGCATAGGACTCCATGATGGCCAGCAGCTTCGCCTTGTCTTCCAGCCTGTCGATTTTGTTGATGACCAGCAGGACCGGCACCTTGACATGGCGCAGCCGCTCCAGGATGCGCTGCTCGCCTGTCCCCTTCTTCTCCGTCGCATCGACGAGGAAAAGGATCACGTCGACCTGATCCATGGCCTGCCCGGCCTGGCGGTTCATATACTCGCCCAGCTTGTGGAGCGGTTTATGGATACCCGGCGTATCCAGGAACATGATCTGGGCGTCGTCCGTGCTGAGGATGCCCAGGATGCGGTTCCGCGTCGTCTGCGGCCGGTCGCTCATGATGGCGATCTTCTCGCCCACCATGGCGTTCATCAACGTCGATTTGCCTACATTGGGACGGCCTACGAGGGCCGCGAACCCGGAATGGTGCGTCATATATGCCAACCTCTCATGCTTTCTTCCTCTTGCTGCCGGCGGCTTTTTTTGCGGCTGCCGGGTTGCCCGCCTTCTTCCCGGACTGTTCCTGCCCTTCAGCCAGTTCCTCTTCGGAAAAGCCGAACGGCAGCAGGTCCGCGTAGGTCGCTTCCTGCACATCCCCTGCCGCATTCGTCATCACGATGCGGGGAATCTTGAATTCCGCAATCACCTGGCAGCAGGCGCCGCAGGGTGCGATGGGGGCCGTCGTGTTGCCTGTCACCAGCAGCATGCGGAACGTCCGGTGCCCTTCCGTCACGGCCTTGAAGATGGCGTTGCGCTCGGCGCACAGGGACAGGCCGTAGGAAGCGTTTTCCACGTTACAGCCCGTGTAGATGGCGCCATCGTCCGTCAGGACGGCCGCGCCGACCGGGAAATGGGAATACGGGATATAGGCGTTCTGCATGGCTTCCCGGGCCTTGCGGAACAGCATTGCCACGTCGCCGCCGGCCTCTTCTTCCGCATCGGACTTCGCCGCCTTCGCCCCGGCGAGCAGGGTTTCCAGGAACGCGTCCTTCACGTCGTCGGACATATGCATCTCCCCGCCCAGATCAGCCTGGGACAGGTGGATCTTTTCCAGGATCTTCTCTTCCTCGGCCCGCATGGCCTTCTTGTCGGCCGTCTTCTTATGGTCGTAGCCCAACAGATGGAGCAGGCTGTGGACGGCCAGGTAGGCCACTTCGCGGTTCAGGCTGTGGCCGAACTCCCCGGCCTGCTTCTGCGCCATTTCCGCCGAAATGACGATATCGCCCAGCAGATGTTCCTCCGGTCCGCCGACTTCCGCCGGTTCATCCGCCTCGTCAAGGGCGAAGGACAGGACATCCGTCGGACGGTCCACGTTGCGGTAGTCGCGGTTCAGCTGGTGGATTGCCGCATTATCCACCAGAGTGACGCTGACTTCCGTCTCTTTCGGCAGCCGGTGCACGCGGGCGCCGGCCTGCAAGGCTTTGCGCAGAAGGGACTCCGTCTCCTTCGTCACTTCCACTTTATCCTGATCGTTGCGGTAATTGATGATCACCGGTATGCTCCTTTCTCCGTTTCCGGGCGATCCTTGCCGTCCTTGGCGCGTTCATAGGCCTTGATGATGGCCCCCACGATTTCGTGGCGCACGACATCTTTTCCGTCAAAGCAGACCATGCCGATGCGCGGCACATCCTTCAGCACACGGGCCGCGTCTATGAGGCCGCTGGCCTTGCCCGAGGGCAGGTCGATCTGCGTGATGTCGCCGGTCACGACCATGCGGGAACCGAACCCGAACCGGGTCAGGAACATCTTCATCTGCTCCGGCGTCGTGTTCTGCGCCTCGTCGAGGATGATGAAGGACCCGTTCAGCGTGCGGCCGCGCATATAGGCCAGGGGCGCCACTTCGATGACCCCGTTGTCCAAGTATTTCTGCGCCGTCTCGCTGCCCAGCATGTCGTACAGGGCATCGTACAGGGGCCGCAGGTATGGGTCCACCTTCTCCTGCAGGTCGCCCGGCAGGTACCCCAGCTTTTCACCGGCTTCCACGGCGGGGCGCGTCAGGATGATGCGCTCCACTTCGCGTTTCTTGAGGGCCGTCACCGCCATGGCCACGGCCAGGTAGGTCTTGCCCGTGCCGGCCGGCCCGATGCCGAAGGTGATGAAGTTCTCCTTGATGGCGTTCACATAATTGAACTGGCCCAGGGTCTTCGCCTTGATCTGGTGGCCCCGCCAGGTCACGATCAGCGTTTCGGCGTACATATTATGCAGCTTGGCCACGGCGCCGCCCTGCACCATGTAGATGCTGTAGCGGACATCGTGCGATGTAACGGGCAGTCCCTGCCGGTAAAGGAACAGCAGTTCCCGGAACAGCTGGGCGATCTTCCGGACCTCTTCCTCGCTGCCGCTGAAGATGATCTTGTTGCCGCGCGCCATGACGGTCGCGTCAAAGCTGGCATTGATGAGGCGCAGGTTTTCGTCGTTGCGTCCCAGGATCCCCACCATTTCCTGCTGGTTGTTGATTTCAATGACTTGTTCGTCGGCTAAAAAGGAAGCAGACAAAATTACTTACCCTCCTTTGAGGACGGGTCCCCCTCCTCGATGGTGATCTTCCGAATCACGACGGGGAAAACAGGCCGGTCCGATGCGTCCGTGCGGGCATGGCCGATTTTCTGCACCACGTCCATCCCTTCGGTGACATAGCCGAACACGGCATGTTTGCCATCCAGCCAGGGCGTGGCGGCCAGGGTCACGAAGAACTGGCTGCCGCCCGTATCGGGGCCGGCATTGGCCATGGAAAGCGTGCCCGGGCGGTTGTGTTTCAGCTCAGGACTGAATTCATCCTTGATGGTGTAGCCGGGGCCGCCCGTTCCGTTGCCCTTCGGGTCGCCGCCCTGGATCATGAACCCGTCGATGACGCGGTGGAACGTCAGGCCGTTGTAGAAGCCCTTCTTCGACAGGTCGATGAAGTTCTTCGTCGTAAGGGGCGCATTCTTTGTGTCCAGGCGGCACTTGAAGGTGCCCATGCTCGTTTCGAAGACGGCGGTCGCCGGCACGGCGGCCTGCTGCTGCGTTTGTTCCGCTTCTTTGCCGCAGGCGCTGAACGTAACGCACAAAATGAGGCTGAGACAAAGTAAAACGATCTTCTTCATGTATGGCTTTCCTCCTGAAAAATCTGTTGTGTTCCCATTATCAACATTATAAACGGAAACAGGCAGATTATCAAAACTTTATCGCACGGACGCTCCGTCCGTTTCGCCGAGGAGGGACGCCAGCCAGTACCGCGCGGCCCAGCCCGCCTCCTCCCCCTTGCGGGCGAAACTGTGGTCCCCGCCCTCAATCAGGACCAGCTCCTTCGGTCCCGGCAGGCAGTCGTAGTTCGCCTGCGCCTGGTCCCAGGACACGACCGGATCGGCCAGGCCGTGCAGAAGGAGCACCGGACCGCCGGGCCAGCGTTTCAGGCAGGCCGGCAGGTCGTACCGGAAGATGTCCTGTACGAAGGTACCCCGGATCAGGTCGCGGCCCTTTTCGTCCTCCAGGTACAGATCCCGTCCGGCCCGCAGCTCGTCAAAGACAGGCTGCGTCAGCACCTGGACGAAGGTCCGCTGCAGATTGTTCGGCGCGGACCAGAGGATCAGGCCGTCCGGCACGCAGGCCGGGTCGGAACAGGCCGCCAGAATGGCTGTGGCACCGCCCAGGCTTCGCCCCAGGCAATAGAGCTTCTGCGGGGCCAGCGTCCGGCGCACATACGCCACGACAGCCTGGAATTCGGCAATCTGGTTGGTCAGGAGCGTGCACCAGGAAAAAGCGAAACGGACCACCGTGCACAGCGGAGACAGGTCCCGCGCCATGTCGACAGCCCGGCCGCCGCCGTCCATGGAGCCCCGAAAACCATGGGCCATGACGAAGACCCGTTTGCGGGCCGCTTCCGTGGCGCCGTACGTGATGATGACGGGCAGCGGCCCCCAGGGTCCGGGCAGGTAAAACTGCCGGTCCAGCGGCAGGGCCTTGTGCCCCATGGTGTCTTTCTGCATATGGATTCCTCCCGAAACCCCGCCACCGCGGTGTCACGATAGAAAAAACCGTCTGCCGTTTTGCACAACAGACGGTTTGGAACTCAGTCTCCGGCGTGTTTGCCCTGCAGGAACAGCCACAGCGGGCCGGCCAGCAGAATGGAGGTATAGGCGCCGCTGACGAAACCTGCCAGCATGGCGAACGAGAAGTTGTGGATTGTCGCGCCGCCGAACAGGAAGATGGCGATGACCGCGAAGAGCGACGTAATGGTCGTATAGCACGTACGGGTCATGGTGGACCAGATACTGTTGTCAATCATGTCCGTCACCGTCTCGCTGCGGCGATGTACCTTCAGGTTCTCGCGGATACGGTCGAAAATGACGATGGTGCCGTTGATGGAATAGCCGACAACCGTCAACAAGGCCGCCACGAAGCTCGAATCGATTTCCAGCTGCAGCAGGCTGAAGCAGCTCAGCGTATTCGACACATCGATCATCAGGGCGATGATGGCGGCGATGGCGAACTTGAACTGGAACCGGATGGTGATATAGAGAATCATCAGCACCCACGACAGCAGGATGGCGATGACCGCCTGCTGCACCAGTTCCCCGCCGATGGTGGCACCCACGTTTTCAACACGGCGGATCTGGTATCCGCCCAGGGCGGACTGCATGTCGTTCATGACGGCCTTGCGGTTGTCATCGCTGATGACGGCCGTACGGATGAGCACGCCCCTGGCCTCTTTGACATTGGCGTCGCTGCTTTCCAGCTGGATGACGGCATTGCCCAGGTCATGCTTGTCCAGGACATCGCGCACCTGGGAAACCTGTACGGGCTTGGCGAACTCGAGGTCCATGATGCTGCCGCCCGTGAAGTCGATGCCCATGTTGAAGCCGCGGAAGATCATGGAACCGTAGCCGATGAGCAGGAACAGGACGGTGATGGTGAAGAAGATTTTCCAGTGTCTTACAATGGAAAAACGTTTCATTTCCCGGCCACCTCCTGTCCGCTATGTCTGAACATGCCGAACCAGAAGGGGTTCTTCGTAATGTCGGCGTTGATGAGGAACTTCAACAGGAACCGGCTGACCGTGACTGCCGAGAACATACTCAGCAGCACGCCTAACGCCAGTGTGATGGCGAAACCCTTGACCGGGCCTGTGCCCAGATAGAACAGGACCAGGCAGGCCATGAGGGTCGTGATGTTCGAGTCGAGGATGGTCGTCATGGCGCGGGAGAAACCACTGTCCATGGCTTTGCGCAGCGAGCGCCCGTTGCGGATCTCTTCCTTGAACCGCTCGAAAATGAGCACGTTGGCGTCGACGGCCATGCCGATGGACAGGATGATGCCCGCCATGCCGGGCAGGGTCAGTGTCGCATTCAGGTACCGCATGAGCAGCAGCAGGAGCATCGTGTACAGCAGCAGGGCGATATCCGCCACCAGGCCGGACAAACGGTAGAAGACCAGCATGAAGACGAAGACGCCGGCTACGCCGATGAGGAACGCCTTCTGGCTTGCTTCTTTGGAGTCCTGCCCCAGGGTCGGACCCACGGTGCGGTTTTCAATGACTTCGAGTTTGACAGGCAGGGAGCCGCTGCGCAGCAGGATGGCCAGATGGTTGGCATCCTCCATGGTGCGTTCGCCCGTGATCTGGGCGCGGCCGCCCGTAATGGCTTCCTGTACGACAGGGTTCGTCAGGATTTCGCCGTCCAGCGTGATGGCGATCTGTTTGCCCACGTTGCGGGCCGTTACATCGGCGAATTTCCTGGCGCCCTCATCCGTGAACTCCAGGTTGACCGTGGGGCGGTTGCCATTGCCCATAGTGGCTTTGGCATCCTTCAGGTCCATGCCGTTGAGGACGGTTTTGCCCTGGGGATCCTTGAATTCCAGCATGGCCGTCTTGCCCAGCATGTTGATGGCCTTTTCCGGGTCTTTGACGCCGGGCAGTTCCACGATGATGCGGTCCCTGCCCTGCCGCTGGACGACAGGTTCCGTCAGGCCCAGCGCGTTGACGCGGCGTTCAATGATGTGCGTGGCACGGTCCAGCGCGTCGTCATTCACTTTCAGCTGCGGCGTGTCTTCCGCCTGCAGCACGACGTGCGTACCGCCCTGCAGATCCAGGCCCTGTTTGACCGTGCTGGCCAAGGGTCGGATGTACATGCAGAATCCGCCGATGATCGCAAAAGCGACAATCAGGAATTTGCCCAGTTCATTCCATCTCAAAATAAATTTTCCCCTTTCCTATGGAAGCCTTTTCCGCTTCCTTGGTAAAGATATTTATTCCAGAAAAAAGAACAAACGGCCCGCGCCGCCTGTCCCCTTTCCGAATGACACCGTGTTACCGGCTGTGGCAGCGGATCCATCTCGCCTCCGTCACGATGGCCTCCACAGCCTGGTCCCAGGGATCTGTCGGTACGCTTTCCACCACCATATCCTCACAGGCGACGGCCAGGCGGTATCCGCCGCTGGCCGCCAGAAACCGGTCGTAATAGCCGGCTCCGCGTCCCAGGCGCGCCCCCTGTTCCGTAAAGGCGGAACCGGGTACCAGGATGAGGTCTATGCGTTCCGGCGCCACCGCCGTACAGGGCTCCGGCACCGTACGGATTCCGTACCGGTCCAGCGGCAGCCCTTCCAGGGACGGCAGCACGGCCGCCCGAAACTCCGTCCTGGACACGATGGACGGGACCGTCACCGTCTTGCCCAGGCGCAGGGCCTCGCGCAAGACCTCGTCCACAGACAATTCGTTCCGGAACGACAGGTATCCCAAAAGCGTACCGGCTTCGCGGAATTCCCGGGACGCAAGGATCTGCCGGCACAGGGCACGGGACCGGGCGGCAATGCCGGCCTCCCCCATGTCCTCCATGCGGGCCTTCATAATCCGGCGGAGCCGTTTCTTCGCCTCCGCCAGGGTCGCTGCGTCCGCCATCACCGGTCACTCCCCTTTTTCCACGCGTTCCTGCTTGGAAGCGTCCTGGAAAGCACCGATGGCTGTACGGTTCATTTCGATTTCCACGTTTTCCGCAATCTTCAGCGTCACCTTCGTTTCACCGACCTGGGTCAGCTGGCCGTAGATGCCGCTGTTCGTGACGACCTTGTCGCCGCGTTTCAACGCGTTCAGCATGCGCTGGCGTTTCTGCTGTTCCTTCTTCTGCGGACGCCACAGCATGAAATAGAAAATCGCAATCAATAAGATAAACGGGAATACGGCATTGACAATTCCCATGATGTCGCCCATAAACACCCCTCCCATCTGGGTCCGATATCTTCCTTAAACGAGACCATATCACAAACAGTGTAAAAACATTATATCAGAAAATCCGGATTTTGTCTTTCCCTTTACAGCAAGTCCGCCGGACGCGCGTCCTTTTCCTCCCAGTTATCCCAGAAATGGCGGCGGAATTCAGGGAACGCACCGGCCTCGATGGCCTCCCGGATCTGCCGGACGAAATCGAGCAGGAAATGCAGGTTGTGGATGGACAGCAGACGCAGGCCGAAGGTCTCCTCCGCCTTGAACAAGTGGCGGATGTAGGCCCGGGAGAAGTTCCGGCAGGTGTAGCACCGGCAGTGCTCGTCGATGGGCCGGAAATCCTCGGCGTAGACGGCGTTGCGGATTACCAGGCGGCCGCGGCCCGTCATGGCCGTCCCGTTGCGCGCCACCCGCGTCGGAAACACGCAGTCGAACATGTCGACGCCCAGATTGATGCCTTCGACCAGGCAGTCCGGCGTGCCAACGCCCATCAGGTAGCGGGCCTTCTGCTTGTCCATGAAATCCGTCGTGCGGTCCAGGATTTCATACATCACCGGCTTCGGTTCGCCGACGGAAAGGCCGCCAATCCCGTAGCCTGCAAAATCAAGCTCCTGCAGGGCCAGGGCGTTTTCCCGCCGCAGGTCGGGAAACATGCCGCCCTGCACGATGCCGAAGACCGCCTGGTCTTCCCGCGTGTGGGCCGCCAGGCAGCGTTCCGCCCAGCGAAGCGTCCGGTCCGTGGACCGTTTCGTGTAAGCCTCGTCCGACGGATACGGGATGCATTCGTCAAAGGCCATGGCGATATCGGCGCCCAGATCCTCCTGCACGTGCATGGACACTTCGGGCGACAGGAACTGTTTCGACCCGTCGATGTGGGACCGGAACAGTACGCCCTCTTCGGTGATTTTGCGCATGGCGCCCAGGCTGAAGACCTGGAAACCGCCGGAATCCGTCAGCATGCCCCGCCGGTAGTTCATGAACCGGTGCAGGCCGCCGGCTTTGCGGACCAGGTCGCTGCCGGGCCGGAGGAACAGGTGGTATGTGTTGGCCAGGATCACCTGGCTGCCCATGTCGTAGAGTTCCTCCGGGGACAGCGTCTTGACCGTGGCCTGTGTGCCGACGGGCATGAACATGGGGGTCTCGAAGGTGCCGTGCGGTGTATGCAGGCGACCGCGGCGCGCCTTGCTGCGGGAGTCCTCTTTCAGTAATTCGTACGTGACTGCGTGCATGGTGCTCCTCTCGTCAATCCTGGTGTAGTTTCGTGATGAACATGGCATCGCCGAAGGAGAAGAAACGGTATTTCTCCTTGACGGCCTCCGCGTAAGTGTGCAGCATGATTTCCCTCGTCGAAAGGGCGGACACAAGCATGAGCAGCGTACTCTGGGGCAGGTGGAAGTTCGTGACGAGGGCATCGACGAAATGCCACTGGAAGCCCGGATAAATGAAGATGTTCGTCCAGTTGCCGCCGGCCTTGATGGTGCCGGCGGTGCCGGCCGCTTCCAGCGTGCGCACCGCCGTCGTGCCCACGGCAACGATGCGCCGCCCTTCGGCCCTGGCCTTGTTGATGGCTGCCGCCGCTTCCGGCGTGATGCTGTAGAATTCGCGGTGCATGAGATGGTCTTCGATGTTCTCCTCATTGACAGGGCGGAACGTGCCCAGACCCACATTCAGGGTGACGAACACTTCCTCGCAGCCCATGGCCTGAATCTTCTGCAGCAGTTCCTTCGTGAAATGGAGGCCTGCCGTCGGGGCGGCGGCAGAACCGGGCGCCCGGTTGTACACCGTCTGGTACCGTTCCTTGTCTTCCAGCTCGGCCGTAATGTACGGCGGCAGGGGCACTTCGCCCAGCCGGTCCAGGATTTCCTCGAAGACGCCGTCAAACTCGAAACGGGCGATGCGGCCCCCGAAATCCGTATGGTCAATGATGGTGCAGGCCAAATCATCGGAAAACCGGATGTGGGCCCCCACCTGCAGCCGTTTGCCCGGCCGTACGAGCACTTCCCAGTCCGTATTGTTCATACGGGTCAGGAGGAACACCTCCACATGGGCGCCCGTATCCTTGAACCCGTGCAGGCGCGCCGGAATGACGCGCGTGTCGTTGAAGACCAGCAGGTCGCCGGGCCGCAGGTATTCCGGCAGGTCGTAAAAATGACGGTGCTCCATCTCCCCCGTGTCCTTGTCCACCACCAGCAGTCGGCTGTGGTCGCGCGGCTCCATGGGATGCTGGGCGATCAGCTCTTTCGGCAGGTCATAATCAAAATCCGTTACTTTCACGTTGCAGCTTCCTTTCCGTTTGGTTTATATAATGTGCTGGCAGCACCGTTCAATAGACGGTCGTCAGATAGGTTCCGGGATAATAGTGGGCCAGGATCTGGCGGTAGTATCCCGCCTTGTCCCCCGCCGCGTCCGCCATACCGCGGGCACCCCATTTGCTCAGGCCCAGCCCCGTGCCGATGCCCTTGCCGCGGAACAGGAGCATCTCGTCCTTGCTCCCCGTCAGGAAATGGAACCCGGGAATGGTCGATTTCCAGACCGGCTCCGTCGGGCCCTTTACATCGATGGGCATCTCCTTGCGGCCGATCTCGATGCCGGCACTGTTTTCAATGGGAATGTCCAGTTTGTCCGGCAGCGCCTCTGTCAAAAAGACATCAAAGTCGTTGCTGGACAGGGCCAGCATATCGGCAAATTCGCGGCCCGTCAGGGTGACACTTCCCGTTTCCCCCTGCCAGGAGATGTAGCGGACACGGCCGCTGGCAAAGCGGTCCCGTTCGTCCGGCTTGTCCTGTGCCGAAAGGCGGTAGCCCGTCAGCTTGCCGATGGGATGCCCGAGCTGGTTCAAAATCCGGGAGATGGTCGATACGGGAATGCGCTTCTCCCAGGCAAACCCCGGGCAGTCCTTGTCATAATCCTCCACGGAGGGCAGATAGGGAATGTTCCGGCCCAGTGCTTCGGCTGCGCTGACAGTCCGGCCGCCGCTGCTTTCCGACGTGTAGCACGCCGCCGGGGCGCCGTCGTAATACAGCACCTGGCCGACCGTCTGGGCGCTCACCTTCGCAAGGTTCCCGTTAACGGTCCGTTCCCCGCCGTAAAAGGAACCCGGTTCCATGGCGCGGACGGCATAGAGGGACGCGCCCTGGCGCGACTTGAAATACCATGCCAGACTGCGCACCGCCACGGCCTGCGCCTTGATGGCCTCGTCCGGCCAGATGGGGGACGACTTGGGACCCAATACGGAATTGACATACGTTTCCAGGGACACACGGTTCACGACGGTCAGGTCCGTCCCGCCATCGGTCGTATAAATCCAGATTTCACCGGGGCATTCCTGCTTGTTGACAGACAGCAGCCGCTGGGCGGCAGGCCGTTTCGAAACAGCCGGTGCTTTGCCGGAGGCGGCCTTCGCAGCCGGTTCCTTCGGCTCCTGCAGGGTCAGCACGATGCCGTCGGGATAGGTCTTTTTATCCAGGCGGATCCGGCCCTGCCCGGCAGAAAAGAAATATTTCCCCACACCGTATTCTTCACGGGACCCGTCGGGCAGCGTGATGATGAAGCCCGCCGGGGCTTCCACTTCCGCCGAATACTGGGAAACGACGAGGCCTATGTCGATGGTCGGGGCTGCCTGTACCGCCGGCATCAGCAGGATGCACAAGGCGGACAGGACCGTAAAAAGCAGTTTCTTCATGATACCTCCTCATGGATACAGGATATGGTCCTGTTTATCCACCTGGATGATCTTCTTCGTAATGCGTACGAAGCCCTTGTCTTCCGCGGGCCGGGCCGTTTCCGTCCCCTCCGCCCCGGGTTTCTTCCACTCCATGTAGCGGTCCCGTTCGCTGAACACGCAGCCGCAGTAAGGCTGGCGGTAAAGGCCCAAAGCCAGGCTGATGTCCACGCCTTCCTGATAATGGGGACGCCAATCCTCGTAATGAAACGGGATGCCGGATTCTTCCGACGCCGCCTCCGCCGCCCTGCGGATCAGGTCGTGCTTCTGGTACGGGCTGTACAGCAGGGTCGTGCTGAAGGCATCGAACCCGTGTTCCTTCGCGTATGCCGCGGTATAGCGCATGCGCATGCGGTAACAGAAGGCGCAGCGCGGACCCGGATTCTCCGCCAGCATGCCTGCCACGCACTCCTCCAGCGGGTAGGTTTTGTCGATGACGAGGCGGCAGTCCCTCTTTTCCGCCAGTTCCCGCAGCGCCGCCAGGCGCCGTTTGAACTCCTTGTAGGGGTGGATGTTGGGATTGTAATACAGCAGCGTGAAGTCAATGCCCCGGTCCGTCAACTCCTGCACAGGATAGCAGGCACAGGGACCGCAGCACGCGTGCAGCAATAATTTCATGGTCGTTCTGCTCCTTCTTACGGGCCGGGTACGGAATCCGTGCCGTCACAACAGCGTCTGCTGCTCCGGCGGCACGCCGCTCCCGGTTTCCGGATACGGCAGGCCGAGATACTGATAGGTCTTGCGCGTAGCCACGCGGCCGCGGGGCGTGCGTTGCAGCAGGCCGAGCTGCATCAGGTACGGTTCGATGACATCTTCGATGGTACCCGTCTCTTCGCTCACGGCAGCGGCAATGGTGTCTACCCCGACGGGGCCGCCGCCGAAGCTCTTCACAATGGTGCTCAGGATCCGGTAATCGTTCCGGTCCAGGCCGTACTGGTCGACTTCCAGCCGCGCCAGCCCTTCTTCAGCCACCTGCTTGTCAATGGTGCCGTTCCCCATGACCTGGGCGAAATCGCGGATCCGTTTCAACAGCCGGTTGGCCACGCGGGGAGTCCCGCGGGAGCGACGCGCGATTTCCAGGGCGCCGTCCTCCGTAACGGCCACGTTCAGCTTTTCCGCCGACTTGGCGATGATGATGGCCAGATGTTCCGGCGTATAGAATTCCAGGCGGCACTGGACGCCGAAGCGGTCCCGCAGCGGAGCGGCCAGCGACCCCAGGCGGGTCGTGGCGCCGATCAGCGTGAACCGTGGCAGCGGCAGGCGCACGTTCTGCGCGCCGGGTCCCTTGCCGATGACGATGTCCAACTGAAAATCTTCCATGGCCGAGTAGAGGATTTCCTCCACGGCCTTGGGTAGGCGGTGGATTTCATCGATGAACAGGACTTCCCCTTCGGCCAGGGTCGTCAGCACGGCCGCCAGGTCTCCCTGGCGGGTGATGGCCGGTCCGGACGTGACCCGCATGTTCACGTGCAGCTCATTGGCGATGATGTTGGCCAGCGTCGTCTTGCCCAGGCCCGGAGGCCCGAACAGGAGCACGTGGTCCAGTGCTTCCTTGCGTTCCAGGGCCGCCTTGATGAACACCTCGATGTTCTTCTTGACCTTGTCCTGGCCTATATATTCCGTCAGCGTCCGGGGACGCAGGCTGTATTGCTCCGTATCGGACGACTGTTCCGAGCCGTCCACGATGCGATCTTCAAAATCCATGTCGTCCTCCCAGAATCATCTTTGCGCAAAAATCTGCAGTGCCTTGCGAATCAGTTCATCCCGTCCCAATCTGCCGTAATCGGGAATCCTGCGCAGGACGGGCTGGATTTCCGAACCGGCATACCCCAGGGCCGCCAGTGCCTCCATGGCCTGTTCCACGGCTCCGCCCCGCTGCTGTGCCACCAGGCTGGCAAACTCCTCGTCCGCTGCGCGGCCTTCCAGGGTCCCCACCTTGTCCTTCAGTTCCAGAATCAGGCGTTCCGCCGTCTTCTTCCCGATGCCCGGGAGTTTCGTCAGTGCCTTGATATCCCGGCTCTGTACGGCCAGGTAGAAATCGCCGGGCTTGACGGAGGACAGGATGCCGATGGCCCCCTTGGGCCCTACGCCGCTCACTCCCAGGAGCAGCGTGAACAAATCGTAATCCTGCTGGTTCAGGAAGCCGTACAGTAAAATGGCATCCTCCCGCACTGCCGTATAGGTCAGGACCCGCGTCTCCTGCCCGATGGCCAGCTTCTGCAGCTGCGCCGCCGGCATAAAGACCCGGTACCCCACGCCGCCAGCCGTCTCCAGCAGACAGCATTCCGGCGTCAGGCTGGCAACGGTCCCTTTCAGTGATCCGATCATATCGTTCCTCTCCTCGTCGCTTCCGCTTTATTGCCGTTCCCTGCTTTCCGTTTTCCGCGCGCTCACCGCTTGCTCAGGGGATTGCGCTGGGCCTCCAGGATTTCCTGGAGGCGCGCCCCTGTCCCGTTGTTGCGCAGGCGCAGGACCCGCTCCTCATAGAGACCGCAGATTGCCATGGCCAGCGCGTCCGCCGTATCATCAGGGTCAATCTTCCCCCGGATGCCCAGCAGGCGCTGCACCATGAAGATCACCTGCTTCTTGTTGGCCGAACCGGTTCCCGTCACCGCCTGCTTGATCTGCATGGGTGTGAATTCCAGGACTTCCAGCCCCTGCTGCGCCGCCGCCAGCAGCACAACGCCGCGGGACTGGGCAACAGGGATAGCGGTATTGACGTTTCGTGCAAAAAACAGTTTTTCAATGGACATCACCTCCGGCCGGAACCGGGTGATGACGTCCGTAATCTCTTCATACACCTTTTTCAGCCGCAGCTCCGGCCGCAGTTCCTTGTCCGTAAACACAGAACCGTAATGGACCGGCCGCAGGACATTGTTCTTCAGTTCCACGACCCCGTAGCCGCAAATGGCCGTTCCCGGGTCGATGCCCAATGCCAGCATAATGGGTCCCCCTTTGTCATCATATGAATTCATTATACCTTATTTAGGTAAATTATTCATGGTTTCAGAGGAAATTTTTGTGAACATTTATTTGCTTTTCCCGCCGCCTCCTGTAACGGTCCCTCCGTCCGCCAAAGCACGGTGCGCAAAGAAAAAGGCAGGCTCGGAATAAGCCTGCCTCCGTATCGCATTGTCACTCTTCTTCGTCTTCCTCATCGGGCAGATCGGCGTTCGTGTAGACTTCCTGCACGTCGTCCAGGTCTTCGAACATTTCGATCGTCCTGCGGACCTTTTCCGCGTCCTCGCCTTCCAGCGCCACCATCGTATCGGGAACCATGGTGATTTCGGACATGACAGTCTCGATGTTGTTGTCCGCCAGGGCCTTTTCCACCGCATCGAAGTCGTCAGGCTGGGTCAGGATTTCCAGGCTGTCGTCGTTCGACTTGATGTCTTCCGCGCCGGCATCCAGGGCAATCATCATGATGTCGTCTTCGGACTTGCCGTTCATGCCTTCTTCACAGTCAATCGTGAAGATGCCCTTGCGTTTGAACATCCAGCTGACGGAACCGGATTCCCCCATGTTGCCGCCGTGCTTCGTGAACACGTGGCGCACATCGGCAGCGGCGCGGTTGCGGGAGTCCGTCAGGACATCCAGCATGATGGCCACGCCGGCCGGGCCGTAGCCTTCGTACGTAATCTCTTCGTAGTTGGCGCCCCCCGTCTCCCCGCTGCCCTTGGCAATGGCGCGTTTGATGTTGTCTTTCGGAATATTGTTAGCTTTGGCCTTCGCCAGCGCCAGTTTCAGGCGCATGTTGCCGACCGGGTCAGGACCGCCCATGCGTACGGCAATCGTGATTTCACGGCCGATTTTCGTGGTGATCTTGCCTCTGGCAGCGTCAGCCTTGCCTTTTTTGTGTTTGATGTTGGCCCATTTAGAATGTCCGGACATACTCGAAAACCTCCAATGATTACCTGTCAGGATAATTTGAATTTAACTGTTATATTATAACTCTTTTTATCGTGCTTGACAACAGGAATCATCGAAGTCACACTTCGAAATTGATTTCCTTGACGGCTTCCACCGCTTCCGGATTTTCCAGGCTCGTCTTCTTGCCCGTAGCTGCGGCGAACTTCGCCACCAGCACGCGCGTCAGGCCCTGCATGGCCAGGGCTCCCGGCCCATCGACACAACCGTTGGCGCAGGCCATGCCTTCCAAATAATCGGCTTCCAGCTTGCCGTCCTTCAGCTGCTGCAGTTTCTCATGGCAGTTGCGCAGCCCCGCGGCATATTCCAGCTTGGCGTTCTGCTGCACGTCCTCCGGCAGGACCTCCTTCATGGATGCCTGCACGCCGCGCAGCAACGGGAACCCGATGCCGCCGGCCGCCGCCTCGCTCTTCACTTCTTCCGGCGCCGGTTCGTTCAAATCAATGCCGATGCCCTCGAACAGGCATTGCAGCTCTTCGAAGGTCAGCACGAAATCCATGCAGTCCGGATTGGCAACGCATTCGGCCTTTTTGGCGATGCAGGGCCCGATGAAGCAGGTCATGGCGTCAGGATACTTGTTTTTCAGGTACCGTGCGCACGACACCATGGGCGACGTCGTCTTCGAGATGTTGTCTTCGTAATTCGGGAAATGCTTCTTCACCAGATCGATGAAGGCCGGACAGCAGGAACTGGTCATGAAGTCGATGCTCTTGGGCACCTTCTCCAGGAACTCCTCTGCCTCGTGAAGCGTCGTGATATCGGCGCCGACGGCCACTTCCGCCACTTTGGCGAAGCCCGTCTTCTTCAGCCCCGCCACCAGCTGGCTGAAGGTAACCTTCATGCCGAACTGGCCGACGAACGAAGGCGCCAGCATAGCGATGACCTTCTTTTTCTGTTTCAGGGCCACGAGCAGGGGCATGATCATGCTGCGCTCGTCGATGGCGCCGAAGGGGCATGCCGTACGGCAGTTGCCGCAATGGACACACTTATTGTAGTCGATGACCGTCCGCCGGTCCAGCCCGGCGGAAATGGCGTCGAGGGCGCAGGCCCGCATACAGGGCCGGCTGATCTCGATGATGGCGCCATACGGGCACGACTTGGCGCAGCGGCCGCATTCAATGCACACATCGCGGTTGATGAAGGCACGGTTGTTTTGGATGGAAATCGCATGTTTCGGGCAGTTGTTCATGCATTTATGGGAAATGCAATGGCGGCACACATCCGTCACATAGTATTTTTCGATAGGGCAGGCATCGCAGGCATTGGGCAGCACATCGACAACGGGCAGCCTTTTGTCGAAAGACCCGTTCAGCGCCTCCTTGGACGCATTGATGATGTTCAGGCCCAGCGGCTGCCAAAGGGCCATCTGGATGCGGTTCTTGAGCACTGCCCGTTCTTTGTGGACGCAGCAGCGGACACGGGGGGTACTGTCCGTCACGACTTCATAAAGGATGTCATAGATGTGCTCCGGCAAACAGTCATTCCAGGTGTATTTCGCAATCCGGCGCAGAACTTCCCTTCTAAAATTGGTTACTTGTGTGGTTTCCATAACGGTTTCCTCCCAGTCTTATTTGGTTCCATTATATAACAGAGGTCCCATCAAAAGAAAGGAAATTCAACCGAACGGCAGAAAAAAGGCACCTGAAACCGCTCCCCCGTAACTTTGGGGCAGCCGCAATCAAAACTACCCGTATAACGGGTAGTTTGCTCTGCGGCTAAAAGCCTTATTACCTGCCTAACCTAAAAGGTTTTTGTAAAAAGGCTACCAACCG